>NZ_JBQEPB010000006.1:0-406241 GCF_052045455.1 Pedobacter sp. 22226 | reverse complement strand
AAGAGGAGAAATGTATGTCGAGAATTATAGGAGAGCGTCATAAAAGATAAGAAAAACTCTTTATTTGGAGTTTTTCTTAAAATAAATTTGCAATTGTGGTAAACCTAGAATACGACTGAGGCAACGCGAAATGGAGATATCTATAAAAAATGTCGTCATTGCGGGGAGGAACGACGAAGCAATATTACTACGATCGCTACCTGCGACCGCATTTGGATTGCTTCGTGCCTCGCAATGACGAGTTATAGCTTAAAAATACTGCTTAATCGCAGTTAGCATCTCTGCAGTAAGTTTGCCGTTGGTGGCTAATATTTCTCTTTTTTCAAAATAATCATTTCCTCCCGAAAAGTCGAACACCTCTCCTCCTGCCTGCTGTACAATAAAACATCCGGCGGCAAAATCCCACTGTTGCAGGTTGAATTCGAAAAAAGCATCAAAACGTCCGCAGGCGGTATAAACCAGATCTACGGCTGCCGCACCAATTCTGCGTACGCCATGGCTTTTTTGCATCATTTCGGCCAGTAATTTTAAATATTGAGGTTGTTTATCAAACTGCCAGTACGGAAATCCCGTAGCCAATAAGCTCGATTTTAAATCAGGATTAACAGAAACTTTAATTTCTTTTTTATTCATAAAAGCTAAGCCACCTTTGTAAGAATAAAACATTTCGCCCCTGTTTAATTCATAAACTACTCCGATAACAGGCAAACCATCTTCATAAAGGGCCACGCTGATGCCATAAGCCGGCATGCCATGGATAAAATTGGTGGTACCATCTAAAGGATCGATGATCCAGGTATAGGTTTTACCTTCCCTGCTGATTGTTTTCTCTTCGGTAATAAAACCAGCATCGGGAATTAATTTTTCGAGATTTTGGACAAGTTTCTGTTCTGCCGTTTTATCAACATAAGAAACCATATCATTTAATCCTTTGTATTCGATTTTTTGTGCATCAAATTGCATGGCTTCTTTACGGATAAAGTTTCCGGTAAGCTTTACAATCGATATCACTTTATTGCATAGTAATTCGTAATTCATAGCTATTTAACAACCAAACATAGTTGTTGTTGGATTTTAAATAAATATTTAGAAAGCAGTTTAAGCCAGTTGATTTTTGTTCCTTAAGGCATAAGCACTTAACGCGATCCCGCCAACTACGAGGAAGGTAGAAATCATTTCGGCCTGGGTAAAGCGAAGACCAAAAACATGGTATTTTGAATTTACACGAATCAATTCGATACAGAAACGCTCTAAACCGTTTAAAATCATATAAATACCAAACATTAAACCTGGTGCTTTGATTTTATCCCTGATTTTCCATAAGAAAGCAAAAAGGATTAAACAGATAATTACCTCGTAAATTGGTGTCGGATAAACACCCTGGGCCAGTTCGTTACAGAATTTACCATTACAACCCGGAATTGGAATTCCTTCGCCTACCACATTATTAGGATATTTGTACGACCATAACCAATCTGGCAGCCATGAAAAAGGTTTTGGGTTCGGATTTACAATTCCCCAGTCGCCATCGCCGGCTAAATGGCAGCCTATACGGCCAACAGCATAAGCCAGCATCATTCCCGGTCCACCTACATCGAGCATGTGCAGGGGCTTAATTCCATTTCTTTTAGCAATAATTAATACTGCAGCACCGCCACAGATTAAACCGCCGTAAAAGGTTAAGCCGCTAAAAGATAACAGCCTTTCGATAGGATGCTGAACAAAATCATCCCAATATTCTAAATTATCAAAGAATTTTGCCCCCAAGAAGCCCCAGATCGCTGCCCAAACAATCAGGTTGCTCATGGTTTGGTATGGATGAACAGTAACCAGCGTTTCTTTTGGTTTATCGAGTTTGTGTTTATTTTTTTCAGTGTAATCCCAATAAGCAAATAAACCGGCGAAGAACAAACCACCGATGATATTTCCTTTAGCCGACATGAGTATGCCCTGTGCATCGCTAACAAAAAGCCTGTAATTTAACAAGGCGTAAACCAGTTTATAACCAATAACAAAGCCAAAAAGGCCATTCATAATCAGTTCTGAGGTTGTAGCAGGTTTACCGATTACAATTGTTTTTTTAATTGGATGGAGTATGCCAAGTGCTTCTTTACGCTTAAGTTCTTTGGTAAATGCCCAATAACCTGCCACAAATGCCAGCGCCACAAAAACGCCGAAAGTATTAAACGGAAGCGGTAAATTAATGCCGAAAAGATATTCTAAAAAATGTGAAACGGTAGGAAACATACAAATAATTTGAAGCGAAGATAGGAAAGAAAGACCAAAGCTTAAAGACTAAAGTGGAAAGACTAAAGACCAGCGTTTAAAGCAGAAAGAAACAGGTTAAAATCTAAGTTTTTTTTGAAAAAGAGTGGTTCTGTATTTCATCGGTTAATACAGCCCTGCTCTACGCTTTACTCACCCGATTGAAAAAAATCGGGATTCGTGCCCGCTCCGATCAGGTTTAATTAACTTATTGCACTAGTTCTTCGCAAAAATTTTAACCAGTCGATATCAATTCCATCATCCATCTTACATTTTCCATCATCTATCCTTCGAATACGCTCAGAATGACAAACAAGTTGATGTGAACTTCGGACTCAGGACTACCGACTTTGGACTTAATTAGTGATGTGCGTAAGCAGTTTCCAGTTCAGCAACTTCTACTTCGCCATCGGCGGTAATCTCTAATAGCTTAACAGCTTTTAATTCGTTTACCATAACCGGATCGTATTTGGCACGTACTTTTACATAGTTCTTGGTAAAACCGTGCATGTAGCCAGATTTTTGATCGGCTTCGAAAAGCACTTCTCCTTCGCTGCCAATCTGAGATTCGTAAAAAGCCCTGCGTTTTTTATCAGATAAAATATGGAGCATTTTGCTACGCTCATTACGTTCGCTACCTGTAACAACACCTTTCATTTCTGCAGCAGCAGTTAATTCGCGCTCAGAATAAGTAAATACATGCAGGTAAGAAATATCAAGCTGATTCAGAAACTGATAGGTATCTAAAAAATCTTCTTTTGTTTCGCCGGGAAAACCAACAATCACATCTACACCAATACAGCAATGTGGCATTACCTCTTTAATTTTAGCAACACGCTCTACATACAAATCTCTGCGGTAACGGCGGCGCATTAAGCCTAAAATTTTATCGGAGCCCGATTGTAAAGGAATGTGAAAATGAGGTACAAATCTTTTTGAGGTTGATACGAACTGAATAATCTCATTGCTCAAAAGGTTTGGCTCAATTGATGAAATACGGATCCTTTCAATTCCTTCAACTTCATCCAGGGCTTTAACCAAATCAAAAAATTTATCTTCACGCTGACCGTTACGGATACCGAAATCGCCAAGGTTTACCCCTGTTAACACGATCTCTTTTACACCGCTTTCGGCAATCATTTTTGCACGGTTAACCACATTCTCGATGGTATCGCTACGGCTTGCGCCACGTGCCAATGGAATGGTACAATAGGTACAAGGATAATCGCAGCCATCCTGCACTTTTAAGAAAGTACGCGTTCTATCGCCAATAGAATAAGAAGCAATAAAATTATGGTTTACTTTTTCTATATTCCGTTGATGCACAACCGCTTTAGGCTGTTTGGTTAAATCGGTAATGTATTCTACAATCCTGAATTTTTCTGCAGCGCCCAAAACCATATCAACGCCTTCAATTTCAGCAATTTCCTGTGGTTTTAATTGCGCATAGCAACCTACAATGGTTACAAATGCATTGGGAGAATACTTTAAGGCCTCTTTAACAACTTTACGGCATTTTTTGTCCGCATGCTCGGTAACTGAACAGGTATTAATTACATACACATCGGCCTGATCCTGAAATTCTACCACAGCATAACCAGCATCGGTAAATAAACGACCGATGGTTGAAGTTTCAGAGAAGTTGAGTTTACAACCTAATGTATAAAATGCGACCTTTTTCATTGAGCCTGCAAAGATACAATTTTTAGATATTAGATTGGATACAATATATTTGTTAGTGAATAACTGACAAAATACAGACTATAAATTATTGGGCACACAGATAGTTGTGCCATCTTTTAAGCGCAGCTCGTGCATCCCCTCCAGGCAGGCTCTTTTTTCACATCCGCATAGAAATAATCCCGAAGCGAATAAAACAACTAAAATAAAAACTGATTTCGGCATGATGTTGCTGCTTAGTTTGCGTTATACGATTTAATACAATCTTTTACAGCATCGAAACTATAGCTGTCGTCTTTTTTAAATTTTTCCAGCAATTCAGGTTTGTCGCTGATCAGGTTATATAAATTATCTTTACGCTCACTTCTTGATCCAAAAATGCGATTGCTCTTTACCTCAAAAAGTTCTCCGTTTTGTTTGCTTGCATACCAAACGATATCAACGTGGTTATTACCAGACTGGCGGTAATATTCTAACAAATCTATTTTACCCCTTACAAGCCTTTGCAAAAAATCAGGACTCTTTTTATCCGGACGTTCTTTAACGAGATAGTTGATTTCATTTTCGGCTTTAAAGAATTCTTTAGTTTCGCGAAGTTTAATTTTATTAAAACTATCTGTTCCTTCAGGTTTGAAGCTGTAAAAACCGATAAATTGCTTTTTGATTTCCCCTTTCAGGGTGTCGTTTTAAGAAGTAATCAGGAAATCCTGTGCATTAAGCCTGGAAAAAAAAGCGCATAGAAATGCACAGCATAAAACGGAGCGTAAAAATAGTTTCATGATATTGGTTTGGTTTAAAGGCCAAAAATATTTAAACTTTGGCAAAATAGCAACTACTCCTGCCAGCGATAACTTTCCTGTTCAAACCCTGCCAAATCAAGCACCCTGCTGATCACTGTTCCTGCCACTTCTTCAATGGTTTTAGGTAAACTATAGAATGACGGGTTTGCGGGGCAAATTATTCCACCTGCTTCGGTAAGGGTTTTCATGTTATTAATATGGATCAGGCTGAAAGGCGTATCTCTTACCACCGCAATCAATTTTCTCCGCTCTTTTAACACTACATCCGCAGCCCTCGAAATCAGATCGTTCGATATGCCATGTGCAATACGGCCTAAAGTACCCATAGAGCAGGGAACGATGATCATGGTGTCGTATTTTGCTGATCCTGACGCAAAAGGCGCATTAAAATCGTTCTTATTATAAAAAGTAAAGTCTTTAAAATCATTGTAGTTTTGATTGCCAAGTTCGAACTGCCAAACCTCTTTCGCATTATCGCTCATTACTACACCAACCGCTTCAATCTGATCTTTTAACACCGATAACTGGTCGAATAAAACTTTGGCATAAATAGATCCGCTCGCTCCGGTAACAGCAACAATTACTTTCTTTTTCATCATGAAACAAAAATAGGTTTTCTGGGGGATTAAAAATAAAAAAGGGCCAGAACATTGTTCTGACCCTACATCTACCTATGAAAAACATACCCTCGAAAGGGTAAGAACAAATATATATAAATTTTTAAAAAAATGTATGTAAGAAATGTTAAATCGTTAAAATGACGTATTTAAATCTAAAACAAAATATAAACTACTGATTAACAGTTCAATAATTTTTATTAAAAAGATAAAAAAACTATTTTAAGAGACAAAAACGTGACGTTTTATATAACATTATCATGAAAAATGTATTACAAATAAGTCACTTTTACTCAGTATGCCATTACATTTTAAATTCCATACCGTTATTTCGGTAATTTGGCTTTACATTTTTTTGATATTAAAATAACATTTGCACTCAAAATAATTCAGGCTAAAGTGCTTCTTATTTGCGATTATCGTGATTGTATTTCTGCAAACTGCAGCGCCAGCTTTGACCTGATACGGCTTAAGGTTTCCAATCGCATACATAAAAAAGAAGCAATATATTTTAAGGGCACCCTGTTAACCAGTTCAGGATAAGATTTCATAAACCGGAGGTAACGTTTCTCTGCGGATTGTAACCTCGAAATAAGTGCCCTTTCGCAGGCTTGCAAATAATGAAGCTGGGTCATTTTCCGGCTTACATAATTCACAATCTGGTAATTAAGATATAGTAATTTTAACATCGTGTAGGGAACAGCAATAGCAACCACATCTTCAAGCGCCTGTACATATTCCTCAATGGGTTCGCTTTCATCCCAAAAATTACTAACGTTGCCAACAAACTCGTTTTCTTTTGCAATCCAGGTGGTTATTTCCTGATTATCTTCTTTCATATAGCCCCTCACAATACCATTTAAAATGAGGTATGTACATTTATCGCGGTGCAATGGCGAAGTTATAAACTTATTTTTCTTAAAGTTAACGGGAAAGGTATGGCTATTAATGATAAATTCTATATCAGGCGTTAGATCGTGAAACAATCTATATACTTTTATCAACGGCGAAAAGCCATTAAAAGGTAGCCACTTATCTTCTGAATAAATGTTTTCGGGATTCATGTTTTATCTATTGTGTAACTGCAAACTAATCGTTCAAAAAAGAACGACAAACGAAAATATTATCTACCTATTTCTGAAACACAGATACAGGAAAAATGTTTAGCTAAAAATAATTTATCCATAAAAATAAATGCTCGCTGTAGTTTTCGGATCATTATATATTGAAAAGTTACATTAGCTCCGTATATCTACTACAATTTTGTAGTATAAATATGATGCAATCCCAGCAAATCTATTGGCAATTAACGTCGTAAAGATTATATTTGGTAAAGCGCCAATTCAATTTTATGATTAATTTAACCTCTTCATTCCTAAAAGCATTATTAAAGCACTCCAAATCGCCCCTTATTATCTTTAAAATAAAACCCGTATTAGTGGTGGTGGAGCACAATGATGCTTATCAGGCTTTAATAGAGCGGATTGGAGGGGAATTAAAGTTTTACGATATTGATGCGATCCCTAACCTGATATCTGACAGAGAGAAAGATTTACTGGTTAAAACGGTACATAAAGTAAGCGAGCTTAAAACAAACAACAGTTTAATTATCCATCCCATTTATTCCAATTCGCCAAATGTGAACTGGGAGCTGGAGTTTTCACCTGTGCTTCAGGCTGAGCACCCGGTTGAATATATTGTTTGTTCGCTCAAAGAAATCCCTACTAATGAAAATGATCTCGAACATATTTTACTCGAACTATCTGAAAGCGAAGCAAGGTTTAGGGGCTTTTTTGAACAGGCGCCGCTAGGTATGTGCGTATTACGAGGCAGGGAATTAATTACGGAGTATGCAAATGATAATATTTTAAAACTCTGGGGCAGAACCAGAAAAGAAGTAATCGGCATTCCGCAGGAAGAATCAAGACAGGAACTTGGCCTGCAAAGACAGATATTAAGCCGTGTGAAGGATATTTTTAAAACAGGCGAGCCTTTAACATTAAATGAACTTAAAATTTCGACACCTACGGCTGATGGTTACTTTATAGCCATGTACCAGCCGCTAAAAAACGATAAAAATGAAGTAACCAGCATTCTAGTTATTATTAAAGATATTACAGAACAGGTAAACTTTAAAAAGGAATTGCTTAAGGCAAAAGACATTTTAAAAATTGCTATGGATGCCTCAGAAATGGGATCGTGGAATATTGATATAGAAAGCAAAAAAGTACTTCTATCAGAAAGGGCACAGCAGATTTACGAACTGGATAGCAATAAATTAAGCCTGGATGAAGCAAAGTCGCTTATTAGTCCCGAAAATTTAACATTTCTAACCGGCAGTATCAGAAAAGCACTGCACAACAAAGAAGCGTTTAATATTGAATACCAGATTAATTTAAACGGGATTAAAGCCAAAACAAAGTGGCTGAGAACGGCCGGAAAAGCTTATTATAACGAACAGGGAAAGGGTGTTTATATTGCTGGAGCGGTTTTGGATATTACTGAGCATAAGCAGGATGAAATCAGAAAAAATGATTTTATTGGGATGGTGAGTCACGAACTTAAAACACCATTAACTGCCTTAAACGCTTATGTGCAGCTTTTACAATATAAGCTTAAAGAAACCGGAAATGAATTTACAGCAGAAACGCTGGATAAAATTAACGTTCAGCTGAAAAGAATGTCGTTAATGATTGATGGTTTCTTAAATGTATCTCTACTGGAATCGGGCAAAATTTTACTTAATAAAATTGATTTCGACCTGGCAGACCTGATTGAAACCATTGCAGAAGAAAACCGGGTAATTTTACCAAGTCATTTTATACAGGTAATCGGATCAGAGGGAATGATTGTAAATGCTGACCGGGAAAAAATCGGCAATGTAGTGAATAACCTGATCAGCAATGCGGCCAAATACTCAAAAAAAGAATCTCTAATTGCCATAAAATGTGAAAAAAGACAAGGTGAATTAGTGGTAAGTGTAGAAGATGAGGGAATTGGCATTAAAGAAAACGATCTTCCTAAACTTTTCGACAGGTTTTTCCGCGTAGAGAGCCAGGTTACACAAACCATTGCTGGTTTTGGCGTGGGTTTATATATCTGCGCCGAAGTGATAGAAAGGCACGGCGGAAAAATATGGGCAGAAAGTAAATTTGGTGAAGGCTCTACCTTTTATTTTAGCCTGCCTGCTCCCATAATAAGTTCTTAGCTGTTATAAATTACATAGGCTGGGCCAGAGTTTTTCTTTTTCTACCTCAACATTCATGGCAGAAAGCCCCTGGGCTGTTAATTGTATCTCAAAAGTTACTTTTGAATTTATTTCAATTTCATTGGGTATTGTGTCCAGACGAAAATGAATATCCTGACCATTTTCATCCATTATGATTCCAATGCCAAGTTCAATATTGATCTGAATAACTTCTCCCCTTCTTTTATCACTCATAAACACTTGTAAAAAACTCGACAATTATAATCAAAAAACGTATAATTAAAAATACATAAACACATTTTTATGCACAACTTAAAGCTATACTAAAACGTTTTGTGGTGGTTAAATAAGTTAATATATCTATTCAGGTTTTTCAAATCACATAAATGAACAATTCTTATAAACAAAAACAATTTTAGCTATTGAGTTAGATTTAGATGATACCGATGGCAATGAAACATATAAACTGATTTTTAATATAATTAAACTATAGAAAACATAGTGATTAAGATTATTTAACACAACTCACTGCATTACAGCTTGTTATTTCCAATAAAAAAAGTTAATTTTATCAAAACAAAATGGGTTTGTAAGTGTTATTACCGAATTAATCATTCCGCTATGAAAAATCTCAATCAAACCACAGGCATTAAAGAAGAAATTATCCTATTATCCGAAGAAACAGACCGTAATTACTGGGCAAACCGTCTTGGCGTGAGTTCTGAAGTATTGAAATCGGCCGTTAGGGCCACCAGGTGCATTACACTGCATCAGATTACGGCTTATTTAAACCAGCAAAAGAAAGCAGTGAGTATTTCCTGATTTTATAAATGATCTTAACAGAGGGTCTTCATTTCAATCCGCTGGTTGAAATGAAGATCAAACTATGCTTCTCATCCTCCTCTTTTGTTTTCTAAAAACCCAATCACGCTCAATCTGTTCAATATTTTAACCTCGCCACACAATAAGCCAATAGGTTGATGGATTCTTTCGAAATTTTCTTTTGAAGAAAGCCATCTTTGATATTACTAACCGCGTTTCCTAGTTTATCTTCTAACAGATCAAGCATAGCCATAATATTTTCTGGCGCTACAATTAATGATAAGATAGGATAATACTTATTTTCGAGGTCTTTTTTCTGTGTATTGGTAGCTAAGTCCAACGTCCACTCTTCGTTTGCTGAAAAGCCATATTCGTGCCTGGTATTGTTCAATTCATACAAAAAAACTTTTGCCTGAACTTTCTGATCGTTATTTGCCATTTTTACCCGGTTTTTTGGCGAATGGATCGATTTCAGTTTTTGCCGATTTACCTTTACCGGACTGATAATCTGTGGGTGCTTTTTTGTTTACACTGGCCTCTTTCTTTTTGTCTCTACTCATGAATCTTAATGTTTATGATAAATAAGACCAATCATCATTGCATAAACAATTCGGTGGTTGGAATAAGAAATACTCATCTAAATAAGATTAGCGAATACCATAATGGTACATCAGCGAGAGAAAGAAGTAATTGTATTACTGATATAAACAAATATACATTTTAAAATGGTTAAAACAGTCATAGAAGTCTGGTTATCAGGATATATTTTATTTAAACATTAAAAAGCATCGCAAATAAAAAAGGCCTGAAATTAATTCAGGCCTTTTAAAATGTTATTAATGATGCGCGCTATTTTTGTGATTGCTCAGGCGCTTTACCAATCAGATCCATAAACTGATCTAACTTAGGCGTAATGATAATCTGCGTACGTCTGTTTTTGGCTTTTCCACCAGCGGTAGTATTATCGGCAATCGGGTTATATTCGCCACGGCCACCTGCTGTTAAACGTTTAGGATCTACAGCATATTTGGTTTGCAATACCTGCACTACAGATGAGGCACGTAAAGCACTTAAATCCCAATTATTGCGGATATTGGGCTGTGTAATGGGCACGTTATCGGTATTACCTTCAATTAAGACATCATAAGTATCGTAATCTTTAATGATCTTGGCGATTTTACTTAAAGTTTCTCCTGCTTTATCAGAAACTTCGTAACTACCTGATTTATAAAGCATATTATCAGCTAAAGAGATATAAACCACCCCTTTAAGCACCTGTACATCCACATCGCCAAGTTCTTCCCTGCTTAAAGAACGGGTTAAATTATTGGTTAACACCATATTAAGCGAATCGCTTTTGTTTTTGGCATTTACCAGTTGTTTGATGTATTTATTTGAACTGTTAATTTCATCAACCAGCTTCGAGATATTCACGTTACCCTGATTGCTGGAGTTTAAACATTTATTCAGGGCATCTTGTAAGGCGGTAACATTTGCCCTTTCTGATGCAATCTGTTCTTCTAAACTTTTAACCCTGCTGGTGCTTCCGCTCAGTTCGCGTTGGCTATCCTGATATTTATTGCTCAGTTCCTGATTTCTTTCTCTTAATTTCGAATAAGTATCCTGAAGTTCGGCGTATTTTTTATTACTTACACAACCTGCAGCAAGGGCGAGGCCAAAGAGCATTAAAGGGATTGATTTGTATAATTTCATAATATTAATTTTTTTATTGTTAATAGGTTAACAAATTTCCTGCCGCAAAGTTTAATATGCCTCTAACCGATGTTAAAAAGCGTTAATCTTTACAGCATCGAAGCTGGCCAATGCTTTATACGCTCTTAATCCTATACTGCCCGACTGATACTGGCTATCTGCTGCAGAAAGAATAGCTTTTGCAGATCCGTTTATAAAAATATCGAAATTATCGCCGTTAGCAACAATTTTTAAGGTGTACATTTTGTTCATTTCAACAGGATATTTTGCCGAGCTCAGCACAATCCATTTTTGATCGCTCACCTTACCTAACTGTACCGTTCCATCAACCGGGTTCAAACCAACATAATATCCCTGATAAGCATCAGGACCGATGGCCGGATTAGAAACCCGGAACATTAAGCCGGCATCGCCTGCGGTATTGATTTTTACATCGGCCTGGTAAGTAAAATCTTTAAAATCTGTGCTATTGGCTACATATTTTGAACCATTAATGCCGTAACCACCAGAGCCGGCGTTTGAGGCCGAATTAACCTGCCCATCTTTCCAAAACCAGCCACCACCATAAAAAACCCAATCGGCAGCCATTCCTTTATCAAAATTTTCTGTCAGGCTTTTATTTACTTTTTTGGGCTGACCAATTACCGGAAAGCAGCTTAAACGGATATTTTCGGATCCGTAGGGTACTAAAGTAATTTCTTCATCTTTTTCATCAGAGGCAACAGGACTAAAGGGCACATCAAAAGCTGCCACCTTATTATATCCTAAACCCCAGGAAGGGATTTTTTTGCCCTGAACCTTTAATTTTACAGGTGATGATGCTGCGATAAAAGGATTTTCTGGCATGGCAGATTTTTCAATTTTAACGGTACTGTTTAAATTTCCTTTAGTTAATGAAAGTCCATAATTCCATGGTGAGGCGGGAAGGATTTCATAATCGGTAAAACCAGCAACAGGATGCGTTTTGGTAATTTTATTTTCAGCCTTGATTTCTAATGCATAAACGATTGGACCACGCATTATACTTACCGAATTATTTACCTGACTTTGCGTACTTACCTCCATCGGGAAATTAAGTTCCAATTGGTCGTTATTTTTCCAATCGCGGCTAATTGAGAACATTTCTCCTGCTTTTACACCGCTTAATAGAGTTCCGTTTAATTTTATGACCGGTTTAATACTCCATGCCGGAATTCTCAAAATTAACGGAAATGATGTCGGTGCTGTCAAGCCAATTTTTAACCTGATTTGTTCTTCAAAAGGGTAATTGGTTTCTTCGATAATTTTAATTTTTTTGTTCCCGGCCACTATAGTTTCTGTTTCCATTGGCCCATAGGTAATTACGGCCAGCCCGTTACCGGGTGTAGCCACCACGCTATTTTTCACAAAATACGGCCAGCCCATGTGCATATTATAGCGGCAGCAGCCATAACCTGAGTAAGGACTGGAAACGATGCCAGAAGCATAATCCTGATTAAAACCATATTCGCCATGTACGCTTTGTACCTGATTGGGCAAGGTATAGTAAGAGTGATTTTTAAAATCCCTGCTAAATTGGGCAGGCAAGGCATTAAAAGCTACTTTTTCAAGCTGATCGCCAATTTTTGCCTCGTGAATTACTTTGGCAGCAGTTTCTAAACTCTGCATCCATTCTACCACGGTACAGGTTTCTACCCCTTCAACACTGCTGGTGCCTGCCAGAAATTCTGTTCCGGAGCCTAAACCTTCAGGCTGGCCGTGATCGTGCATGATATGCTGAATACCTTTTAAAAGGGCATCGCGGTTGGCAGGCGAGTCGTTCAGTTGTGCATAAACCACAGGGAATTTTAAGGCCTGAGCCACATTAACCATGTGCTTTGGCTGAAAATCGTCACCATAAAAATAAAACCCGTTATTGGTATAAATATCAATCCAGGGATAAGCCTGTTCTTTTAATTTTTCTACCAGTTTTAAGAGGTCCTTATCGCCGGTTTTATTGTAAAGCCAGATGGCAATTTCCATATTGTCGCCAGCTCTTGATTTACCCCATTCTTTTAAAGGATCGGCATCGAGATTGGCCAGTTCGTATTTAAAATATCTGGAAAGAAACGGGATTACCCTTTTATCATTTGTGGCTTCGTAATAACTTTGAAGGGCATACATCATGGGCATACGCGGCCACCAGTCTTTCATTTTTGGCGGGCCGAATAAACCATTTGGCTGCTGATTATTGAGCGTCCAATCGATATATTTTTGTGCTTTAGCTTTAAGCGCAGCATCATCTAAGGTATAAGCCAGGGCCACTAAACCTTTAACATAGTAAGGTACCCGCTCCCATCCGTTACCATCTCCGCCAAGCCAATCGGTATTTTTACCCAGATTATCTTTCTCGGGATATAGTTCTTCGGCCATTCCTGTTGCGCCATCGCGCTGTTGCTCGAGTTGTTTTAATAACCATCCTTTGGCTTTTATACTGCCAAGTGGCAATTGCACATAAACCTGTTGTTTTAATGGCGCTTTATTAAATTCGGTTAAATTTTGGGCTTGTAAATTTTGAAAGACTAAACTGGAAATCAGAAAACAAACTGGTGCTACTATTCTCTTCATAAAAGGATTATTGGTTAGATAATTATTTTTATAAAACTAACAAATATAGGCGAATAATAAAACGATTTAGTAAATATCCAAGAAAGCAAATAAGTAATTGACAATCAAAAAATTACCATAAAAAACAAAACCGACAACTTATATTAATAAATTGCCGGGCTTTATATAAAGTTATTTATAAAAATTATTTTTTGCCGAAAGTGATGCCTTGCCAGGTATCCGTTCTGAACGGTGATGCCGGAAGCCCATCGCTGGCAAGTAGATTTGCTACTGGATTATTTCCCCATGCATAGCGCACAGCAACAGGATTTGCAACCTGATCGCTGCTTACTACAATCTGATTTCCCTGGATACTGGCTTTTGCCCAGTGAAATTTCTTATCTGCCCCTGCAATGGCAAAACCGGTAAGGGCCGCACCATCTGCTACTTTTATTCCATTTTCGGTATTGCTAAAAGTTAAACGGATTTGTTTGCCTTCTACCTTCGCAGATTGGTAAACCGGCCCTGAATAGTTATTTTTCTGACCGTAAGTTTTGGCCAGTGCGATCAGGCCGAGTCTTCTTCCTACTTCCTGTTTGTTTTTAGGGTGAATATCTTTTGCGTCGCCAATATCGATAATGGTTGCCATGCCGGTATTTGGTAAAGCCAGTGTTCTCTGATGTGCCTCCCTAAGTTCGGCCCAGGTCGATTCTACAGGAGCATTATCTACCTGCATGTAATTGGCCAACTGTACAAAATAGAAAGGAAAATCGCCCTGCCCCCATTTCTGGCGCCAATCTTTAATCATTACAGGAAATAGCTCACGATATTGATAAGCCCTATCGGCATTGCTTTCTCCCTGATACCAAATGGCTCCTTTTATTGAAAACTGTATAAAAGGATGAATCATGGCATTATATAAAACAGTTGGTCGGTTGGGTCCGCTTTCGTCGGCAGGTTTTGGTCCGATGTTATTAAAATTGAGTCCAACTTTGTATTTCCAGTCTCCCGTAAGTGAAATTAGCCCGCCAACGCTATTTGTCAAATTTAAATTTTTGCCTTCGCCATAAATTCCCCCACCGCCACCGCTATCAAAAACGCGCACGGTAATGATATTTTCGCCGGGTTTGAGTAAATCAGCTGGTATTGTATAGGTTCTTCCTACATTATAACCAACGGTTTCGCCAACTTTTACACCATTTACGTAAGTGATGTCGTTATCATCAATAGTACCAAGGTTAAGTTTTATACCGCTTGTTTTCCAATTTTCAGGAATATTCACCTTTTTACTGAACCACACAATGCCATCGAAGTTTTTGAGTGCTGCCTCTTCCCACAAAGTTGGTAAAGTCATGCTTTTCCAGTTGGTAGTTTCTGCTGCAGCCCATTTAAGTTGTCCGGCCTGATATCCGGAATCCTTTTCTGTAGTCATTTTAACCCAACCGGCTACTTTTTCATCGTATGAAACTGTTGAAGAATTTTTAGCGGCTTGCTGGATTTTATCAACGGCTGCAGAAAAATCAGTCATTTTTTTAAGCGATTCAGCGCTGGTCCAGGCTTCTGCAATGGTACCACCCCATGAGGTATGGATTAATCCGATTGGGATTTTTGTTTTCTCGTACACTTCGCGGGCAAAGAAATAGGCTGTAGAAGAAAAATCTGCAATATATTTTGGGCTGCATTCCTGCCAGCCGCCATTAGTTACTTTGGTATCGCTTAACGGAACATTACTGGTGATATGTTCTGCCTGTAATAAACGGATGTTTGGGAATTTCGCATCTGCGATTTCTTTTTCATAATTGTTTATTTTCCCCCAGCCTGCAAGTGGCATTTCCATATTGGATTGACCTGAACAGATCCATACATCACCGATTAATACGTTACTAAGCTCCAGTAATTCTCCATCCGAAATGGTGATAGTGTAAGGTCCGCCATAAGCAGGAGTTCCAACTTTAATTTTCCAATTGCCTATTGCATCAGCAATGGCACCATAATTAATTTTATTCCACGAAACTGTGATTTTAACTGCTTTACCAGCAGTTGCTTTACCCCAAATTGCAACATTTGTTTTTTGTTGTAAAACCATATTATTGCTAAAAACCGATGGCAACAAAATTTTCGCTTGTAAAAACTGGAAGCTGAATATTAATAATGCAAGTAGAAATAAAGATTTTGATCCCGGGATGCTCATAATTGATCTGTATTTTGATGATTAGATAGCGAATTTACATTTTCTACGGGTTAACGGCAATACATTCATGGCTCCGGGCAAATTTATGTTAAAAATGAGGTAAAATTCGTTCAATTGTTTTGGGTAAGAATATCATTTTGCTTATTTTGCAGGTCTAAAAGAACAGCTCTGGATTCAAGATCGAATTGCCGGACGTTCCTCAAATTACTGAATTAATGGTTAAGATTTTTATAGGCGGCCTTCCTGACAATATCCAAGAGATGGATTTGGCAATACTGGTTAGTCTTCACGGCAGGGTAGAAACAATTAAAATTGTGCGCGACAGGGCTACGGGCAAATGTAAGGGTTATGCTTTTTTGGAAATATATAGTCTTCCTGATGCCAAAAACATTGTATCTACTTTAAATGATGAAACTTTTAAAGGCAATGTTATTACGGTAAAAATATCGGAAGAGGACAATACCGCTAAAGCGGTGAAACCAAAAACCAACCAGCCTTTTAAAAGTAAAAGACCAAGGTTACAGCGGTAATTTTTCTTCAAATTTCTTTACAACATCTTACCCTTTCAGTTTTCTTTGTTTTTATAGCAGCAAACTGTTAATCAGTATTTGCTTTCTGTTAATTAGTTTTTTGACGATAAACTTTTTTATCTGGTTCTAAACCTATATTTTGCCAGCATAGTTCCGATGCTCATGTAAATAACCGACATAAACAGATATGGAAAATTATGCCATTGTAATATTTATTTTAGCGGTAATGATCGGTTTATCCTCAATTGCCGACCACATTAAAATCCCCTATCCTGTTTTATTGATTATTGCCGGTATAGCAGTTGGTTTTATCCCTTCTTTACCGCCTGTTGATATTAATCCGGAAATTATTTTTTTGATTTTCTTACCACCATTACTCTACGATGCCGCTTTTAATATTTCGTTCAAGCAGTTTAAAACCAATATTAATACGATTCTTACATTAGCTATATCACTTGTTTTTATTACGGCAATAGGCATTGCTGTTGTGGCACATTATATAATTCCGGGTATGAGCTGGCCGATATCTTTCGTACTGGGTGCGATTCTTTCTGCTACTGATGCGGTTGCTGCAATGAGTATTACGAAAGGATTAGGCTTATCGCATAAAACCAATACCATTTTAGAGGGCGAAAGTTTGGTTAATGATGCTTCGGCACTGGTAGCATACCGTTTTGCTGTTGCGGCAGTAACCGGAACTGCTTTTGTATTTTGGAAAGCGTCGTTAGAATTTGCAGTTTTAATGGCGGGAGGTTTCCTGATTGGTATGGTAATGTCGAGAATTCTGGCTTTTATTCTTAAAAGGATACACGATAACCGGTTGGCAACCATCAGTTTTATGTTACTGATGCCCTTCGTTACCTATTTAATTGCTGAACATGTGCACGTTTCGGGCGTAATTGCTGTGGTAATGCTGGGCTTAGGCATCTCGAGATTCAGCAATATGGTTTTCCCGGAACAGCTTAAAAATCAGTCGAAAAATATCTGGGACATTGTTATTTTTTTATTAAACGGATTGATTTTCATCTTAATCGGGCTGCAGTTTCCTTACGTTTACAGGAACATCAATAGCGCAGATATCCTGCCTTATATTGGTTATTCTTTTGTGATTACCATTGTAGCTTTGCTGCTTAGGATGGCACGTGTTTTCCTACAAAGGTTTAACCTTCAGAAAGCTTTTCAAAAAGGAAAACATAAGATTACAGAAGAGGCTTTATTAGATTTTAAAAATAGTCTGATTATTAGCTGGTCGGGTATGCGGGGCATAGTTTCTTTGGCTATTGCCATCGGATTACCAGCTACTTTAGCTGATGGAAGTGCTTTCCCGCAGCGTAATGCTATTATTTTTATTCCTGTTGTGGTGGTCCTTTTTACGCTTATCGGGCAGGGGCTTACTTTACCATGGTTAGTTAGGAAACTGGCAACGGAGGATGAAAGATAATGCTCTGTTTTACTTCAGAGAGTGCAAAGAGATAAAATCACAGAAAACGTATAAGTTAGATAGATAAACTTTGACAATCTTAAAGGCTTATTGCACAATAAGATTGTTAAAGTGTACTATAATCTGATTATAAACTTAAACGACGACTTACCCTTGACTTTCGTAACTATTTCATTTATCATTAAGGAATTAAGATAGTTAAGAAAACTTTGACAATCTTAAAGGCTTAGTGCACAATAAGATTGTCAAAGTCTAGGCCGTTATTGATTTACCAATACACGCTGTAAAGGGCAACCAATAATCCGATAATTAATAATGCACCAACGGCAAAACTGGTTGATGTTTTAAACATTTTAGCATCGATGGCCAGTCCTTTTGCTTCTGCTTTTGCTTTATTGCTCGATAAACTGATAATAACCATACCAAGGATACAAAAGACAAAAACAAAACCCATTCTGTCTAAGAAAGGTATTTCGTAAACACCTGCGGCATTTTTAACCGAAAAGCCACTTCCCGACAGCCATGAAAGATCGGTAAGATTAGGTAAGAATTTAAGTACGATAGAAAGGGCAAAACCGCCAATAGTAGCAAATAATGCCGCACCTGAAGTTGTTCTTTTCCAGAAGAAACCTAAGATAAACATGGCAAAAATACCAGGTGATACAAAGCCTGTATATTCCTGGATGTATTGAAAACCACCTTTTTTATCAATTCCCAGGAACGGAGCAATTACTACTCCCAGGATCATGGCCACAACGATAGAAATTTTACCAGTTGTTACCAGATTTTTTTCTGATGCTTCAACATTTAATACCTTTTTATAAATATCCAATGTAAAAATAGTAGCAATACTGTTTGCTTTGCCTGCTAACGAAGCCACCACGGCAGCGGTTAATGCGGCAAAAGAAAGTCCTTTTAAACCTGCAGGAAGCAAATTTAACAATACCGGATAAGCACGATCTGGATTTACTGAACCACCCTGAATCATTTCTGACTGGAAAGCGCCATCTTTATATAAAACATAAGCTGCAATACCCGGAAGTACTACAATAATCGGCATTAATAATTTTAAGAATGCAGCGAAAAGAATCCCGCCGCGGGCCGTTTCTAAATTTGCCCCCAAAGCACGCTGGGTAATGTACTGGTTACAGCCCCAATAATTTAAATTCACAATCCACATACCGCCTACCAATACACTTAAACCTGGTAAATCGATGTAATTTTCGTTGTCAGGCTTTAAAATCATGTGAAAATGCTCTGAGGCTTTAGTTGTCATCAAGCTATAACCCTCGAAAATCCCTGATGTACCATAATGCGTAGAAACGAGGTTTAAAGCCAGATAAGTGGTTGCTAAACCACCTAAAATCAGAAAAAACACCTGAATTACATCGGTATAACCGATTACTTTCATCCCGCCGAGGGTAATGATGATGGCAAAAATAGCAATGGCATACATACAAAAACGCAGATCGAAACCAGAAATACTGCTTACGGCCAAAGCACCCAGATAAAGGATCGAAGTTAAATTTACCACTACATACAGCAATAACCAGAACACGGCCATAATCATGGCCACTGTTCCATTATAGCGCTGATGCAGGAATTGCGGCATGGTAGCAATTTTATTTTTCAGGTAAACCGGAATGAAAAATACCGCTACTACTACTAAAGTAAGCGCGCCCATCCATTCGTAAGTTGCAATGGCTAAGCCCATTTTAAAGCCTGAGCCACTCATGCCGATGAACTGCTCGGCCGAAATATTCGATGCAATTAATGATGCACCAATGGCCCACCAGGTTAAAGAGCCTTCGGCAAGAAAATAATCTTTTGAGCCTGTAGATTCTGATTTTTTCTTGTTGTAGATGTAGAGCCCGTAAGCGGCTACAATAACGAAGTATATTGCAAATACAATATAATCCTTCGTGTCTAATAAATTGTTCTTCATTGATTTATTTTGGTTAGTGTATCTAAGCTGTATTAATTGTATAAGCTGGTTCCATTATCGGTTTGGACGGTATAAGCATCTAATTTTAACCCAAACTCCAGCTGGTATTTAGCAGCCAGTTCTTCGATGAGACCGGCAATTTTATCTTCTTTAACAATATTTATGGTACAGCCACCAAAACCTCCTCCCATCATCCTGGCACCTAATACATCATCCAGGGGTTTAACAGCATCAACCAGAAAGTCGAGTTCTTTGCAGCTCACTTCGTAATCTTTGCTTAAACCTTCATGTGTTTCGAACATTAATTTGCCCAAACCTTGCAGGTTACCATTTTCCAATTGCTCTGCTGCGGTGAGCAAACGGCCAATTTCTTTTACTACGAAACTACATTTTTTGTACACCTCTTCGTCTTTTGGTTTAACATAAGCATCCAGCATGCCTAGATCAACATCACGCAGGGTATTTACATTTGGGTAATGCTCTTTAACCCAGGCAACACCCTGTTCGCATTGTGCCCTTCTTTTGTTGTAAGCCGAATCGGCCAGGGCATGTTTTACATTGGTGTTTAATAACAATAATTTATATCCATCCAGTTTTAAGGGGATATAGATGTGCTTCATTGATCTGCAATCGAGCATAATGGCCTGATCCTTTTTACCAAACACCGAAGCAAACTGATCCATAATACCGCAGTTAACGCCTGCAAAAGTCTGTTCGGCTTTCTGCGCGATTAAAGCAATATCTATTTTCGGAACGGAAAGCGAAAAAAGCTGATCGAGAGCAAAACCGGTAGCACACTCTACCGCAGCAGAAGACGACAAACCTGCTCCCAACGGCACATCGCCATCAATATAAAAGTTAAAACCACCCAGTTTATAACCTCTTTCTTTTAGCTGATCGGCTACTCCCAAAATATAATTGGCCCAGCTGTTTTCTGATTTTTTTAAATTTTTAACCGATGAAATATCAAATTGCTGATAGCTTTCTGAAAACAAATGAATTTCATCATCTTCTCTTTTTGATATGGCCACATAAATGGCCTTATCAATAGCAGCCGGCATCACAAAACCACCATTGTAATCGGTATGCTCGCCTATAATGTTGATCCTTCCGGGGGAGCGCACCAGGAGTGGTTCGGCATTGAAAAGCTTTTTAAATGTATTTTTTAACTGTTGTGCATTCATTTTTAGCATTTTATCCTTCAGTCTTGCTGATTTTATAGTGTATGGTAGACATTTCTTTTAAACGGTTTGCGGCAAATTCAGGTGTAATATCACGCTGTGGATTGGCCAGCATTTCGTAACCAACCATAAATTTTTTAACAGTTGCCGAACGCAATAAAGGCGGATAAAAATGCATGTGCCAGTGCCATTCAGGATAATAACCATTGTTTACCGGCGTTTGGTGCATTCCGGCTGAGTAAGGAAAAGAGGTTTCGAACAGGTTATCGTATTTGGTTGTAAGTACTTTAATTGCTTCTGCCAATGATTTCTTTTCCGCCTCGCTGAACAATTTAATGCTGTTTACATGGCGTTTGCTGATGATCATGGTTTCGTATGGCCAAACTGCCCAGAAAGGAACCAACACTACAAAATGATCATTTTTAAATACAATACGTTCGTTCTTTTTCAATTCCAGTTTTAGGTAATCGGCAAGCAAACTTCTTCTATGAATGGCATAATAAGTTTTCTGACGTTCGGTTTCTTTGGCAATTTCGAGGGGAATATCACCCTGCGACCAGATCTGTCCGTGCGGATGCGGGTTGCTACAGCCCATTATTTCGCCTTTGTTTTCAAAAATCTGAATGTATTTGATCCAATCGTTTTCGGCCAGACTGTTAAATTCATTCTGCCAAACATTTATCACTGCGGTAATGGCTTCCACACTCATTTCGGGTAGCGTAAGGTTATGCTTCGGGCTAAAACTGATTACCCGGCAAAGCCCTCGCTGGTTATTTGCCACCAACAAATCATTTTCATTCATATCACCTGCAGGTGTATCTTCGAGCAAAGCCGCAAAATCATTGTTAAAAACAAAGCTTTCGGTATAATCCGGATTGCTATCGCCATCTGCCCTGCCATTGCCCGGGCATAAATAACATTTTGGATCGTATTCTGGGCGGTTATCAGGTGTTACATCTTCAACCTTGCCCTGCCAGGGCCTTTTAGTACGGTGTGGGGAAACTAAAACCCATTCTCCGGTTAATATATTTAACCTGGTGTGCGGGTTACTGTCGAGTTCGAATGTCTGGTTCATCTTATATTTTCAATTGGTTAGAATAAGGAAGTCATTTTACTTCACCCGTCTAAGCCGCCAAATTATAAAATTAATATTAATTGTCAAATAGACAATTAATATTAATTTTTATATTCGTGAAAATTTGAACATATTAAGGCCTTAAAACCTCTTATAAAAAATGATTGAATATTCCAGACAGCCGCATTACCTTGTTGCTGTTGATTGTATTGTATTTGGATTTGATGGCGAGCACCTTAAAATTCTTCTTGTAAAGCGCGGTTTAGAGCCCGAAATAAATAAATGGAGTTTAATGGGCGGTTTTGTTGGTGCTGATGAAAGCCCTGATGATGCCGCAAACAGGGTATTGAAAAAAATGACGGGTTTGGAAGGCGTATATCTGGAACAAATGCAGATTTACGGCGAACCTAACCGCGATCCGATAGAGCGCACGCTTTCTGTGGGTTATTTTGCACTAATTGATATCCATAAGTACGAAGCGCAGTTAAATGATGATTATGAAGCAGAATGGTTTTTGATTAACGACAGGCCAAAACTTATTTTCGACCATAACCAGATGGTTGCAGATGCCCGTAAAAAATTAAGGTATAAGGCGGCCCTCCACCCTATTCTGTTCGAAATGCTGCCTAAAAAATTCACTATACCGCAATTGCACATCCTTTTTGAAGAGGTAAACGACACCAAAATCGATACGCGGAATTTCAGTCGTAAGATTACATCGACCGGACTGCTGATTAAACTTGCTGAAAAAGACAGAACAGGTTCAAAGAAAGGTGCATTTTATTTTAAACTTGATAAAAAGAAATATGCGGCCAATGCACAGGCCTTTTTAAACCTGATGCCCAATCTGAAAGTTTAGGTTTTACTTCTGTTGGTGCTATGAAAGCTAAAACAAAAACAAAGCCTTATTCCTTTGCTTAGGTAGTTGATACCTTAAATATGGCAAAGCACAAAAAAAGAAAATTCCAGCCTATAGAAAACTATGGCGTTATCGGCAACCTTAAAACCGTGGCCCTGGTTTCGCTGCAGGGATCAATCGATTTTTTATGTGCGCCAAGGTTTGATTCGCCTACCGTTTTTGCCTCCATGCTCGATTCGGAGAAAGGTGGTTACTTTTCAGTTGAGCCACAACTGGAAAACTGTACCAGCAAGCAACTTTACCTGCCGGGAACGGCTGTACTCCTTACCCGTTTTTTTGCTGAACAGGGCATTGCCGAACTTACGGATTACATGCCTTTATCAAAAGAAACTGATTTCCCAAGTGCTATCGTGAGGCAGATTAAAGCCATTAGGGGCAACATTACCTTTAAAGTTTATTGTGTGCCAAGCTTTGGTTATACTAAAAGTACACATACCGTTCAGCATGAGAATGATGAGCTGGTGTTTTTTTCCAAAACGGAAAAAATTACGCTTAAATTAAAGGCAGATGTTCCGCTCCATATTAAAAAAGATATGGGTTATGCAGAATTTACGCTAAAAGAATCGGAAATGGCGCATATCATCATGGAAATTATTGAAGGTGATGGATCTGCAGCTGATTTAAACCATTATACGAAACATGGTTATAGGAAAACCGTCGATTATTGGCGCGAATGGATTAACCAGACTACCTATAAAGGTCGCTACGACGAAATTATCAGAAGATCTGCCATTACCCTCAAATTGCTTACTTCAGCAGAATTTGGATCAGCAGTGGCAGCGCCAACTTTTGGACTGCCGGAAACCATTGGCGGGAACCGGAACTGGGATTACCGTTTTACCTGGATCAGGGATGCGGCATTTACCATGTATGCCTTTTTAAGACTCGGCTTTTTTGACGAAGCCACGGCGTTTATGGACTGGATATTTAACCTTTGCCAAAAGATAGACCTTCAACTGGTTTATCAGATAGATGGAAATGCGAAAATAAAAGAAGTAGAAGCCGATCAGTTTGAAGGTTATCAAGCCTCAAAACCTGTAAGAATAGGTAATGAAGCGGCAAGCCAGTTACAGATTGATATATATGGCGAACTGATTGATACTGTGTACATTTATAACAAATCGCACAAACCAATTACTTATGAATTCTGGACATTGATTGAAAAACAGGTTCAATGTGTAATTAAACAATGGAAAAAACCTGATCACGGTATCTGGGAGATCAGGAATGAGAAAAAGGAATTCCTGCATACGCGTTTAATGTGCTGGGTAGCAATGGACAGGGCGATTAAAATTGCCGAAAACCGCTCATTCCCTTATCCTGAAAGTGAATGGCACAATATCCGCAGCGAGATTTATGCAGACATTTACCATAATTTCTGGAATGAAAAATTAGGTGCCTGGGTACAGTATAAAGGTGCCACACATGTAGATGCGAGTGCATTGCTGATGCCATTAACACATTTTATCTCCCCATTAGAATCCCGCTGGCTTTCTACCATGAAAGTAATTGATGAAGAACTATTACTGGACGTACTGGTTTACCGTTATAAAAACGGCATGACTAAAATAGATGGATTAGAAGGCGAAGAAGGCACCTTTAACATGTGCTCGTTCTGGTTTATAGAAGCACTGGCAAAAAGCGGGGAACTGGAGCGTGCAGTAGAAAATTTTGAAAAGATGATCGGTTATTCCAATCACCTCTTACTTTTTAGCGAAGAACTGGGTCGAAAAGGTGAACACCTGGGCAATTTCCCTCAGGCTTTTACGCACCTGGCTTTAATCAGTGCAGCAGTAGAGCTCAACAAACAGCTGAGCCGCGAAACGGGTTAGCTTATTGCTCTTCGTAATGATAGGTTAAACCGCCATCAACAAAATAAGTTGATCCAGTTACATACGCGGCATCATCAGAAGCGAGAAAAGCCACCACATTGGCCACATCTTCTACCTTGCCCATTCTTTTTAAGGGGATATTCTGCAGCACTTTTTCCAGTTGCTCCTTATCATTCAATAAATCCTGATTGATGGGAGTAGAAACTGCACCCGGCGCTACATTATTGATCCTGATGTTAAAAGGCGCCAGTTCTGTGGCCAGGTTTCTTGTCAGCATTCTTAAACCGCCTTTACTGGCACAATACGCTGCAAAATGCGGAAATACAATTTCTTCGTGTACCGAACTCATGTTAATTATTGTTCCGGCTACTTTATGCTCCCTACAGTAGTTTACAAAAGACTGGATACCGAAAAAAACACCTTTTAAATTGGTATCCATTACCAAATCATAATCTTCTTCGGTTACTTCCCAAAAATTGGCCTTCTTCTCAACGCCTGCGTTATTGATCAAAATATCAAGATGACCAAACTCATTTACGGCATCGTTTACCAGTTTAATGGCTTCTTTCGCTTTACTTAAATCGGCTGCTAAAAAAGAAGCTTTTTGTCCCATTTTTTCGATCAGGACAATCAGTTTTTCGCCACGCTCATCAAACTTGTGTCCATTTAAAATAATATCACAACCTTCTTTGGCTAATTTTAAGGCACATGCAGCACCAATTCCCTGGCTGCTTCCGGTAATTAAAGCAACTTTATTTTTGAAACGATCCATATCCATATTTTATAATAGATAAAGAAAATTTAGCGGAATATGTTTGGAGAAACCGCATTAAAATGGTGTTGATTTAAAATAAGTTATCCTGAAAAAGATCCTGAAATGACAACTAAATCTGATTGATTGATGCAAAAAATATAACTTCTTAAATAAAACACCGTTATACGTGTAATCGTTTTTTAGTATGTTTGGGCAACAAACACACAATAAACTTAAATTAATTTTAAAACATGAACATTACCAAAAATCTCCTGTTTACTACGCTTATTGCTTTGGGTACGCTTACGATGTATTCTTGTAAAACCAAAAAACTGGCTGCAAAACCAGCTCCGGCACCTGTTGAAAAACCAGCACCACCTGTTGAAGAGAAAAAACCGACACCAGAACCTGAACCCGAAAAACCAGAACCCATTGAAAAACCGAATTTTAATTTAGATAACATCCAGTTCGAGTTTAATTCGTTTGTACTTAAAACTTCTTCTTTCCCAATTTTGGACAGAGCAGTGGCTGAAATGAAAAAATCACCAAATACTAAGTTTATCCTTAACGGATATTCATCTGCCGAGGGTACACCAGAACATAACATGTCACTTTCAGTTGACCGTGCAAATTCGGTAAAATCATATTTTGTGAATGCTGGTTTAAACGGTAACAACTTTACCATTGTTGGGCATGGGGATAAAGATCCGATTAGTCCGAATACGACTGAAGAAGGTAGAATTTTGAACCGTAGAACTGAAATTAAAGTTCAGAAATAAGAACAAAAAAACAATATTAAAAGCTGAATCGTGTAAAATGATTCAGCTTTTTTGTTTATAAGTTGCCTTACCGGCTTTATAAACTATTAAAGTCTTATTTTTTATCGTCCTGTTTAACATCAGAATGACCAAGGTTTTTATCTGGACTAATTTCATCTCGGATCAGCTGTTTTAACTCTTTTATCTCGGGAAAACGCTGCATCTGTTTCCTGTCGAAAATTAATTTATCATTTATCGTTATTGTAAATACACCCGATGTTTCGGCCGGCAATAAAGTAACGCCTTTTACCTCATCAACAAAAGTGGTTAAAATTTCCTGCGCCATATAAGCCGAACGTAGCATCCAGCCGCATTTAGGGCAATAGGTAATATTTATGAGGGGTTTCTCCATTGATTTTCTTTTTTACAAGGATACAAAATTATGGAAGATGTAAAACATAAAATGGATGAGGACTGATGACCATTATCAAATCACAAGGACCAATAGTGATGGTTAAAGGAATAATTGAGAAAATTGTTAAAAATGAAAGTAATGATCGATTTACATTGAACAATTATACCTAATTACACTGAAAAAATAAACTTACTCTGCGAGCATCTCTGTAGACTGTGGGAAATAATTATACACCCTAATCTGCCGCCTTTGAGCTAAAAATTTAAGCACCTACCTTTTCTTCTCTCTATCGGGCCTAAAAATAATATAAAAAACAAAAATTCCTGCTAATAAAAAAACTATTCCTAAAATTAAATTTGCCCTATCATCCATATAAAAGCAACACCGCTATGTACAAATAGTTGGGATTAACCTACAACCTGTAAGAGTAAACGATTTTAGCACTGAACAAAATGAACTAAACAAGTTTTAGGCTCATCTGTTATCAAAATAGAAATAGGGTATCCACATCCATGTTTACCCCATTTCAAATTACTCCCGTGTTAGAGGAATTATAAATACATTAATAAAGCACATTTTGTTTGCTTTGTATGGATTATCATACATAATAAATTTCAAAACAGGTTGAAACCAGTAAATAAAAATCCTTCTACTACGCTCAGGATGATAATGGTATAAAAATATTCAACATATACTACATCGCTATTTATCTTTCAATGGAATTTTAAACCAGAATTCTGAACCTTCCCCTTCTTTACTGTTTACGCCGATTTCTCCTCCGTGCCTTTCAACAATTTCTGCTGAGATATATAAACCTAAACCAAGCCCGGAGAAACTATGCGAAGAGGCTTCTACCCGGAAAAACCTGTCAAATACAAACTGCGATTTATCTTTAGGAATGCCAATACCATAGTCACGAACAGAAACCAAAAGGTAATCTTCTTCCGTTTTTGCCGAAACTTCAATTTTATCGGCATCGGGCGAATATTTAATGGCGTTTGAGATAAAATTACTCAATACCTGTTCAATACGGTTGCGATCGGCAAATACCTGTACATCGTTTATTTCCATCACAATATCATGCCCGTTCAAACTTTCCTGCAAGCCATCAATGGCATCTTCTATCACTCCGGCAATGTTAAAATCAGAGAAGTTGAAAGTCATTTTGCCAGCTTGTATCTTGGTTACATCCAATAAATCTTCAACGAGTGCCGTCAGCTTTCCAATCTGTCGGTTGGCCTTGTCTACAAACTCATAAATTTTTTCAAATTTCTGTTGTTCGGCCATTCTCAGCGCAAATTGCAAAAAGCCTTTAATACTGGTAATAGGTGTTTTCAGTTCATGACTGGCAATACTCATAAACTCATCTTTACGGTGCATCAGCTCTTTTGTGGCCTGTTGCGCTTTCATTAAATCGGTTACTTCGAAACCAAAAAAAGCAATTCCATCTATTACACCTTTATCAGAAAATACAGGGTTTAATATCATATCGAACCATTTCTCTACTGATTTACCTGTAGTTTTATTTACCTGATCAATTTTATAGGCATTGGCTACATAAGTTTTGCCTGTTTGCATTACCTGGTCTTCAATTTCCAGAAGTTCAGGCGATTCGAATTTAGATCCGTTCCCTATCCTTGAGCGGCCGATATAATCTGTACCTCCATCAAAGGTTTTAAAGGCTTCATTCACAAATTCGTATTTCAGTCCTTCCCCTCTGCGGATGGTAATTAATGCAGGTGCATTTTTGAAAATGCTGTAAAACTCGTCTTGCTGTTTTTTGATGAGTTTTTGGAGTTCTCCACGTTTTTTCTCGGTATGTTTCTGTTTGCTGATGTCGATTACGTAAGTTACAGCACCGTTAGGCACTTCTTCATCGAGCAGGGCAGCACCTACCAGCACATCAACAGGAACGCCATCTTTACGGAGGTATTGTTTTTCAAATGGCGGACAGAAACCTTCTTCTTTTAACAATTTAGCAGATATTTTGCTGATTGGTAAAAAAGCTTCGGGTGTGATCTGCATCCAGTCTATATTTCCATTTTCGAAATCAGACCGTGTATAACCTAAAAGTTTTAAGAAAATATCATTGGCATCCTCTATCCTGCCGGTTTCGGTATTGCTAAACAAAATGCCGATTACGTTTGATTCGAAAATCTTTCTAAATTTACGCTCGGTAGAGTTCAGTTTTACTTCGGTATCTACCAGTTTCGAAATATCAACAATAGAGCCTACCATGCGGTAAGGGGTTTGCAGATCATCCAGTAAAATACTGCCACGATCGAGTAAGGTAGCATAACTGCCATCGGCTTTTTGTAAGCGGTATTGGGATGTCCACTGTGTTTCGTTATGGTTAATGGCATCGTAAACACTGGTTTTTACCCTTTCGCGGTCATCCGGATGGATTTTATCAAACCAAAAGGCAATATTTTGAGTCTCCAAATCCTTTTCATAGCCAAACATTGTGGTAAAGTTATCGCTCCGCCACATGGTATTATGTGCTAAGTTCCAGTCCCAAATGGTATCGTTAGTGGCGTGTGATACGAGGTTGAAACGTTCTTCACTTTCAGAAAGTTTCATGGTCCGCTCCTTCACCTTCAGTTCAAGGTCGGAGTTAAGCTGGCGCAGGTTTTCGCGTGCACCCAAGAGCTCGTTGTAGTTTTTCTTCAGTTTCTGTTCGGCCAGTTTTTGCTGACTGATATCTGTGAGGGTGGCCACAAAACCATCCGACATTTTTACGGCAATAAGCTGGCACCATTGTTCTTTAGAGAACTGCAGTTCCGTTTCGAGCACCTTGCCATTTTCTACAACACCAACATATTTATTAAACAGGTTACTTACGGTTAGTTCGGGTAACATTTTAACCAGCCTTGCACCTGTTAGTTCTGCTTTATTTTTCTTTAAAATACTCAGTGCCGAATCGTTATAGGTACTGCATTCAAAATCAGTAATAAAATGCTTGGCATCCCTTACCGCCCTGAAAGCTAAAATACCATTTATGCTGGCATTAAAAACACCGCTAATGATGTTGTTCAGTTCGGTAATCCTTGAAATATCTACGAAAGAAATTACGACTCCATCTACCCGCTTATCTTTCCTTAAATAAGGCATAATCCGCATTAACGAACGGGTATTGTTTTTTAGCTGAACTTCTTTTTCTATTATATGCCCGCTTAATAATACTTGTCTGATATCACCGGTAAAGTTTTCTGCCTTAATATTATTTGAAATATGTTCAATGGAGCGGCCAATATCTGCTTCAATAAGGTTAACCATGCTGATTGCTGCAGGATTAAATTTACGGATAATCATTCCCGCATCCAGAAAAATCTGTCCGATGTCTGTACTCCTGAAATAATTGTCCAGGTCATCGTTTAACTCAATGAGTTCTTTAATTTTAAGCTGATGCTCGGTATTAAGGGTATGAAGTTCTTCGTTAAGCGATTGCAATTCCTCATTGCTGGATTGCAGTTCTTCGTTTGCCGAAAGCAATTCTTCGTTACTGGATTGAAGCTCCTCGTTGGTGGTCTCCATTTCTTCAACCGCCATCTGCAGGTTAGAACGGGTTTCGTTCAGTTCGGCTTCCAATTCAAATACGTATTCAGATTGTGTAGCATCATGAAAACCAGGCAATGCCAATTCGTCTTTTCCGGCAACAACTTCTAAAACATGCTCGGCAAAAACCACCATTGTAAAGCCGTTCGTATTTGCAGGATCGGATGGTACGATGGAGATATTGACAAATAAATTATCCTTAAAACGGATCTTTTTTAAGGTGATTTTTTTATTCTCTTTCCATGCTTTTCTCAGTCCGGTATTAAGCACAACTGATACCTCTCTGGGTACCATTTTCAAAATATTCAGTTCAATGCTTTGTTCGGGCAGCGATAAATATTGCCTGTAATCGCCAACAGCATCCTGCATAACATAAGCCTGATCTATAAATACGGCTACATACCCAACATCTGATGAGAGAAAGTCGGCCAGGCGTTTTTCGAGCGGACTTTGAACAGTTTCATTAACATTTCCTTTTTTCCGGTCTAAACCAGGGGCTGTCCTGGAGCCGGTGTTATACGTATTATAGGTAGAATAATTAATTTTTCCGGTTTTCTGATAGATTTTCGATTTACCCGAAATTTCTGTTAATCCGGCTTTCATAGATGATGCCGTTTCGCTTGAGCCCAGAAACAGGTAACCGTTAGGCAGCAGCGAAAAGTGAAATATCGAGAGAATTTTTTCCTGAAGGATGCTGTTGACATAAATAAGCATATTCCGGCAGGTAACCAGGTCGTTTTTTATAAAAGGCGGCGATTTAATTACATCGTGTTTGGCAAACACCACCTGTTTACGTAAGCTGGCAATCACGCTGATGTATTTCCCTTCCTGTATAAAGTACTTTTTAAACAGGTGGGCCGGAATTTCCTTTTTTACAGTAAGCGGATATTGCCCTTTGGAAGCAATTTCGATGCTTTTATCATCAATATCTGAAGCAAATATTTTAATTTCGATTTTTTTACCAGAGCGGTCTACACAATCATTTACCATCGCGGCAACAGAGTAAGCTTCTTCTCCGGTGCTACAGGCACATATCCAGATTTTGATAACATCGCCATCTTCTTTTCGTGCAACTATATCCTGCAAGGCATATTCGTTAAGCTGTGCAAAGGCCTGTTCATCCCTGAAAAATTTGGTTACACCGATGAGGAAATCCTGCGCTAAAATTTTCACTTCATTTGCATTGCCCCGCAAAAATTCTACATAACGATCGAGTTTTTTTATGCCTCTTTCATTCATCCTCCGGCCAATGCGCCTGATGATGGTTGGGGTTTTATAGAGGTTAAAATCGTTGCCGCTGCTGTTGTGTACCAGTTTAAATATTTCATCAAGCAGTTCTTCATTTACCTTACCGTTTTCGAGTACTTTAACGGGTTCTTCATTTACGTAACTAAAAAGCTCTTCCTGCATCCTTGAAGGAACCATCACATGATCGGCGTTGCCTGATGCTATGGCTGAATTTGGCATTCCGTCGAACTTGGCAGAAGCCGGATCCTGAACAATTACCATCCCGCCGTTTTCTTTAATGCTTTGGATGCCTTTGGTGCCATCAGTTCCTGTTCCGGAGAGGATAATGGCAATGGCTTTTTCTTTTTTATCTTTAGCCAGGGTATATAAAAAATGATCAATCGCCGTATTTGGTGCTTTAATCTGCGATTTATCTGCCAGTTTAAGCCGTCCATTTACCAAAGTCATGAGTTTATTATTGGGAATAATATACACGCAATCCTGTTGGATGGCCATATCATTTGCGGCTTCGAACACCTTCATATGGGTATGTTTGCCCACCAGCTCTACCAGTAAACTTTTATAATCTGAAGAAAGGTGCTGGATTACGACAAAAGAAAAACTCGAATTTGCAGGCATGTGGTCGAAAAATTCGTGAATAGCTTCCAAACCACCTGCAGAAGCTCCAATAGCTACAATATATTTATCGTAACGCTTATTCAATACCAGATCCTGCTTTTCCTTTTCCTGCTTTTTTTCCATCAGGTTAATTATAAAGTTGCTTTGTTCTAAATTCAAATATAAAATTCCTCAATGATTCGGCGATTTCCAGTTCATTTTGGACCCAGTGCAATGATTGACCATAAACGGTTTGTAACCAAAGTTTAAACGAGTTACGCGGGTGATAGTTTTTACCGTCTTTGTCAAAATTGATGACCTGCTCCGGGTCTCCGCCCCATTTTATCTGCCGTATTACCTCCGGACGGAAACAGATGACATAATCGCCGCTCCTGCCATCAACAGGAATAACCAAGATGCCACTTCCTGTTTTTTCGTAAGCCCTGGCTTCTTCATATAATTCGCCCAGGTGGCTGCTCGAAAAAATCTTTTCAATCCCCTTGCCTTCAAGCCAGAGCATCAGGTTATAAATTTCACTTTTATCAGGAATATCACCCCGGTATTCTATTCGGTTTCCAATCTTTACCACCACTCCACCAGCATTAAACAAAGAAAGAATGTTTAGGTTTTCGTCATCCAGCAATCCTTCGATAATATCATCTTTACCATAAATAAAATCAGTAATGGCGGTCCGTTTTTCCAATCTAGAGGCCGATTGATTGTAATCTTCCTGATCTAAAATGGCTGCAATCCTGTTTGATATTTCTACCGAAAGCCATTCGAAAATATAGCGCATATCTACATTCGGATAATTTGGTTCGATGTGGTGGCAGGAAATTAACCCCCATAGCTTACCCTCACGCAACACCCTGATCGACATAGATGCACTTACATTCATATTCTGCATGTACTCCAGATGTACCGAAGCCACGCCCCGTAAATTACAGTCAGACAGATCGATAAACGCGTTCGTTAACGGATTAATTACCGGATATAAGCGAACAGGCTGATAAGCCCTATTAGAAATAAGCCTGAAGGGATTTTTAAGGTAAAGTGCCCTTGCCTGTTTAGGCACATCAGAAGCCGGAAAGGTTTGGCCGAGATAACTTTCCAGTGCTCCTGAAATATCTTCAGCAATAACAGTTCCGTTCCAGTTGGCATCGAACTGGTACATCCTTACTCCATCAAAGCCAGAAACTTTACGTAATTGTTTAATGGCCACATTGCAAACTTCTTCCAGGGTAGAGCCGCTTTCCATTGCCGAAATAAACTGCCTTACTTCCTGAAAAACATCCGAAAAGCTTTTCCTTCCTTCTTTTGATGCCGTTTCTATTTCGAGCAGTGAATAATCATTTTTAATGTGGATCAAACCATCAAAAGACAGCTGTTTGCCCTCTTTCTCAAACAGGAGGTTCAAAGGAATCCTGTCTTTGGCATCACCGGCAATGAGTTTAGTGATATTTTCTACATCAGCGCGGCTAAAAAAAGATGATAAATGTTTGTTCATCATCTGCGCAGGTGCCTCATCCGTTATGGTACTCAGGTTTTCGCTGACCTGAATAATATTCAGCGTTTTATTATCAAGCACCAGCAGGTACCCGTAGTCCTGAATGGAGTTGATGTGGTGTATGGGCAAATTTCCGCAGAATTCTGCATCATAATTTCGTATTTCAGACATTTCCGACTATCGTTGATGGTAACCTTGTGAAGACAAACACAAGATTCCATTTCTTAACAATTATACTGCCAACAAGTTAACAGTTTAAGATAATTTTCCTTTAAATAAGCCGATCAAGGCATATCTTGCTAAAATATAGATTAAGGACATTACATAACGAAAAATCATGAAAATAATACTACAGATACAACCCATAGGAATGTTATTATACCATGCATGTATCTTAGTAAAAAAAGTAAATATGCCTGAATAACCCTTTTTATGTCTTCAACAGCCGCCTGAATTTTGATTGATAAGGGTTAATTTTATAACATAATCAACAGAACATGAGCAACGAAAAGAATTTAACAGCCAGTATAGAGATTAACAAACCGGTTGAGGTGGTTTGGGAACTTTGGAATGATCCGGTACATATTGCCGTTTGGAATGCGCCATCTGAGGAATGGATCAATGAGAAAATTGAGAATAACCTGACTGAAGGAGGATTTTTTTTATATGTAATGGCAAAAAAAGATGGCAGCGAAAAATTCAATTTTAAAGGTACTTATACCGAAATAATCAAACATAAACGCATTGCCTATACGTTAGATGATAACAGAAAAAGTTTGATCACTTTTACAGGAGATCAACCGGTTACCCTTACCGAAACCTTTGAGCCTGTTACACATCTTGATTTGGGCATGCAGCAGGAGTTCTGCCAATCTGGACTGAACCAGCTTAAAGCTTATGCTGAACGGTTGTAGCCGTTTTTTTAACTGGTTTCTTCCTTTTCTTCCACCAGATGATAAAACCGGTGACGGGTAAACTGGCGGCAATTAACGCGGCCAGGAAAGAAACTATTTTATTGGGTAGCCCTAAAAGCCTGCCCGTATGCAGGTCGTAATTGGTCGCTTCGATTAAGTCGGCGCCATTAAAATCTTTATACAGTTTAGCCCTGAGCATTGCTCCGGTAGCTTCCTCGTAAAAAAATGTATTCTGATTTCTCGCCCAGCGGTAAGGATAAATCATTCTTAAACGCAGTTCGCCTTTACCCCGCAAAGAAAAATTGGTTGCCATAGCCCCCGGATATTTATTTTTTGCTTCAGTATAAATTTTATTGTAACGTACAGGTAACGAATCAATCTGCGCCGGTTTAGCAGCAACAGTGGCTTTTCCCTGCCCCAGTTTACTGCCGGTAAAAAAACTCGCTGTATTTTTTACACTTTTAAAGGCAAAATATAAACCGCTTAAAGCGGTTATTAAGAGCACGATCGATGCATAAAAACCAAGTACATTGTGCAGGTCGTAATTGAGGCGTTTAAATGATGCTTTCCTTTTAATCGTTAAAGATTGTTTTAATAAACGCATTTGCCCGGGGAACCAAAGCACCAGCCCGGTAATCAGCATGATCACAAAAATAACCACCGACCATTGCATGATAAACTCTCCGGTTTTCCCCAACAATAATGAAAGATGGATGTGTTCAACTACCTGAAGCCAGTCTTCTTTTCCTTTTTTTACTAAAGAAGCGTCGTAAGGGTTAAAATAATAAACAGCAGCTTTTTTTGTGGTAATTTCTACTGTTGCATTCGGTATAGCATTTTCAATTCGGATCAACCTTAACTGATCTTTTGGCGAAAGTTTTTCAAAGCTTAAAATAACCTGATCTAAACCAACGAAAGGCTTCTGCTGAACTGCCACATAACGAAAATCTTTCTGGGTTAGATCTCTTATTTCTTCTTCAAATACGTAAAGCGCACCTGTAATACTGATGATGATAACAACCAAACCACTTGCCAGGCCTAACCAGAGGTGAATATTCCTGATGGCGTTTTTAAAGTTTTTATTTTTCATTGCCTAAAATGCATAGCCCAGCGATAGGTTAAACCTGCGTCCGTTGCCCCTCACATAATTTACATTGCTGCCATAAAACTGAGAAATAGCAGGATAATAAACCTTATTCAGTAAATTTTCTACCCCTAATGACAGTTTTAAAGGTTGTATAATCTGATAGGCAGCTGCAACATTAAACAGGTTAAAAGCTTTAACCGGACCTTCTCCGATTAAATATTTACCCGCAGCGTTGGTTTTAAAGCGATCGCGGTTACCAACACGCATCCAGTTTACATCCAGGCTCAGGTTTTTAATGCCCGTATATTTTAAATAAACAGTAGTTTTAGACGGCGGGATACGCGTTGTATTTAAATACACATCTTTATCGCCATTAAAATTCCCATCATCATCCACATCACCTTTTCCTTCTACCTGTGCATAATTTCCTCCTATGCCCAGCTCTTTTAAAATCTGGTAATCAGCCTGGATTTCAAATCCATATACACGCTCAGGAATACGCTGAGAGATGTACGTTCCATTCACTTCTAAAAGGTTGGCACCCAGTTTTGATGTACTGTAATAATAGGCCGCGCTAAAATTTAAGTTGCCAATTGTGCTGCTAAAGCCAGCTTCATAATTGTTTACAATAATCGGCTTGGTTTCTAACTGTGATAAAGTATTGCTTTTTGCCGCCCTTAAAACCCTGCCTAATTCAAATACCGAAAATGATTGTGCATAGCTAACAAAAGGATTAAAGAATTTAAATTTAGAATAACGCGCACCTGCATTAAACACCAGGGCATTGTAGTTTAATTTACCACCTTGTACAGCAATGCTTCCGGCACCGTTGGCGCCAGTGGCCAGGGTGTTAAAATCGTCCACATCGATATTGATGTTCTCGATCCTTAAGCCGCCTTTAATGGTTAAATCGTTCATTAAAGTTGCCGAAGCCTGTAAATAAGGTGCAAAATTAACCATGTTCATATCCGGCACCCATAAACGGCCATCAGTTAAGCTTTGTGCAGTTTTATCGTTCATTAAATCCAAACCGTAGTTCAATTGCATGGGCACCTTTTGGGTAATGTTAAATGGTGTATTTAAATTTACCCTTGCACCTTTCTTTGTTGAAGTAATAGCAGATTGGCCACTACCAAAAAATGATGCTGAATTTGAATAAATGGTATAAAAATCCTGGTAATATATATTGGCTGTTAAATCAGTTTTACCAAAAATCTGCTGATTGGTATATTGTAAATTGGCATTATGGTTAAACCTTGTCCCTTCATCTTCGCCCAATCTTGTTCCGTAAACACCAATTGCGGGCAATTGACCATAAACGCCATCTTTGGTAATATATTTAGAGTGCTGCCTTGAACTGAAATAATTGTACATTACCTGTAAACGCTGCCTGGTGGTAATGTTATAACCCAGTTTTACAAAACCGTTGTAAGATTTCGTTTCACCCAAACCATATTCAGGCGAAATTACCAAACCCTCAGCATCACGGAAAACACCTGTTTTTTCGTACATGCCACTTACCAGGTAATCAAATTTATCCACCTTGCCATACAGCTGTTGCGAAAAACGATAACCTATGGTGCTGTCGCCTTTTAAGTTACCCGTAATCCCTGCCTGACTATAACCTCCGAAGGATTTGCCTTTATCGGCTTTTTTAGTGATGTAGTTGATTAAACCACCTTCTGCTCCATTACCATAAATAGCCGTAGCACCTTTAATTACCTCTACACGTTCAATTACCGAAGGATCGATACTGCGGATATCCCTGCCGCCTGCCCTTAAGGGTGTAGATTGCGGAATGCCATCAATTAATACCAAAACATTTCTTCCACGCAAAGTCTGACCAGAGTTACCTGTCTGATTGGTAGAAAAACCTAATCCAGGTACACTGTAAGAAAGTATGTTGGCCAAATTCGGACTAATGGCAGATTGTGTATTTAATTCTTTTGCCGTAAGCACGGTTACCGAAGATGGTGTTTGCGATAAAGATTCAGGCCTTCTGCTTGCCGAAACAATTACGTCGTTAAGTCCTTCGCTCTGTTCTTTTAAAATGAAAATAACTTTGGCTGTATCATTTATATTCACCAATACGCTCTGCTCAAAAGGGTCGTATCCGGTTATGGAAACCCTAACCTGTTGATTTCCGGCCGGTACAGAAACCAACTTAAAATTTCCGGATTTATCTGAAGTGGTTTTAAGGTTTTGCTTCCTGATCTGGATATTGGCAAAGGGTACGCTGTTTCCCAGCGAATCGACAACTTTACCACTGATTGATCCTTTCTCTGTTTGTGCAAAGATGGTAACGGACGATAGGATAAAAAGAACTATGGCTAAAAGTTTGATATAAATGTGCTTCATGAAACTGGAAATTTCGGCAAATCTAACATTATTTAGACTTGTTAAAAATAATAATCAGAAAAAGATGCCTATCTGGGAATTAATCATTCGCCATTTTAAAATAATTGAGACATAATTTCTATTTTATTTGATATTTGTGCTAACCGTTTAAATAAAAAGGATGTCGGAAATAAAGAAGCTTAAGTATGCAATGGTAACCGGTGCCAGTAAAGGTATCGGCAGATCGATGGCTGTTGCACTGGCGAAAAGAAAAATTAACTTACTGCTAGTTGCCCGTTCAGCAGATGAACTACATGGTCTTCAAAACGACATTAAAAAAAAATACGGTGTTGAAGTAGATGTTTTATCCATCGATCTCAGCTTGCCGCAGTCGCCAAAGGAAGTTACAGATTGGGTAAATGCAAAAAATTACGCTGTTTACATCCTCATAAACAATGCAGGTTATGGTTTATGGGGCAAGTTTGCCGCGCTGGATTTGACCGCTCAGTTAGAAATGTGTCAGTTAAATATGAATACCGTTACTTCATTATGCCATTTACTGCTTCCAATACTTTCAAAAGAAAAAGAAGCTTATATCCTTAATGTATCCAGTACTGCAGCTTACCAGGCGGTGCCTACACTGGCCATTTATTCGGCAACTAAAGCCTTTGTATTATCATTTACAAGGGCATTGCGCTTCGAACTTAAAGACACCGGTGTTTCGGTAAGCTGCTTAAGTCCCGGGCCGGTTGATACCGGCTTTGCCAGTCGCGCAGGTTTGGATGCCTTTAGCAAAATGGCAGAAAAATTTAACATGCAGCCCGATGAAGTAGCTGAAATTACAATTAAAGGGATGTTTAACAAAAAATCAGAGATTATTCCAGGTTTTACGAATGTCATCAGCGTATATGCCAATAGAATTTTACCAAAAGGATTTATCGAGAAAATGGCCGCAGGGATTTATAAGACGAAATAAGATGGAAGATGTGGGATGGAAGATGGAATTAATAACCAATGATTCATTTGTAATGACCAACTGCTACCTCACTAAATGATTTTGTGATCCCGAGCGTAGTCGAAGGATCTTCCCAATACATTAATTTTACTTTGATAATCTTCCGGAACCAATGCCTGTAAGATTGTCAAAGTTTACTGTTTCAGCGTTTCAATCTGCAGAAACGATTTGTCATCCTGAAGTTTACTTTGACAATCTTTTGGGAATAATGCCTGTAAGATTATTAAAGTTTACCTTTTAGAAGAAAAATAAACCCAGATAGATTTCATGGAATTACAATCTGCCAGAAGCGATTTGTCATCCTGAGCGTTGTCGAAGGATCTTCCCAATAACATTAAAGTTTACTTTGACAATCTTTTGGGAATAATGCCTGTAAGGTTGTCAAAGTTTACCGTTTAGAAGAAAAATAACCCAAATAATTTCTTAGCGTTGCAATCTGCCAGAAACGATTTGTCATCATGAAATTTACTTTGACAATCTTCCGGAGCCAATACCTGTAAGATTGTCAAAGTTTACCGTTTCCCCAATACATTAATTTTACTTTGATAATCTTAAGGAACCAATAACCTAGCCGCCCTCAAAAAATATTTTAAAAAATTTTAAATAAAATTCTTTGGAATATTAAAAATATGTTACGTTTGCATTAAATACTACTAAATCTATAGATAATGTCGAATAAAACAAACCTGTTTTATTTTCCTTCAGTACCGAACCACTCGCCCATGCGAATGTGCTGTTGTTGCGCATAATTCTATCTATTCAATTTATTTCTTTTTCTAAACCTTTAATTTACTTACAATGGCCACATCGTATCCAACCTTTACCCTATCCGATCAGTTAACCAGGCAACAACTTGATTTTTTTAACACCCATGGTTTTATCCATTTCAAAAATTTCATTAAACCAGCAACGGTTTCTTCCATCATTGATGCCTCTAAAGAGGTGGAAAAAAAATGGATCGAACAAGATATCAAAAAAATAAACGGAGTGCCTATTAAATACGGAAAAGACCTCGATGGCTCGCCGATTGTACAACGTTTCGCTTTTCTTAATCAACAGCATCAAACTTTGAGCGGTTTATTGTTAGATCCACGTTTTAATGCGCTGCTTCAGCTGGCTGGCGATGGTGCGCGATTAGGTACAGAAGAAAAAGACGGTATGGTATTTAACCACTACATTAACGGACCAGACAGCAAATTCAGCAAAATGGGCTGGCATACCGATGGTTTAAGGGATATTTTTTATGGCACAAAATTGAACCCAATGTTGAATGTTGGCATCCATTTAAGTACCTTAAAACCCGAAAATGGCGGATTAAAGATTATTCCGGGCACGCACAAACAAAGTATATACCAGATGTTGTTCCGCAAGAAATACTTTTTGGATAACAAACCGGATGCTGATGAAGTATCGATCTTGCCTGAAGCCGGGGATTTAACCATACACGATGGCCGTTTATGGCACAGGGTTGCAGAATCGGCTGTACGTGGTGAGGAAAGCAGGCGCCGTGTAATTTACATCCCGATTATTGCAGGTAAGTACGCACCAAAAAATGAGAATAGTCCGACGGTGTTTTACCAGCGTTTTGCAGGGATTGTAAAATAAATATATGTTATTTGTACTATTATTCAGTTACCTGGTCAGATCAGGAAAGCTAAAGCGGATAAGCGATTTTTATAAGTGCATACCGAAGAAAATCGGTTTAAAATTTTACCGGCCGGGAACCGCGATACTATTTAGCGTAATACTGGTTGGGGTATAAATTGGAGGATAACATTAAACAGAACGAAAACCATACAAAAGGCAAAAGGGTATTTGCAGATCGGGAACGGACCAATATTTTACGTAAGGGCGAGCAAAGCCTGATCCTTTTTTTATTGAAGAAAGTACCTGCGTGGGTATCTCCTAATATTATGACGGGTATCGGAATGTTCGGATCTATAATTGTGTTTTCTGCATTTATTTTAGCTCATTTCTACAGCCGGACTTATTTACTGACGGGGATTTTAGGATTTTTCATCAATTGGCTTGGCGATTCGCTGGATGGCCGATTAGCATATTACCGCGAAACACCTCGAAAATGGTATGGTTTTGCACTCGATATTATTATGGATTGGCTCAGCATTATCCTCATTGGTTTTGGATATTATTTTTATGCAGAAGGACTCACACAGGTTTTAGCCTTTCTTTTTGTAGTGCTTTATGGCTGGTCGATGATTATCAGCCAGTTGAGGTACAAGATAACCGGTCATTACCAAATCGATTCGGGCCGCTTAGGGCCAACTGAACTGCGAATCATCATTTCGATTGTTCTTATTGCCGAAACATTAATTACTGGCAGCATTACCTATTTTGCTATGGCCATGGTAGCTTTGTTAATGATATTAAACACCATTGATACCTTTAAACTTTTAAAAGCCGGCGATGCTAAAGACAGGGAGGAAAAAGCATGATCAACTGGCCATCTGTAAAGCTTTTTTTAAAGGCACAGGTATCTGCATTTTCTGGTGGGGTAACCGATTATGGTTTAATGGTGCTCTTAACCGAATGGCTTCATATCCATTTTACCATTTCAATTTTAATTTCCGGTACTGTTGGCGGAATTGTTAACTTTTGCATTAACCGTTTTTGGGCCTTCAAAAGCACCGATGATTATTGCAGTTCTGCGAGCGGGCAACTGATCCGCTTTTTTACGGTAGTTCTGGGAAGTATTTCTTTAAAATCAGGTGGAACTTATTTATTGCATCAAAGCCTGAATGTAGATTACAAAATCGGCAGATTATTAATTGACAGCGTTGTTTCTTATGGTTTTAACTATCCTCTAATGAAATATTGGGTGTTTAAAATTAATAAATCCCATGAATTTGATGATGAAGAGGAGTATTTTGATCCCATTGGGAGAGAACAAAGGGCTTAATTACTTTGCTACTATTTTTTATGATTTATCATATAATAGCCCTACCATATTTAACTGGCAAGCGTTTGCGCTTTATTCGTTAAAATAAAGCGATTCAAAGGGTTAATTTCTTTAGAAAAGTGACGATAGGCTTTTAAGTGATGATTTATCTCGATAAATTGTCACTTAAAAGCCAATTTTTCATTGGATGAAGCAATCTCTATTGTATTATTAAAAGCTAAAAGATTGCTTCGTTGTTCCTCCTCGCAATAACAACTTTTCTACTTAAATCTGTCGATGGTAAAAGTAAAAATTTCAATTCAACAGACCGTTGATTATAGATATATGTATATTTCTAATTAATAAAGGTAAAAAAGGATGTCCAGCCCAAACGATGAAGCATAAAAACCGAACACCTTACCTTTACCTTATCAGTTTAATATTGTTTTAGGGTCGCTTACCCTATCCTGATTTATTTTTTTAATAATTTCTTCGAATCTGGATTGTTTTTCAATGTATTTATTTAATAAATCGATCTGGTTTAAGCCCCTTACCAAATTATGACCGGCATAATTGGTTTTATAGTAAGTATCTCCATTTAAAAAATCGGCTATAAACCTTACGGCCTGCATGTAAATCATAAATTTACCTGCATAAATGAAGAATTGTTTTTCAGTAAAATTTAAAACCGGATCCATCTCTTCCATATATCCTTTATGTATCGCTGCAAACACATCTTCCCTGATGGCTATTTTACTAAAATCTTTTTCCTCTTCGTTTGCTTCTGATAAATAAGTACGCATCATATCACCTACATCGCTTATAAAATAGCCCGGCATCACCGTATCCAGATCGATTACGCACAAGCCAACACCTGTATCAACCTGCAAAAGCACATTGCTGATTTTGGTATCGTGGTGTACCACACGCAGGTTAAGTGCGCCGCTATCAACCATATGGCCGTATTGCTCTTCGATATCGTAATGCCTGATGATTTCGTCTATCGCGAATTTTGCTTCTTTGATCCTTTCTTTGGTTGCCTGCTCTAACGCAGTTTTAAACTGTTCTACACGCAATGGAAGGTTATGAAAATCTTCGATGGTGGGTTTTAACTTTTTTACATTGAAAGCGCATAACATCCTCGTAAATTTACCAAACTGCTTTGCAGCGTGATAAGCCTGCTCCGGATGGTGCACAAAATCAATTGAGCAAGAATTTTCAACAAAAGGGAAAACACGGTAAAAGTGATCGTCGATTACTACAAAATCATTTCCATCTGTAGTTGATATGGGCGCAACAAATAAATACTTGGGAGCGGTTTGATCCAGATATTTCTTTATCGTTTCGATATTTTGGGCAATATTTTGAGGCTGACGAAAAACCTCGGTATTTACTTCCTGTAAAATATAGGCTAATTCTTCACTATAAACTTTCCAGGTATGGTTAATTAAACCCGAGCCAAAAGGTTCAATTTTAAATTTTTCTACGTTAAGTCCATAAGCACCTAAGACTTCTTGAAACATAAGATGTTAATATTTTTGATGAAAATTGTTCCAGGTTAATCTACATTGATGCCCCCGGATAAAGTTGCGTGTTAAAATATGCGGGCAGGCTTGTACACACTACCCGCAACCGAGACTAAAAGCCGCTATCGTCTAAAGCGAAAGTATTTTTACGGTCTTTCCATTTTCCTTTGGTAAAATCAGGGAATTTTTGTGGCATGTTCCCTTCTTTTAACGATTTGGTAGAAAGCGGTGTAATTACACTCATGGTAACCGAATCATATACATCAATCGGCGTTTGTTTTTTCTGTTTTACCGCCTGGATAAAGCCGTTAAATACAAACCAGTCCATACCACCGTGACCAGCGCCTACTGCTTCTGCTTCGTATTTTTTCCAAAGCGGGTGATCATATTTATCAAACCACTCTTTTGCGGGATCCCAAACATCGTCCTTTTTAGATTTATGATCGATATAAACCGATTTGTTTACGTCCATCCAAAGGCCTTTTGTACCCTGCACCCTGAAACCGATAGAATACGGGCGGGGCAAGTGTGTATCATGACTTAACAACACGGTTTCGCCATTTGCACAGTTGATCATCGTTGTGGTTACATCACCGTTTTTATAATTGATTTTGGCATTTGGATGGCCTGGCGACATTTCTTCTACATAAGCAGCCAATCCTCTGGCTTTAGAGCTGAAGGATACCAGACTGGTAAAACTGTTCCCCCTGTTAATATTGGCATATTGCATTAACGGACCTACGCCGTGTGTGGGATACAGATCGCCATCCTGATCGATGTTGAACTGCGTACGCCATTGTGCCTCGCTTAAAGCTTTTGGGCCGTATTCTACCCCACCACCATAATAATCTTTGCCGTTGTTAAAAAGTACGTTTCTTAAATTATGCTGATACCCACCTTCCAGGTGTACCAATTCTCCAAAGAGGCCTTGTCTAACCATATTCAGGGCTGCCATCACATCTCTGCGGTAACAAACATTCTCCAAAGTCATGTAAGGCATGCCGGTTTTTTCAGAAGTATTTACAATATCCCAATGATCCTGTACGGTTAAACCTGCAATTACTTCGCAGCCCACATATTTACCAGCTTTCATGGCATCAACCGCCTGATCGCGGTGAAACTGCCACGGGGTTGCTATAATTACGGCATCAATGTCTTTACGTTCAATCAGTTTTTTGTAAGCATCTACCCCACCTGTATATTCTGTTGCGGCTGGCCTGCCTTTTTTAGCGATAAAAGCCCGGCAAACTTTAAGTGAGCTTTCCTGAGTATCGCAAATTGCCACGATTTCTACATCGTCTCTTAAAGCACCTTCAGAGATATGGCTCATTCCACGTGCGCCTACACCGATATAGCCCAATCTTACTTTTCCACTGTCTGATGATGCAAATAAACTTCCGGTTGGCAGGATGGTTAAACCAGCAGCCGTAAATGCACCATTTTTGATAAAATCTCTACGTTCCATTTGTGTTGTTTAATATTTATTGTTTAGTTTTTAATTGATCCGGTTATTTCTGAACAAACGTTTTACTAGCTGTTATTTCGCCCTTTTTCTCTTCAAAACCACTTCATCTACAGCGCATTAATAATCATTTTAGTTTAAAGGTTTTTAAATGGTTTCTGGTTAAAATATAACCTGTAATCTTTAATCCTTCCATTGGCGTTATCCTGCCTTGGCAGTAATTTCAATCCTTTAATATTGTAGCTTTTGCCCAGGTCGATTACGATCTGATGCGGTGGTTTTGGTGATTTATTTTCCCACTGGGTATGCCAGATACTGGTAAACTGCAGGTCGAAAACATTGGCTGCATTTCCGTCATCGCTGCCAAGTTCTTCGCTATCTGCAAAAACAATTTTCCAATCGTTACGCGGAATTTCATTGCCTTTATCATCAAGCAATACAATTTCTGCAACAGAGGTGTATGGTTGCCCTTTCTGTTCTGATAGTGCTTCCAGGCAGAAATACCTTGCTGTTATTGGTTTAAAATTTACTGTTTGCCATTTATTATCATTAGAAAAGGTGCCTTCGGTATAGGGCTGTTGTGCATCGGCAAGCCACTTCTGATTGGCTTTACGGTGTAATTCGGGCTGTTTTTCGTTTACTACATCTAAAATGGGTTTGTCCAGAAAGCTTAAATCCGGTTTTGCATTTCCGAATAAATCGAAAACCACCACTTCGTTTTTACCTTTTTTAAGCCAGCTGCCCGGCACCAGCATGGTTTGTGTAGGGCCGATATTCCAGTATCTGCCCAAACACATTCCATTTAACCAAACTAATCCCTTATTCCACTTACTCATGTCGAGATAAGTATCCTGCTGTTTATCAGCATTAAAATTTCCTTTATAAAATGCTGCTGTTGCAGGCTGGTTTGTAAGCTTTTCGTAATGCAAGGGAATATTTACCTCACCCATCCTGACAGGATAATTTTTCCAGCCTTTTAATGTAATTTGTTTTCCGTTTTCAGTTAAAACTACCTCACCGTGTATGCCTTTTCTATCGTGCATCTGGTATCCATAGTTTACACGACCTGTAGCCTCCACCAAAATTCTTAATGTGCTTTTAGCAGTTCTGGCCGGAATTTCGATGCTGAATTTATTTTTTCTTCTATCCAGTTCACCTATTTTTTTGCCATTAATGTACACCAGGGCATAATCGTGGATATCTTTAAAAGTCAAAATAGCTTTTTTGCCAGCAGTTAAAGCCGTTTCGTACAATACCGCGCCAAAATCCAGGTTTAAATCTTCCATTAGCAAGGCTGTATCTACTAATACGGGTTTAGGGAGGTTTTTGGTAAGCACAGCTATTGATGAAAAAGTAACCGGTTGTAGTTTCTGTATTTTGTTTGCTGCAGGTACTTCAGGCAGCACCTCCCCTTCCTGCAGGTAACCGGCAAAAAGCTTGCGGATGGCATAAAACTTCTCGGTGGCATTGCCGGCCTCATCAATAGGTGCATCATAATCGTAACTACTGGTTTGCGGCAGGTAAGGCGGTGCATTGGCGCCACTGTAGGTGCCAAAACTGGTACCGCCGTGTGCCATATATATGCTGAAAGATGCTTTCTGATCGAGCATATATTTCAACTCATTTACAATACGCTGCGTATCACCTTTGTGGTGCGGCCTGCCCCAGCTATCAAACCAGCCCGGATAATATTCGCCACACATTAACGGGCCTGTTGGCTGTATAGCCCTTAAGGCTTTAAAATTGGCCTCTGGTCCGCTGCCAAAGTTTACTACTGCAAATAACCCATCAGGATGATCGTTTTTTAACTGCGAAGGGCCATCGCAATGAAATAAGGGAACAGTAAAGCCGGCTTCTTTTAAATCGGTCTTAATGATGTTCATATAATCCTTATCGTTGCCATAACTCCCGTATTCGTTCTCTACCTGCACCATGATAATATTACCACCATTATTAACCTGTAAAGGTGCCAGCTGTTTGCCTACTGCTAAAAGGTATTTTTTCGACCTTTCTAAAAAGTATGGATATTGTGTGCGCAAACGAATGTTTTTATCTTTAAGCAGCCACCAGGGGAAGCCACCAAACTCCCATTCGGCACAAGAATATGGCCCGGGCCTCAATATTACATACAAACCCACTTCTTTAGCCAGTTTGCAAAATTCTGCCGCATCGCTCTGGCCCGTCCATGTAAACTGATCAGGTTGTTTCTCATGCATGTTCCAAAATAAATAGGCACATACCGTATTTAAGCCCATTGCTTTTGCCATTTGCAAACGTTGTTTCCATTCGGCCTTTGGTATGCGGGCAAAATGCATCTCGCCACAGCGTATTACATAAGGCTTGCCATTAAGTTCAAAAGCATCGGCACCTATAGTAAAGGTAGTTTGTTTTTGGGCCCAGCCATTTACATTCAGGCTGATTAACAATCCTATAGCAATTATATTTTTAAGCAAAAGGGCACGCATTTGTTTAGGTTATGTTGGGTTTTGTTGATTTGTATTTTTAAAAGTAGAACAAGCAAATGAGCAAAACAACATAAATAACAGCGCAAACGATTGACTAATTTTTAGGTTACACATTTTAACTAAGCCTAACGAACGCACTTATTTCGCAATTGTATTTAACCCATTTTTAAAGAAATAAATTGATTTTTAAAAGGCTGGGTTATTAACTGGAAGCTTAAAAACAGATAAAATATAAAATGCTTTTAATCATCTAATTTTTAAAAAGATGTAGAAGTATTTCCACAACTACAATATAGAGTGTGGAAAATTAGCATAATACCCAGATATTTTTTTTCATACACATGCTCAAATATTTTCTTTAATATATTATTCTTTGAGCGCCATAATCTGCTTTAAATCACAAAAAAGAGCACTTTTTCTCAAAACAACTTCTTTCACGCAAACACAAAATACTTAAAATCAGGCTATCACAAAACAATTTGGACAAAATTTTGCAAGAGTGTAAATGCAGATTGCATTTATATCTGGTTTTCTAATTCTAACCTCTTATTATGGGAGACAAACTCATTACCGAAATCAATATCGAAGGCAAGGCCATCAAACACTTTGATTCGTTCGACCTGGAACAAAAATTTAACGGACATCATTATTTCAAACTAAAGTTCAGGCAAAACCAATTGGGTTTGCCGGGACTTATTACGCTTGATAACAGCCGCGATTTTGTTGGCAAAACACTTACAGCTTCTTTTGGATATGAAACTGATAAATTACAGGAATTTACAGGGTTGGTTACCAAAATATCGCTTGATCAAAGTCATGGTTATCATGGCGTACTCGTTGTGAGTGGCTACAGTCCTACCATTTTAATTGAACATGGAGCAGATCTGGGTTCTTATCTTGATAAAAGTTTAGAAGAAATAGTAGCGCTGACCACAAAAGATATAGCTAAAAATGATCTTAAAATAGTAACCAATACTAACCGCAAAATCCCTGTCGATTATCTTATCCAGTACAAGGAGAGCGATTTTGAGTTTTTAAACCGTTTATCGGCCGAATATCAAGAATGGTTTTTCTATGATGGGAAACAACTCAATTTCGGCAAACCAGATGAACAAAAGGAAATACAACTGTTTTATGGTCGCGATGTGCAGGATCTGCAATATGCCATGGAAATTTCTCCGATCAAAAATAAAAATTTCACGTATTACCACAATGAAGACGAGATTTTGCAAAGTGAAAGCACAGGCAAAACAGACGGCATACCTGACCTTGCACATGCAGTTCGAACTGCTAAGCAAACCTTTAGCAAGACACATCATCAACAGGTACAAATCGCTATAAACAGTAATAAGGAAATTAAAACCTATACAGAAAACGAGGAAAAAGCCAATGCATCAAAGTTTTTAAAAATCAATGCCAAAGGCGATAATGCAGCATTAAGCATTGGTTGCGTTGCCGAAATCATGATGAGCATAAAACAGGAACTTGCTTTCATCACCGAAAGCCTGGGTAAATTCCTGATTACCAGTATTCATCACCATATTGATGTAGCGGGCAAGTACCATAATACTTTTGAAGGTTTAGTCGCCTCAACAGAATATCTTTTGGTAAAAAATTATAAAAGGCCAAATCCGCAGATGCAGCTGGCTGATGTGGTGGATAATAATGATCCGCTTGGCCATGGCCGGATTAAGGTGAGGTTTAAATGGGAATGCCTCAACAACGATGTTACTGATTGGTTAAGGATAATAACACCAGATGCAGGCAGCAGCGCACAGGTAAATACAAACAGGGGTTTTGTATTTGTTCCCGAAGTTGGCGACCAGGTTGCTGTAACTTTTGAAGAAGGAAATATTGCCAGACCCATTGTAATGGGGAGTATTTTCCACGGTTTAAATGGTGCGGGAGGTGATGAAGATAATCATTTGAAAACAATTGCAACCAGAAGTGGGCATACGGTTGAATTTAATGACACTGCGGGTGCTGAAACCATTACCATTACCGACAAAAACCACAATATCATCAGATTTGACACCAGCGCATCAAGTATCGAAATCAGCGCACCAGAAAACATTAACATTACGGCTAAGAATATAACCATTAATGCTGAACAAAACATTTCAATAACTGCCGGAGAACATCTTTATTATAATGCCGGAGGAAACATTACGAGCAATGCGGGCGAAAACCATTCGGTAATGGCAGAAAACATCAGCATGGTTGCTAACAATAATATTAATAAAAGTGCTTCCAATATCGAAAAAACTGCAGAACATATTAATTTAAACAGTACAAAAGAGAATATCGAGTTGCATAGCAGCAAAGAAATTGTAAACAAAAGCGGCAATAAAGTTAAATTGTTCTGACATGGGTACGATCAAATATATCAGCAAAACCATCACTGAAAATGCAGAAAGTACTAAGTGGTCTGCAACCAAAGGCGACATTAATTTAAATGCATCAAAAGAGGTGATGCTGCAGAGTGGAGATAAGGTTAAGTATAATCAGTATGAGCCTGAGGAGAGTAAAGCATGTAGCTGCAAAGTACATTCTAAAGTGAGAAACTTTAAAGAATTAGTAGCAATAGTGAAAGATGCCGAAGATATGTTGATCAGAAATGGTATTACTGAGGTAGGAGAAAGGATTAATACATTAAGAGGTATTTACTACGGTTCGTTATGGAGTGTCGATTATGCAAACGAAAAAAGTTCATCTAGAAATATAGCATTTACTGTATACACTGGCTCTAGTGTAAAGTACGACGCCAGAATAAAATTAAAATGTTCAGTTAATTGTAAAGGTAATTTATTTCATACGCTTTACTCATCAGCTGAAGTATTTGACACACCTTATAAAGCTTTAGATTTTGGACATTTAATTATTGGGCTAGATTCAAGAAGAAGTTGGGCATCGAGACGCGCGAAAATACCTACGCAAGGCGGTACGGGTTTGGAATTAAATACATGGGTAGGAGATCTGGGAGGAGGTGTTGGATTTTTATCGAATTTAAGAGTCACAAATTCAAAAAAAAGAGCAAAATCAATTTTTCCAGTTGGTGGAAGTAGTTATGGCTCAATGGTGAATTTGGAAGGTGATATTGGTGCATACGTAGCAGGAATGGATGAAAAATACCCAGAAAAGATTGTTGACTCAACCGCACATTTTAATACTATACATGAGATCCTACAAGATTACTTTATTAATAAATGGAATAATAGGGCATTCTATTTTATGGCCATGCTTGGGGGAAGAGTTAGTAACAATGAGATTAAGTATGAGAAGGAAACTTTAATTATGGAATGTGCTGATAAAATCGAAGATTTTGCTAGATGGTACCTCGGAAATAGAATGCGGGATAAAAACTCAGGTGGAATAGAAGATTTCGGGAAAGCGAGTCAGCATTTCAAACCTGTTTCTGAAGAAGTTGCTGCTATTTTTATTGAAGCTTTAATTCATACTGTAAAAAAACCATCAGATATGATCACTGCCAGAACTGATCCTAACCCAAAAAGACCAGGAGAATCTACATTATCAAAGGCTTATAGAGGTGGGCATGATTTATATGAAAAATTAAAGGAAAAATTACAGAAATATTAATGATGAAAATGTTTTGGAAAATCAATATTTACCTAAGCATCATCACATTTATGATATGCTTATTTTATTTGGCAAGTATAATTCGTTCATTAAACCTAAATAACGTTATTCTTTCTATTACCTCCATGTTTTTTTTATACGGTACATTTTTAGAGATCGTACAAATCCCGCTCTGTTTAATAGCACTTCTTTTCAACAACAAACCAAAAAGGATATGGCTATTCTTTTTAATGATGATTATCTTTTTTACAGTTAAAATAACACTATATGTATACATTTTAGGCAGTATCTAAAACTATCTAACTAAATGAAAAAATGAGTAAAATTCTATATAAACCTTTAGAAAAACCACTAAGCATGCTTTGCAAGGTTGAGATAACCGAGAAAACGGGTAATGATGAAGATTATTTTTTTAAAACTTTTAGTGTAGAAATTTTTCCACACAAAACTTCTTTTTGGTCTGGAAATCAAAATATAGATATTGTCCGTAAACCAATTTCGCCCAACAATTTACCAGATAATAATGCTGATGCCTTTGCCCAACAGGTTTCGGCAGTCTTGTATCAGTTAACCATAAAGCTCGGATTAAACGGTGTACCAAGCGCAGTTGAGAAACAACACGAACTGTGGCAAAAGTGGTTGAATATTAGAGAAAATTTAGCCGATACTTTTACAGGAGATTGGGTTGAACCGGCCCTAACAAAAGTGGATGTAAAAATGTTGCCTGGCGAGACCTTCACTCCATACATCATGCAAGACATATTTCTGAATGAATATTTTAGAAATATCTACGATGCTTCTTTTACAGGTAATGTTTTTTATAGCAAAAGAACTGTGCATGGCTTGTGCCCCTTCCCTATCCAGTTTAACGAAAAATGGTTGCTTCATACTTCTGACACTGAGCAATCGATTAATTTTTCAGGTAAGTGGGATAAAATTGATGATCAGTCAGGTTTTAAAAAGTGGCTTAAAAATAAAACTGATGATCGCCTCGGCGAAATCCGTGTTGAAGGACAATATCAGCTAGATCCTGTTACGGGTTGGTGTAATGCATTGGAAAGCTGCTATTTCTTAACCACAAACAGTTATAAAAAGACGCTTAAAATTACTTTAACCACCAATTAAATATAACCAAAATGGATTGGAGCACAGATCCTGAGCCAGTTAATGCTAAAGATAATATCACAGCTATTGATGCTGCCGATACCCTAAAGGGAGCAGGCCAGCCTGCCGTGCAGGATCCTGACCGTTCCATCCCGAATACAGAAATTACGGAGATTTTGGCCTGCCATGGTGCAAAATGCACCTGCGATCAGGCTTTCGATCCTTCTTACAAACCATTAAAAGTACTCAGCCATAATAAATACATAATTAACGATAACGGTGAAACCAAACTGATTGCCACCACTTTAGAAAATAAACTGCTCAACCTCAACTTTGGCCAGTGTAAAGTACCGGATCCGGGAAAACCCGTGCCCTGTACGGCCAAGCTGCAATGGAAAGATTATTACGAAAAAGTAGAGCTCCCCAACGGGGCTTATGTGCTAACCGATAAAAGCACGGCAATATGTACAGCAAAAGGCGGAAACATAAAAATTGTTCAGCATGGCCAACAGCTTGATATCACTCCCCGAGAACTCGAAAATGCCAGTGCAGGCAGCTGGGTAGCTGATGGCCCCTTGCTTACCGAGGAGTTTATGTACACCAGTGCGGTGGCAAAAAACAACGACGAAGACGGTGCGGCCGTAAAGTCAATTTCTCCATTAACTTATGGCAAACTGCAGCCGCTCAATAGCCCTGTTACTTTCAGGGCAGAATTTTACGGACAGCCCGGCGATGCCGAAAAGCAGGGCGTAAACTGGGTAATTTACGATACAAACGGCGAGCCCATGCAATTGCGGAGCGATGCCGGCGAAACCATCACCATTACCTTCAAAAAAGCAGGAATATACCTCATTGAGGCCTATGGCAAGGCAAATGGCGATAAAAAAGTAACCAGGGCTTATACCATCAAAGAAAACACGATCGATACGGTAACCGCGGTAGACGGAAAAACCAAAGTGAGGGTACAGGTACCTGTAACATTCAGGCTGAAAAGCCTTTTCCCTGGCCTGGCCGTACCCGGCGATATCAGTACCATTAGCTGGGAAGTAACCAAAACAGGTGGTACCGGGGTGCCTAAACTGTTAACCCCAAGCGGGAACATTACCCAGGTCATCTGTAATGATGAATGCACTTATGTGGTATCGGCCTGTTTTAACGGTGTCCCAAAACAATCAGAGCAGATCCATGCCCTGAGGAATGGGATTACATCGGTAATTGCCTCTGTTGAAAGTACGAGGGTAAAAGAACAGGTCATATTTAGCGTAAAAGACCATTTTAAGGTTTTGCCTGCCCTGCCCGAAGAAAGTACTGCGGTAAAATGGACATGTAAAGACGATAAAGGAAAGCCTGTTGAAGCATTTGAAACCAAAACTGGTGAGACGGTAAGCCATCAATTCGAAGAACCAGGCGAATACACCGTACAGGCCTATCTGGTACAGCCAGGAGCAAAGGTAGCGGTTAAAATAACCGTCGCCCAGCCCGCGCTTATACTCGCACAATGGGAATACCCCGAAGGTGGCAGAAAAACAAAAACGGGCTGGGGAGAAAAAAACCACGCTTACCTTAAATTCAAAGCGGCGGAAGGCATTACCGTTAACCTGGAGTACGGCTATATCGATGGTAATGGTAATGCCAGGGCCATGCACGTCATCAATGGTTTCAAGGTGCCCCAAAACCAGATACCCGATACCGCAAAATATCCTTTTGTACCACACGCAGCCCAATATTCAAAACTGTTAAAAGCAGGAACAGAATTTTATTTCAAGGTACATGCTGCCGATAAAAAATATGAAATTTTAAACGGGGATATCCCTCAGCCGTTGCAAAAACTAAAACTGGTTACAGGTGAAGAAATTGTAAGCATTGAATTTTTAACCGATGGCAAAGCAGTTATACAGGCCTTATACGGCAGTAAAATGCAATGCCGAATCCGCACCCGGAACCTGAGCACAAAAAACATCTCGGTAAAAATATACCGTAAAGAAAGCCGGCTGGGACTGGATAACCTTAGAAACGATACCCTTGTACACCATAAAGAATATCCCTTAAACCCTGACGGTACAGTTGAATTTGACTTCACCCTGGACAAAAGCTGGGAAAAAAGTTACAGCGAAAGGCTGCACCGATTTTATGCCGTGATCGGAGAAATGGAGTTTTTTGGTATCAGCAATACCCTGATGGCTTTTAAGAATGACGTGCCCGCAAATGGCGGCAAGGCACTGGTGGGGATTGGAAGGCAGGAAGGGCATAATACTGGCGGCTGCCCGAGGTGCAATAAGGATATTACCCCGGCAGAACTGAAGCAGATATTCGGGGACGCAGATAATGAAACACTCACAACAGTTGCCAATACCTACAACAAATATATGGCAGAACTTGGCATGAACACCTGCTGGGTAAAAGCACATTTCTTTGCCCAGATCAGAGTCGAATCTAGCACTAAACTGCATTTAAAAAGTGGCGAAAGCTTCAACTATTATTATGAAAGCTTAATAAATACGTTTGCAACATTTAAATCTGCAGAAGGGAGAGAAAAAGCAAAAGAATGGGGACGTGCCAAGTTGAAACCAACCTTGCCTGGTGTAGATTTAGAAAACCAGAAAAAAATTGCAAACTGGGCATATTCAAGAAATGGCGAAACGGGCAAACAATTAGGGAATAAAGAACCGAATGATGGTTGGAACTTTAGAGGAAAGGGACTAATTCAGTTAACCGGGAGAGATGCCTATGTTTATGCAAATGCATATACAAAAAAAGAAAATTTCGACATTATAGCCAATCCAGATCTAGTTTTGACAAACATTACTGCCGCAACATTATCATCAATGGCATTTTTCAAATGGAAAGGTCTAATTGCTATTAGTAATGGTTTTTCCATAAACATACTTGTTTCTAAAGGAGTAGGAAATGAAGTTAAAAAAAGTTACTCCGAAAAACAGAAAGCATTTGATGACTATACTTCAAGGATATTTAGAACAAAGGATTGTGATTGGAATAAGATTAGTATTAAAATTCTAGGTAATCGTGCACCTTGGATGGAAATTGCCTTAAATGAGGCAAAAGCAATGAAAGGATGCCTAGAAAAAGATAATCCAATGTATGCAAGGGCCAAGGCATACTTAAAATATTGCGACAACTATGAGGAGCCCACTCATCCTAAAAAAGGACCATGGTGCGCTGCGTATATGAATTGGTGTATTGGTAAAACGAAGAATTCGAAAACTAACCAGGCTTATAGTCATTCAAATTCAGCATCTTCTTTAGTGCCTATAGGTAATCCTAAATATAAGAAGATACCAGTCCCCATTTATGGATGCCTGGTTGTTTATAAAGCGACAAATGCATCAGGCGGCCATACAGGCTTTCTTTATGGAAAAACAAAGAACGGGCGATTTATCCTTATAGGGGGAAATCAAGGAGATTCTATTCGTTTTAGTGATTATGGATCTTCATTTACATATAATGGGATTATTAAAAAATTCGAAGGTTTTTATATCCCTGCCGATTATCAACCTAAAGATGCAGATAAATTAAATGATAAGGATATATATGCTGATGTAGCAGAAATAAATAAAAAATATGGCATTAAATCAAAAGTAAAAACGAACAAATCAAATTAGTCAAAATGAAGACAATTCAAATTATTGCTTTTTGCATCATCTTAACCGCTTGCAGAAATGAAAACAGAGAAAATAGTTTGCTAACAAATCAAAAAACACAAATTTCAACCATGCCGATAAAAGAGATTAAGGAAATAAAAGAGCATATTGAATTACAGAAAAGAGTAAATACTGAAGAAGAAGGGTTTGAAAATCCTTATTCAATGACTAGTAAAGATTTAGAACTGGCTTCAACAGTTATTTTTGAAGGATTGAAAAATAACGGCTTTAAGAAAACAACAGAGGAAGATTTTCTAAAACGGATTAAATTAATATTCGGAATAGAAAACAAGAAAAGCTCTAATTATAAAATTCATTCAACGAATATGTATATTTCCTTATATGGAAATCAAAATCTTCCTTATGAAGACTTGATAAAAAACGAATTTTATAATTCTATTGATACTCGAAATTATTATTTGATGCTAAAAAATCATATAATTATAGAACTTGAGTACTTAGAAGATATTATTAAAATAAGTAAAGATAATACTTATAAAATTATTGTTAAGCCCAATCTTGTACACAGGAATAAATATCTATTTAATAGTGACAAAGCAAGTTTGGCCTGGCTACTAAATAATGATAAACCTTTTTTAATAGCACTACTCGAAAAGTATGGATATGATAAAGATCCCAAAATAAATAAAATGGTGCTAGATTCTATCTATAAAGAATATACTCAAACAGGTCCAGTAAGAGGCCAATATATTGCTACGTTATTTTTCATTAAAGACAGCTATAATCAATTACAGATTAGAGAGGGTTTATTAAGATATGTTGAAGAAACCACAAGCTCAACAGACAATCGACTATTATATGCTTTAAGTGCCTTTATGGACTCTTTATATTCAGAAGATCGTGATCATATCTATAATGAAGACCCCTCTAAAAAATTTACAGAGCTAGAGAAAGCAAAAATAATAGCATACTTTACAAATATAGAAATTCCTCTTATTGAAAAGTATAAACAAGATCAGGTTATCTGGAACAATGCTACATCAACGTTCTATTACCTTGCACAAGAACAACCCCAAATGGTAGAATTGATTAAAAAAAATAATTATTTCGGTTTGCCTAAACTGAAAATCATGATTGATGAAACATTAAAACAAATTGAGGTTTACAACGAGCATTATCACGAAAGTAATCCATAAGCTTAATAATAATATTCCTTAAGCATATAATTTTGGGGTTCCTATGTTTTATAATGTCGATGAACCATTACTAACGTGTAGCTCCTCAGTAATACGTAGCGTGACACTTTGATTAATGGCAACTTAAATAAAAAAAACCGGTAAGCGCGACAGTCCTCCCTTTTCTTATTTCACCAAACATCATGAAGATGCTTATAAATATGGCCGTACCAAAGACCATGCGGCGGATCAAAAGATGATCGCCAACTTAGCCTACGCCGATAAAAACAGAAGTGTAGATAACAGGGTCGGAAATACCAGGAAGGTGATGGCTGGAATTTTAGGGGTAAAGGCCTGATCCAGCTTACCGGAAGGGAAAATTATACCAAAGCAAATGCCTATACTTTGAAATATGAAAAAGTAGATATCCTTAAAAATCCTGATATCGTATCCAAAGATATTAAAATAGCAGTACTAACCTCTATGGCCTTTTTTAAATGGAAGGGGTTGATTGCGCTTAGTAATGGTAGAACAAAAAACATTCAAATATCTATGGGAGTAGGCCATGAGGTTGGGAATAGTTACACCTTAAAACAGAGTTCATTTGATGAATTTACGTCAAAGACATTTAAGATTAATCTCTGTACATGGGGCAAAGCAACAAATATAAAACCCAGCAAAAATAGAGCTCCTTGGATGGTATTTGCGATAAATTAAATTGGCCAGAAAGCATTCAAAGGGGATATAATAATAAAAGAATACAGAATATTTTAGTGCATTAACTAATGGAAAGGGATCAAATGAGGAAACAAATTGGTGTAGGGCATTTGCAAGTTGGTGTTTTTATAAAGCTTCTATACCCCTCCTCCTCTGTCTTGTAGAGCCGCGATGTGGCAGTTCTGGAAAAATCTAGACCTATATACGGATCAGCGGCAGTTATTGATTGGGGTTCCAATGACTTAGCAAAACCAAATGGCCATAATTTTGCTGTTGGTGGTGACGGCCATATAACTTTTGTAATTGGGATTAGTGAAGATGGGAAATATTATTACTGTGTGTAGGTAGGAATCAGGGAGGAACTAAAGGGGCTAGAGAAGTTAGTATTTCGAAATATCCAAAAGCAGTGATTGATTGGTTTGTTATTCCACCAGATTACATACCCGAAGAAAATGAATATAATTTAAAAATTATGCATAGTACAACTGATATAGGAACAGAATTTACAACCCGAACTGAAAAATGAAAAGCAACACAAAAAAAGCAGCAATATATTTATTAATAATTATACTCTATTCTTGCAAAAATGAAAATAAATCTAGCCTTAATCAAGATACCAATACACTAACAATGGAAATTTTGAAAAAACAAATTGAAGCTGGAGCTTCAGCTGAAAAATTTGAAACTGACTATCCTAATTATAAATACACAGAACAGGACCTTCTGGCTACTCTACCAATTCTAAAAGAGCGATTGCGAGCCAGTGGTTTTAAATTTTTAAATCAAAAAGAATTCATTAACCAAGTAAGTTACGTATTTGGGAGAAATATTGATTTCACTTCAAATAATCCTTTTCTAATTTTAAACACAGAAGATAGATGCAATAAAACAGCACAATTTAGTAGAAATGATTTTTCGATCGAATTAAATCCGTTTTTATTCTATATCGCAAAAAGCGACAAATTATTGACAGAGCTATATGCATTACCTGAAATTTTTAATTATAAAGATGATTCACCAGAGATTTCAGCTTTTGAAAGTACTATGCCACTAATAAAGACCGATACTGATGGTGAAAAAATTAAAATATACCCTTGGAAGGACGTTGAATCAATTAGTAAAAAAAGAGAAAAAAATCTTCAAACCTTTATTCATCGAAACAAATATATCTTTAACAATGATAAGGCTAGCCTAGCTTGGCTATTGAATAATGATAAAATATTTTTGAAAACACTCGCTCTAAATTTTGGTTACGATAAGGATCCGAAAATAAATAAGATGGTCTTATCTTCTATTGTTAAAGAACATATTAATTCTACAGAATTTATAGGACAATTCTTTTTCATCAAAGATTGCAATAATAAATTACAGATAAGAAAGAATCTTTTAAAATATGTAGAGGAAAACACTAGCGCTACAGACAATAGATTTATTTATGCATTAGGTTATTATATGTTATCAATTTATTCTGAGGACCTGGATAAAATCTTCGACGAAGATCCCTCCAAAAAATTCACTGATGTAGAAAAAGCAGAAATTGTAGCCAACATTGCCAATATCGAAAACCCTGCAATAGAGAAATATAAATCTCTGGAATCATCAGATGTATGGAATAAGGCAGGCTCTTCATTATATAATATTTCGGTTTCGCACCCTGAAGTAATTAAAATAATAGAACAGCATAATTATTTCGGCCTGCCTAAGATGAAAGAGATCATAGCTAAGTTACAGGAAGAGGCTCCACCAACTGGTGCAGATCCGGAATAAGCCGTAAGGTTAGCCAATTTTAAACCCATAAGCAAGTAGTTGTTTATGGGTTTGCCTTTAAAAAGCATTCCAGAACCTATTTATGGCTGTTTCGTAGTTTATAAACATAAAGATGGAGTACATGGCCATACCGGTCTATTATACAGCAAAACACCTAAAGGAAAATATATATTACTTGGTGGTAATCAAAGCAATTCAATCCGTTTTAGTGAATATGGTGAATATACGAGTAAGAATAAACAGAAAAAATTATATGGTTTCTATATACCTGTTGATTATGAATAAAGATGCGGACAAATTGAGAGATGGTAATATTTATGAAAGCTCTGCAGTAGTAAACAAAAAATATGGCATTAAGCCAGCACCAAAAAAAGAGAATAAATCAAACTAAATTTTTAAATACAAAATATGAAAATAAATAAGAGATTGTTTTTTTGCATTATGTTATTAGCATTAAACAGCTGTAAAAACAAACCAACACAAAATGATTCTATTCTAAAAGAAGAAATACAAAAGCAAGATATGCCACTAACAATAATAGAAGAAATAAAGCAACATTTGGAATATCAAAAAAGATCAAGCAACGAAAATGAGGATATTGAAAATCCTTATGAAAGAAACTCAAGAGATTTAGAACTGGCCTCAATTGTAATCTTTGAAGGTTTAAAAAACAATGGATTTAAAGCTGTAAGTGACGAGGTATTTAATGAAAAAATTAAGGAAATATTTGGAATTGAGAATTTGAAAAATCTCCATTACAAAATACATGTTACAGATAGTTACATTACACTTTTTGGACAACAAAAAGAAGATTATAATTTCTTGATAAAAAATGAATTTGAGGGATTTGCTGATACTGAAAATTATTATCTCCTAAGAAAAGAACATTTATTTATGGAGCCTCATTCATTAAGGTACATAATAAAAATTAATAAAGATAATAGTTATAAAATTATTATAGAACCTTATCTTATTCATAGAAACAAATATTTATTTAATAACGATAAAGCAAGTTTGGCCTGGCTTTTAAATAATGATAAATCTTTTTTAGGTACCCTACTAGAAAACTTTGGCTATGACAAAGAGCCAAAAATAAATAAAATGATGTTGGATTCCACATACAATCGAAACCCTCAACGTGGAGAGTTAATTGCAAATTTGATTTTTATTAAAGATAGTTACAATAAATTTCAGATGAGAGAGGGCTTATTAAAATACATAGAAGATAATACTAGCGCAAAAGATAACCGTTATATTCTTTAGGAGATTTTGCATATGTATTATATGATGGCGATGTGAAAGACGATGCTTATAAAGTTTTTACTGAAGATCCCTCCAAAAAATTCACTGATGTAGAAAAAGCAGAAATTGTAGCCAACATTGCCAATATCGAAAACCCTGCTATAGAAAAATACAAATCTCCTGCATCTTCTGATGTATGGAATCTTCCGGGTTCTTCATTATACAACCTTTCGGTTTCTCACCCTGAAGTAATTAAAATAATAGAACAGCATAATTATTTCGGCCTGCCTAAGATGAAAGCGATTATAGCTAAGTTACAGGAGGAGGCTCCACCAACAGGTGCAGATCCGGAATAATGGAAATTTGAGATACACGTAGAAGAGGATAATTGCCCCAATAAATATCACCATGTTATTGGCCTGATAATTTGCAAACACAGGGGTATTACAAATTTGCCAATGCCAAAAGCCCATCCACGCTAAACCCGGTAGCAATGGAAATCCTTTTTATTGGCAAGGTATCTCCAATTATTACCCATATAGCCTGTTGCGCAATATTTCCAATAAAAAGATTGGAGTGTATAACGGGACTAAAGCACCCACGATGGTATGAACGTCCATTTTCAAATTAAACTCCCCGCGTGTGCTTTAGAAACACCTTAAAATACTATGCCGCCAGATTACCCTCTAAATTAATGAAACTGTCAAAAGAAAACTCACGGTTAAGCAACAAGACGATATTAATTAAATATTAAGTTAACAATTTATTAATATCTTTAGGCGCTAACCAAACCTTCAGAATTCCTTCAGAATTGGAACTTACCTTCGCCCAATACTTATACAATTGTGGCAGGTAAGCTAAAAACTTTTGGATTCGACCTTATAATGAGCATTAAACAACAAACAAACAAATTACTGAATAACAGATTTGGTCCAGTTTTTTTAGTTACCGCACTGTTATGCAGTATATCTTTACTCACCAGGCTGGCTTTACTGGTTTATAGTGCCTCATCTGTTGATTGGTCGGTACTTAACCTGATTAAAATTTTCACTATCGGCCTATTTTACGATCTTGCTGCAGCATCTTTTGCAGTAATACCCATTGTAATTTATTTATGGTTGCTGCCTTCTAAATGGTATAACCGTAAATTCAGCAGGGCATTGTTGTTTATTTATTTCTTTTTTGTTGTTTTCAGCCTTATTTTCAATGCCATTTCTGAGTGGTTTTTTTGGGAAGAATTTTCGGTGCGTTATAACTTTATAGCGGTCGATTATTTGGTGTACACTACAGAAGTGATCGGAAATATCCGCCAATCGTACCCCATAAATAGCATTTTGCTGGCTTTGGTGTTGCTGACGGCCGCAGTTATTTACCTTTTAAGGCCATATATAACTGCATCAACCACTTCAAAAAGCAGTTTTGGTAAACGAACAAAAATTGCTTTGATCCTTTTATGCGTGCCTGTTTTTACCTATTTCTGCGTAAGCCATAAATTAAAATACCTGAGCAAAAACCAATATGTAAACGAGCTTTCGGGCAATGGGATGTACGATTTTGGTTTCGCATTTTGGAATAACCAGCTCGATTACAACACTTTTTATAAAACGTTGCCCATTAAAAGGGCCGGATCTATTTTGAACCATTTACTTCAGCAGGATACCAGCCTGGCATTCAAAAATACTTCGAGAAAAATTGCTAACGCGGGTGCTGAAAATAAGATGAACGTAGTACTCATCAGTGTTGAGAGTTTAAGCGCCGAGTTTCTGGGTACTTTTGGCAATACGCAGCACATTACCCCGCAGCTCGATTCGCTGGCCAAAGAAGGATTGCTTTTTAATAATTTATACGCCTCGGGCACGCGGACGGTACGTGGTTTGGAAGCACTTTCGCTTTGCATCCCTCCCACGCCCGGACAATCGATTGTTAAACGTCCGGATAATAAAAACCTGTTTACTTTGGGTAGTATCTTCCGATCTAAAGGTTATAACAGCAGGTTTATTTATGGCGGTTATGGCTATTTTGATAACATGAACGAATTTTTCTCTAACAATGGTTATGAAGTAACCGACAGAAGTTCGTTACAGGATTCGGAAATTCATTATTCTAATATCTGGGGCGTGGCCGATGAAGACCTGTTTACCCTGTCGTTACGCGAACTGGATAAAGACTATAAAAACAAAAAGCCGTTTTTTGCACAGATTATGACGGTTTCGAACCACCGCCCTTACACTTATCCTGAAGGCCGGATTGATATTCCATCGCATACCGGCAGAGAAGGCGCCGTAAAATATACCGATTATGCAATTGGGAAATTTATCAGAGAAGCAAAGCAAAAACCCTGGTTTTCGAATACCCTTTTTGTTATTGTAGCCGATCATTGTGCATCCAGTGCAGGTAAAGTAGAGCTACCGGTTGATAAATACCATATTCCAATGATTTTTTATAGCCCCGGGCACATTGCGCCGGGTAAATTTGAGAAACTTACCGCACAGATTGATATTGGCCCTACTATTCTGGGTTATCTGAATTTTAGTTACGACAGTAAATTTTTCGGCCAGGATGTTTTTAAAATAAAAGACGGCGATGAAAGGGCTTTTATCAGTACCTACCAAAGCCTGGGTTACATTAAAAATGACAAACTGGTAATCCTCGATCCGAATAAAAAAGCGGTTACCTATAAACCTAATTTTACTACGGGGAGTGCAGCAACCCTGCCGGCAGATCAGCAACTAATTAACGAGGCGATATCGAATTACCAAATGGCTTCATACTTATACCAGAAAGGGCTGTACGGTTTCGAATCTAAAAAGAGATAATTGCCTGAACAGAAACCTATAGAAATTACAAACGATATACTATTTACTTAATTCCAGCTGATTATTCCACTCTTTCAATAATTCGGGGTGTTTTAACAATTCTTCTTCACTTAAATCGGTTTCCAGTTCGCTTAATTTAAAATCGATGGTATCGGTTATTACGCTGCTGATGTTTAATAAATGGTCTATTTCCGGATCGATCAGGTATTCTAAAAGTTCGAATACCGCACAACCAGCATTCAAGGCATAAGTTCCAGATGGATCAGTAAATTCTTCGGTATCGGGTAAAACTTCTTCCAGTTCAGTTAAAAGTTGATTTACCTTTTCTTCATTCACGCCATCCAGCACTGAATCCTTAATACATTGAATAGATTCTTTCAATATTTCAGGATTTCCCCACTTAAATTCATTGTAAAAATCGATGTAATCAGGTAAGAGCCTTTCGCAGATATCCAGTCCAAAGCCAATTAACCTGCTTTGAGGTAAAACCGTTAATTGCTGACTTAAGCGCTCGTAAAACCGGGTAGAATCCATATGATATTATTTTAGCAAACCGATTGACCTTTAAGCAATTAAAATCATTAAGAAAAACATTCCTCAATATTTAAATACATCAATGGCCAGGGCACAAAGATATGCGTAATTTTTACAGGCACAATTTTATTGCAATTAAACGATTTGCCTGCACGATGTTTCTCTTACATTTGCTTACGTATGCAATTACCGCCGCATCATTTACTCCAGGGACTGGTTAAACACTATCTGATTATTGATCAAAAAGTCAGCGTGGTACAATCCTACCGCATGTTTTCGGATGGTAATCCAGGAATCGTTTTTCATTTAAAAGATCCGTTTTTGCAGTGGAATAACGAAAATTCTGCAGTCATTAAACAACCCCGGAATTTTGTTTATGGGCAACTGAGCCATTATAACACCATAGTTACCCAAGGTGATTTAAAGATGATTGTTGTGGTGCTGGAACCTTATGCTCTATTTACCCATTTCCATACGGCGGCATATGAGTTAAATGACGAAACGGTACCTTTGGCCATTTTTTTTGGACAGGAAGCCCGTAATGTTGAAGAACAAATTACCACTGCCACATCTCCCGTTGAAGCCATCGCAATTATTGAGCGCTTTTTAATCAAGCGGTTAACTGCACAAAGAAATTTAAGTGCCGGTTTTAACAGGGCCATGCGTTGCATTTACCAGCACCATGGCTTAATCAGTATAGAAGATTTACTCCAAACAATCCCCATAACCGAAAGGCAGCTGGAACGTAAATTCTGCGAGCATGTGGGTACCTCGCCTAAAAAATTTGCTGATATCATTAAGCTGCAGCACTTTCTTAAATTACTTCAAAAACAACCCGATAAGGAGAAAATAGCCAATTTGATTTATATTTCTGGTTATTACGACCATGCCCACCTTAACCGTAATTTTAAAAAGATGACTGGTTTTACCCCAATCTATTATAAACAGACGCCGCAAATGCTGGCCATAAATCTGATGCAGGTATAAGGTGATTGATTGTCGGTTTTGTACAAATTTTTCATTATTGAGCTGATTAGTTTTGATCAGTTAAAATACTAAAAATGAAAAATTTTAAAATAGCTACCGCTCAGTTCGAAAACCGCAGTGGCGACAAGGCATATAACCTTTCGGTAATTGAAAAGCTTGCCAAAGAAGCCTCAGCTCAGGGTGCACAGGCAATTGCCTTCCACGAATGTTCAATAACCGGTTACACTTTTGCCAGGCACCTTTCTAAACAGCAGATGCTCCAACTGGCAGAAATTATACCTCAGGGATCAAGCATTATCCGCTTAACCGAAATCGCCAAAGAATTTAACATCGCCATTCTGGCCGGACTATTTGAAAAAGATGAAAACGATAATCTTTTTAAAGCCTATGTTTGTGTTGACGGGAATGGACTGATTGCCAAACACCGAAAGCTGCATCCCTTTATCAATCCACATCTTTTACCTGGCAATGCTTTTACGGTATTTGATTTATATGGATGGAAATGCGGCATACTGATCTGTTATGACAATAATATTATTGAAAATGTAAGGGCAACCACACTGCTGGGCGCACAAATTATTTTTATGCCGCATGTAACCATGTGCACGCCATCTACCCGCCCGGGTGCAGGCTTTGTAGATGCTAAACTTTGGGAAAATAAAAAAGCGAACAACGTTATTTTACGTGCAGAATTCGATGGCCTTAAAGGCCGCCAGTGGTTAATGAAATGGTTGCCTGCCCGGGCCTACGATAATGGAATTTACGCTGTTTTCGCCAACCCCATTGGCATGGATGATGATCAGCTTAAAAACGGATGTTCGATGATTATTGATCCTTTTGGAGATGTAATTGCCGAATGCAGGTCTTTAGGAAATGAATTTGTACTTGCTGAATTAAGTTCCGACAAGCTTACCGATGCGGGAGGATACCGGTATATCCAGGCCAGGAAACCAGATTTATATCAGGCTATACTTGGTAAGCCACACAAAAGCAATCAACAGGTTGCATGGCTTAAGAAGAAAACGATCTGATTGGCAGGATAAATTGAGGTTGTAAATCCATCTGCCGAATTATTCATTACAGAACAACCCTATATTTTATGCTATTAAACAAAAAAGCCTTACATTTCTGTAAGGCTTTCTGTGATCCCGCTGGGATTCGAACCCAGGACCACTACATTAAAAGTGTAATGCTCTACCAGCTGAGCTACGGAATCATTTATTTATGTCCCTTGCGGGGCTGCAAAGATAGAAATTAAATCTATTGTTGCAAAAGATAAATTTAAAATATTTAATATAAAATTAACGTTAATGAAACTCAAAGAGGTTAAATATTTATGAATCATGATGTTAAATTCATTTAAAAAAAATCTTATTCCCGGTATCTTTTTACTGCTTTACATCGAAATGAAATATTTTTTTTAAAAGAAGCCTGTTTAAAATATCCAAAACCTTTATATATCCTTTCCGATTTAATGTTGTAGCAAAAAAGTAAGTAAAAAGCAGAATCATTTCTTTTCACCTGAATCTATCCATGAACTAACCAACATTTTAACATTCCTGTTAGTTGTATGAACTGCTGATGATTTTTTTATTTTCATTATTATTTTCATTTTTACGGATACATTCGCTTTTCCCTAATGAATATTGAAAATATTTATGGTGAAGATAAATGGACTGCATTTGGTGGATTTTCGCCACTTATTACAGTCTTTAAGTCTTACCACCCGCTTAATCCCGAAATTGAAAACATTATTAACCGCTATACATTTCCTATACGCTTTGCAAAAAACAAACATATTGCATCGCCGTTAAAGCACAACCGTTATATCTTTCTGATTTTAGAAGGGGCAGTACATGGTTACCTTAAAATGGGAAATAAAAAAATTACCACATGGATTGCTGCAGAAAACGAACTGGCAGGAACAATCAGGAATTTGTGGGAGAATGAAATATCCGACGAATATATTGAAACGATTGATCCGGTGTTTGCGATTGCCATTCCGCATGAAATGTCGAAACTACTTTACGAAAATTTCCCCATCGCTAACTATGTAGGGCGTAAAATGACTGAAATTTATTTTCAGGGGGCAACCGAAAGAGCATTCATCTGCAGACTTCCTACTGCATTAAAACGTTACCAAAGGTTTTTAGTTTCTTATCCACACCTGATTAACCGTGTACCACTGAAGTATGTAGCTTCGTTTATAGGCATGCGGCTCGAAACACTTAGCCGAATCAGGAAACAGGCTTTAATTGAAGATGGTAAATAATTTTTCAACTCATAAGGGTTGTAACCCTAATAAAAAAGCGGGACCAATTAAAATCAGTCCCGCTTTTTTTACTAAATTTTCTTTTAAAACTTAACCGTATTCAAGTTTTTATCCACTAAAACCCCATCATTAACGTTAAGGTTAAACTGAAGTTTACGTTTGGCTTTCAATTTCAGGATAAATAAATCGCTGGTTCCGTTTAAGGCATCTTTAGCCCCAACATTTATAAATGTTGGGTACAAAACCTTATCTCCGTTGGTATGTAGGCGATCGTTGGTGAAATTGTCCATTTGTTTCACATTTAAGTTCTGCACGCTTACAAAATCATAATCCTGCGCATGGTATGGCAAGGCGAAACTTAAGGCATTTACAGATTTAAGGTTCAATCCTTTTACTTTAATCTCCACAATCTCATCTTTGTTATAGGTCTGTTTTGCAGTACTGATTTCCAGCTTACCCGCAACCTTCTCAATTTTACTATCGTTTACACCACCATCAAGCTGGGTAGCTACTACTGAAATATCGTAGGCATCAATCAGGTTGTTTTTATTGATATCGCCATTGCTGATATAACCTTCAAAATCGGCATCACCTTTTCTTAGCCCGGTATAGTTGATGTAAGAAGTTAAATCGTTCCGGTCAATCAAACGGTCGTTATTGATATCGCCGGGCAGGTAACTTTCGGTTCCGGCAACTTTAAACACGTATAATTCGCGTCCAGATCCAAAACCACCCACACCATCGGCAACTGCAATTTTAATGTAACGAGCAGTTGGATGACTTGTGAAGTTAAATATTTTAACATCACCATTATTTGCCCACTCAAAAGTGCCTGCATCCGTCCAGCTTTCTTTATTGTTGCTGTAAAACACTTTACCTTTTAATAATATTCCGTTGCCTCTCCCGCTACGTGGCAGGTAATGAAATTTATCCAGCTGATTAATTGATTTAAGATCGATCACCATATCAAAAGGAACCGATTTTACACCCCATTTGGTGTGCCATATGTTACCTTCATCAAAATCAAATAATTTATCAACGCCCTCACCATCCTGATTTTCAGCTGTAGTTTGGGCCGCAATACCCTGAATGGCAAATTCTAAAGGATTAGATTTAGTGGTAGCTTTAATTTCAGTCCAGTCAGAATAACCATCCTTATTTACCGCACGCAATTTAAATGTGTAAGGCGTTTCGGCCGATAAACCATCAAATAACAGGGCCGTATCGCGGATGGTGGTGTAGTGCATTTCATTGAAATCGATTTCATAAAAATCTGCATGATTTACTTTGCTCCACGTTGGGGTAAGTGAGTAAGCTTCTTTGTTTTTATCGGTGACACTTGCGTGCAACGGAGCAGCTAACTTTCCTGTTGATACGCGTTGTTTATCAGCAGGTTCAAATTTAAAGCCATCTATATTAACCGTTACAGGATTGATTGTAATGTCGGTAGCCTGAATTTTGATTAAAACCTGAGGATTTTTTGTAATTACAACTTTTTCAAAATCGCTGCCTTTTGTAGCAAAACGGTTCAAGTTCGGTGTGGCATCATAAAAGAATACGTTGCTCTGTTTCAAAAACGCCTCTTTTGAATTTACTTCTGTGAGTTTAATTTTATCATTCCCCACCCTAGCCGTAAGCTTTTTAGGCTTTTCTGTTGCGTTAACCACCAATTCGGTTGTTTTTTCTTTAATAAAACCCTCAAAATCACCTTTTGTAATATTAATGGTTACCGCAGCATTATTTTTTTGATCTGATGTCAACTCAATTAAGGTCGACGCACCTTTACCTATTTTGTACGCTTCTGTTGTTCCATCATCATCATATTCGGTAAATGAGGTATTCCCTGATGGATAAAGTTCGTAAATCCTATTGGCTTTATTAATCTCAGCAACATTGTTGTTTGGATTTGTCATCGGAATAATGGCTCCATTTTTAACGAAAACGGGTAATTTCCAAAGTGGTGCGGCAAAACTGTTGAGGATGCAGTTTCCGGTATATTTTTCACCGGTAAAATAATCGATCCAGGTTCCTTCCGGCAGGTAAATGCCGTTGCGGATATCATTTCCTTTATCGTCTGATTTAGTCGCCTGATAAATTGGTGCTACCAGAAAAGACGGGCCATATAAATACTGATACTGTGTTGAAATTCCTTTGGTATAAGCATTTGGATATTCCAGGAACATGGCCCTGATGATCGGCAAACCTGTAAGGGCTTCTTTCGCGATGCTATAGGTATAAGGTATTAATTCGGATTTCAGCTTTAAATAATTTCGGTTGATAGAAGCCACAGGTTCTCCTAAAGCGTGCGGATATTTTTCGTTGGCACCCCAGCCATCCATGTTCAACTGCATTGGCGTAAAGGTTTTCCATTGAAAATCGCGGGTGTTGATGGTTTGATTTTTACCACCAAAAATACCATCCATATCGGAGGTAATGTTTGGCTGACCGGATAAACCTGAACCTAAGTAGGTTGGAATGTGAAAACGGATATATTCCCATACCCCGCCGGTTTGATCGCCCGACCAGATGCCTGCATAGCGCTGTGTACCTGCCCAGCCATCCAACGAGATGATGAAAGGCCTGCTGCTGTTGCCATAATAAGGCATAATTTGCGCTACATCGGCTACCCCGTTTAACCCGAAAGAGTAACCTGCGCCTACCCAGGCTACATCGGTTTTTAATACACGAACACCGGCATCTCTGGCTTCTTTGATGATATCGCGCTGTAATAAAGCACTTACCCCGGTTTTAGGATGAAGATCTGATTGGGTCCACAAACCTATTTCAACACCGTTTTTACGGGCATAATCGCCAAAACTTTTTAAGTTTTGAATGTTGCCGTCCAATGTTTCGGTTTGGCCATATCCTGCCCCATAACCATCGTTAGGAAGCACCCAGCCCAAGGGCATGTCATTCTTTTTGTAGCGATCAATCACCGCACGTGCTGAAAACTGATAATTGTTTTTCTCGCCGTTTAATGATTCTTTTATCCCGCCGTTATCTTTCTGGCTTTCCTTGTAGCGTTTTCCATCTTCAAACAAAGTTCCTTTTTCATCTTCTTTCCAAAAATCGCGGTTGTAGGCATTTAAATGTCCCTGGTAAAAACCGAATTTCGGCAATAATACAGGATTCCCTGTAAGCTGGTAAAAATCATTCAATAAAGGCACGGCACCATTGTCTACCATAAAAAAGGCATCCAGGTAACCGGTTTCGTGTGTTAATTTAACCAGTCCTTTTTCTTTAGCACCAAAATTGTAATTTCCTTTACTAAAGGTGTACCACATTACGGCATAACCGTTTGTAGACCAGTAATAAGGTGTTGGCGTAGCTACTCCACCGTCTGTCCAGCTGTTTTGGTTTTCGATGGAAATGGCTTTTCCTTTATGCGAGAAACGACCATTTTGCACACCGCCCCCGTAAAAATATTCATCCGGATTTTCTTTAAAGCTGAGTGTTACTTTTCCTTTTTCGAACTGAATGGGGATAAGTTCTTCTAAAGCCAATGCCTGTGTAGCGAGGTTAATGACCTTAATTAAAGAAGTATTTTTATCGATCAGAACGGTTATCTTTGCTGTAGAAATGAATAACTGATTATTTTCATCCTTAATTTCCAGTTTCGATACCGGCCTGCGCGGATTTTCTACCAGAATTTTAGCCTCTGGTTTTGCTTCAGGGTCACGGATAAACCCACCGGTGGGATCCTGAAAAAGGCGGAAAATATTATCGCCATAAAAATCGACTGTTAAGCGCTGGTTATCGGTAAGCAATAACTCAATTGTGGTTGAATTGATCTTTTTTACATCAGTTACCCTGATGCTTTTTTGAGCAGGCTGGTTGTTTTTTTGCGCCATTTCCTGTGCGAAAACATAGGCTGGAAATGCGTAAAAAAGAGCCGTAAATGCTAACAGGATTATGGTTTTAGAGCGTTTGTAAAAGGGTTGCAGGGCCATTAAGATTTGATTTGGTTATGTTATGTAGTTAGGCAAGCTTATTGTACAAGCTGCTGTTGGCTAAAGTTAGCAATGATGCATAAGGAAACGCTGTGTTTTTAAGCACAAACACCGCGCAATCGTTTGTCTATCATGTTTTTTACTTTATTTAGCAAAGCGCTTGAGTAAGGAACCGGGGTTTAGAGTTGAGAGCCGGTTAACCGGTAACCGATAGACCATTCTACCTAAAAATTTTACAATTAATAAGGATTTATGGCAGGCGTTTTGCATACAGATGGCAAAATCAGATTAATGAACCTTTTAGTACCTAAAGCTTATAGTTGCGTGATCATTGATGATAGCCGCATGAGTAAGCCACTTTTCGAAAATTTCGTTTCCCAAATAGATAAACTTGAACTTAAAGGCAGCTTTACGGATAAAGTAGATGCTATGGCCGCTTTCTGGACATTCGGAAAAATAGATTTCCTTTTTTTAGACGTACAAATGGATATGTCGGGCATTGATGTAGCCAGGATGCTCAAAAACAGCGTAAAATATGTTGTAATTTTAGGTACGCAGGGCACACAGGCAATCGATGCTTTTGCTAATAAGTGTAAATTTTTATCAAAACCACTCGATTTTACAAATTTTTTAAACGCAATTGAGCAGTTGATTTCTGTTTAGTCCGGAGTCATTAGTCTGAAGTTATAAGTCGATTATTCGACAAAATGACCAATAACCAATGATCAATGAACTAATGACCAATCAACTAATGACTAATGACCAATAAACCAACTTAAATATCCGAATAATCGGTGGGGTAAATAAATTTTGTATCGTTTTTAGAAACGTTGTGCTGATACTCTGGCATTGCAGATAACTTTTTCCAATAATCATCGGCAGAAAAAGCCTTCCAGTGTTCATCTCTGTCTGCCTTATTCTCAAAGGTAGTGAGGTACATCAGGTTCGGCATGCGGCTTCCTGAAATTACTTCTCCGTAAAATACGGCATTAAAATTAAGCCGCTTAAATAAACCTATTTCATCGCCTTTATTGAACATCAGCACTTTGTTCTGGTAATATTTTTCGGTAGGCGATTCGTAACTCCTTAGTTCATATACCCGTTCTTTCATTGGTGATTTTAATTTGGGCAGCATAAAAGCGGGTGCACCTTCAAAAGCTTGTAAAATAATGGATTCAAGGCGTTCATAAGGCGCATCGTTATATATCGCATCCAGATAGGTCTTGCCCTCGATGCTATATTGCTGATCTTTTGCAAGTTTTTTATCGAGTTCTAAAATGCTATTGACTGATTTTAAAGGAATAAATACATAGATAAGTTTTTCATTAACCGCAGCCGGATCGCTTACAATAGGTTTAAACACGCCCACTTTTGCAATTCCGGATCGGTGGAGTGCGGGCAAATAAGCTTTCTGTAAATACTCATCCACGGTTTTTTCCTGCGCATCGTTTTTTAAATGGTAAATTTTAATCTGATAGAAATCTCTCTTCGCTGCATGTGCTGCAAATGCATTAAATGCTAAGAAAAACAAAAACAAACCGGATATTCTGATCTTTGGCAACATATTTACTGATGATTAAAATGATTTGGCACTAATGTACCGATTATCAGTTAAAAAAAATCAGTTAACAGTTTGCAATCGACGGTTTATAGTAGCAATTGAATAAATAACCAATAACTAATGACCAATAAACTAATGACCAATGACCAATGACTACTGAACTAATGACCAATGACCAATCTACTTTGAAATATTTGGATTTGGCGGTTCGGCATTAAGCAGGTGTTTCACAAAAAAATCGCGCTTACGCCTCCGTCCATAAATACCTCCATCACTATGGCCCATCCCTGGTATGCTTAAAATATCAAAATTTTTATTCGCTTTGATTAAGGCATCTGCTAACCGATAGGTTGATTCTGGCGGTACATTTTCGTCCGCTTCGCCAACAATCAGAAATAAATTGCCCTGTAATTTGGCCGCATTTGTAATGTTAGATTGTTCTTCATAATGCGGTCCTACGGGATACCCCATCCATTGCTCGTTCCACCACTGTTTGTCGATACGGTTATCATGGCAACCACAAGCAGAAACGGCCGCTTTGTAAAACTCCGGATGAAATAACAGTGCCCCCGTTGAGCTTTGTCCACCTGCAGAAGTACCATAAATTCCCACGCGTGTAATATCTGCATTCGGATATTTCGCTGCCATGGCTTTCATCCATAATATCCGGTCAGGAAAACCGGCATCGGCAATATTTTTCCAGCATACATCATGAAAGGCTTTAGACCGGTTAGCCGTTCCCATTCCGTCAATCTGCACTACAATAAACCCTAATTCAGCCATACTTTGCATTTCGCTGGCCGGTAAAAAGTTTTTAGGCACAAAACTATCGTGCGGACCTGCATAAATATTTTCGATCACGGGATAGGTTTTGCTGGCATCCATGTTTGATGGAAAGCAAACAATGCCCCATATATCGGTTACACCATCGCGTCCTTTAGCTACAAATACCTCAGGTAATTTAACACCAGTAGCCAAATACGCCTCCTTTTGCCCGTGTTCTATTTCAGTTATTTTTTTTGTGCTCGCCGTTAACCTTAATGCTGTAACTGGTGGAACATTGACCTGAGAATAGGTATCAAGGTAATATTTACGATCGGGAGAAAAACTGAGGCTGTGGTTGCCATTTTCGGGCGTAAGGCCAATCAGGCCTTTACCGTCAAAACCAATGCGGTAATAGTGGATAAAATATGGATCTTCTCCATTATTCATGCCGCAGGCCCTGAACCAAACCTGGCGCTTTATTACGTCTACACTATCAATATCAAGCACCACATAATCTCCTTTAGTAATGATCGACTGTTTCCCGCTGAGCGTATTTACATGATAAAGGTGCTGCCAGCCATCCTGCTCGCTGGTATATAACATTTCATTTGTTTTAGGCAGGTAACGGGTATAAATCCGGCTTTCGTAAATGAAAGTTTTTGTTTTTTCGTCGATGATATTTTTGGTTTTACCCGTTAGCACATCTACTTCAATTACCCTGAAACGCTGATGGCCCCTGTCTACTTTTTCGTAGCTGTAATACCTGCTGCTGCCCGAACGCCAATGCAGGTCTGGCGGACCGAAAAAATCAATCGGATCTGCATCTACCTTAATGGCAGTTTTAGCTGATACATTAAAAATGTAGGGTTGGTACGCCGTAAAATCATCGCCCGGCTGTGCATATTCTCTTGATTTTAACTCGCCCCGTGTAGTACCGGGAACGGAACTCAGTACATAATGTACTTTTTTAATTTCTTTGGGATCGGTTTTGTAAGCCACTATAGTTTTGCTATCCGGCGACCATTCAAAATCGCCATAGGGTTTGCCGGCATTGCCATCGGTGCTCAATTGTGTTTCTGCTTTGGTTTTAAGATCGACCACGAACAGGTTTCCTCCACGAATCAGGATTTCGTTTTTACCATCTGGCGATTTCCGCAATTCGCGGTTCCTTTGCCAACGCGACCGACGTTGTTGTAAGGCTTTTTTAGCAAAATAGCGGTAAATTGTGGTGTCGCTGGTATTGGTCAGGCTAAAATCGCCAAGATTGAGTTGAAACCAGTTATCCTGTATTTTTATTTTCGCGGTATTTCCCTGTTCAGCGAAATACAATTCAGCAAATTGAAGTTTTAGCGGATTTTGTTTCTTACCGGTAATTTTCTCAATATTCCTGGCTACGATATCATGATCGAACGCCAACTTACGTTTTCCGCTTGCCGCATCTACATAATAATATTCCCAGGTTCGGTTGGGCAGGTTCTTCTTATACCAGAATGCACTTCCATCTTTTTTCCAGTAAGGAACAATATCATTATTGGTTGGAATATTGCGTAATGCAGTATCGAGTTTAGCAGATAATTGATACGCGCTAGCCATTTCTACAGCGCCCGGAGCATAAGGACTTAGTTTTAAATGTTGCGCTTTTGTTTGAAAAAGAACTAAATTTAACAGAATAAAAATTACTGGCATTTTGGCCTTAGAAAAAGTCATTATTATATTTTTTGGTTATAAATACGGGATTATGAGCGTTGGTTGCACTTTACGATAAGCAACATTTTAAAAATCAGGTAAAAGGCATCTCCCTCCATTTGAAAAAACGGCTATGTTTTATGATGAAAGAAGATAATCTATTCGTTTAAGCGCCTACGTAATTCACTTTACTTACGTTGTTGTAAGTATCGATATAAGACCGTGGCGATTGGCCGATAATGCTTTTAAATACCCTGTTAAAATTAGTAATACTATTAAAACCGGCTTTATAAGCTACTCCTGAAATACAATCTGCTTTTTCGCCCGAGATCAGGCTCTTACATGCGTCGTTGATTCTCACTTCGTTTAAAAATGAAACAAAAGTGTGTCCGGTGTGCTTTTTAAAGTACCTGCAAAAGGCTTGCGGAGTCATAAAAGCGGTATTGGCTACATCTTCCAATGAAATCTGGTTATTGTAATTCTGGGTAATGAAACTGATGATCTTACTCAACCGCATCCCTTCATTTTCGCTAACATTAGTTGAATAAATATCCGAGCAGAGGGATTCTACATTTTCGTTTAAATCCTGCAAACTGTTGATCAGTTTTAAAAAATTAAACAGTACATCTACACCCGTTGCGTGATGAACATTGAATAATTTGGCCACGATATCTTTGGTAAAGCCAAGAGGAATTTTAAAACCGTGTTTATTTTTAGTCAAAAAAGCGCTTGCCATTTTCATTTCCGGAAGATTGAACAATGAAGCAAGAATGCCATTGGGATTGAAATAAACCGAACATGCTTTGATTGTTTTATGGCTATCTGCCGAAAAATATTCAGGATTACTTTTAAATAAATGCGGAAGCTTTGCACCGATTACAAAAATATCGCCCGACCGGAAGCTATGCATATCGTTCCCTGCAATTAAAGTACCTTCTCCACTTTCGATATAAGTGATCTGCCATTCGTCGTGGCGGTGCAGATATTGATAAAAATACGGCAATTCGATGTGTTCCGATATAACACTCTTATCATCGGGCACAAGCAGGGTAAATGGTAATACTTTCATAGTCTGGTTAGATTTGGTTCAGTTTACAGATTATGAATTGAATGTAAGGATATTAACCATAAAAATCAAACAAATACCAAATCAGGTTAAAATCCTGCTATAATTTAACAATATATGGCAGATTATATCTGATATAAGTCCGGACCACTGCAAAAAATGAAAACATCTATTTTGGGATTACAAATCCGTCTACTTAAACAGTAAGTTAACGCGATACTGCAAAAGGTTCCAATTTTAAATCAGTTGCAGTTCCGGCAACAATCTGGCTAACAAGTAATCCCGTTGCAGGGCCTAAACTCAAACCCATCATGCCATGACCAGTTGCAATGATCAGGTTATCTCTTTTTTCACTTCTGCCTATGTAAGGTAAACCATCCGGGGAAGATGGACGGAAACCATACCAGATGTCTTTTTCCGCCGGAAGTTCAGGCTTTAAATCAGGGAAATAAGCCGGCACCGATTCTACAATGCCTTTAACCCGCTGCATGTTTATCCGGTTATTAATTTTATCCAATTCCATTGTCCCTCCGTACCTGATCTGACCGTTCATTGGTGTAATGGCTACCCTCGCTTCGCATAACAATGCCGGAATAGTTAAACGGTTTTGTGGTTCGGCTTCCATAAAAGAATAGCCTTTTCCTGGCATTAAAGATATGTTGATATCGGCCATTTTAGCCACCGCAGGCGACCAGGAGCCAGTAGCTATCACATACTGATCTGCTTCCCAGGCCTGTATCCCTGTAAAAACTTTCGTGATGCGATTGCCTGCCACTTTTATCTGATCAACCTCCTTCCCCCGTTCAATTTTTACACCATTTTCGGTTAAATATCCGAGTAAAGCATTCATTAATTTTGTTGGATAGAGGTGTGCATCGCAACGGTAATGTACCGCGCCTAAAACATCCAGCTTTAAACCGGGCTGTAGTGCCCTGCACTCATTGACGCTTAATACGGCCATATCCAAACCCAGTTCTTTTGCTCTTGCTGCCAGATGAGCTTCTTCTTCACCTGCCTTTTCCGTTTTGTAAAAGGCAAGAATACCATTATTGGTGAGCCCGAAATTAAAATCCGGCTCTTTTGCCAGGTCTTCGTATAGCTTTTTACTTAATAAAGAAAGATCGCGCAAAGGTTCTGCCGATTGGCTAACATGTTTTGCAGTGGCATGTTTCATAAATTTCAGTCCCCAATTAATGAGATTTGAACTTAATGACGGGCGGACGTAAAACGGACTTTTACTGTTAAACATCCATCTGATACCCTGTTTAATCATTCCGGGTGCAGCCAAAGGCACAAAATGGCTCGGTACAATCATTCCCGCATTACCAAAAGAGCAGTTGTCGGTAATGTCGCCTTTATCTAAAACAGTTACTTCGTATCCTTTTTTTTGCAGGTAATATGCTGAAGTTAAACCCACAATCCCACCACCAATAATTAATACCTTCGACATTCTTTTATTTTATTTACTGATCAATTTAAAAACTTACTATATCACCTGAAATCCATGTGCGTATGGATCATCTTCGGCATCAATTTTAATCGTATTGTAACCAAATACTTTTGCCCAGCCCTCTACACTCGGGATAATTGCTTTAATTCCATTCAGTTCTACTTCTTCTTCTACCCTCCCTGTAAATTTACTGCCGATAAAACTTTCGTGGATAAAATCTTCTCCCAATTTTAATTTCCCTTTGGCATGCCACTGCGCCATGCGTGCAGAAGTACCGGTACCACAAGGTGACCGATCGATGGCTTTATCGCCATAAAAAACGGCATTTCGGGCGGTTGATGCTGGGTCGATTGTTTTGCCTGTCCATAATACATGGCTACAGCCGTTTATTGTCGGATCAAGCGGGTGAACAAAAGTATATTTTTCGTTAATGCGTTTTCTGATGGTTTGGCTCCAGGTAATTAATTGTGAGGCTGAATAGTTTTCCAATCCGGGAAAATTCTGCTGAGGATCAACAATCGCATAAAAATTGCCTCCGTAAGCTACATCAAAAGTAAGCAGTCCTAAATCCGGACATTCAATTTCCAGGTTTTCAGCAGCGAGATAGGAAGCTACATTTTTTAACTTAACAGATTTAACTTTTCTTCCTTCCTGCCTGTATTCGATTAACACAAGCCCTGCCGGAGCTTCCATTCTGATTATACCGGGTACTTTTGGTTTAATCAGTCCTTCTTCAATCGCAATGGTAATGGTGCCAATTGTTCCGTGGCCGCACATGGGTAAACAGCCGCTGGTTTCGATAAAGAGCACGGCAACGTCGTTATCCGGATCGTGAGGGGGATAGAGAATACTGCCCGACATCATATCATGCCCACGTGGCTCGAACATTAAACCCGTTCTGATCCAGTCAAATTCTTTTAAAAAATGCTGACGTTTTTCACTCATATTTGAGCCAATAAGCTGTGGACCACCACCTGCAACCAGCCTCACCGGATTTCCACAGGTGTGCGCATCTACACAAAAAAATGTTTTACTCATGAGATTTGGTTAATTTTTGATTAACGGTTCTGAAAATATTTAAAGGGTTACCGTCCTTCAGTTCATCCGGTAAAAGTTCCTGTTCCCAGTCCTGATAAGCCAATGGCCTTACAAAACGGTTGATTGCAGTAGAACCTACTGATGTAAAGCGGCTATCGTTAGTTGCCGGGAAAGGCCCGCCATGTTGCATAGCTGCACAAACTTCCACTCCGGTAGGCACGCCGTTTAAAATGATCCTTCCGGTTTTACCGGTGAGTTTACTAAGCAAGACTTCATAATGCTGAAGCTCCTGCTTTTCGGCCATCAGGGTTACGGTCAATTGTCCTTCCAATACATCAATTGCTTTTTCAAGTTCAGCAACATCATCAGCCACTACCAGCAAAGAATATGGTCCAAAAATTTCTTCACGGAGTTTTGGGTTTTTGATAAAATCAGCGGCACTTACTTGCGCAATTTTTGCCTGAGATTGATTTTTTAATTCATTATTATTCAGATTAGATGAAGCTATAACCTCAACTCCTGCTTCATTTATAATTTCTGCAGAAAGTTGACCATAATTGCCTGCAATGCCTTCGGTAAGCATGGTTGCTGATGGGATAACCGCAATGGCTTCTTTTAAAACAATTTTAAAATTATCGAGCCCCGGAGACTGAACAGCGAGTAATAAACCAGGGTTAGTACAAAACTGACCGGCACCCAAAGTAATAGAAGCTGCATATTTTTTGGCCAGTTCTGCTGCCTGTTTTTCTATAGCCTGCGGAAGAAAAATAACCGGATTAATACTTCCCATTTCGGCAAAAACCGGGACAGGTTGCTCACGCTGTTGCGCTAAATTAATCAAAGCCATGCCTCCCTTATACGAACCTGTAAAAGTTACTGCCCTGGTTAACGGATGTTGCACAAGATTAGCTCCTATGCTATAACCATCATCATATAACATGGAAAAAACACCTTTTGGCATCCCGGTTTTATCCACAGCTTTTATAATGGCTCCGCCTACTAAAGCACTGGTACCATAATGTGCCGGATGTACTTTTACTACTACCGGACAACCAGAAGCCAGCGCCGAAGCGGTATCACCTCCTGCTACCGAAAAAGCAAGCGGAAAGTTACTCGCGCCAAAAACCACTACCGGGCCAACCGGCACCAGCATTCTTCTGATATCCGGACGAGGTAAAGGTTGCCTTTCAGGCAGGGCTGTATCTATAATCGCATCCACCCAAGAGCCTTCGGAAACAAGATTGGCAAATAACCTTAACTGCCCGGTGGTTCTGCCCAGTTCGCCCTGCAGGCGGGGTAATGGCAGGCCACTTTCGGCCGAAGCCCTGTTTACCAGTTCTTCACCAAGGTGGGCAATTTCGTCGGCAATGGCATTTAAAAAAGCTGCCTTAAGGTCTTTATTTAAACTTTTGTAACTATAGAAAGCCGTAGTTGCTGCTGCTAAGGCTTCATCAACCAAACTTTTGTTTGCTTTAGAAAATTCGCCATCAAGCGTTAATCCTGTAGCAGGATTAACGGCTTTAAGGCTTTTTTCATTAACTTCTGCATAGGCACCGGCTACAATATTTTTTCCGTTCATATTTGATTTTTAAACTATTTGCCCCAACTTCCGGCTGGTAATTCAGGACGAACAGCTAATGCATCGTTGATAATTTTCAATACTTTTTCTCTTTCTGCCCCGCTTAACGGTAAACGTGGGGCACGCACAGCCTCTGTTCCTAAGCCAGTGGCTACCTCTGCCAGTTTAATGTATTGTACCAATTTGGCGTGGATATCCAGTTCCAACACAGGTAAAAACCAGCGGTAAATGGTGAGGGCTTCGGCAATGCGGTTTTGCTTGATCAGCCTGAAAATTGCTACGGTTTCTCTTGGAAAAGCATCAACCAAGCCTGCAACCCATCCATGGGCACCCATTACGATACTTTCCATCGCCAGGGGATCTACACCGGTAAAGATTTTAAACCGGTCGCCAAAGCGGTTGATTAAACGGGTAACATTTGAAACATCTCTCGTTGATTCTTTTATCGCCTGGATGTTATCATATTTGGTTAACACTTCAAACATATCCAGTGTTACCTCGATTTTATAGTCGACCGGATTGTTGTAAATCATGATGGGCAGACTGGTGCTTTCTGCAATCGCCCCGAAAAATGCAAGGGTTTCATCGGCCGCTGCATTATAACGCATTGGTGGCAATAACATCAATCCGTTTGCGCCAAGTGATTCTGCTTTTTTAGCGGCTTCAATCGCTTTTTTTGTGGTAGACTCTGCAATGTTCAACAAAACAGGTACACGGCCGTTTACGAGGCTTAAAGTGTGCGACAGCAGGCCAAATTTTTCTTCATCAGTAAGCACACTGGCTTCGCCAAGTGATCCACCCAAAATAATGCCTTCTGCGCCTGCTTCCAGCTGTGCTTCGATATTTAAATCGAAAGCCGGAAAATCCAATTCATCATTCGCTGTAAACTTAGTGGTTACAGCAGGAAAAACTCCCGTCCATTTGATACTCATTTACTTTTATATTTTTAATATTAAGATTGATATGAATTTTAACTAAATTTTAGCTTTAGTTAATTAAACTATCATCATTTAGGTTTAATATGAATAAACTTTTAAATGATTTTCAAATTTAGGGGATATGTAAATGGCAACATTGTTGGATTTTAACCAATACCGACCGGAAATGCACCATTTAAATCAGCAGGTAAATGACCAGAGGAATAATCATCATGTAGAATACGCTCAAAATGAAATAATGAGACGAGCGCAAAAAAAAATGGTATTCTTTCGAAAAAGAATACCATTTAGGTGATCCGTCAGATGCTACCATCTAACGGCATTTTAATGTTTATTTTTTAATAAGCACCGCTTCTGATCGATTCAACTTCTGCAGTAGTTAAGGCTAAATGTTTACCTAACATTCTGCTTCCGTTTTCGGTAACCAGAAAATCATCTTCTACCCTGATGCCGCTAAAGTTTCTAAACTGCTCTAACTTATCGTAGTTGATAAATTCAGTAAATTGATTGGCGGCTTTCCAGCGGTCAATCAGTTCGGGGATGATGTAAACTCCGGGCTCAACAGTTAATACATAACCTGCTTCGAGCGCCTTGCCTAATCTTAACGATTTTAAACCAAACTGTGCTGTATTTTTAACCAGCTCGTCGGTATAACCTACATATTGCTCGCCTAAATCTTCCATATCATGTACATCGAGGCCCATCATATGGCCGGTGCCGCATTGAAAAAACATGGCATGCGCACCAGCCTGTACGGCATCGTCTACATTTCCTTTCATCAATCCAATATCTTTTAAACCCTGCGCAAGCATTTTACAGGAAGCCAGGTGTACATCTAAATACCTAACACCGGGAGCCAAAAGGTTTTTAGCGTGGGTATAGGCATTGAGTACGATATCGTAAACATCTTTTTGCTCAGGGCTGAATTTCTTGCCCACCGGAAAAGTACGGGTAAGATCGCCGGCATAACCTAAAGCGGTTTCCACACCCGAATCGTTGAGTACTAACTGGCCCTCTTTAAGCTGGTTTCCGTGGTAGTGGTTATGGAGAATTTCGCCCTGAACGGTGAGGATAACCGGATAAGCCAGATTGCCTCCCGAGGCCAATGCCTCGCCCTGTATTTTTGCTGCAAGCTCACGCTCGTACATCCCGGGTTTTGCCTGTTGCATTACCATTAGATGAATATCGGCAGAGCGCGATGCGGCACGATCCAGTTCTACTATTTCTTCAGCTGACTTAACTGAACGCTGTGAAACAACTGCCTTTATAAAATCAAGCGATGCATGTTCTTTAAGCTGACCAATCGGAATGTTAAACCAATTTGCCAGTTTAATTTTATTCTCCGGGCGATACGGTGGTAAAAAATGAACGGCACGTTTTTTTATCTGATATTGATCGAGGTAGGTATCAAGTTGATCAAGGGGCAGCACTTTGGTTAAGCCTGAGTCTGCACTTTTTTCGGCTAATGTTTTTTGACGACCCATCCAAACGATATCATCAATGCCCATTTCGTTGCCGAACAGAATGGTTTCATCTTCCTCTAAATCAATAATTGCAGCCAGTGAAGGTTCGCTGATCCCAAAGTAATACAAAAAGGTACTGTCCTGCCTAAAATGGTAGGTGTTATCTTTATAGTTCATGGGACTATCTTCGTTACCCAGAAAGAGTAATATCCCGGAATTGATTTTTGATTTTAATGCGGAGCGTCGTTGGAGGTAAACTTTCTTTTCAAACATATTTTTATGAATTAGGCAAATATCCCAAAAGTGATCTTTATGCAATAGCTATTAAACAGAATGGCTAAAATATGGGTTGTATTTGCAAATTATAAGCTATTTATAAAAGTCATAATAATATTCTGCTTACCGAAAAATTAGTACAAAATCTGACAGTAATTAAATTAAAGACTATAAACAATTGATTATCAAATTTGTGATTGAATAAGTATCTGATTTAGTAAGAGCAATCACATACAATTAAAGTTTTTATTCAATATTTAATTCCGAATAATTTATTTATATAATTGAATGATAACACTTTAAGTAATTTTATATTAACATATAATACCATCAAGCTATACAGTTTATTCATTATCAATTCATAATAGTGAATATAATAATAAAAACTTTGTTGTAAAGCTCAAGAAATTATAAAATATTTCATTGAAGATTATCGTAGAATAGTGCTCAATCGTGATCTTAGGAGAAATCTCTAATTATAATTTTAAAGATTTCTCCACCCTGTCGAAATTATGATTCAAGGATACACCTGTCATTCCAAATTCTTCATTTGTTATAACTGGCCTCCTGAAATGATGATAAATTAAATCGCCTTACATTTCTCTTTCAGCCATGCAACTTCTTCTACAGAAAGCAAAGGTTGAAGCTGGTTAAAAACTGTTTGATTATAGTGGTTTAACCAGGCCAGCTGATGGCTTTCTAAAAGTGATTTATTTATAACCGAAGTATCAATGTAACATAAGGTTAATGTTTCGAAAGCGAGGAAATCACCAAATTCAGTATGGTTGTGGGAAATGCATAAAACCAGGTTCTCGATCCTCACACCGTGTTTTGCAGGACGATAAATACCAGGTTCGATTGAGGTTACCATGCCAGGCTTAAAGGCAATATCTACATTAGCCGGGCTAATGGTCTGAGGTCCTTCATGTACGTTCAGAAAAAAACCAATACCGTGACCTGTGCCGTGGCCGAAGTTGATTCCATACTCCCAAAGGGGTTTTCTACAAACAGCATCGATCTGGTAACCATTTGTACCTGCCGGAAAGATGAGTTTAGATCCTTCTATCAAACCTTTTAACACCAAAGTATAATCGTCGGCCTGGCGTACTGTGCAATTGCCGATGGGTATCACCCTTGTAATATCGGTTGTGCCATAAAGGTACTGTCCTCCTGAATCGACCAGAAACAAACCATCGCCATTGATTTCCTGATCGCTTTCCGGCGTTACAGTATAATGTGGCAGTGCACCATTGGCATTATAGCCCGAAATGGTATTAAAGCTTAAACCAACGAAAGAAGCATTTTCAGCCCTGAAAGCATCCAGTTTTTGAGCAGCAGACCACTCTGTAATTTTTTCTTTTCCCAGACGATCTTCCAGCCATTTAAAAAACCTGGTTAAAGCTACACCATCATGCAGCATGGCTTTCCGGATATGTTTGATTTCCGTGCCGTTTTTCAGGCTTTTTAAATGTGTGACCGGATTAATCCCTGAAATTATTTTAGCTGTTTGGGGTAAAAGCTGACAGAGGCCAAAGCATGTCCGTTTTGGATCAATAAAAACCGTAGCCTCTTCTGGCAGCGTTTCCAGTGCATTACCTGCTTCATGATAGGGATATAAATCTACTCCCTGCTGATTTAAAGTCTCTATATCGTTCTTTGAAAGTTTTTCTTCATTGATGAAAAGCTTTGTTTCGTTTGGTGTGATTAAAGCAAAGCTTAAAGCAACCGGATTGTAATCTACATCACTGCCACGCAAGTTAAAAAGCCAGGCAATATCATCAAGTGCGGAAATAAAGTGATAACCGGCTCCGTATGCAATTAAGTTGGTTCTTACCTGCGTTATTTTAGCTGAGATGCTGAGGCCGGCAGCTTCTGCATCGATTAAATAAGCTTTCTCCGCTGGAAGGCCTACCCTATCGGTCCATATCTCGCTAACGAAATCTACATTGGTTATCGCTATTTGTTGTTGCTGCAGGCTATTTTTTAGCGCTGTAGCCAATGTAACGGTGATTAACTGGTAATTAAAGCCGACCGTGGCACCTTTAGGTAAAACTCCGGACAACCAATCGATGTACTCGGGCGTATGCGGTATTTTTAATTTTACCAGTTCATAACCCGAACCGCTCAATTGCGCCTCTGCCTGTGTAAAATACCTCGAATCTGTCCAAAGACCTGCAAATTCCTGTGTAATTACCAGCGTTCCGGCAGAGCCTGTAAAACCACTAACAAACGGAATGGCTTTGTAATGCGCCGGCAGATATTCGCTGATATGCGGATCGGCCGCGGTAATGATATAGGCATCTATATTATGCCCGGCCATTAACGTACGCAAGGCCTGTAATTTTTCTATATAGGTCATGTTGAGGAAAATTGTAATCGGCCAAATTTAAATATTACGACGATATTAGCTATCTTAAACAGCTAAAAGTTACTTAATACTCTCGTTTTTCCTTTTCCAGAACAGGTATTTCGAAACGTTTAATTAGCGGGGTACGGTGTTCTTTTTTCGAAATGGCAACCATTTGCTTAATGATATCGGGATGGGCCGATGCCACATCATTTTGTTCTTTCAGGTCGGTATTCAGATCGTACAATGTCCATTTATCATTGCCTTTTAACATATCTAATCTTACTCCTTTCCAGTTCCCGATGCGGATGGCTTGTTGTCCGCCATATTCGGGATATTCGAAGTAGAGGTAATCATGCTGTACCTGTTTTCCTTTATTCAAAATGGTTGGTAAAATACTTAATCCGTCAATTCCGGATGGTGTGTTGATCTTCAGGAGGTCGCAAAAGGTTGGCATCATATCCAAAGTTGAAGAGATCAGGTCGCTTGTAGCACCTTCTTTTACTTTACCCGGCCAGGATACGATGAACGGTTCTCTGATGCCCCCTTCTCTCACAAAACCTTTCCCCCAGCCGTATTCGCCCTTAAAAGGGCCGTTGCTGTTAAAAAATACGGGATCAGCCCCTGCATTAAACGCGGTACCGTTATCGGCGCAGAACATGATGATTGTATTATCGTAAACACCTTCATCCTTCAGTTTTTTAATCAATTGTCCTATCTGCCTGTCGAGCAATGTAATCATAGCAGCATACGTAGCACGCGGATAGCGGCAAGGGAAGTACGAGCCTCCAAGAAACGGCTTTTCATCGCCAAACTTTTTGTGGTAGTAATTAACCAGGTCTTTAGGTGCCTGTAAAGATACATGTGGCAAAGGACTGGCGTAGTACAAAAAGAAGGGGTTATCTTTATTTTTGCCGATAAAATTTAATGCAGCTTTGATCAGAAAATCAGGCGCATAATCGTTCTGCTGGTATTTTTCGTAGTTTTTTTCGTTTAAAGGATCAAGATCTGCGGGGAATTTAACATCAGGATCAACAATCTTATTATCAAGCGGAACCCGGTTTTCATTTTCCCATAAATGGCCGCTGTAATAGGTATGATCCTGCCGCTGACAGATAAACCCATAGAAATAATCAAACCCCTGACGGTTGGGTACGCCAGCAGTCATCGGACTTCCCAATCCCCATTTGCCTACCAATGCGGTATGATAACCTACCGTTTTTAATACTTTGGCAATGGTGATGGTAGAATCAGGGATGGGATACTGGCCTTCGAGAAAGGGATTGGCCTCCATTGCCTTAAAGTTCCATACTTCTCCACGTTCGTCCCACTCGTGGTTGCCGCGGATAAATGCTTTACCCGAGTTGATACCTGTCATCAATCCATATCTGGAGGGTGCACAAACCGGATAGGCATAATGCTGGGTAAAACGCATGCCACGTTTGGCCAGTTCATCTAAATTAGGGGTTTCTATCTTCTGCTGTCCATAACTACCCAGTTCACCATAACCCAGGTCATCGGCCAGAATGTACACAATGTTGGGCCTGGATTTTGATTGTTGTGCAAAAGAATTAAAGGTAAACAGGCAGGCTAATATTACTAAAGCAGTTCTTTTTATCATACATTAAAGATGGTAAGCGTTTATAGCCTACAATATATTGATAAGTACGGATGCTGTTTTAATTTTTCACTGCACAAACGTTTGCATAAAAGCAGGATAGTAACCCAATGAACAGAAAAGTCCCCATATCAACCATTGGGCCTTTTGGTTTACACCGAAAATTATTTAGGTAATCATTATTTTTCACCAACTGAGCCACCGGATAACAGCTGAGTTTTGGTTGATATATTATTTAACTGAATAAACCTCTTCTATTTGTTTAGTAAGGTATTTAAAAGCCTGTGGCATTTCTACAGCGGCATTATTGGTACTGGCTTCGATAAAGATATACCCTTTGTAGTTGATTTTCTTTAATGCCCTGAGGTACGGCCTGAAATCATCGCCGGCCACACCGGGCAGGCTACGTTTTTCTTTTTCGGCAATTTCGCAAAAGCCAACTTGTTTAGCGGCAGCAATAATTTCATCGGGCGATTCGCCTTCACGCAGCATGTGGAAAATATCAACATTAAGCCTGAAGTTGGGTTCGTGTACTTTCTTTACAATTTCGGCTGCTGCTTTTAATGAGGTAATGAAATTGGTTTCGGTGGTTTCGAGGTTTTCCAACAGGATCACCACCTCATTTTTCCTAGCCATCTGGCCGAGTTCTTTGCAAAGGATTACGAAATCTGCTTTTGCTTTATCCAGATCGTAACCAGCCGGAATACTTCTCGCTCCCGAACTGCCGAGAACAATGTATTTTACGCCCGCTAGTTTTGCCCTCGAAAGCACAGTTTCGGTATAACTTAAAACTTTCGCTTCATCTACATCGGGGCCTGCAATTTTTAAACTGCTCGGGAAGAAAAGGTTACAGCTTAATACTTTACATTTCGCGGCTTTAATTCTTTTCAAACTGGCTTGAAATTCATCTTCACTCAAAGTAGGCGAAAGTATCTTCGGTACGGATTCACCAATCATTTTAAACCCAGCAGCATACGCTGTACTATCTTGCGCCAAACCGCTTACAATACCCAATTCCGGATAAGCTTGCCGGGCTGAAACCGGATTAGAAATGAGCAAAATGCATAAGCTGGTAATTGCTAAAAATATATTTTTCATAATGTTACTGATTCAGAACAGGATTAATGAGTTTCAGGATTATAGTTTTCAAAAATTGATTCAACTACAGGCTGTTTTATTGCCATATAGATTTAACCGAGTAAACTTTTAAATCTTTAATTTCGATATTATTTCCCCAAAGCTGAAAACCTTCGGTGTTTTTAGCATCTGGTTTTCGCTCCATTGAATAGGAATAGGCGCCACCATCAATAAAAACTTCAACAGAGGTACGATCGATAAAAATATCTGCAGAAATTTCCATGCTGGTCATATCTTCCGGTGAATAGAAAACACCGTTTATCAGATTAAAATTCATATCATAGTCCAGTATTTTCTGCCCTGAAAGGCTTAATCCGGCACTGGTGGCATGAGAAAGTTTCAGCGTAGTTTTAATGCGGATCCTGTCTGTACCACTATAGGAACTGAGCTTTTCGTTCGCGTCTTTTGCGCTTAAATTGCTCCATCCACCAGCGTTTTCGAAAAGTTGTCCGGCCTCTTTTACAGGTTGGCTCACTAAACGCAAGCCATCTTTTGTGGTTTTAAGTTTAAGTTCGGTGGGTAAAAGCATCATGCCGTTAAAAGGCATATCGGGGTGACTAATCCTCCCCCATCCAATCTGGATCCTTCTGCCATCGCTTTCGGGGATATTGGTAAAGGTTTGGGCAGCATAAATGCTTCCGGTTACATAATAGTGTTTACCAGATTCGGGTATAAATTTCTTGCCATCAAAAGTACCGGTAATATAAGTGTTCGAAGCGCCGTACATCACCCATTTCGTTTTATTTTTATCTCCGTCAACAGGCAGTTCAAATAAATCGGGGCATTCCCAAAAGCCGGTGGTATGACTTTGGAAAGTCCAGTCTTTTAAGTTGGCCGAATTATAAATCGAGTGCCCATCGCGTTCATTGAGCACCATCACCCAATGTTTGCCTGGCTTATACCAGAAAACCCTCGGATCGCGGGTATCTACACTGTTCCATTTTGCTTTCGAATCGATCACTGGATTTTTACTGTATTTTGTCCAGGTACGCCCTTTATCCAGGCTGTAAGCCACACATTGCACCTGTTTTTCATCCGTAAAAGCGGTATAAGTGGCTACCATGGCCGGAGTATTGCCTTTGTTAAAACCAGCCGTGTTATTATAGTCAATTACAGCTGAGCCAGAAAACATCGTACCCGTTTGATCAGGACTTAAAGCAGTTGGCAATTCTTCCCAATGGATCATATCTTTACTTACGGCATGGCCCCACGACATGTTTTCCCATTCGCGCTCATATGGATTATGCTGATAAAACAGGTGATATTCGCCTTCGTAAAAAATAAGGCCGTTCGGGTCGTTTATCCATCCCCGTTTGGTAGTGAAATGAAACTGCGGCCGGTTTTTCTCTTTGTAAATGGACTTTTGCCCTTCAATTTCATCATCCTGATAAATTTTCTGTAAACCCGCAGCATCGCCCTCGTAACTGATTTTAATCGTTTGTCCTTTCAAGGCCGTAACATCACAGAAAACCCAGTATTCGGGTTCGTCTTTTGCCAGCCTGATCTTAAAAACCCGCTCCTGCCTGCCTGAAATTCCGAACTTCATAGTGGCCCTGGCCTGTTTTTGGGAAACGGGAAGGTTAAGGTAACGTTTGTTGATCTTGATTTCGATATCGGCAGCAAAAGCAAATTGGGAAAGAATAAGTAAGGTGCCGATGGCAAAAATTGTTTTAAAACTGGTTTTCATGTTCCGGGATGGTAAATCGTTTTATCGATAAAAGAAAATATTGGTTAGTGGATGAAAAGATAGGGAAAAATATTGGAGGCCGCAATAAATTATTCCTCAGGGCGACAATCGCATTGAAATTAGATTACTGATCTACCGATGATTGACTCCGGACTTCAGACTAAACCATTATATTTGATAATAACTTTCGAAGGAGCAGAACATGAAGACATTGGTTATTTCGGGCGGCGGCAGCAAGGGTGCTTTTGCCGGTGGTGTAGCAGAATACCTCATTAAATACCGTGAAACAAATTATGATCTCTTTGTAGGTTCTTCAACCGGGAGTTTGCTCATCCCTTTTCTGGCCATTGGCGATGTAGAAAGGATTAAAAAACTTTACACCACCATTTCACAATCAGATATTTTTACGGTTTGCCCGTTCATTGTTAAATACAAAAATGGGAAAGTAAAACTGCGTATGAACCATTTCGGGATTATTAAGCAGTTTTTTAAGCGACAGAAAACGCTGGGCGACAGTACGGGTTTAAGAAATTTAATCAGGAACAATTTTAAGCGTAAAGATTTTGAAACCATTAAGGCACTTGGTAAAGAAGTGGTGGTTACTGTAGCCAATTTAACTACGCAACTGATCGAATACAAATCGAGCAACGACTGTAATTATGAAGACTTTTGCGATTGGATGTGGGCATCGTGCAACCTGGCCCCATTAATGAGCCTTTACCAGAAAAATGGAAATGATTATGCTGATGGTGGCTTTGGAAACCTGATTCCGGTGCAGGAAGCGATTATAAAGGGTGCAACAGAGATTGATACGATTGTGTTAAGACAGGAAAAAGCCGTTTATAATAATCCGCCCCTCCAGAATGCGATTGAGGTATTTGCCCGGACGAGCGATTTTATGCTCAACCAGATTGCAAACGACGACCTGATCATCTCGAAATTACAGACCGCGAGCAAAAACGTAAAAATTAATTTCTATTTCATTAACCGCGAGCTTACCACCCATTCTTTTGTATTTAATAAACAGGAAATGACAACCTGGTGGCAGGAAGGATACGACCTGTTTAAAGCGAAAGATTGTACCACACACGTACTGGCAGTTAAAGGGGATCAGGGAATTAAACTTACCGAACAAAAACACGTTAATTTATAACTCCCTAAATAAGTTTCGGTCTGTGAAACACAGACCGGGATTTAACTTACTTTACCACAGTAGCTTCCAGTTCTACTTTTAAGGTTTCGAAAAGGCTTTTTACTTCGAGCAGGGTAGTTGCTTGCCTGATGTTGTGTTTTGCAATCCAATCCTGAAAGATATTAAAATGCGGCCATAGCTCGTAGGTAGCGGTGGTATAAATATTCAGCCTTACAATGCCACTGCATTCGTAACCTGCCTGTGTAATTACGGTTTCCAGGTTTTTCAGGGCATCAATCAACTGGGTTTTCATATCGGCATCGCTGGAGATTCCTTTATCATTAATGGCCGTCTGGCCTGAAACGTATAAGGTGCCTGTTACGTTTTTTACCTCAACAGCCTGTACATAACTGCGCTGATCCTGCCATTGCCAGGGATTTATGATTCTTTTTTCCATTTTACGGGTGTTTTAAATTTTACACCACAAAATTGGAAATAGCAATTAAATACTGCTGTTGACAAACCGCACGATTTTTATGTGAGCTTAATCACAGCCGCAGCTGTTATTTTCAAGCGGCTTAAGATCAGGCTTATTGGTTAATGTTCTAATTTTAAGTGCACTTTAAATGAAGATCCTTTGCCAATTTCACTCTCTACGGTAATTTTTCCACCTGCATAATCCACAATTTCCCTTACCAGGTAAAGGCCAACACCGGTACCCTCAACCTCATTGTTTAAGCGCTGGAATTTAGTAAAAACGGTATTCAGGTTTTCCTTTGCTATGCCCATACCATTATCAGAAACCGTGATGGTAACATAACCTTCCTCTAACGCCGTTCTGATTGTAATGATCGGTGCACGACCGGCAGCCTGGTATTTAATGGCATTATTAACAAGGTTATACACAATGCTGCGCAGTTTTCGCCTCACAAACATCATTTCTGAAACCTCTATTTCGGTATTTATTATTGCTCCCGATTCCAAAATCTGAGGGGCAAGTGTAAGGCGCGCATCCTCTACAATATGCTCAAAACTGATCAGCTCCGGGAAAGCCTTATACTTTTGCTGGTGATTTCTCGAATCCGTCAGGTCGAAAATAACATCTTTCATTTTCCTTAAGCTATTCTCTACTTTCTCTAACAGAAGCGGAAACCGTTCCATGCTTTTATCTGGCAATGCCTTTAACATTTCAATGGTTAAGCCAAGGCTGGTCAGCGGTGTTTTAATGTCGTGCGATATCGTATCAAGCAAAAGCTCATGTTCGGCAATTAACCGTTCCTGCTCTTTCAGGTCTCTGATGCGCATCGTAATCTCCACAAAAGTGATGATTACCCCGTTGGTTTTATTGCTTTTCCTCACAATATAAGGCAGTATATTCATCTGATACCAGCGGAAATCGATAGTTTGGATTTCTTTTTCAAGAATTTCTCCTGAATCTATTACCTGCTGGATGTTTTCTAGAATGGAAGGAAAGCGGAAATTTTCCTTTACATCTGCTATTGGTTTCCCGATATCACTTTCCTGCAGGCTAAACTGCTTCATTGCCGGAGGAGTAAATTTTCTTAACGTTAACGATGCATCAATAAAAAGTTGCGGAATAATGGTATTGCGGAAATAATTTTCCAGTTCCTCGTTCAGGTCGGTTAGCGCACTAACCTGCAGTTTCTGATCGTGCATTTTCATATTGTTTATATCAAAGGTTGGATAATGAAAATGCGTACAAATTCGAAATCTCTCTAAAATAAGATGAAAATTATCAAGTCGTGCAAAATTGATATAAATACGCGTAATTAACAGAAATCTCCGCCCCAACACATGCATTCAAACACACTCAGTACCATTTCTATCTTACCTGGTCAACCTGACCTGCCTTAAAAAGCCAGCAAAACAATGGCATTAAAAACAATGTTGTGCATACACACTAACCAGCTTAAAGTTACAACATGAAAGGATTATCACCATGGGCACTAACAGCACTAGGCCAGTTTAAAAGCAGTAAAACATTATATTCCAAAAATTATGGTGCAATCAGTTTCACCATATTCAGCACAGCAGATTCTTTATGGGCCAGCGTTTCAGATAAAGAAACCGATCCGGTTTATTTCCGTTTGTGTTATGTTCCGGCTGGCCTTAACGATGAGCTGATTATAAATGAAAAGGAAGAAAAAATTTCGCTCAGGATCAATTCAGCAATCGGCATATTTGATGTAAATGTTTCTTTTGAGGCCGAAAAACTTGGCTTTTTAAAATATTCCTGTTCATTTAAACCGGTAGCCAATGTTTTTTTTCCTTTTTGGCCCAGGGATATTTTAACCATCAACCAGGCTGATTATCCCGTAAAACCGATGGGAGAAATCCATGTCAGCCAGGTTGGAACGCGATCAGGCCTCTTGTATTTTTCATTACCGGAACGTAACGTGCGGGTGCTGTATTTCCAGAACCTTACCTCGCTTTCGCCCTATTGCGAACAAACCGGCACCTCGTTAAAAGAGGTGGTTGGAGGCATACTGCCAGAGCTGGGTCTTGCGCTGCCGGCAACAACAAACAAACCTTTGAAAGCTGGTGAAAATATAATCCTGTCTGATGCGATTGTTGCATTTAAAATTGTTGAGACTACAAAATCAGATCTTGCAACCGATTACCTGGATATGCTGGCTGAAGTTTATATCCACATTCCAAAACCGGCAACACATTATAAACACTGGCCCGGAATTTTGGAAAAAGGTTTAACAGACCTGATCGAAAACCCGGGATGCTGGTCGATGGTGGGCGGAAACAGTTACCTTAACGCTTATGTAAGTGATTATGATACACCTCCTGAAATTATGGTACAGCTTGCGGTATTGCTTCCTTTAGTCGATTATAGTGAATGGAGCGGTAAATCGTTAAAGGTTATGGACACCATCAAAAAAGGCCTGCCCGCTTTTTATAGCACTAAATTAAAAACCCTGGTGCGCTGGCACCCTGCAGCTGCTGATAAACTAAAAGGAGAAGAAGAACAAAAAATGCCGATGGTGATGGATTCATGGTACCTGCACCATCCGCTGCTAAATTTATCGCGGCTGGCCATTAAAGGCGATAAGGAGGCAGAAAAACTGTTTCTTGATTCTTTGGGTTTTGCCATAAAAGTAGCACATCAGTTTAAATATGAGTGGCCGGTATTTTATAAAATGGATACACTCGAAATTATTAAAGCTGAAACTAAACCCGGCGAAGGTGGTGAGCAGGATGTAGCCGGACTTTATGCACATGTAATGCTACAGGCATATGAGCTAACTAACGACGGAAAATATTTAAAGGAAGCAGAAAAAGCTGCAAAAAAATTTGAAAAGGTTGGTTATAAGGTAATGTATCAAGCCAACAATACGGCATTTGGTGCGGGGGCGCTTTTGCGTTTATATAAAATTACGGGCAATAAGCTTTACTTAAATTTAAGTTACCGGTGTTTAGCTTCTATATTTCAGAATGTACAGCTTTGGGATTGTAATTATGGTTTTGGCAAACACATCCCAACCTTTTTTGCCCTTTTTCCGCTTAGTGACGCTCCTTATACCGCAGCCTATGAAGAACAGGAAGTATTTTGCGCCCTTCATGATTACCTTGAACATGCACAAAACGTAGACATATTGCCAGCTGTTAAACTGCTCTGCTGTGAATTTATCAGGTACCTGGTAGAAAGGGCACCCTATTATTATCCGCCGTTTTTGCCTGATGAAATGATTTCGGATGAGGTAAAAACAGGCGAAGTAAACCGCAACCTCTGGATTGCGCTGGAAGATATCCATGATGGCATTGAACAAAGTGGTGCTGTTGGACAGGAAGTTTATGGTGCCGGTAATGCCTTTGGCATATTGCCCCGTCATTTTATCCGTTTTGAAGAAGAATCTTTTTTAATTTTTATTGATTGTCCTGTTTCAGGCATCAGGAAAAGCAAAAATTCAGTTATTTTTCATGCTCAGGGTGATCCACGGATATTATGCAGGTTACGCATTACAACCGGCGAGGGAGTAAAAATGCCAAAAAACCTGAAATTTGAATTGTCATCCGCATCGGCAGAACTGAAACCCGCCAGTGATAGGAAAGAAGACTTTGAAGCGTTTATAAAAGGTGGTGAAAAAGTTAAAATCAGCTGGAGCAGATCTTAACTCTTGCTAATAGCAAATTATAAATACGGCAGATATAAAAAGATATATCACAAAAGAGGCAGCTGCCAATGGCGCTGCCCTTTATTAAATTATGGTTTCAGTACCACTTTTACACAATCCTCTTCTTTTTCGTCAAAGATTTTATATCCGTGTGCGACTTCTTCAAGCGGCAAACTGTGTGTAATGATATCATCGAGTACCACTTTACCATCGTTAACCAAACCGATCAGTTTGTCAATATAGTTTAACACCGGTGCCTGCCCCTGCTTAATGGTAATGCCTTTATCGAATATACGATGCATCGGAAAATTATCGTAAGTTGAACCATAAACACCCATAATAGAAACTGTTCCCATGCGGCGTACCGCTTCAAAACACATATCGAGCACTTTCATTGATCCTTTTTCGAAATTAACCGTTGCCTTTACTTTATCCATAAAACTACGCTCAGGTTCAAAACCAACGGCATCTACACAAACATCAGCCCCACGTCCGCCTGTCATAGCACGGATGGCTTCCACTACATCAACCTTATGCGGATTCAATGTATCAACGTTGTTAACGGCTTTTGCTTTTTCCAGGCGGTAATCAAGCGGATCGATGGCAATTACGCGGCTTGCACCGTTTATCCAGGCAGCTTTTTGCGCCATTAAACCTACAGGTCCTGAGCCAAAAATAGCCACCACTTCGCCGCCTTTTAGCTGCGCCCAATCAATTGCCGACCAGCCTGTTGGAAAAATATCTGTTAAGAAAAGTGCCTGCTCATCGGTTAAATGTTCGGGCACGATCCTCGGACTCACATCTGCATAAGGAACACGCACATATTCTGCCTGTCCGCCCGAATAGCCTCCATAAAGATCGGTATAGCCAAAAAGCGCCCCACCTTTCTGATCCATTAAATCGCCGTTTGGCCCGTAATGTTCATAATTAGAATTTTCGCATGCTGGTGAGGCCTCATGCGTACAGAAAAAGCAGGTACCGCATGAAATCGGGAAAGGAACCACTACCCTGTCGCCTTTTTTAAGGTTGGTAATGGCCGAGCCCACTTCTTCTACAATGCCCATAAACTCATGACCTAAAATCATGTTTTCTTTTTGAGGCACAGCACCACTTAAAATATGTAAATCTGAGCCGCAGATTGCGGTTGAAGTAACTTTTAAAATGACATCCCGTGGATCCAGAATTTCCGGATCCGGCACATTATCTACCCTGATATCGCCGGGTTTATGGAAAACAGCTGCTTTCATAGTTCACTATTTAAATGATTAATAATTATTCTCTTTTTCTTCTGATTCGTCATCACCTTCACTTTCGAAACCGATTTCCTCATCATCGTCAGCTGTTGCCGACTCATCATCAGTCAATGCACCAAGATCAGCCGTTGTTACCGAAGTATCATAATCAGCATCGCTCCCGGCTAACTGGTCTTCTGCATCATCATCTTCAACTGTCTCATCCTGATCAGCATCGCTACCTTCAGTCTGTTCGTCAAGGTCTGACAATTCATCCTCTCCTTCGGCACCACTTTCACTTACCGGCCCGTCTGTAGCATACGATTCGTCGTTTTCATTGGTTTGATCAGCATTCACTGTGTTTTGATCCAATTCGTTTTCGTTCTGTTCAAAATTTAAATTTTCCATGTTTTATAGGTTGATCAGGATTGTATTATCCTTATTTAAACAACCTTTGTTATCACTAATTGTTCCGCTAAAAAACGTTATTTATCCCTGTATTTATACCCTATTTATCAATACTGTTGTAGTTTGATTGCGTTAGCACACAACTACCCTTTTGTAATATTTAAATTACAAAAGAGTCTTTCTTTTTTAAATCACTAATTTAAATTATTGATCCGCCCCATACCGGTGGATTAATTTTTAACCGGATTACTAAAACGTTTTAATTAATTCTAAAATGGTTTTATAAACGGTTTAGGCCGCAAAAGATGTCTACTGTGGGATGGCCGGATTTAATATAGGAATCAACTCAAACCTAAATATAAAAACCTATTATGAAACACAGATTAATCCTCATTCCGGGCATTCTGATCTTTCTTAGTTTCTCCTGCAAGAAAAAAGAACTGGATCAACAGGAGCAGCCTTTGAAAAAACCCGCTACCCTGGCAAACACAAACTTATTGGCCGAACCTCCCCTAACCTGGCAGGAACACTGGTTCGACCATGTGCAGGTGCTGCAACGCTTTTACCATGATACGAGCATTGTGGTTTACCACGATAATGATGTGAGCAGCACCGTTACCTGGCCCAATACCTACCTGGCGCAGGTTTGGAATTACACCAAAAGTAAATATGGTTCATTTGGTCCCGATTCGCGTTTATGGGCCATATTTCATACCGGTAAATACAGCGGTGGCCATCCGAGTACCTATATGGATGCCAGTCATGATTACCGGAATGTAATTGATGTCGGCTCGTCGAGCACCAGCGCATGGCTTTCGGGCACAGGCAACGACCTTGATATTACCACACACGAAGTAGGGCATATTGTTGAAGGTGCATCAAGGAATGTATTAAACTCACCTGCATTTGGTATCTGGCATGATAGTAAATGGATGGAAATTTACATCTACGACGTTTATGTTGGCTTAAACCGCACAGCCGACGTACAGCGCTGGTATAACCTGGTGGCTAACGGTGCCGAAAATTATCCAAAAGCACAAACTTATTGGTTCAGGGATTGGTTTTTTCCAATTTATAGTCAACAGGGAAATGCAAGTGCTTTAAACAAATATTTTAGCCTCCTGGCGCAATATTTCCCGAAAGAAACGGTAAATAACGGACAGGGAAACATCACGCGTTTTTCACGGTCAATGAATTACGGCGAATTTATCCATTTTTGGAGCGGTGCAACGGGGATCGATCTTAAACCGCTTGCTTTAAGCGCTTTCGGCACCTTAGATGAGCAGGGCAATAACTGGACTACCCAGCTCACCACCGCCAGAACAGCTTTCCCGAATGTAAGTTACCTGAAAGATATTACCAGCTCGGCAACATTAAGTGTAAGCAATGAAAATGCAGGTGGTGCTTCAGCCGCTGAAGGTTCTTCAAAACTGACAGACAGCTATTACAATACCAAATTCTTTTTGGGCGGCTATCCTGCTACTTTCTGGGCACAGCAAACTTTCTCATCCAGTCAGGTGGTTAAAGGTTATACCATTACTGCCGGCAATGATGCGCCAGACCGCGATCCTAAAGGTTGGAAATTGATGGGATCAAACGATAATGTAAATTTTGCGCAGCTTGATATCCAAAGTAACCAGACTTTTGGTTTAAGAAGACAAACTAAAAAAATATTGATTAGCAATACCACGGCCTACAAATATTACAAACTGTTTATCACTTCGAATAATGGAAGTGCAGATCTGCAGTTTAGCGAGTGGAGGTTGTTGCAGTAAAATTAAAGCTAACGACCGGGAATTTAAGAGTTGAGCAGTTCCTGGTCGTTATTCATTCCCCTCTTTTAGAGGGGTATCCGCAGGACGGGGTGTTTTTTGATTAACAAATTATTTTTTTTGAAAAGCAATACCTGTAATTCAATCAGATGTTAGTCCCGCTATCGCTTATAGTCCTCGCTACGCTGCGGGCTATTCCGCTCTATCTGGTTTAAATGGCAAAACAGCAGCTGATATTAACGGCGAACACCAAACGTTCCTACGGAACGTGAACGCCAATTTCAAAATTGGCTACCTATGATTCGTTCCTACAGAACGGCGCGGGAAATCAATTCCCCTCTCCCAGAGGGGTGTCCGCAGGACGGGGTGTTTTTTGATTAACAAATTATTTTTTTTAAAAGCAATACCTGTATTTCAATCAGGTGTTAGTCCCGCTATCGCTTATAGTCCTCGCTTCGCTGCGGGCTATTCCGCTCTATCGGGTTTAAACGGCAAAACAGCAGCTAATATTAATGGCGAAACACTAAACGTTCCTACGGAACGTTAAACGCCAATTTCAAAATTGGCTACCTATGATTCGTTCCTACGGAACGGCCGCGGGAATCCATTCCCCTCTCCCAGAGGGGTGTCCGCAGGACGGGGTGTTTTTTGATTAACAAATTATTTTTTTGAAAAGCAATACCTGTATTTCAATCAGGTTTTAGTCCCGCTATCGCTTATAGTCCTCGCTACGCTGCGGGCTATTCCGCTCTATCGGGTTTAAATGGCAAAACAGCAGCTGATATTAACGGCGAAACACCAAACGTTCCTACGGAACGTGAACGCCAATTTCAAAAATTGGCTACCTATGATTCGTTCCTACGGAACGGCCCGGGAAATCAATTCCCCTCTTCCAGAGGGGTGTCCGCAGGGCGGGGTGTTCCTCTAAAAGTGAATATTTAACGCGAATAATAAACATGCACCCTACCAATCTTCTCACCAGAACGAAAAATGCATTTCCAAATCAGTTATGCCCACGCTTTGCGCAGAAACCTGATCCAGTTGCCGTGCATTAAATTTTCTATATCTGTTTTGCTGTAACCACGCTTTTCGAATAGCCCTGGAATCTTATCAAGATCAGCAATGCTTTCTAAATCATAAGGGCATTGCTCTCTTCCAAAGGCGCCATCCAGATCGGAGCCAATGCCTACATGCCTGGCATTACCTGCCAGCTGGCAGATGTGGTCGATATGATCGATCATCACTTCGAGGTTGCAGTTCATTGCTTTTGGCGTTGAAACGCCCCGCTGCCAGTTGGGTACCATCATCCAGGCATCTAAAGCCGCACCAATTACAGCCCCGCGGGCAATTAATGCTTTAATCTGATCATCACTAAACTGCCTGTTATGATTTACTAAAGCCCTGCAATTGTTATGCGAGGCCCATACATGACCGTTAAAATGATCAAGTGCATCCCAAAAACTATCATCACATAAATGGGTGGCATCAAGAATAATATTGAGTCTCTCCATCTCAGCAAGCAGTTGGTAAGCCCCGGGACGCAGTTTACCTGTCGCATCTGTTCCCTGTGCATACCTGCCGGGACCATAATGCGCTGGTCCAACGGCCCTTAATCCGCTTTCATAAGCCTGTTGCAGGTAATCAACATGCACAACAGAATCGGCACCTTCCAAACTTAAAATATATCCGATCCGCTTTTTTTCGTTCGGAGAATCTGATTTCCATAAAGCAAGATGTTTTTCTAAACTAGCCACATCGTTCACCAGGATCATTTCGCCACGGTCTTCCATGGCTTTATACCAGGCCAATTGCCCTTGCGTTTGCGCCCAGGCCTGCTCCGGCGAATGCCAGCCCGGCAATGGGTTATCGGGTGCAACAAACCTGGCAATCTGTGTAGCCACCACCAAACCAATATTACCTTTCCGGAGCTCGGGCAGCGATACAGTGGCTTTTGCACGGTCGGGTTTATCAGTTAAACCCTGTTCACGCTCATTTATTTCAGAGAGCGGCCGGGTTAAATCGCGGTTCCACTCCAAAGCATTCATGCTTAAATCTAAATGGGCATCTATGGTAAACATATCAGGGTTTTATATGGTTATTTTTCTTTTTCTGGAAGTGATGTCCCAGATTTGATTAGTATTTTCTGTTGAAACAGCAAGCGCATTTTCGTAAAGGGCAACCGTCGGGCAGATGTGGTACGGCAACCCGTATAAAACATCACCTATCTGGTATTGGTGATTTTCGCCTGCATTTAAAACCAAATGTTCCTCACTTTGGCTAACCGGAATAAGCTCAGGGGCATTTAAAAATACCACTCTTTTATCAAGCGGTTTTTCTGCGGCTACGGCTTTATGCCCTAAATCGCAGCAGATCAGATTACTTTCAGGTAAAGAAACAATCCGCGAAATCACTAAAGCAGCAGTACTAAATTGCTGTTCTTCAAAAGCATCCTGATAACCTTTATCCCAAAGGGCGAAAGTACCGGGACTGCAATCAAAAGTACTTTCTGTATTGTAAATGGTAAAAGTTGGTGTTCCTCCGGCTACAATTACGGGTTGATACTCAGATTGTTTTTGAATTGCAGAAGCTAAGCCATTTAATACCTCAATAATTAATTTTGCTTTTTCGGTTCGAATGCCAAAATCACTTTCATGAATATGACCATCGTAAGCATGTAAACCTTTAACGGACAGGCCTTTTACCTGATCCAGTTTTATATAAAGATCCAATACTTTTTCAGGTAAAATACCCGTACGGTCCATGCCTGCATTTACATCGATAAAAACCTCAGCAGTTAATCCGTTTGATTGAGAAACTGAAGTCAGTTCGAGCGCAATTTTTTCATCATCAACCAGGCAACTGAATTGGGTAAGAGGATATGCTTTCTGGAGAGCAGTAAACCTGGCAATATTTGGTCCAACAGGCTGATAAGCAAGCAGTACATCTGCTGCGCCACACCGGCCAAGCATTTCTGCCTCGGCAATGGTAGCACATTTAAATTTCGCAACTCCTGCATCGATCATCAGCTTGCACACCCCGGCCGATTTATGAGTTTTAACATGCGGACGCAGTCGGTTTTGATCATCGATCATCGAAATAAGCTGTTTGATATTGGCCTTAATCCGGTCTGTATAAAAAACCAGGCCCGGCGATTCAACTGAAGCCGGATCATCTAAGAGGTACCATTGCTTTTCTAACATGATATTGGTTTAATACAGTTCGAATAAAGCTTCGATCTCTACCGGGATATTATCGGGCAGTGAACCAAAACCTACCGCACTTCTTACACCTATCCCGTTGTCAGGCCCCCAAACTTCTGCAAATAATTCACTGCAGCCATTAATAATAAAAGGATGTTTTTCAAATTCGGGTGTGCAGTTTACCATTCCTAAAACCTTAATTACCCGTTTTACCTTGTCCAAACTTCCCAAATTCGTTTTAATGGTCGATAACATGGTTAAGCCTACCTGCCTTGCAGCAAGTTTGCCTTCGTCCTGATTCATATCAGATCCGATCCGGCCGATAATCAGACTTTTATCGTCCCTTACCGGACCATGACCGCTCAGATACAAATATTTTCCATCAATAAGATAAGGTTTGTACACCCCAAGCGGTGCCGGAGCGGGCGGAAGGTTTAATCCAAGTTTTTCGAAATTGGCATCTGCCGTTATATTTTCCATATTAAGCTATTATTATTTTAAGTAAAAGTACGCCGGCTAATCCTGCAGTACCCACTATTGATTCCATTAAAGCCCAGGATCGGAATGTATCTTTAAGGCTTAAATTAAAATATTCTTTAAACATCCAAAATCCGGCGTCGTTTACGTGCGAAAACATTAAGCTGCCTGCGCCAACCGCCAAAACCATTAAATTTGGATCGGTATGCGTGGCCACCATTAAAGGCACAATAATACCTGCTGTGGTGAGGCCGGCAACCGTTGCAGAACCTACACAAAAACGGATCAGGGCTGCAATTAACCAGGCCAAAAATAAGGGTTCAACAGATAATTGTTGCAGATAACCGGCAATTTCTTTACTCACACCACTTTGGGTTAAAATCTCTTTTAAAGCACCCGAGCCGGCAATGATCAGCAAAATCAGTGCGATATCTTTTAAGGCATCGCCAAAAATCCCGGAGAGGTAATCCATTTTCTTTCCTCTCCTAATGCCCAGGAAATAGCCTGCTAAAATCAGCACAATCAACATCACAATAGAGGGATGACCTAAAAAGGTAATGATTGGAAGAATAGTTGAATCTGGATCTAAAAACAGCGGCAAAAAAGAAGCAAGTCCCAGTAAAATAACAGGCAATAAGGCGGTAAAGAGACTGATAAATGTACCAGGCAGTTCATTTTCGGGCAATTCTTTTGCCCTGAACGATGCCATTGGTGTGGAAGGGATGTTTTTTAAAGTTCTGGCAAAAAGCGGTCCGCCGATTACTATTGCAGGTATGGCCACAAGCAATCCATAAAACAGGGTGAGCCCCATATTAGCCTTAAACTGCACCACCAAAGCGGCTGGTGATGGATGGGGTGGTAAAAAACCATGGGTAACAGAAAGCGCTGCAAGCATCGGCAAACCAATATAGAGGGCCGGCAACTTATAACGGTACACCACAGAGAAAATCAGTGGAACCATCAGCACGAATCCGATTCCATAATAAAGCGGAATGCCGATTACAAAACCGGTAATTACCATGGCCCACTGGATATGTCTGGCACCAAAAACATCCATCATGACCTGGGCGATTTTTTGAGCGGCACCACTTTCTGCAACCAGTTTGCCCAACATGGCACCCGTTGTAATGATAATTACCAATGAACCCAAAACATCGCCAATTCCTTTTTCAACAGCACCTGCAATTTTCGGCAGAGGTAAGCCTAAACCCATTCCTGCCAGTACCGAAACCGTCAGAAAGGCCAGAAAAGCATTGATTTTAAAAACGGAGATCATTAAAATCAACAATGCAATGCAGCAGAAAACGATGAGTATGGTCATTTATGTATATTTTTCAATTTTCTCTGCCTGCACTGTTTTTCAGGCGATATAATGCAAAATAGTAATTATTTTGTTTTAAGTTGATGATATCACCCCGTATTTTACCCGGAATATCTGCATAATATTATTATGGGAGCCCTAAAATCATATAAACTTTTATCAGAATTATATAAAGCCATCAGGCAGAACCCCGCTTAATTTTGTTTTATGAAAATTAAGGCAGTTTTCTTCCTCTTTACATTTATGCTTAACACCCTTGTGGGTTTTGGCTGTTCCATATTAATGGAAAATGAAGGGAACGAAAGTAGCCATAAACATGACCACCATACACATCAGCATGAAACAGTTAAGTTAGTTTCTTCCCAGCATGCTGAGCTTAAAATAACCGAAAAAGAAGATTCCTGCTGTAAAACACTGGTTACCAATTTTCTGGTTCAGGGTAAACTACTGTCCTATTATACAAAACTAAACCTAAAGGCACCTGCACTGGTTCCAACGGGTTTCGCTTTTGTTCCGCAAACAAAAATTATTATTGCAGCTCAGCAAGAAATTAACCATCGCGCTTACCATCCACCACATCCTGATATCAGGATATCCATACAGAGTTTTCAGATATAGCATTAAGATAATAAAGCCTGCTAACAAACAGCTTTGAGTGATCGCATAGCGTTGTCACCCTGTCCCAATTCCGTAATTAGATCAGGCTCTTTTTAGCAGTCACGTCAATCTAATTATTAATCTTATTCTTTATCGTTAAAATAAAACACATGAAAACTTTCCTATATAGCCTTGCCTGCTCTATATTTTTCATAAGCACATACAGTACAAATGCTGATGCGAAACAGGCTTACAATCTTACAAATGATCAGGGCGCTAAAAACAATCCAACAACTATTTTAGATGCTTACTTAAAGTTAAAAAATGCCCTGGGTGCTGATAATGGCAAAAATGCCGCCGCTGCCGGAAACGAGCTGGTAAAAGCATTTGCAGGTTTCGATCAAACCAGGCTCACTGCTTCGGAACGGAAAACCTATGCAGAAATTGTGGATGATGCCAAAGAACATGCCAGGCACATTGGAGTAAATGCAGACAACATTCCTCACCAACGCGAGCATTTTGGTCTATTGAGCAAAGACATCTACGACATGATTAAATTATTGGGCGCCGGCCGCGAGATTTATGTTGACAGTTGCCCCATGTACAATAAAGGTAAAGGTGCCATCTGGATCAGCGAGGTAAAAGATATTAAAAATCCATACTTCGGAAAAGCGATGTCTACCTGCGGTGAAATCAGGGAAACGCTGCATTAACAGATGCATTTCGTAAAGAAAACACTAATTGGGCTGCTATTGATTACGATAGCGGCCCATTTTTACAGGCCTGCCCAAAATAACGATCCATCGGCTATGCCAAATCACATTTCGAGGGTTGTTAATGTTCCCGGTCAGGTAAATGCTATACTCAGAAAGGCCTGTTACGATTGCCATAGCAACAACACCCGGTATCCCTGGTATGCCCAAATTCAACCCCTTAACTGGTTTGTTAATAAACACATTAAAGCGGCCAAAGCAGAACTCAATTTTGATGAGTTTAAGAATGATACCAAGAGGAAACAGTTGAGCAAGCTCCGTGCAATTGAAAACAGCCTGGAAGATGGCACCATGCCCATTACATCGTACACTTTAATCCATCGTGATGCCATTTTAAGCAAACATGAAAAACAGCAGCTCACTGAGTGGATAAAGGCATCGGAAGAGAGCCTTGAAAAAAACTCATTTTAATAACAACACAAATATCGAAAGATGAAAAATATAATATTCAGCATTTTAATATTCTTTTCGCTCAGCGTTTCTGCCCAGGAAAGGAATGGAATGAAAATGCCAGAGAAAGAAAAAACCACAACAACGGTTTATACCTGCCCGATGCACCCGGAAATCGTATCTGATAAACCAGGTAAATGCCCCAAATGCGGAATGAACCTGGTTGCAAAGAGGGGAAATGACACTAAAAACAAAGCGGCTCATCAGGATATGCCGGGCATGAAACACGATAAAAGTGAAGGCATAAATGGTATGGATATGACCGGCAATTCTACCACAATGGACAACATTAAAAAAGCGAAAGCCAATCTTGGTCCCATAAAAATTTTGCCATCTAATACGCCTCCAGGAACCGTTCGCTACGATTTATATGTTACTGATACCACCGTAACCTATGGAGGCAAACCCAAACATGCCATTGCAGTAAACGGCAGCATACCAATGCCCACTTTAACTTTTACTGAGGGCGATACCGCTGAAATTTATGTACACAACAGGTTAAAAGAAGAAACTTCTATGCACTGGCACGGGCTTTTTCTTCCAAACCGTTATGATGGCGTACCCAATATGACGCAGATGCCCATAAAACCAGGAGCTACACACTTTTATAAATTTCCGGTTAAACAAAATGGCACACATTGGTACCATAGCCACACCATGTTACAGGAACAGATTGGCATGTATGGTGCATTTATCATCAAAAAACGTCAGGAATGGGATATTCCTTCCATTCCGTTGGTGTTAAGCGAATGGACCAATATGAAACCGGAAGAAGTGCAAAGAAGCCTCCACGCTGCTACCGATTGGTTTTCGATTAAAAAAGGCACTACACAGAGTTATGCAGAGGCCATTAAAACCGGGAACTTTAAAACCAAAGTGGCTAATGAATGGAAGAGGATGAACGCCATGGATGTTAGTGATGTGTATTACGATAAATTCCTGATTAACGGAGAAAATCAGTATCAACAACCCCAGTTTAAGGCCGGCGATAAGGTGAGGTTACGTATTGCCAATGCAGGAGCTTCATCCTACTTCTGGCTTAAATATGCCGGTGGAAAAATTACGGTGGTAGCAACTGATGGAAATGATGTAGAGCCGGTTGAGGTAGACCGTTTAATTATCGCAGTATCTGAAACTTACGATGTGGTAGTCACCATCCCTGAAAATAAAAGTTATGAATTTTTAGTGACACCGGAGGACCGTACAAAATCTGCATCCCTATGGTTGGGAAATGGCGAAAAAGTAGCAGCCGGAAAAATGCCTAAACTCAAATATTTCGCCGGGATGAAGATGATGAATGATATGATGGATATGAACGGCAATATGATGGAAATGAAAGGCATGAAAATGCAAAACCAGATCATGGATATGAACACCGTAATGTACCCGGAAATTACAGGTCCGGAAAATGCTAAAAAAACAGCAAAAATGGATGACATGGATATGAATGATGAGTTACCCGATATTGTTACCCTGAATTACAACATGCTGCGCGATCCTAAAAAAACGGTTTTGCCCAAAGGACCAGTTAGGGAGCTAAAATTCGACCTCACGGGAAACATGAACCGTTACGTTTGGACACTGGACAATAAAACCGTTTCGGAATCAGATAAAATACTGATCAAAAAAGGTGAGAATTTAAGGATCATTTTATACAACAACAGCATGATGCGCCACCCGATGCACCTGCATGGACACGATTTTAGGGTAATTAACGGACAGGGAGATTACGCCCCGATGAAAAACGTGCTCGATATTATGCCAATGGAAAGGGACACGATTGAATTTGCGGCTACTGAAAATGGTGGCGACTGGTTTTTTCATTGCCATATTTTATACCACATGATGAGCGGCATGGGCAGGGTGTTCAGTTATGAAAATTCGCCACCCAACCCTGATGTACCCGATCCGAAACTGGCACAACGCAGACTCTTCCGCGACGACCGAATGCCTCACCTGATGGGCCGTGTGGGTATAGAAAGCAGTGGCAGCGACGGACAGTTAATGCTGGCACAAACCCGCTGGTCTCTTAATACCATGTGGCATGTAGGAACTAACGCCATGATGGGTTACGAGAGCGAAACCATGTTAGGCAGGTACATTGGCCGTAATCAATGGCTGTTTCCTTATGTGGGCTTTGATTATCACTATAAAGAATTTAATCCCGGCGAAAAGAACATTTTCGGAAGCGATGAACGCAATATGTTCGGACAGATCAGCAATAAAGAAAACAGAAAAACAATTGTTGCGGGGATTGCCTATGCCCTGCCAATGCTCATTGTTGCCGATGCCAGAATTGATGGCAACGGGAAATTAAGGTTTCAGTTGGGAAGAGAAGATATCCCGGTTTCGAAACGTTTACGTGCAAACTTTATGGTAAACACCGATAAGGAATATGCAGCAGGGCTTAGGTTTATATTAACAAAATACATTGCACTTTCTTCCCACTACGACAGCGATATGGGGCTTGGAGGCGGATTAACTTTTAATTATTAGCGATTAAGTATAACGGGGTAAATGAGGGTCTAATGTCCGTTTATCCCGTTTTACGAAATAAGCCACAACATCCATTGCGGCTTATTTACTAACCAAATAATAACCAATATCTATGATATCTATACCCCAAAACTAATCAGGGAAGATGAACAATAAATGAAGTTATTTCGATTACAGGTAATTTGGCCTGAAAGTTTTGCTTAACACTTTAAGTTCTTCGTTGCTGATGAGGTTGGGATCTTCAAATTGCCGCTTTACAAGGTTTAGCGGTACTTTAACCGTTCCGTTTGTGGTGCGGATGATGCAGATTTCCTGATCGGCGGTGGATGATACATAATGCCCTATTTCGGATTCAATTTCGGATAAACGGATCAGCAGTTCGTAGTAGATATAGAGCGGAAAATTCACTTCGCAAAGTTAACATAATAAAAAGCAAAGATTTAATTATTGTTATGTTAACGTTAATTACATTGATAATAATTAATTAACAGTGGGTGTAAGCTATTTTGAAGGCGGCCAATCTAACCGAAAATTAACCCATGGTTAACAGTAGTAGTTTTAATTTTGCTGTTAAAATTCAGAAAGGCCATGAAAAAACGCTCAACTCACTTAAAAAGAATGCTTTATTGCTGTTTTTGTTTTATTTTTCTGATCATTATACTTCCTTCATGCAAAAAAGATAAAAAAACCCCAAATTATCTGGCAGGAAGCAACGAAAACATCAATACCTGGATACTCGATAGCCTGAAACGCTATTATTACTGGAATGAACAATTGCCTTCTGGTCCTGATATTGGCCTTTCGCCTAAAGATTTTTTTAATTCGGTGCGTAATGGTGCCGATCGTTTTTCGTACATTAATATTCCAAACGACGCTACAACCAATATACCAAACAACCGCAATTTCGGTTTTGATTATGCAACTGTCAGCGACCAAAACAGCACCAGGGTGATCGGGATTATTAAACTGGTGTTAAAAGATTCTCCGGCATCGAGGGCGGGTTTAAAACGAGGCGATTACATCAGCAAAATAAACGGAAAAACGTTAACATCGGCTAATGCGCAGGCTTTACAGGATGAAATATTAAACAGCGAGCGCTTTTCTTTAGGTTTGGCAGAATTGAATAATAATACCTGGACAGATACACGTACGGTAGATTTAGCCAAAGGGGTAATCCTCGATCAAAAAGAAATCAGTAAGGTAATAGAAAGCGATGGAAAAAAAGTCGGCTACCTATATTTTCTTGATTTTAATGGTGGCTTAGCCAGTTCGTTGACTGCGGTTTTTAGCAATTTTAAATCGGAAGGAATTACAGATCTTATACTTGATCTCCGTTACAACGCCGGCGGACAGGTAGCAGAGGCCGCAGCAATATGTGCCATGATTGTGCAGAATATTGCTTATGATAAACCATTCATCACCTATAAGGGCAATAAAAACGGCGGTACCAGAACAGAATCTATCGGTACAGCGGCTACTTTTGATCGTACCGTAAATTTTAATGTCCTTCTTCAGCAAAACCTTGGTTTAAGCAAAGTGTATATTTTATCAACCGCAGCAACGGCCTCCGCTTCTGAAGTCATGATCAACAATTTAAAACCCTTTATCCAGGTGGTACAGATTGGCGAAAAAACCAGGGGAAAAGATGAAGCTTCTTTCAGGATATTTGATTCACGCATCCCGAAACAGGTAAACTGGGAAATGCACCCCATTGTGTACAAACTTTTTAATGCACAAGGTATTGGAAACTACAGCTCAGGTATTAACCCCGATGTTGCGGTAAATGAATTCAATACCCTGCCCCTGCTCCCGTTAGGCGATCAGGCCGATCCTTTAGTAAAAACAGCAATTGCAAGAATAACCGGTAAAATAGCCAAAACCGGCATTAGCGCCAATTCAATGCTTTCCGGGGGCTTCCGATCCGGAAATATTTTGATGGATTCGAGGGTGCAATCTGCCCAACAGAGCATGGTAATTACGCACCGCTAAATGGTTAGAAAAGGTTCTCATTAGCTTAACATTAACTTTAAATGCAAGCCCTAACTTGCCTTCGTTAACCGCTACTCATGGAAAAGTTGGAAGATTTTAAAAATATAAAACTCCTGAATGCAGTGAAGACTGGCGATTCGGCTGCTTTTAACGAAATTTACCACAAGTACCGTCAAAAGATTTTTGGTTATGCCTACCATTTTACCCGTTGCAGGGAAGAAGCCGAAGAACTTACACAGGATGCTTTTGTAAGGCTTTGGGAGAACAGGATCAAAATAGACCCTGAAAAAAATTTCGACGCTTTTCTTTATACCCTCATCCGCAATAATTTTCTGGGTACACTCCGCAAAAAAGCAAGAGAAAAAGCCTACAGCAGCGAAAGTTTAAGGCAAGAGCAATCTTTTAATGCCATTGAAGATGAACTCGATGCGAAAGAATCGAAACAGCTGGCACAGGAAGCAATAGAAAGTCTTTCGCCACAGGTAAAACGAATATACCTCATGAGCCGCAATGATCACCATACGCATGAGGAAATATCACAATTGATGGGCATTTCTAAAAACACGGTGAACAACCACCTCAAAAAATCGCTGGGCATTATGCGGAAATACTTTAAAACTTATTCTCCTGAAACGATTATATCACTGACGGTAGTGGTTCAATTGTTCATTAGCCAATGGTTCATTGGTCATTAGTTCATTGATCATTGTTTATTGGTGATTCAATTCCATCATCCATCTTACCTTTTCCATCCTTAAAGATCCTTCGGCTACGCTCAGGATGACAATCTGCGCTAAATTCTCCGTGTTTCTGTGCCTCCGTGGCTTAATTACTAAAGCCATCGCTAACTGCTCATTGTAAATTAATCATTGGTGATTCAATTCCATCATCCATCTTACATTTTCCATCCTTAAAGATCCTTCCATTAGTAGCCTCATTATTAGTACGGTCGTCATTGCGAGGAGGAACGACGAAGCAATCTATCCTGTTAGCAAAGATGACCTCTTGCAGACTATCATTTGCTAAAAAAAAGTCACTAATATTGATTTTTATACAATAAATAATTCCACCATTAAGGAATTAAGAACATTAAGATTCACAGTTAATTTTAATTTCTAATTCATCTGTTAATTGATCATTAAAATTCCATCACCCATCTTACATTTTCCATCCTTAAAGATTCTTCGACTCTGCTCAGGATGACAATCTACGCTAAATTCTCTGTGTTTTCGTGCCTCCGTGGCTTAATTACTAAAGTCATCGCTAACTGCTCATTGTAAATTAATCATTGGTGATTCAATTCCATCATCCATCTTACATTTTCCATCCTTAAAGATCCTTCCATTAGTAGCCTCATTATTAGTACGGTCGTCATTGCGAGGAGGAACGACGAAGCAATCTATCCTGTTAGCAAAGATGACCTCTTGCAGACTATCATTTGCTAAAAAAAATGTCACTAATATTGATTTTTATACAATAAATAATTCCACCATTAAGGAATTAAGAACATTAAGATTTACAGTTAATTTTAATTTCTAATTCATCTGTTAATTGATCATTAAAATTCCATCACCCATCTTACATTTTCCATCCTTAAAGATCCTTCGGCTACGCTCAGGATGACAATCTGCGCTAAATTCTCCGTGTTTCCGCGCCTCCGTGGCTCAATTACTAAAACCATCGCTAACTGGTTATTGAAAATTAATCATTGGCTATTCACTTCCATCATCCATCTTACCTTTCCATCCTTAAAGATCCTTCCATTAGTAGCCTCATTATTAGTACGGTCGTCATTGCGAGGAGGAACGACGAAGCAATCTATCCTGTTAGCAAAGATGACCTCTTGCAGACTATCATTTGCTAAAAAAAAGTCACTAATATTGATTTTTATACAATAAATAATTCCACCATTAAGGAATTAAGAACATTAAGATTTACAGTTAATTTTAATTTCTAATTCATCTGTTAATTGATCATTAAAATTCCATCATCCATCTTACATTTTCCATCCTTAAAGATCCTTCCATTAGTAGCCTCATTATTAGTACGGTCGTCATTGCGAGGAGGAACGACGAAGCAATCTATCCTGTTAGCAAAGATGACCTCTTGCAGACTATCATTTGCTAAAAAAAATGTCACTAGTATTGATTTTTATACAATAAATAATTCCACCATTAAGGAATTAAGAACATTAAGATTTACAGTTAATTTTAATTTCTAATTCATCTGTTAATTGATCATTAAAATTCCATCATCCATCAAGATCCTTCGACTCTGCTCAGGATGAAAATCTACGCTAAATTCTCTGTGTTTTCGTGCCTCCGTGGCTTAATTACTAAAGTCATCGCTAACTGCTCATTGTAAATTAATCATTGGCTATTCAATTCCATCATCCATCTTACATTTTCCATCCTTAAAGCTCCTTCGGCTCCGCTCAGGATGACAATCTGCGCTAAATTCTCCGTGTTTCCGTGCCTTAATTATACTTTTAAATCTTTTTTAAAAAAAATCTTCTCCCCCTATAGCTGTATCCCAACTTTCATGCATATATACTGTAGCACGCAGCATAAAAGCGTTAACACCAAGCATAAAAGTGAAACAAGATTACATTAAAACATTATTTGAACTTTACCTGGAGGGCAAAACTGATCCGGAACAGGAAAAAACCCTGATGGAATACCTCGCCGATCCTGCGAATGGCGACAGCGAATTTCATGCGATAATGGAAAAAGCATGGAAAAAGCAAAACATCCTGCCCGACTACTCCCCGGAAGCCAACAAAGGGCTAGATGAAATATGGAATAAAATTGAGGCCGGTCAGCCAAAAAGCAAAAGACTATACCCTGTACTAAAATATGCTGCCGCAATTGTGGTAATTATTTCTGCAGCTCTCGGTTGGTATGCCTATAAAAAAACACAGCAGCCGGTAGAAATAGCAATTGCCTTTTTAAGTAAAACTACCCAAAAGGGAGAAAAAGTAAAACTGATGCTGCCCGATAGTTCCATTGTATATCTGGGTGCAGGGAGTAAACTTACCTGGCCGTCGCATTTTGTGAAAGGGAAGCTTAGAAATATCCAGCTCGAAGGCGAAGCTTTTTTTGAAGTAAAACACGATATCAAGAGTCCGTTTATTGTACACAGCGGGCACATGCAAACCAGGGTTCTGGGTACTTCATTTAACATCTATGCCTACCCTAAAGATGGAACTTTCAGTGTTGCAGTAAGAACCGGAAAGGTAGGGGTTTCAGAAAACCGTGAGGGTAAATTAAAACAACTTTCGCTCCTTACACCGGGCATGAAACTGCTTTACCGCCTTAAAGAAGGTGATTATACAGTACGTACAGAACGCATTGCAGAGGTAAATGCCTGGATTAAAAACAGTTTTGCTTTTAAAGATACAAGCTTAGCAGCCATGCTTAAATCACTGGAAAGATATTACAATGTTCATTTTGAACTTAAGGGCAACAATTTAAATCAATGCAGGTTTAATGCCACGTTCACCAATAAAAGCATTGGCGATATAATGGAAGAAATCCGCGTGATGAGCGGCAAAAAAATGAAATATAAAATAGACACTGTGAACAAAACAATTACCGTATGGGGGGAGGGCTGTCAATGAGGAGTTAGCGATATGCTATAGTGCTGCAAAAAGCACCATAAACCGGATTTATACCTACGAAAAACAAATTAAACCTCTTAACATGAACAAGGAGCCGGATTGCTCGAACAATCCAGCTCCTAAAACAAAAGTTTTTAACCCGTGAGAATTAAAAAACATCTTGAACCTATGAAAATAGGGTTTTACGACTATATAAAAGAATATTTTATCAATTTGGATTACCGTGCTCTGGTAGCCCTTATGGTGTTATGTACATTTTTATTAAACCAGGGCATGGCAAGCAGCTTTGCGCAAACGCCAAAAGAAACCAGTTTGAGCATTAAAATAGCGACAAAAAATATCCCAGATGCACTTTCTCTGCTCGAAGAAAAAGCCGGATTTTCCATCAATTATAACAAATCGATTTTTAGCCAAAACGGAACAATAAACCTTGAGGTCAAAAATATGCCCCTAGAGCTTATCCTTAAAAAGATACTTTCGGGCACCAGGGTAACGTATAGGTTTGCTGATGCCAATACCATATTGCTTTATAAATTACCAGATCCGGTAAAACCAGGGCGGGTATCGGGAAAAATATTCGATGAGAAAGGAGAAACCCTTCCCGGTGCTTCCGTAAAGATTATCGAAACAGGCAAAGCCACCCAAACAGCAAGCGACGGAAGTTATAGCATAAATGTGGAGCCCGGAACCTATACCGTAGAAATCAGCTATATTTCTTTCGCTACCAAACGCATCAGTGAGGTAATCGTAAAAAGCGATAAAACCACCACACTTGATATCTCATTAAAACCCGATGCAACAGGCTTGCAGGATGTTGTGGTAACGGCTACCTATAAAAAAGCTTCTGTTGAAGGTTTGCTTACCCGTCAGAAAAATGCCTCCGAAATCAGTAACGGGATCAGTGCCGAACAGATTTCGAGAACTCCGGATAAAAACATCGGCGAAAGTTTAAAGCGCATCAGCGGGGTAAGCTCTATAGATAATAAACTGGTACTGGTACGTGGTATTGGCGAACGGTATAATACGGCACAATTAGATGGCATCACTTTGCCAAGCACCGAAGCACAGACCCGCAATTTCTCTTTCGACCTCATCCCTTCCAGTCTGGTTGATAACGTGGTGGTAAGTAAAACAGTTACTCCTGATATGAACAGCAGTTTCGGTGGTGGTTTAATCCAGATCAATACCAAAGATATCCCGACAGAAAATTTCATGAGCTTTACGGCAGGTACTTCCTATAACGACCAAAGTACAGGCAAAGACTTTTTAAGCCATCAGCGTGGCAAAAACGATTACCTGGGTTTTGATGATGGCCGAAGAAAATTCCCTGAAGATTTACAGCATACCGACCGTACTATTACGCCCAATAACACCCTTACTGATGAGCAGTATAAACAAAAGCTGATTACACAGAGCCAGAAGTTTACGAACGATAATTTTACGATGTACAAATACAAAACTGCCCCCTCGCAGAATTATCAGTTCACCGTTGGCAGGCTGATCGCTATTGATACCACCAATAATAAAAAACTGGGCTTTACAGCGTCTTTAAACTATCGCAATACGCAGAATATCAACAACATAGAACAACAAACCAGAAGCGATTGGAATGCCGGCACCACCAATACCGGTAATAAATACATGTTCAACACCACTTTGGGTGCCATGCTAAATATTGGCTTACAGCTGAATAAAAACAGGTTTGGTTTCCGCAATACCTATACGCATATTTTTAACAATGATATGGTGCGTACCATTGGGTATGATACGGATCAGGGAACGGCATTTTTTAATGCAGGCTTAAAACCCAACCGCATTGTAGAGGCCGACGATCCTACCTACACGGATTTATTACAGAATAAATTAAACGGTCAGCACCAGCTGGGCAAGGTAAAATTAGACTGGAATTTATCAAGGACAGCAATAGACCGTAAAGAGAAAGACCTGGGGATTGCCACGCAATATCTAACCAAAACAGGTAACGATTACGAATATTTTTACGCATCAAGCGGACAAACAGAGGGTTATATCAAACCTACATCGCGCCATAACTACAGCAATAACGAACATCATTTCTCATGGAGCGGTGATGCAAGCATGCCGTTTAAAACGGGTCCGCTAAACAACAGCATCAAAGCTGGTTATTTTGGTATCCATAAAGAAGGATCGCTAAACTGGCAGATTGCTTCGCTGGTAAACAGTCCCGCACTCGCCGATAGTTTAAGATACATCCCGATTGGACAGATGATCGATCCAGCTAAAATTGGCAATAACGGTTACAATTACTACATCAACAATTACTTTTTAAATGGCTATAAGGGAAAAAGCACTACCCAGGCCGGTTATGTAATGCTGGATAACCGCCTAGCCGAAAAACTACGCCTGGTTTGGGGTGTAAGGGCCGAATATTATAAATATACCGAGCTGCGTAATGACATCAACGTGAGGGGAATCAGCTCATTTGCACTACCTTACGAAAAGAAATGGAGGTGGTTGCCATCGGCAAATCTTACTTATAGTCCAACAAGGCAGATCAACATCAGGGCTGCCTTTTCAAATACGGCCATCAGACCGGAACTAATGGATAACAGCCAGTTCTTCAGGTACGATCCTATGTTCGATGCGCAGTTTGGCAATGAGGGTTTGGCGAGTACACAGATTAAAAATTTCGATATTAAAGCAGAATGGTTTCCGGGTTTAGGCGAAATTATCTCAGCAAGTGCTTTTTATAAACGCTTTGATAAACCCGTTGAAGTTACTTTCAGCTTATCAAACGGTAACGGTGGCTTTTATTACATCTTAAACTCTGATGAAGCTAAAGTGTATGGTTTAGAATTCGAGCTAAGGAAAAACCTCGGCTTTATTGCCAGTGCTCCCCTGTTATCGCGCTTTACCCTATATGGAAATTTAACCCTGCAAAAGGCAGATGTAGTGGGAACATATAATGCAATTGGGCCCGATGGCAGCCAGATTAAAGTAAGCACCAAAGTAAAAAGAAACATGTACGGCCAGTCGCCTTACCTTTTAAATGCTGGTTTACAATACCTTGATGAGCACTTTGGTTTTAACATTTCTTACAACAAATCGGGACTTAAAACCACAATGGTAAGTGCAGAACTGCTGCGCATAGAATATGAAAAACCAAGAGACCAGATTGATGCGCAGGTGAGTTACAAATTTTACAAAAACAGGTTCGAGGTAAAGGTAAATGCGGGTAACCTGCTCAATAAGGCCTCTGTAATTTTTAACAATAACGGCAGTTATGAGCGCAATCCTGAATATGTTGCCGGAACCGCCGATTACAGTAAGCAATACCACCTGAAACCAGGTTTTACCAATGCTTTGGATGATGGCGACCAGATATTGTTTTCGCAGAAGTTTGGCCGGACCTACAGTACTTCCATTACCTATAATTTTTAATGCGACCATGAAAAACAGTATAAATAAGGTTACACCATTTAAAAAGAAAGGAGGAACAAAGTTTCCTGCATAGCCATAAAAAAAACGAAAGGTTGTATCAGAACCCTCCGTTTTAAACCGGTCATTTCTAGTGGAACGGCGCATCAGGATAAACCCGAATTATTTTAAAAACCTACTGCTAAAAGTCGAGGACTGTTAACAGATCTGCTTAGTGATATCGATCAGAAATACTAAGATATAAAAAAACATACCATTTAGGTACAAACAGGCTTTTATTTCCGCAAAACAACGGATCACTTGCATCCTGTATCTGAATAACCAAAAAAATCAACCTAAAAAACATGGATCATCCCTATGAGATCCTATGAAAAACAAAAAACGAAAATGAAAAATTTCAAAAACTTAATCGGTCTTTTATCAATTGTTGCTGTTTCTTTTACAGCTTGTAAAAAAAATGAAGGTGGTTCATCAGCATTTGGCAACCGCAGTACTTCAGCAGCAGATTATTCTCAATCATCATTACCGGTTGTAGCAGTTAGCGGAGACATTACCAGCTCTGTAACCTGGACAGCAGGAAACGTTTACGAATTAAGCGGTGTAGTAACGGTTAGAAACGGTGCAACATTAACCATTCAGCCAGGCACTTACATCAAAGCATCGGTTAATACCCCGGGTGTACAAAACGGTGTATTGGTTATTGCAAAAGATGGTACCATCAATGCAGTTGGTACAGCTGCCGATCCGATTGTATTTACAAGCCGTTACCTTTTAGATGGCGATGCCAGCACAACAGGTAAACCAGGTGATTTTGGTGGTACAATTATTTTAGGTAATGCAACCATCAACGTTGGTGATAAACTGATTGAAGGTTTGGCTAACGAAGCTAAATTCCATTACGGAGGTACTAACGATGCCGATAATCGTGGTACTTTCCAGTATGTACGTATTGAATATGCCGGTTTCCAGCTGGCTCCAAACGTTGAGGTTAACGGTTTAACTTTAGGCGGTGTAGGTAACGGAACTACTATCGATCACGTACAGGTTTCTTACGGTTTAGATGATGGATTCGAATTTTTCGGTGGTACAGTTAACGCAAGCAATTTAATCGCCTTGGCTTCTGACGATGATCAGTTCGATTTCGATAATGGTTTCAGTGGTATATTAAGCGACTGTATCGCTATTGCAGATAAAAATTCTACCCACAGCACAAGCGGTAGTGCCAGCGATTCTAACGGGATCGAATCAGATAACAACGCACCTGCAGAAGATGCAACTTTTAGCTTAACACCTAAAACACACCCTGTATTAATCAATGTGAGCATTTTTGGAACAGAAAATACTTCAGGTATTGCCGGTTTAGGTTACCGTAATGGTATCCGCGAGCGCAGAGGTTCGGAAGTTACTTTATCTAACGTAATTGTTTCTGGTTACAACACCGGTATCGCTTTTGATGCTGATGCCAATGCAAGTCTTTCAGATATCTCTACTACATCTGTTCACGGTTTCACAAATTCAATTACAGCGGCAGTTGGTGCTTATGTTGATGGTGGCGGTAACAATTTAGTGGTTAATGCAAGCAACGCAAGTTCATTCGGTGTAAGCCAGCCATGGTACAATACACCAGGTTCTCCATCTACGGTTACACTTCCGGGTTGGGCTGCTACATGGTCAAAACTTGTATTCTAATTTTTTCTCTCTTACCAAAAGAGACCGTACCTTTTCAGGTATGGTCTCTTGATTTATAAAAACAGCACTTTTCTGTTTTAAATGATAATTACCCTCTTTTATGAAACTAAAAATCTTTACCCTTTTCTTTTTTTCGGCCGTTGTAGCCTTAGGTTTATCCTGTCGCAAAGCAGAACTTCTTCAGCCAGAACCTGCTAAAGTAATCCAGTTAACCCTTACCGGTGCTTCTGATGTAGCATTGGAATATTTGTATAAAGACAGTATCATTGCTACCCCGCCTGTTGGTGGCATTAATGTAAAAACATTGCTTTCTGTAAAGGATCAGAACGCTGTTTTAAAGGTGAGAAAAAAAGGCACATCAGAAATATTGCTCACCAAAACCATGGTTGCAGCACCATTTGATCAGACCATCAGTATTTTTTATGATGGAACCAAAGTGTACAACAGTGCCATTTCATTGGTTGTTAAAGGTTTTGCCTTATCCGGCGAAATTGAATTCCTGTTAGATGGAAAAGTATTATCATCCGGTACCAGTACCATTAACAACACGTTTTTTATCCTAATTGATAAAGGCACCACGAGGGAAATTACCATCCGTAAGAAAGGGACAACCGAAATTCTTCTGACCAAAACAATCCAGGCCGAAATAGCAAGGCAGAATATTGATTTCTTTTTCGACGGAACCAAAATCGCAGATAATGTAAAACTCACTCCACCGGCAAATCCTGCCAATATGATGGTCAGTGCAAAGTTTGAAACCATATTTTCACCACAATTTAAAAATGTTGACGTAGATATTGTTTTTTATACAAAACCTACATCTGCCGCCATTACAACCGCAGGAACAAAAGTTACACCCGAACTTAGGCTTACCCTTAAAAAAGATGGCTCGTTCAATTCAATTGAACTCCCACCACTGCCCGGACCGAATTACATTTACAGCTTTGACATATTTGAAGCGGGAACCAACAATGTTCCTTACACCACTACCGCCTCACCATTTGTAAATGCAGCATTTCCTTTTAAACAAAACGAAGGAAGGTATGGTTCAATCAGTTTTGAAGCAAATACATCAAAGCTTTTTATTATAAAGGATACGAAAAATTTAGCTGCAGTAACAAGATCTACCTATTTCTCCGGCGCCGTTACCGATCTTTCTGAATATTTTAAATAAAAATCATAATATAGGGGAAAACCTGCGCATTGTGCATGGGTTATTCCCCTGTTTTTTTCGAATGATAATACCTGTTATTCAACCATCGTCTCCGTTTGCAAAGGGGATGAAAGAAAATGGCGATTGTATCACCTCATATAGCTATTCCTAACCTTTCTTAATTGTTAAAAAAACAGCATCTGCTTTAACGTATTGATAACAATCATTTAACATTCAAAATGATTTAAATCAGTTACTTATTCATTTATTTGGGTAGTGTAGATAAGAGATCTGCACCATGAATATCCAAACTGATTTTATGCCGTCGTTCTGCACCGTTATACCCTTTTTAGGGAACACCGATTTAAGTACCCCACTCGCCATTGTTTTTATTGTTTGCCTCCTTGCCGTAGTTGGTTTTGAGTTTGTAAATGGTTTTCACGATACGGCCAATGCAGTAGCAACCGTAATTTATACCAAGGCACTTAAGCCCATTATTGCCATTCCCTGGTCGGGATTCTGGAATTTTATGGGCGTATTTACCGGAGGGATTGCCGTAGCCATGGGCATTTTAAAACTTGTTCCATTAGATGCTTTAATGAACCTTCCGGTTGGTGTTGGCGCGGCTATGGTTTTAGCCGTTTTGTTGGCTTCCATTGCCTGGAACCTCGGCACCTGGTACCTGGGGATCCCCTGTTCCAGTTCGCATACCTTGATTGGTGCCATGATTGGCGCAGGTTTAGCCTTTACCTGGTACTATGGTGGCAATGGCGTAAACTGGGGCAAGGCCGAAGAAATTGGTTTATCACTTATTTTGTCGCCCGTTATCGGCTTCGGACTAGCCATATTGCTGATGTATTTTTTAAAGCATGTAATTAAGTATCATGCGTTATTTCACATCCCAACCGGCGAAAACGACCGTCCGCCATTATTGATCAGGGGCCTGCTGATTACTACCTGTACACTGGTTAGTTTTTTCCACGGAAGCAACGACGGACAAAAAGGAGTGGGTTTATTAATGCTAATCCTGATTGCCTTTTTACCGGCGAAATTTGCAGTAAACCATCACATTCCCAACGATAAAGTATTGTTTCAGCTGAATCAGACGGAACAGGTGCTTAAAAAAACAGCCAGCCTTAACCATGGCAAGCGATTGGATATCAGCACACTGCTGAATAAAATAGACAAGACAAAATATCATCTGTCGCTTAAAAATGAAACTGATAAAAAAAACACCTATCTTTTCCGTAAGCAGATTGAAGACGTTATAGCTTCGGTAAAAACGGTGCGGGAAGATAAAACACTGGTAATTAACCCGGCTGATGATCAGCTTCTTCGCGATAATGCTTCCGAATTATCGAAACTGGTAGAATTTGCACCGCTTTGGGTAATACTTTTAATTTCCATTTCACTCGGACTGGGTACAATGATCGGCTGGAAACGCATAGCGGTTACCATTGGCGAGAAAATAGGTAACGAACATTTAAATTATGCGCAGGGCGCTACTTCCGAAATTGTAGCCGCCTCTACCATCGGCTTAAGTACCGCTTTTGGTTTGCCCGTAAGTACCACACACGTATTATCAAGCGGGATAGCCGGTGCAATGGTGGCTTCTGGCGGAAGAAAAAACCTGAACAATAATACGCTCAAAAATATTGGTCTGGCCTGGGTACTTACCTTGCCGGTTTCGATTGTATTGGCTATTTTGTTATTTATGCTTTTTCACCTGTTTATTTAAAATATTATTCTGCAAAAAATGAAACAGATACTTGTAGCAACAGATTTTTCAAGAAGTGCCGGAAATGCCCTCTCCTATGCATTGGCAATGGCAAAAACGCTGAAAATGGAAGTTGTGGCCATTCATGCCATCCACCCTACCGAAGGTATAAATAACAGCACCTACAATGCCATTTTTATCGAATCGTACTACAGAAATAAAAGGGTTGCTTTAAAAGAATGGGCCGAAAACATCAGTCAGAAAGATAACCTCACCGATGTAAAACTCGAAACCATATGCGATGTAGGCTTTTTAAAAACGGTAATTACCAAACATACCGAAAATAACCCTGTAGAATTATTGGTAATGGGCATTACCGGTGCTACAGGTATCAGCGGAATTGTGGGCAGTAACGCCAGCATGGCTGTTACCAAAATGAGAATCCCGACGTTAATTGTACCTCTGGAGAGCAGTTTTACCAATTTCCCGATTATTACGCTCGCCACTGATTATGAAACCGTGCTTTCGCCGAAAGACATTACCGCCCTCAGCGAATTGTTAAAAGCCTCGGGAACAAGAAAAATGCAGGTGCTTTATGTGGCAGAAAAATCAGATGAAGTTCACATTAAAACCGGAGAAAAAAGAATCAGGGAGCTGCTACCAGATACCGAGATAGAATTTAATTACATTATGCACAACAGTGCCCCAAATGGCATTATGGACTTTATTAAAAGTAATCACACCGATATTCTTTGTTTGGTTAAGCACCACCATAATATCATTTACCGCTTATTTACCAGCAGTACGGTTAACCAGGTGATGAACAAAACGGTGAAGGCTATTTTGGTATTACATGAATAAGAGGGAGTTTTGAGTTGAGATGGAAAAGGTAAGACGGATGATGGAATTGAATCACCAATGATCAGTTAGCGATGGCTTTAATAGTAAGCCACAGAGGCACGGAAACACGGAAAATTCAACTCGTGTTGTCATCCTGAGGGATAATTTATTTTATAAAAATCAATATGAATGACAGAAGAATCTTCGCGCAATGATAAGCCGCTAAGTTCGTCATTGCGAGAAGGCTTTTTCAGCCGACGAAGCAATCTTTCTTGCTAGCGATCATTGTTAGAAAGATTGCTTCGTCGTTCCTCCTCGCAATGACGACCTTTCTAAATCTGTCAATGGTAGCTTGTCGAAGAATCTTTAGGATGGAAAAGGTAAGACGGATGATGGAATTTCAATGATCAGTTAGCAAATGAATTAGAAATTAACTATATCTTAATGTTCTTAATTCCTTAATGGTGAAATTATTTATTGATAAAAATCAGTGACAGTTTTTGGCAAATGGCAGCCAGCATGAGGTCGTCATTGCAATTAAAACCTTACTACCGGCAGTATGTAATAATATTATAGCAGAGGCAATTCAGCGCAGAATCTTATTTTAATTTATTCTAAATTAACTTACTTTTGCTGCTATAATTCTATCTTAAGATAGCCAACAAACATTTCATGAGCTTAGGCACAATCAAAAAAACTGTAGCTAAAAAAAACGCATCAAAATCTCTCCTTAGTAAAACAGTTTCATTTCTTCACCTCTGGCTCGGGCTTTTGGCAGGAAGTGTGTTGATTATAGTCGCCTTAACGGGCTGCATCCTCTCTTTTGAAGATGAGCTTACCCCCTTGCTGTTTTCGAAAGAACAACAGGTAACACCAAAAGCCGAACGCTTACCGGCAGATTCGCTGGTTTCCATTGCCAAAACAAATTTTCCCAAAAAGAAAATCTTCAGGATGATCTTACCAGCTGAACCCAACAGAAGTGTAAAAGCAACTTTTGGTACCAAAAAGGCTGGCTATGATTATGTGTACCTTAACCCTTATTCTGGTGAAATCCTTTCAAAAGGAAAAGAAAATAAGCGTTTTTTCGTTGTTGTACTCAATCTTCATCGTTTTTTACTTGCCGGAACGGTTGGAAAAACCATTACAGGCATTTCTTGTGCCATTACTTTTTTTATGACAATTAGCGGGCTTTATCTCTGGTGGCCGAAAAACAGGAAAGTATTAAAACAGCGTTTAGTTGTTAAGCAAAATGCTTCGTTTAAAAGAACAAACTGGGACCTGCATGCCGTGGGAGGTTTTTATGTAATGATTTTTCTTTTCCTCATCACTTTAACCGGATTGATCTGGAGTTACGATTGGGTGGAAAACATGATGTTTAAACTTACCGATGGAAAAATTTCAAAACCCGAAGTGGTGAAACAACCTGAAGTAAAAGGAACAAAGGAAGCTGGACTTTATGAAAAAATCATATCGGCAACCAACACGATTTATGCGCATCAGGGTGATTTAACCATAAATTTCCCTGATAAGAAGGATAAGCCTGTATTGGTGTCGAAAGAAAACGGCGAAGCAAGAGTAAATACAACAGATCAGGCTTATTTTAACAACCGCAATGGCGAACTGATCGAAAAACGTCCGTTTACAGGTTTAAGTTTGGGTAATCAGCTTCGTAAACTGAACAAACCGATCCATACAGGCAGCATTTTTGGCTGGCCAACCAAATTGCTGATGTTTATTGTGGCATTATTAACAGCATCATTACCAATTACCGGCTTATTCATTTATTTAGGCAGAGGTAAGAAGAAGAAAAAGGCAGTTATAGCTTAATAAAAAAGCCGTCATCTCCAAAACGAAGCGAATGTAGATCCTTCGACAAGCTCAGAATGACAAGTAATATAAAATAGCCGTCATCTCGAAAACGCAGTGGAGCGAAGATCTATCCCGAGACAGGTTTTGCTTCGCAGCGCCTTCGGGTTCTCGACTACGTTGCACTCCGCTCGAAATGACGGCATTGTGGAAAGTTTTCCTTCTCTTAAAACTTCAATATAAAGTTTCCGGTAAATCTTGCTGGAGCCTGTGGCGTTAGGCGTACAGACCAGGCTTTTTCACTCGTCAGGTTATCTACTTTAAATCCGATACGGAATTTAGCATGATCGTAAAAAACACTTGCATCAAATATTTTATACGATGGAATAATAAATCTCGATAAACCACCTGTAAGCGTTGGATAAGTGTTGATATAATACGACTGGTCGCCAATGTTGCCTCCTACACCTGCACCAAGTCCTTTAAATTTACCCATTGGAATACGGTAGCTCACCCAGAAGTTATACGTGTTTGGCGGGCCGGTTACCCCCGGACGAAGGCCATTATTGCGTGGATCTGCAGCTGCAGTAACTTTACTGTCGTTATAAGCATAACCTGCCACAATATTTAAGCCATCAAAAGGATTTGCTGTTAATTCTACTTCCAATCCCCTGCTTAATTGACCGCCGTCCTGAATAAAAAAGTTAACCGGATCTACAGGATCAGGGCGTACAATATTTTTAACCTTAATGTCGTAATAACTGATGGTACCCACCAGGCGGTGATCAAACAGATCGGCTTTTGCACCAAATTCCATCTGATCGGCATATTCTGCATCTACCCTGCTGCCATCGCTTTTAAGTCCGCTTTTGTTAAAAAAGCCGTTCATGTAATTACCGAACAACGATAAATGATCTTTATACACTTCATAAACCAATCCCAGTTTTGGTGAAAGGTTGGTTTGTCCATAAGGACTGTTCGCAGCAGTAGCCGTAGCAATACCACCAGAAAGTTGCCCGGTAATAATGTTGTAAACCCCTTTATTCTGGAAACGGTTTACCCTTAAACTCAACATGGCATTTAACCTGTCGGTGATACTAAAAACGTCAGAAACGTAAGCTGAATAGGTATTATCGCCATTGTATTCTTTCCTTAACGTACCTCTGGAAGTTAACGAATCTACTTTAAACTGGCTAATGCGATAAGAAGCGGGTGTATTGATAAAATCAACATCAGTTGGCCAGTTTACAGTAACACGGTCGAAATCGTTAAAATTGTTATAATAATCTACACCAACCACCATACGGTTCCGATGACCGGCAATTTTAAAATCACCTACAAAGTTCTGCTGGATATCTGTAGCAATAAACTGGGTATAGCCATTAATAATTTGCGGACGTATGGTGGTTTCAGACCTTGAATTTAAAGCTGTAATATTTCCACTGATTGACGAACGTGCCCTGGAGATAACAGTTTGCGAAGTCCACTCTTCTGAAATTTTATAATTAATCTGCCCAAAAATGTTCATCATCTGTGTTTTGTAAGGCAGATCGTTGCTCAGGAAGGTTTTATTATACGGAAAACCACTATCTGCAATTGATCTGGTAATTTCGGCAACGCCTGCAGGAACAGCAGTGTAAGGATTATACCTCACTACCGAAGTTCCGGTAGCCTGACCAAACTCTACATCAAGCAATAAAGATAAACGATCGGTAATCTGGTAAGAGAAACTAGGTGCAACACTTACGCTGTTTGTAAAACCCTGCTCCTGAAAGCTATGTTCCCAGGTGGTAGCTCCGTTTAAACGAAACAAAGCAGTTCTATCGGCATTAATTGGTGTATTTACATCTACGGTTAACCTGTTAAAATTCCAGCTTCCGGTAGTGTAACCTACTTCGCCACCAAAACCGTTGTAAGGTTTTTTGGTTACACGGTTGTATAAACCACCATAACTGCTCGAAATGCTGTTACCGAAAAGTGTAGTAGATGGACCTTTTATGGCTTCAATACGTTCTAAATTGGCCGGATCGATAAACGAAAAAGCTGCTCCGGCAACCCCGTTACGTGCATTTGGCTCAGTATCGAACCCACGCGAGCGGAAAGTAACACGGCCCTGGTTGGCAATCATCGGGATACCTGCACCGGGAACGTTTTTAGCGATGCTTCCTAAATCAACCGCCATCTGTTCCTGAAATAATGCTTTCGGAACGGAGTTGTACACCTGCGGATTTTCGAGATTTTTAAGTGGCAAACGGGCAATGTACACACTTTCTTTCTGCGTAAATTTGTTGGTTGCACCTGCCACGGTAACCTCTTGCAATGCCTGTACATTTTCCTTTTCCAAACGGTAATCTGCAGTGGCAGTTTCGCCTGCTACAACAGTTACTTTTAAATCTTTTTGAGGAGAACCCAATACCTGAATCCTTACGGTATAACTTCCGGGAACGATATTAGAAAAAAAGTAATTTCCCTGCTCATCTGTAAGGGTTGTTTTATTGATTTCTAAAAGGGAAACCGATGCCGAGGCATAAGGCTGGCCATTTACCAAACTTACCTTACCGGATATTTTTCCGGGGGCTTGGGCAAAAACGGTGTTGCCTGCAAACAAAAAGCAGGACAATAACATGAAGTAAAAAAATTTCATTAAATGATAATTATAAGGATGTCTGAATATTCGCGCAAATATAAAAACATTATTTATAATTAGTCTAAATAATTATGAGGGATTAGAAATTTAACATCATCTATTCAATAAACAGACAATAATTACACCTGTGGCGGATACCTGAATAAGCAACTCCCTGATAACTGCCCCCTTTCGGATCAACCCAATCTAAGCGAATAATATACATTCCTTTCGTGGCAGCCGAAAAAAGCGCGGTTCCCTGTTTATCCAATACCAATTCTTTTTCCCAGTTTTCGGGGTTAAAAACCCTGAGTTTAGTTTTGGCCTTTGCCGGAACGTTATTTTGAAAAGCTTCAACTTTAATCATTTTGCCATCTTTTGTAATGGTGAGATCAAGAAATTGCATTGGCGTTAATTGTACTTGTGCCAAACCTACAACATATTGGCTGCAGAGATAATCAACCGGCAGTACATTTTCTCCGCCAATTGCAGACCGGTCTACCACGGGGTGAGTATTATTGATTCCCAATATGCGGTATGTGCCCTTATTTTTTGGTGTAAATGAAGTTTCCCAGCAGTCGGCTTTCTGGTTGATTTGGAGGATCGTTTTTATGCCGGAAGGATCGATCAGGCTAAAGCTGAACGCTGCCGCAAGCTGAAGTTCTTTACCGGTTTGCCTGTGGCGGATCCCTAAATCATCAATATTGCCATAAATGAGCTGAACGGTTACTTTTTCGCCGGCTTTTCCCGAACCTTTAATTTCCATCCAGTAAGCACTTGCATGACTTAAAAACGGGATAAAAATAAAGCCAAGCAGGATAAAGATATTTCTTGCTGCAGATGTGGTTTTCATGTGGCAAAGATATGAGATCGAAGTAAGTTATTTGAAAAATGATCAAATGAAAGAATGCACAATAACCAATTAACCAATGACCAATTAACAAATGACCAATGAACCAATGAACCAATGACTAATGAACCAATGACCAATAAACGGCTTCCCCAACAAAAATGTTAAATAAAATACAGAATTTCTTAAAACAAATTATCTTTATTGCGGATTGTCTATCCGATACACGAACTAATATGTACTAACTATATGGGAAAAAAAATCAGCATTCTCGAAGATGATCAGGGAATCAGGGAAATCGTTGAACTTATTTTTTCGCAGGAAGATTATGAAGTTACAGGCTTTGCAAATGTAAATGATTTTATGAGCAGAAAATGCAATACAGTGCCTGATCTTTTCCTGCTTGATGTAATGCTTCCTGATGGAAATGGCCTGAATGTTTGCGATATGTTAAAATCAGAAAAAGCGACCAGTAATGTGCCTGTACTGATGATGAGTGCACATGCAGACCTGATTACGATGAAAAACCAATGTAAGGCAGATGGGTTTATTTCTAAACCATTCGACATTGATCATTTAATTAATATGGTAAAAGAGACCATTTAGAAAACATCATCAGCGCAACATTTATTCTTCTTTTTCACCAAGCGGAAGCGTAAAGTAAAAATTACTGCCCTGTCCGGGTTCACTTTCTACGCCAATTTCGCCACCGTGGCGCTGCACAATATCTGCACAGATAAAAAGCCCTAAACCAAGGCCCGAAACCTGGGTACCCCTTTCATCGGCCCTGAAATAGCGGTCGAACAGGTGCGGAAGTTTATCAGCAGGGATTCCGGGGCCATTATCGCGGACAGAAACCTTTACCATCTCACCTAATGATTTTATGCCCAGAAAAATCTCCCTGGAGTCTGGCGCATATTTTACGGCATTGTTAACCAGATTAACCACAACCTGATCAATACGGTGTTCATCGGCATAAACCATTAGGCTTTTATCGCCTTCTAAAATCAATTCGTGACTACCAGATTCCCTTACGTGGATACAGCATTTTTCGAGCATATCGCTAAGATTAAACCAGTTCTTTTTAAGGCCAACATGCCCCTGGTTAATTTTGGATACATTGAGCAGATCATCTACCAGTTCGGTAATTTTATCCATACTCCGGGAAGCCTGATCAATCACTTTTGGAAAAAGCACTGTATTGGGATTTTCGCGCATCCTTACCAATAACTGAAGCGAAGCTTTTAATGTGGTTAAAGGGGTTTTGAGTTCGTGACTGGCAATTGAAATAAAATCGTCTTTTTGCTGTTGCAGGGCTTTGTACACGGTAATATCCATCACCGTACCAAGCGTGCGCAAACGGTTTCCGTTTGCATCAAAATAAACTTTTGCCTGAAACCTGAGCCATTTTAAAGGCAGGCCTTTGGGGATGTACCTGGCCTCGTAAAAAATCCGCCCTGTTTTCCTGGCTTCCTCATGTGCCAGAACACTTAAATGGACATCATCGGGGTGATAATGATCAATAATGGTTTCGCGGTTTACTCCATTTCCAAGACCAAAAATTTCATCAAAACGGGCTGAGCCCACCAGTTCGCCAGTTTTATAATTGAGGTCGTAGGTGCCTATTTCTGCTGCTTCTACCGCAAGGCGGATGCGTTCTTCTACTTCTTCTACTGCATGCCGGGTGCGCACTTTTTCGGAGACATCGATACCAACCACCATTACTGCAGAAACGTTTCCTGACAGGTCACTTACAGGTTCATATACAAAATCGACAAAAACCTGTTCCGCCAATCCGTTCCGGATAAGCGTGAGCTCCGCTTCTTTTGCAAAAAATGCTTCGCCCGACTGAAAAACTTTCTCCATTACCGGGGCGTAAACTTCGGCTGCTTCGGGCACGCCATCCCAAATGGGTTTTCCATCCAGTTGAGTACGTTCTTTTCCCACGAGTTCTAAATAGCGGTCGTTTAGTTCAGTCACTACCAAATCATTTGCCCTGATTACACAAATGGCAAATGGAGCTTGCTGGATCAGGCTCCTGAATCTTCCTTCGCTAAGTTCGAGTAAACGTGTCGATTCGGTAAGCTCTTCATTCGTTGTGGCCAGTTCCTCGTTGCTGGCGGCAAGTGCTTCGTTTATGGCTGCTAATCTTTCATTGTTTTCTACCGCTTCTAAACCCATCCGGCTAATGTTACTTGCCGATTCTACCAGCTGGGTAACATCTGTTGCGTAACAAACTACACCTATCACTTGATGATCTGCATCCTTAACGGGCTGGTAGGAAAAGGTATAATAAAAAGTTTTGAGCTGGCCGTCAATCATCAGGTCGGCACGATCGTTTACCGCGTAATAAGCTTCTCCCGTTCTCATTACCTGGCGTAACAATGCTTCAAAAGGCTGACCATCAATTTCAGGAAGTGCTTCTAAAAACCGTTTGCCAATTACAGAAGCATCTTTTCCCCAGGCTTTTAATGTTGCGGCATTTGCCAAAGCAACGCGAAGTTCTTCACCAAGGATCAGGTATATAGGGTAAGGTGAGCCTTCAATAAGCCCGGCCAGAATTTCTTTATCAAGGATCATAATAGGGATAAATAGCAAAACAACGTTTTGAACGTGATATGCCCGTTACGAAGTTAAAAAAGAAGTGGAAATATTGCTAATGCCTGATGGATAATTTTGGATGGAGGTTTTCGGTTTACAGTTACCGGTTAACAGTTTTCAGTTAACAATTTTCAATAACCAATTAACAAATGATCAATGACCAATAAACAAATGACCAATGACCAGGAAACTAAGAACAATGACCAATAAACTAATGACCAATAAACCAGTAAACGAGAAAAACTATTTATCTTCCTCGCCGGCAATGCCCAGGTTACGTACCACGTTGAGCACACCGGTTTGCCAATGCAGGTAGCCCAGCATTCCGCAGATATCAATTACCTTTGCTTCAATTTTCGAAGGCACATCATTCACTACGCGGAAGCGGATTTTATATTTCGGATTATAACTGATGTAAATAATGATATCATCGTTACGCTCACCAACATCAGCAAGAAAGGCAAGATGTTGATCGCGCAGCTCATCAGCCGCTTGCTGCAAACGTCCATTCATTAATCTCGAAAGTGCTTTATCAGGAACAAAATCTGTCTCCAGGATAGCCAATACCGTAACGACCATGAACGCAAAAGTAAAAACCTAAATCATACCTGCAAATACAATCTCTCAAACTACTGAAAATGAGCCTGAATAATTTTGCAGATTCTCTTACAAATGGCAAAAAACGATAAAAAGGAGTCGAAAAGGATATATTTGCCCCTCTATTCGTGGTTTGGATATAATTAACAGATTATTCTCCCTCAGACGAGTACTCATCAGCTTATGCATTGCGATTAGAGAAAACAGTTTAACAGACCTTTTATTGATAGATCAGCAGTATTTCTGCTGTCTGTTTTAGTCAAAAAAAAACGGACACCAAATGGCGCCCGTTTTTATAAATTTATCGTATTGGTTTAACGCGTAGGTTTGTTACCAATTGATACCTAAATTGATTTCGAAACTTCCTGCAGTATAACCGCTTAATGCACCGGTTTGAGTAGTGTAAGAAGTATTAATGGTGTATTTCTTTTTGTAATGTAAGCCTACGCCAAAACTTGCGGCTTTACTGGTATGGTACATGGCTGTAAACAGTACCTGTTGGTTAGCAACACCAAACTGACCGCCAACATCAACAATATCTGCGATTTCTGTAAATGAACGGTAAGCTACCTTTGGCTGAAAAACATTATCGCCCAATTGGAACTTGTAACCTGCTGAAGCATATACCACAGGGGTATTGATCAGTTTAAAATTATCTCTTTTGAAATAATTTTTCAGGTTTACCATGGCCACATCGGCATTAAAGCCTTTAGTGGTTAGCCCCACTCCGAAGTCTCCATCAAAATATGTTTTATGGTCGGTATTGTAAACACCTATCTGACCATCGTTAGGGTTACCAATAAGATCCTGCATATCTATCCTCTGGTTCATAAAACCTGCTGATAAACCGAAGTGTAATTTAGCCGATTCACTGAGAGGAAGATGATATGCATAAGTTGCCAGGATACGTGTTTGCCTTTGCAAACCAGCCTTATCAAGGTTCATGTTTAACCCAACGCCTACCCTTTCCCAACCGTAGGTAGCGGTAAGGTTCTGAATCATAGGTGCACCAGGCACATCGTTCCACTGCGAGCGGAAAGCAAGATCTAAATCTGCACCTTCTGCTACCCCGGCCATTGCCGGGTTAGCGAGATAGGTATTATTGAAATATTGGTTTAACAACGGACTGGTTTGTGCGCTTACCTTCGAAACCCCGATAAGAGCAAGCAGTATCAATATTTTTGTTTTCATCGTTTTCATTTTTCTTAACGGTTTCTGATAATCGTGATAAATCCTTTTTGAACAAGTTTATCTGGTCCATAAGTTATGATGTAGTAGTAGGTACCTTCGGCAAGATCGTTTCCGCCAATTGTTCCGTTCCAGCTGTTATCATATCCTTTTTTATTATACATTTCTCTACCATTGCGGTCGAATATCCTCACTTCGTTGCTTGGATACATGTCGATGTTTTGTATAATCCAGGTATCATTCACACCATCGCCGTTAGGTGTTAAGATGTTATTGGCTACAACTTTGTAATCTTCGTTCACTTTAATAGTGATTGTTGATATACTGCTACATCCGCTTGCATTGGTTACACGAACCGTATAAGTTGTGGTTTGTGCCGGGCGGACAGTAAGTGTAGCTGTGTTCTGACCACTAATGATTCCGCTTGCTGCAGACCAGCTGTAGCTTGTTCCACCACTTGCTGTTAATATTGCAGTTTCACCTTTACTGATCTCAGTACCTTTATTGCTTACGATGTTTGCCGTTGGAAGCGCGTTAATGGTTAGGGTACCATTTACATACACAAAACTATAGTTGCCTGCCACAGCATTTGCCGGAACGAGTGCGTATGTACCGGCTACATTTCTGTTTGCCGTGGTGGTTACGCTAGGTTTAGTGCTTAACGAACTTTCGGTATCGCCTGCTTTAAAGCCACTGTATGTTACTGCAAATGTTGGGAAACCGTCAGACTGACACATTACTGCATTGCTCGCCGTAACGGTAAGTACTGCTTTGTTAATGGTGAGATTAGCGCCTACATAAGTAATTGCATAGTTGCCGTTTAAGGCAACTGTACCCTGATTAATGGCATATGTACCTGCGTTTTCTCCAGCTGTTCTGGTTAAACTTCCGCTAAAGCTATCACCTGTTTGTAATGCCGGAGCAAAAGTATAGGTTAAAGCAGGATCGGTATCGCCATAGGTTTTACTCATCGCTGCCGCAGTTACCGTAATGGTTTTAGCGCTTATTGTAAGGTTGGCACCAACATAAGTTAAGGTGTAGTTGCTGTTTAAGGCAAGTGTACCCTGATTGATGGCATAATTACCTACATTTTCACCAGCTGTACGGGTTAATGATCCTGTAAAGCTATCGCCTGTAATCAACGCCGGAGCGAATGTATAAGTTAAAGCCGGATCGGCATCACCATACGTTTTGCTCTTAGCGGTTGCGGTTACGGTGATCGTTTTCTTAGTGATGGTTAAATTAGCACCAACATAAGTTAAGGTGTAATTAGGATTTAAAGCTAATGTACCCTGATTGATGCCATAAGTACCGATAGTTTCTCCAGCTGTTCTGGTCAGTGATCCTGTAAAGGCATCAGTACCTACCAATGCCGGAGCAAAGGTATAAGTTAAGGCAGGATCAGCATCGCCATAGGTTTTGCTTTTCGCTGCTGCGGTTACCGTTACTGTTTTCTTACCGATGGTTAAATCAGCACCAACATAAGTTAAGGTGTAATTAGGACTTAAAGCTAACGTACCCTGGTTAATGCCATAAGTACCGATATTTTCGCCAGCTGTTCTGGTCAGTGATCCTGTAAAGGCATCAGTACCTACCAATGCCGGAGCAAAAGTATAAGTTAAGGCAGGATCAGCATCACCGTAAGTTTTGCTTTTCGCTGCTGCGGTTACCGTGATCGTTTTCTTACCGATGGTTAAATCAGCACCTACATAAGTTAAGGTATAATTAGGGCTTAAAGCTAATGTACCCTGGTTGATGCCATAAGAACCGATATTTTCACCAGCTGTTCTGGTCAGTGATCCTGTAAAGGCATCAGTACCTACTAATGCCGGAGCAAAAGTGTAGGTTAAGGCTGGATCAGCATCGCCATAGGTTTTGCTTTTCGCTGCTGCGGTTACCGTGATCGTTTTCTTACCGATGGTTAAATCAGCACCAACATAAGTTAAGGTATAATTAGGACTTAAAGCTAAAGTACCCTGGTTGATACCATAAGTACCGGTGTTCTCACCAGCTGTTCTGGTCAGTGATCCTGTAAAGGCATCAGTACCTACCAACGCCGGAGCAAAAGTATAGGTTAAGGCCGGATCAGCATCGCCATAGGTTTTGCTTTTCGCTGCTGCAGTTACCGTGATCATTTTCTTACCGATGGTTAAATCAGCACCAACATAAGTTAAGGTATAATTAGGACTCAAGGTTAATGTACCCTGGTTGATACCATAAGTACCGATATTTTCGCCAGCTGTTCTTGTCAGTGATCCTGTAAAGACATCAGTACCTACCAATGCCGGAGCAAAAGTATAGGTTAAGGCCGGATCAGCATCGCCATAGGTTTTGCTTTTCGCTGCTGCGGTTACCGTGATCGTTTTCTTACCGATGGTTAAATCAGCACCAACATAAGTTAAGGTATAATTAGGACTTAAAGCTAACGTACCCTGGTTGATGCCATAAGTACCGATATTTTCGCCAGCTGTTCTGGTCAGTGATCCTGTAAAAGCATCAGTACCTACTAATGCCGGAGCAAAAGTATAGGTTAAGGCCGGATCAGCATCGCCATAGGTTTTGCTTTTCGCTGCTGCGGTTACCGTAATTGTTTTTGGAGAGATCACCAAACTTCCTGTTGCCGCAGTAGCGGTATAATTGTTATTGGTTAACGTTGCCGAAACTGCATAAGTACCAGCCGCCGTTGGAGCAGTTGATAAACCATCATAAGTAATGCTTACTCCGGTTAAACCTGAAGGGCTGGTTGTTGCTGTTGCTGATTTCGGAGCGCCGTCGAACACCTGCGCTAAATTACCCAGGGTAATGGTTGCATTTGCTTTATTTACGGTTAATATTTGTACTACATCTGTGGCTGGATCATAACCTGAACCACCAGCTTGTGATGCGGTAATATCTGCCGTACCAGCACCTGTAATTGTTAACACATTACCGCTTATAGTAGCTACCGACGTGTTACTTGAGGTATAGGTTAGCGGTAAACCAGAACTAGCAGTTCCAGTAAGCGTTAACGGACTGTTTCCAAACGTTTGTGCTGGAAGCGCTGCGAATGTTATGGTTTGCGCACTTGTAATTGATTCGATTGTAAATGCTTTTGAAGCTGTTTGGCTACAACCACTTTCTGTTACTGTAATCACAAAATTAAATGTACCAGATGCTGTTGGTGTTCCGGTGATGTTACCGGCACTGCTTAATGTTAAGCCTGCAGGTAAATTGCCGGTGGTTACAGCATAAGTATAGCTTCCATTTCCACCTGTGGCATTAATTGCCTGAGTATAAGATACCGCAACGTGAGATGAAGGAAGACTCGCAGTAGTAATACCCAATGCTGCCGGTTGTGTAATGGTAAAGCTTTGTGTGGTTTGGCAAAGGTTAGCATCTGTAACTGTTACAGTATAGGTACCTGCAGCCAGGCCTGTAGCCGTTGCAGCAGTACCCCCGCCTGGAGCCCACGAATAGGTATATGCGCCGGTACCGCCGGTTACATTAACTGTAGCAGTGCCGGTTGAACCTCCATTACAAAGCACATTTGATTGTGCGCCAGCTGATGCAACAAGCGCTGCCGGCTGCGTAATGGTAAAGCTTTGTGTAGTTTGACAAAGGTTGGCATCTGTAACTGTTACGGTATAGGTTCCTGCGGCCAGGCCTGTAGCCGTTGCAGCAGTTCCCCCGCTTGGAGCCCACGAATAGGTATAAGTTCCGGTACCGCCGGTTACATTAACTGTAGCCGAACCGTTGCCTCCACCATTACAACTCACATTGGTTTTCGCTCCAGCTGAAGCAACAAGTGCTGCTGGTTGTGTGATGGTAAAGCTTTGTGTTGTTTGACAAAGGTTGGCATCTTTGATGGTTACGGTATAGGTACCAGCAGCTAAACCTGTAGCAGTTGCCCCTGTACCACCGCTAGGTGCCCATAAATAAGTGTAAGCTCCTGTTCCGCCGGTTACATTAACTGTAGCCGAACCATTGTTGGCACCGTTACAAATGATATTGGTTTGTGAAGGAGTAACAACAATTGCTGTTGGCTGGGTAATCGTAAAGGTACGGGTAGCTGTACATAGATTTGCATCTGTAATGGTTACCGTGTAAGTACCAGCTGTAAGGCCTGTTGCACTAGCGGCAGTACCGCCACTTGGCGACCATGAATAGGTATAACCACCAGCTCCGCCGCTTGCAGTTACCGATGCACTACCATTAGCTCCGCCGTTGCATGAAAGATTGGTTTGTGCACCAGTTGTGGTGATTGCCGTTGGCTGGGTAATGGTAAACGTACGGGTTGCTGTACATAAATTTGCATCTTTAATGGTTACCGTATAAGTACCTGCAGCAAGGCCTGTCGCCGTTGCAGCAGTACCGCCACTAGGCGACCATGAATAAGTATAACCACCAGCTCCCCCACTTGCAACTACCGATGCCGTACCGTTAGATCCGCCATTACATGAAAGATTGGTTTGTGCACCAGTTGTGGTGATTGCAGTTGGCTGGGTAATCGTAAATGTACGGGTAGCTGTGCATAGATTTGCATCGGTTATAGTTACGACATAAGTACCAGCAGAAAGGCCTGTTGCCGTTGCAGCAGTACCGCCACTTGGCGACCATGAATAAGTATAACCACCAGTTCCGCCGCTTGCAGTTACCGATGCACTACCATTAGCTCCGCCGTTGCATGAAAGATTGGTTTGTGCGGCGGTCGTAGTAATTGCTGTTGGCTGGGTAATCGTGAACGTACGGGTTGCCGTACATAGATTTGCATCGGTTATAGTCACGACATAAGTACCAGCAGAAAGGCCTGTTGCCGTTGCAGCAGTACCTCCACTTGGCGACCATGAATAAGTATAACCACCAGCTCCGCCGCTTGCAGTTACCGATGCCGTACCGTTAGATCCGCCGTTGCATGAAATATTGGTTTGTGCGGCGGTTGTAGTAATTGCAGTTGGCTGGGTAATGGTAAATGTACGGGTAGCTGTACATAGATTTGCATCTGTAATGGTTACCGTGTAAGTACCGGCAGAAAGGCCTGTTGCCGTTGCAGCAGTACCGCCACTTGGCGACCATGAATAAGTATAACCACCAGCTCCGCCACTTGCGGTTACCGATGCCGTACCGTTAGTTCCGCCGTTGCATGAAATATTGGTTTGTGCGCCGGTTGTAGTAATTGCTGTTGGCTGGGTAATGGTAAAGGTACGGGTTGCCGTACATAGATTTGCATCTTTAATGGTTACCGTATATGTACCTGCAGCAAGGCCTGTCGCCGTTGCAGCAGTACCGCCACTTGGCGACCATGAATAAGTATAACCACCAGCTCCCCCACTTGCAATTACCGATGCCGTACCGTTAGATCCGCCATTACATGAAAGATTGGTTTGTGCGCCGGTTGTGGTAATTGCCGTTGGCTGGGTAATCGTAAACGTACGGGTTGCCGTGCATAGATTTGCATCGGTTATAGTTACGACATAAGTACCAGCAGAAAGGCCTGTTGCCGTTGCAGCAGTACCGCCACTTGGCGACCATGAGTAAGTATAACCACCAGCTCCGCCACTTACAGTTACCGATGCACTACCATTAGCCCCTCCATTGCATGAAAGATTGGTTTGTGCGGCGGTTGTGGTAATGGCTGTTGGCTGGGTAATCGTAAACGTACGGGTAGCTGTACATAGATTTGCATCTGTAATGGTTACCGTGTAAGTACCAGCAGCGAGGCCTGTTGCCGTTGCAGCAGTACCGCCACTTGGCGACCATGAATAAGTATAACCACCAGCTCCGCCGCTTGCAGTTACCGATGCAGTACCGTTAGTTCCGCCGTTGCATGAAATATTGGTTTGTGCGCCGGTTGTAGTAATTGCTGTTGGCTGGGTAATCGTGAACGTACGGGTAGCTGTACATAGATTTGCATCTTTAATGGTTACCGTATAAGTACCTGCAGCCAGGCCTGTCGCCGTAGCGGCAGTACCGCCACTTGGCGACCATGAATAAGTATAACCACCAGCTCCCCCACTTGCAACTACCGATGCCGTACCGTTAGATCCGCCATTACATGAAAGATTGGTTTGTGCGCCGGTTGTGGTAATTGCTGTTGGCTGGGTAATCGTAAACGTACGGGTAGCCGTGCATAGATTTGCATCGGTTATAGTTACGACATAAGTACCGGCAGAAAGGCCTGTTGCCGTTGCAGCAGTACCTCCACTTGGCGACCATGAATAAGTATAACCACCAGCTCCGCCACTTGCAGTTACCGATGCACTACCATTAGCTCCGCCGTTGCACGAAAGATTGGTTTGTGCGGCGGTTGTGGTAATGGCTGTTGGCTGGGTAATTGTAAACGTACGGGTTGCTGTACATAGATTTGCATCTGTAATGGTTACCGTGTAAGTACCAGCAGCAAGGCCTGTTGCCGTTGCAGCAGTACCACCACTTGGCGACCATGAATAAGTATAACCACCAGCTCCGCCACTTGCAGTTACCGATGCAGTACCGTTAGTTCCGCCGTTGCACGAAATATTGGTTTGTGCGCCAGTTGAGGTAATTGCTGTTGGCTGGGTAATGGTAAAACTTTGTGTTTTGGTACAGCCATTTGCATCAGTTGCAGTTACTGTCCAAACACCTGCGGTAAGACCGGTTACACTACGGGTTCCATCGCCGGTTGGCGTACCAGGACTCCAATCATATGTAATCGTTCCTGTTCCTCCTGTTGCAGCTGTAACACTCGCAGCACCGTTACTTCCACCAAAACATGAAACATTTGTTTGGCTTTGTAAATTAAGGCCACTAATTGCGGTTGGTTGGGTAATGGTAAAGGTACGTGTAGCCGTACAAAGATTTGCATCTGTTATAGTTACAACATAGGTACCAGCAGCGAGGCCTGTTGCCGTAGCAGAAGTACCGCCACTTGGCGACCATGAATAAGTATAACCACCAGCTCCGCCACTTGCAGTTACCGATGCCGCACCATTAGTTCCGCCGTTGCATGAAATATTGGTTTGTGCGCCGGTTGTAGTAATTGCTGTTGGCTGGGTAATCGTAAAGGTACGGGTAGCCGTACAGTTGTTTGCATCGGTTATAGTTACAACATAGGTACCGGCAGTAAGGCCAGTTGCCGTTGCAGCAGTACCGCCACTAGGCGACCATGAATAAGTATAACCACCAGCTCCGCCGCTTGCAGTTACCGATGCACTACCATTAGCTCCGCCGTTGCACGAAAGATTGGTTTGTGCGCCAGTTGTAGTAATTGCCGTTGGCTGGGTAATGGTAAAACTTTGTGTTTTGGTACAACTATTTGCATCCGTAACGGTTACAGTATAGGTACCTGCTGCTAAGCCAGTTGCCGTAGCAGCTGTGCCACCACTTGGTGACCATAGATAAGAATATGGACCTGTTCCTCCTGTTGCAGATACAGTAGCAGAACCATTAGTTCCGCCGAAACATGAAACGTTAGTTTGGTTTAAAGCAGTTGTGCTAATCGCAGTTGGCTGGGTTACCGTAACATTTACAGTACCTGTACAGCCGTTTGCATCGGTAATGACAACCGAATAACTACCAGCTGCTAAACCTGTTCTGTCTTCGGTAGTAACTCCACCACCCCAGTTAAAGGTATATGGTGCAGTACCGCCTGCTGGCGTAAGGTTGACAGCCCCGTTTGTGCCACCATTACAAGCAATATTGGTTACTACTGTTGTTCCTGATACCGCTGAAGCAGGTTGAGTTACCGTAACATTTACAGTACCGGTACAGCTATTGGCATCGGTAATGATTACCGAATAACTACCAGCCGCTAAACCTGTTCTATCTTCGGTAGTAATGCCTCCACCCCAGTTAAATGTATATGGAGCCGTACCACCTGTTGGCGTAAGGTTAATTGATCCGGTTGTACCGCCAAAACAAGCAATATTGGTTACAACTGTAGATCCAGATATAGCTGTGGGCTGAGTTACGGTAGCAGTAACTGTACCTGTACAGCCATTGGCATCGGTAATAATAACCGAATAATTACCAGCAGCCAAACCTGTTCTGTCTTCGGTAGTAATACCACCGCCCCAGTTAAAGGTATATGGTGCAGTACCACCAGTTGGCGTAAGATTAATTGAGCCATTTGTGCCACCATTACAGGCAACATTAGTAATTACCCTGGTTCCCGACACTGCTGAAGCAGGCTGACTTACCGTAACATTTACAGTACCTGTACAGCCGTTTGCATCGGTAATAATAACCGAATAACTACCAGCTGCTAAACCTGTTCTGTCTTCAGTAGTAACACCACCACCCCAGTTAAAGGTATATGGTGCTGTACCGCCTACTGGCGTAAGGTTGATAGCCCCGTTTGTGCCACCATTACAAGCAATATTGGTTACTACGGTAAATCCTGATACTGCTGAAGCGGGTTGATTAATGGTAATACTTCTTGTAATTTGTGTAGATTCATTATCTGTTATTGTACAGGTATAAGTTCCAGGACTTAAACCGGTAGCTGTAGCCCCGGTTCCTCCCGATGGCGACCATGAATACGTGTAAGGCGTAGCGCCACCTGTTATGCTTACTGTTGCCGTACCATTGGAACCACCAAAACAAGATACATCAGTTTTACTTATTGTTGCTGATAAAGCGGCATTGGTGGTAAAAGTTAAATCTGATCCATAACTTGTCCCTGCTGTATTGGTAGCATAAGCCCTGAAATGAATAAGCGTTCCGGCCGGTAAACCAGAAACAACACCACTAAAAGTACCCGTTCCGGTTCCATTGGCAACTTTATTATTAGAAATTGTTGGGTTAGCCGTTGTTGCCCATACAATACCTCTTTCTGTTACAGGCGTTCCGCCATCGGCAGTTACATTTCCACCCAGTGTAGCTTTTAAAGATCCTACGCCTGTTGCTGCACCTGTTGTAATGGTTGGTGTTACGGGTGTTGGCGTTTCAAATAAACGAAAATTATCAACAGCAAGCTCCTGCGACCCCGCAGCATTTGCATGGCAATTCATCCTGATATTTAAAAGCGATCCGGTTCCCGGAATGTTTACGCCAAATTCTGCAAAAGCATAAGATAAACTTGCGCCATCTCCTTGTAAATCACCAGTAGTTTCTAATTGAAGTGTACTGGCAGATCCTGCATCATTTGGTGCCAGGTTGGCATAAAATGCTATTGCCCTCACCCATGGACCGCCATCAATCTGATATTCGAAAGCCAGAAAATCCTGTGCAGGTAACGCTGGAGGTACCACATTATTAAAGTTAGATCCTTGCCATGCACCAAGTGGGTTAGCAGCAAAAAGCCCCTTAAATGATAAACCTGTTTTTCCACTAATGTTGATATTATTCCAGGTTACCTGTTGGTTTGCAGGGATAGAATTATTAGTATTAGTTGGACCTTTATCAATATCCTCGCCTGCAAAAAATTTAATACCCTGATAACCATTATAAACACCGTTTTGCAGATTCAGCTGAGATGGGATTGCTCGTGTAAAGTAGGATGTCCATGTTGGACTTCCATTGTTAAATTCAACAGAAGGAACCCTTGTCCCGGAACTTGGCGCTCCGGTATCCTCGAAGGTATCGCTCCAAAATTGGATCTGTGCGCTGGCTCCCATGTAGAAGAAACAGAGGAGCAGTGTAAAAATTAAAGTAAAGTTTTTTTTCATAATTCCAGAGTTTAAAAATTGAATTATTGTTTTGTAAAAAATCAATTGAAAATCCCTGCCTTTTCAGGGTGTAATGTGATATATTGTGAAGCCGTCATGATTCCATAATCAGTGCTGAGAATACTTACAGTAATCTGTTGATTATCAACACAGGCTATTTGTACACTATCAATTGCCGATACTATTGTGCCCGCCATTTGATCATGGGGTTCATCCAATAGCTCGGCTGCAATTATTTTAACCTGTTCGCCCTGTAGTGTGGCATCGGCACCCGCATTCCATGGGTTGCATGCATTTATTAATGCAATAATTTCTTCTGCGTTCATTCGGTTCCAGTTAATGTAGGTATCCGATAACCGGGGTTTTTCAAAATAGCAAGACAAGCGCTCATCTTGTGGTTGATTTGGAATGCTGCTGGCAAACTGTAACATGTTAGCCATGTTAAGTGCCACATGAGCCATCCGGTTACTTAATTTTACGGTAAGTTTCCCATAAGTATCTTCAGCTTCAACCGGTACCGGATCGTTAAAAATAATGTTGCCCTTATCAAATTCCGAATTCATAAAATGGGTACAGATAGCAGTCTCAGTTTCCTGGTTTTTCAACACTTCAAAAATTGGCATTGCCCCTCTGTACTGCGGTAATGGCCCTGGATGAAAATTGATAAACTTTTGCTCACCGTATGATAAAACTGTTTCAGGAATTAAATAAGGAAAGGATATACAAAATATATAATCGGGTTTTAAACCGTCAATCCATTGCCTCAATCCGGAAATGCTATTTTTATCAGGAAAAGATTTAAACCCTAAATTGTTATCTTCCGATTCTCTTTCCAATGCATCTACAATGGTTTCACTTGCTCCGCCTATGCCGATTCCGCACATAAAATTTTCAAATGCAAGTAATTGCAATGCTGGAAAAGCAAATTTTCCTCCACACAATACCAATATCTTTTTTTGTGTTTCCATTGTTAAATGCATGTATAGCTATTATACCAGGCCGACATCGCATTATCGAGTTCGTAACCAGCTATTTTTTTAAATTGATCGGGTACATCATTGGCCATACTTTCTATCTGCACCGCACATTTCCCTTCATTATCAGGTACTATAGTTGCGTTGTAAAGGGGCGCTATAGAGGTGTTGGTTTTGGCATCGAAATAAATCGTTCCTCTCGGGCTTTCAAATTCAAATGATTGTAACCCTGCCACAATCTGTTGAATGTTATTTTTATTCGCTTCCATTAATTCCAGAATTTTTAAAGCGATTGCCGCACTTTCCCAACTGAGTAATGAAAAAAGGTTGGGTATTCTACCTGCGTTTGATATGGCCAGAATAAAGGCCACATTTTCTTTTGAACTTAGATTTTTTGACCATGCCGCAATTCCCTTCACATGTTGTCCCGGATATATTGCATCCGCCAGCATCATTTCTTCAAAGCCAAACGGCGGCATATAAACAGGCAGATTTTGTCCTTCAAAAGACTCTTTAATGGCTTCAAAATACCACTGAACAAAATCGCCGCTAAAAACACTTAATAAGGCACTGTCAGGAAATTGCTCCAAATGCTGTTTTAAGGGCTGCATAGTAAACTCATCCTGACGATAACCTGTAGCATGATTAAAAACAATACTTCCTCCGGTTTCTTCAAATGCCTTCGAAATACTGTAGGTATGTAAATATCCCCCATCATAATAGCCCGTTACCATACCTGCTGATTTAAGGCCATCATCTGCTGCCTGTTTCGCGGCAAGTGAGGCACCTAAAGCATTATGAAGGGAATGATAAAAAATATTAGGACAGGCTGGCCACTCTCCTGGTAAATTAGCGCCTGCATCTAATACGATCAGCATTTTGTTGGCAGCAAGAAAAAGCGGCCGAAGCAATTGTGCCATGCGGTGCCCGATGTAGGCAATCACCAATGAAACATTTTCTTCAAGTAAAAGCTTTTCGGCACTGCGGTAACACTGTTGTTTCTCTGCACCAAAACCAATGTTTTCGGTAACTATTTTAACATCACTTCTCCCCAAATGCTTTAATCCAGATCGTAATCCTTCATAAAGATCAAATCCAATGGTTTGATAATATGTTGATCTGGGTAATAAAATCCCTATAGTTTGCATGTTTACGGAGTATATAAAGGGGAGATTTAACCCTCCCCTTTAATAATTTTTATTAGTTTCTGCTTGGAAATATTCCCTGAACGGCGATAGAATAGTTAATTACCAGATAAGGATTCATCACTGTAATCGGCAAGCCAGAACCAGAAATATCAGTAGTACCTGAAACTTCAACACCACCAGTATAAATTCCCGGAGTTGCACCATTGCCCGAATACATAGAACTTGTTGCTACAGCCGGGAAAGTACCATCCGGAGATGCTTCGTCAGCATTTGCAGATGAAGCTTGTTGCTTTATTTTAAGCGCGTTTAGTGTATGCACGTGCGGTGGCATATTCGATGTTAATATCGATACAGTGGGTGTACCAGATGCTTCACCTATTGTATAATAAGGCAAACCTGCTCCTTGTCCCTGACCAATTGGCATGCGACCTTGTAAGTTTGGTAATCCAAATGTTTGCTGTCCATTTCCACCGTACACAGTTCCTAACAGGGAAAATAAGGCTGTATTTGATGCAATTGATAAAAGTTGACCTGCACAGGTCATGTACCCTCTAGGAGCAAAGCTGAATCCTAGAATTTTAATCTCTCCAATAAATGGTTCTGTAGACATGATTTTTAATTATATGGTTAAAAAATAAATTGATTAAAATGGTGGTAGATCAGTAGGTAAAATGATGTGTAGAAGTAGAATGGCTAATAACCTTATCTGTAAGAGATCCTGAACCTGCGATTCAACGCATGGCTCATCCCCCTCATTCCTGCAGTACTGTTGAAGTCTTTTTTATCAGAATTTAAAAATGCACGAGCTTCAAACAATAAAGGAGAAATAAGTTCGTTATAAGTTTTCTTCTGCAGAGATTTTGACGCGGTATCTTCACCGGCGTTAAAATGCAGGTTGTGTGAAAAATTATAGCTAACTAAAAGATGGGTTTGGCTGTAAGTATTTTCGGTAATACCCGTTTGTACAGGTGTATTAAAAGAATGAGCCAGAATTTGGCCATTACCGGATAAAACTTTTTTCTTTAAGAAAGAGCGCTTCTTAAGATTCATGGGATTTTGTTTGGGATGATTTGGATATGTAAATATCTGACAAAATAATGATACGAAACAATCCCTATTAATAAGTATTTTACCTCTGAAAATTAATTTTTGGCTAAATACTGGCTTAATTATGTCAGGAAAAAGGTTTTAGCTCATTATTTTTTAATTGACAATTGTCAACATTTAATTTCAAACATCACGGAATGTTAAAAACTAATTGATTCTACACCAAAAAACAATTAATACTACAACTCAACTATCTTTTTAGTACCCGAATTGTAACTTTTTATTTACTTAATTTAAGGGTATTTAATGGAAAATTAAATCAGGAAAAGCGATAGTAATCTTAGTTTAGCGGTAGTCTTTTACCGAAAGAGCCGTTATAAAATTTTGGTAGGCTAAATTAGCATGATGATAATCAGGAAGGTCAACTTTAATATCGTTATGATAAGGCTGACCGGGATATTTACTATGAAAACCTAAGCGTTTTTTCATCTCGCTTTCATTCGTCGTTTTCGCCGCTATCGAGGCAAAAAAATGCTTAAGCAAATTATCCATGCCCCAGTTATAATCATAAAAATGATCGAGCGGATGATTTGCTATTACCAAATCATAAAGCGCTTTATAATAACCCTCAAGTACCTGAGCGGTAAAGAAATTAAAATCGCTATAATGCCGCTCCTCTAACTTTATTTTTAGCAAACTGGCTTCAATAATTCCGGGAACACTATGTAAACCCCTTCTTTTATGATGAGAAATAATAACAGCGCCGGGTTCTCTGCTTAAAAAGTAAAAAGGCGTTTCAGGAAACCATTTTCTTAGTAAAGGATAAAAATGAATGTGCCAGCTATCAAGCTTTATAAACAATTGCTGGTATTGGCTTTTACGCTTTTGCCCCATTATTTTTACCGCAGCTTTAAACCACTTTTCAACTTCTTCTTCCTTTAAATTTTTGTCTTGCACAAACGCTCTTAAAATTTCATCAATTAAGGGTGCTTCTGCATAAACAATATTGGCCGGATCGATTGACAGTGCCTGGGTTAACAAGGTAGAACCGCAACGCGATACATGAAATATGAATGCTGTTGGCGGTATTGCATCTATTCCCTGAGACGACACAGCCAAAAAACCTGTATCGCTAAGCGGATTATACACAGATCTTTCGCGCATTTTCGATAAACAAATGGCAATAGTTTCATCAAAAAAAGGTTCGGCAATGTGCCTCTCGGCAAGATCCATCCAACGCAATTGCCAGGTTCCATCGGGTTTTTCGAATTTATAGGGAATCCAATTCAGCAAACCATCCATCAGATCTTTTTTTTCAGGTCTTCAATCAGTTGTTTCGAAGCCGGAGTATTCAGCCTCTCCAGTTCTGCTATTACCTTCAGCGTACTTTCTCTATCTATCTGCTGTTCCTTTTGCTCTGCTGCCATATCATATCCATGAGCAGTAAAAAGCGCATCGGTCCAGCTGTTGCGCAGCGCATCTATCACCAGGTGCACCCTTACCGATTGGCCGTTATTTATAATAGCATGGGTTTCATCGAAATTGATATACCAGCTGGTACCTTCATTAAGCACTAAATATTCATCTCCTACTTTAAACTGAACGCCATCATTCGTTTGGATAGGAATATGGATCCTGCACACACCATTAACGTAATTACACCCCCGGTCACGGTGAGGCTTAATTTCGGCACCCGGATGTAAAGCCAAAAGCCTGATGGATTCTTTCGGACAATGCCACGAATCGAGTATTGATTTGATATAAGGCAGCTTTTTTAACAAGGCTGTTTCTTTGTAGCTATCTACATCGTAATTAGCAAAAATATCGTCTTCTTTTCCACTTGCTGATTGTAGCGAAATACTCTGCCAGATTCCATTGTAATCTTTTTTATTAAAATGTTCTTTCCAGTTCAGTGCCATTGCTATAGCAAGTTCACTTTTGAGTAACTGAACGTCATATTGTTGGTTAAACTGAATGTATCTGGACAATTTGGGATGATTTTTTGTAATATTAGGAATAGTTTATTAAACTGCAAATTTTTAACCCTGATTTATAACTTTACTTTTTTATAACCTAAATTTGCGCCTAATATCTAAATTAACATGGAACATCATACCAGCCTCATACTCTCTTTTTTACGCGATATCGGCATCAGTTATAGCCTTGAAGAAATAGAAGGCGAAACCTTTTTACCAGGATTAAAACTACGAACGGGAACGCTGATTATCGATAGAGGTAAATTACTTTACCCGGGAGATATTTTACATGAGGCCGGGCACCTGGCTTGTATGCCACCTGATATCCGAAAAAATATGAGCGACAATTTACCCGGCGGAGATTTGCACGATGGCGGCGAATTAATGGCCATTGCCTGGTCTTACGCCGCCTGTATTTATTTAAACATTGATGCAAAAGTGGTATTTCACGAACATGGCTATAAAAATGGTTCTGACGCTATTATTGAGAACTTTAAAGCGTCGAGATTTATTGCAGTGCCGCTTTTGCAATGGCTCGGCATGACTTATGATGAAAAACAAGCACAAATTCATGAACTGCCCCCTTATCCTGCCATGCAGAAATGGTTGTGTACGGAAAGGCCCGGATAATTAAGCAAAAAAAAATGACGCGTTCAGAAAAACTGGCCAGCTGGGTGGCAGATAAACATAAAAATCAGCTGATTAAATGTACCGTTCTCCCCTATTTCGACCATTCAAACAAAGTAGCATTATTGGCAAAAGGCGCTACAGAATGGGGTTACGAAACAGGCCTTTCATGATTTATTAGAAGATACCAATACCACAAGTGCTGATTTAAATGCCGCTTTATTGAATTTTGGCTACCCTGAAGCCATAGCAGAACTGATTACATTTAATGTAATTGAACTCACTGATGTTTTTACAAAAACGGCTTACCCTAACTTAAGCAAAAAGGAAAGAAAAAAAATGGAAAGCAAGCGATTGCAAACCCTAAGTCCCACAGCACAAACGGTAAAATATGCCGATTTAATCGATAATATTGCCTGGATGATGAAGTACGACTTAAAGCATGCCGCTAAATACCTGAAAAAGAAAGCTACTCTTTTGCTGAGTTTAAACCGCGGGAATGAAGAGCTACGGCAACAAGCTATGGATATTATCCGGCAAGAATTGTTAAAAGTCTAACGGCATGCTCCTGCCAGACATTAAGTGTAAAAAAAAGCGCTCCCGGTTAAGAGAACGCTTATATCCAGAGACTAACCGGATTGGGTTAAACGGTTTTAACCGTGGGTAATTTAGTATACTTTACTGCCCCTACACTACAGGCAGATAACAGGCAAAGTACTGCAATAACGATAAAAATGCTATTGGTATTTCCGGTTGTATCGATGGCAAAACCCAGTAAAGGCTCACCGAAAGCGGCAAAAAGATAAGCGATCATATTCATAAAACCGATGCCCGTACCGGTAAGGCTACTCCCCAAAAAATCGGGACTGAGCGGAAAAAAGCAAGCCTGAGGACCATATACAAAAAAGCCTGCCAGCAGCATCAATACACCTCCCAAAAGCAGGTTATGAACCGGTGCAATATAAATCAGAATGGCAATAACCGCACTTACCGACATGCCGAAGATAATGGCTTTAATCCGGTCTTTTTTAAATAAACTGTCAGACAGGATTCCGAAAGTAAGCGCTCCGGCTGCCATGCCTACGGGTAATAAAAAGGTGACCCATAAATTGCCTGGATTGTCTTTCCAGTTGCCTCCCAAATAATGAACCGGAACCCAAAAAATAAGGCCATAACGGGCCATACTTTCAAAGCCAAAACCAAGTGAGGCCACCATGAACCTTTTATTACTCAATACCAAACGATAACGGTTTACCCAGCTTACCTCTGGCTGTTTTTCTATTTGCGTACCTGTTGCTGCAGTGGGTTTATCGCGGGCAATAATCATAAAGGCGGTGGCCGAAATCAATAACAGAAGAACCGGCAACCTGAAAAGCATCCGCCACTCATAACCCTGTTGTAATAAAATTATAGAAAGCAGGTAAGTTACCACTGAGGAAAGTCCCGCAGCCATGGTATAAAAACCAAAAGCTTTGCCCCGCTCCTCTTCACTCCACCAGTTATTAATCAGTTTCGCACCCGGTGCAAAAGCCATCGATTGAAAATAACCGTTTAAGGCCCATAATACCATAATCAGCGTTCCGCTGTTGGCAAAACTAATGGCCACATTGGTGATGATGGAAAGGTATGCGCCAACCGTAACCATTAAACGTGCGCTAAAACGATCGGCCAGGTTTCCGTTGATTAACTGCCCGATGGAATAGCCCATCAGCATCGAAAAACTGATCCAGCCAATACCCGTGTATGGAATATGCAATTCGGCCGCCATCCCTTTTGCTGCCCAGCCAAAATTGTGCCTCCCTGTATAAAAAAACAGGTAGCAGAACATGGTTATCAACAGCATTTTCCATTGCTGTACCCTAAATTTCTTATCCATTTTGCAAGGCTTCCTGTTGATCCAGATTAATACCCACCCTGAGCGGTTTATTCGCTACGGCAAAGGCAAAGGCCTCATTCGTATTTAAAAGAACAAATTCTTTCGATACCACTTTTTCGAAAGGAAAAACCTGGTGATTTTTACTGATGAAATTTACAGCGTAAACAAAATCTTCGAAATTATAATTGTGCAAACCTTTTATGGTAATTAACCGCCGCACCACCGATTCTGCATCAACCTGAACTTTGCGGGTATTAAATACTGCACCTATCCATATTGCCGTTCCACCGGTGGCCAGTTTTTCGAGACTATTTTCCATTGCATCAGCCGAACCGCTCATATCAAATGCAAGCTCAATTCCTTCCGGTAAACCCGCCGAAGCAGCTGTTAACAGATGAGTTTCGTTTGCGCCAAATGCTAAAGCCTGTTCAAGCCGTTGAGGATTAATATCGGCCATATGAATATGGCCGGCTCCTGCATCTTTACACATTGCGGCACATACCATACCTAGTAACCCGCTTCCGGTAATGAGCACTTTTTTCTTTTTGATATCTCCTGCCAGCCTTAATGCCCCTGCAACCGTAGCTACAGCACAATTGATGATGGCAGCTACCGGCAATGGTACTTCTTTTGAGATTTTGAGTACTGCTGTGCCTGGTTTAAGGATACAATGCGTAGATAAACCTCCATGTAATGCATCATTGGCCGTAATTTGTGCATGACCATATTTAAAAAGATTTTCACCTTTTTGCGGCATGCCCGCTTTTGACATGGCAGACTCTGGATCAGAAGAAAAAATACTCCAGGTTACCCTGTCGCCGGCATTCAGTTTATTTCCCAGGTAATCTTTCTCCTCATGCCCATCAGCAAAACCCACAATTTCGCCTACAATCTCGTGCCCCAGTACGGTAGGTACTTTCTCTTTTCTTAAGCCACAATACGTATGCAGATCGCTGCCACAAAGTGTGGTGTAAAGGTTTTTAATCAGGATTTCTCCTCTCCGGAGGTCAGGAATATCTTTTACCTGCACTTCCATAGGTTGCCCGTGCCCGTTAAAAACTACTATTCTGGCTTTATCCATTTTGATAAATGCTAATATCTGGTGAAGAAATGTATAAAATCTTTAATCAATGAGCGGTAAAAGGTCAATCAGGTTGTCGATAATCAGATCCGGCTGGGCTTCCATTAACTGTGCCGCAGTATGTGCTCCCGTGGTAATACCGATGCTCAGGCCGCACCCTGCATTTTGTCCTTCCTCAATATCGATGGCCGAATCTCCAATTTTCACCACGCTGGTACTGTCGGTAATATTAAAGTTTTTCATTGCAAATTCGATCATGTCAGGATCAGGACGGTTGCGCGATACATCAGAAGCCGTTACAAGTGCATCAAACTCTCTTCCCACACTCCATCCCAGTTTTTTGATAATTGAATTGGCCGTAGCGCTATCGTACCCCGTGTTTAGTACTGCTAAAATATTTCTGCTTTTTAACTCAGTAAACAATTCTACTGCATTTGGCTGGGGAAGAATATCTTCAGTAGCGTAGGCATTGGTTAAAGCAACGATAAATTCGTCGTATATTTTAGCCGTAAGCGTTTCGTCGGTAACATTTGCATAGGTTGATAGTACCGAACGGATGGCCTGTTTTTTTTCTTTACCCGCGCCCTGGGCAAGCACCTGGTCCAAAGTAAATCCGAAACCAGCATTATTAATTGCCTTTTGAAGCGTTTTATACACCAGGTTATCTTCATTTACTGTGGTTCCGGCCATATCAAAAACCACCATTGCTATTTTGTTTTTCTTCATTTCAAATCTAATTTATGTATTTATTTCCCTTTGTGTACAAAAGAGAATAAAGTGTTTAGCAAAACTAAACAATGTTTACTTAAAACAAATTTTATCCATATTAATTTTTTGTTAAATTTAGAGTACCTTAACTTCTGGCAAAATCTACAGGCTTTTACTGCATGAATGGAACCGGTACGTTGCTGCACAAAATTGCTCCGTTGATTTAAATCCGGGTTAAAGACACTTTAACCATATTAAACAGCCAAAATTATTCGCATTTGAATATTAAATATCATTATCTTGGGGGCTATATTATGAAAGGAATTATGAAAGAGTCTGCAGAAATCCTTGGTCTCATTAAAGAGTACGAAACACGCGAATCGGACCTGAGGCTGAACATTGCCCAACTCAAAAGCTTAAATGAGGCATTGCGCATTGCAGATGAAAGAAGTGCTATACTTCACTCGATTATTGAAAGTTCTGATGATGCAATTGTAAGCAAAGACCTCAATAGTATTGTAACCAGCTGGAATGATGCTGCTGAAAGGATTTTCGGCTACAGTGCATCTGAAATGATCGGCAGATCAATCATGAAAATCATTCCGCCTGAACGTGCTGAGGAAGAACCACATATTCTTGGTCAGTTAAGGCAGGGAATCAGGGTTGATCATTTTGAAACAGAGCGGCTTAGAAAAGACGGCACATTAATTAATGTTTCGCTGACCATTTCGCCGATTAAAGACCGCAACGGAAATGTAGTTGGCTTATCCAAAATTGCCAGGGATATTACCGACAAAAAAAATATCGAAATCAAGAAAAATGAATTCATCGGTTTTGTAAGCCACGAACTTAAAACGCCATTAACTTCTCTTCGCTCCTACATCCAGGTTGCTTTGCATAAGGCCAAAAAGGATGAACTTGAATTTATTTCCCAGGCACTTTCGAGGGCAGAACTGCAGACCAAAAAAATGGAGAATATGATTTCCGACTTCCTCAGCATTTCGAAATTTGAGGACGGGCACATGAAAATTAATTCTACCCGGTTTGATATGGCAAAGGCCATCCAGGAAAACCTGGAAGATGCCCGCATTGCTTCGGCAAAACATATACTGGTTTATGTGGGTGCAGATGAAGCCTATGTGCACGGAGACCGGGAAAAACTCTCGCTTGTGCTCACCAACCTGATCAGCAATGCCCAGAAATATTCGCCCAGCGGAGGTACGATTACGATAAACTGCCAACCTAAAGACCAGCACTTTTTCATCAGTGTAAGCGATCAGGGCATCGGTATTTCCACCGCCGACCAAAAGCTGATGTTTGGAAAATTCTTCAGGGTTAACAGCGAACAGACTAAATTTATAAGCGGCTTCGGAATCGGCCTTTACCTGGCCTCCACCATCATCAACCTTCATAAATCTTCCATCACTGTAGAAAGTGCACCCGATAAAGGCTCAACATTTTCTTTTCATGTAGCAGCTGCTACGGAGGCGGTTTAAACCAGAATATTTTGCGGCATTAATACTTAACCTGAGGCAATTCCCAAACAACACTTATATTTTTTTGTTGAATTAAATTAAAAAAGATAAGTGCATATGAATAACGAGCTACCCTACGTAATCTGTTTGATGATGACCTCGGTTGATGGAAAAATTCTGGGCGAGAAATGGGGCGATAGTCCAAAAATGAAGGTATTAAAGGGAACGTTTGAAAAAATCCATGAGGAAATTGGCGTTGGCGCATGGATTGTTGGCCGTACCACCATGGAAAAAGATTTTACCGGTTTTGCAAAACCGGTGTTAAAAAAAGGACAGCAGAAAACAGACCGCAATGACTTTGTTTCAGCCCATCAATCAAACACATTTGCCATTGCCATAGATGGTAAAGCCAAACTTGGCTGGGAAAAATCAACAATGCAGGGCGACCATGTGATTACCATTCTTACCGAAAGTGTAAAAGATGCTTATCTAGCCCATTTACAAGACATTGGCGTTTCGTACATTTTTGCGGGTAAAGATGAAATCAATTTAAAAACCGCTTTAAAAAAACTACGTAAGCTTTTTGGCATTGAAAAACTGATGCTCGAAGGTGGTGCCCGTATCAATGGAAGTTTTCTTAATGAAGGCCTTATTGATGAACTTCACCAATTGCTGCTACCTGTAGCTGATGGAACCATTAAAACTTCAACCCTTTTCGAAATCGACGAAAAAACAAAAAAAGATGGCGCTACGCTATTAAAACTCGAAAAAGTGAAACAAATAGAGAATGACGTACTTTGGATTACCTACAAAACAGGAAAGCATTAATTAACGCAAACAACACAATAACAAAAAAATTAGCACATAAGAGCTATAAGCTTATGGAGTGATCATGCACATCCAGCGGGCAATTATGGCCTCTTACCGACTTTCCGTTTTTATCCCGATATGGCTGCTTTACCTTTGTAAAATAGTCATTTCAACACCATGGGGTTTTATCTAAAAAGGTTTTTTGTGCTTTTAATCTTGCTTCTGCCGGTTTGTTATGCCTTTAATGCTTTTGCCACCGCCGCTATTGCTACGGTACCGCTATCCACATCAGGCAGAAGCATAAAGGATTGTTCGTTTGATGGAGGCTTTGTTTTCTTTGCCGTGGCATTAACAATAATTGCTGTAATCAGGATTAGAAAAAACCTGTGAAATAATTTTAACAAAATCAGCACATTTTTGCCAAATTTCCCAGTTGCTTTAATTTAAAATCGATTTCATCTGTCCAGGGCATGCCCATACAGATGCGTAAGCAATTCTGATATTGTTCCTGTAAGGTAAACATCCGGCCCGGAGAAATGCTGATTTTCTGTTTTATGGCCAGCTCGTAAAGTTTTATCGTATCTGCACCTTTCGCCAGTTCAACCCAAATGGCAAGACCTCCCTGTGGCCGGCTGATTTTCGTTCCCTCCGGAAAATAAGTGGCAATGGCATGGCTAAAACGCTGGTAATTACCCATCAGCGTGCGCCTGATCTGGTGGATATGAACATCATAGCGACCGCTTTTAAAAAAATTGCCCACTACTTCGTGCACCAGTGATGGTGTGGCAATGGCATGTACCAGTTTTAACTTCATTATTTTATCCTTATACTTTCCCGGGGCCACCCACCCTACCCGGTATCCGGGAGCAAGCGTTTTAGAAATGGCACTGCACCACAGCACATTCCCTTCGGTATCAAAGGCTTTACAGCATTTTGGCCTTTGTGCACCGAAATACAGATCGCCATATACATCATCTTCAATCAGCGGGATGTTGTGTTTGGCCAACAATTTAACCACTTCTTTTTTATGTTCATCGGGCATACAGCTGCCCAAAGGAGTATTAAAATTTGGAATAAGCACACAGATATCGATTTTCGAAACCAGTTTTTTCAACGCTTCAATTTCGATACCAGTAACCGGATGGGTAGGCAGCTCGAGCACTTTGAGGCCCAGACTAATGGCCAGCTGAAAAATGCCCGGATAACAAGGGCTTTCGATGGCCACGGTATCGCCCGGTTTAGCCAAAGCCATCAGAGAAAAAGAGAGCGCGTTCATTCCGCCGCTAGTGGTAATAAGATCGTCTTCGCTCAAATTTCCTCCCCAGCCCAAAGAGCGCACGGCAACCATTCTGCGGAGCTGAATATTGCCTTGAAGTGGCTCGTAAGCTGTACCGCCCTGCAACAACCTGCTCGCCTGGAGAATTTCTTTTTGCAGTTTTGCCAAAGGCAACAGGTTACCGGAAGGGATACCGATAGAAAAAAGTGTAATGTCGTTATTCCCCATGCTCGAATACACTTTGGTAATCAGTTCATCAGGTTCTTTGTTGCCTGGCATTAAGGTGGGTGTACTTACAGCAGGAAGCGGCAGACGCTGAACGGACCGGTTACTGACAAAAAAGCCAGACTGAGGTTTTGCATCGATCAGTGATTGCGCTTCGAGCTCTAAAAAAACCCTTTTGGCCGTGTTCATCCCAATGGCATATTCCTTACAGAGCATCCTTACCGAAGGGAGTTTTTCACCAACCTTCAAAATACCGTTCCTGATCTGAGCCGCTATTCCATCCGCAATTTCATTGTACCTGTAAACCTTTTTCATAAACAAACTGTATCCATACAAATATACAAAACTGATACTGTATTTACTTATTTCTCTTTATCACTTTTGGTGAAGTAAATTTTAGATATGATAAGCACAACAACGGGTAGCCTGGCTACCAGAAAAATTTCGGGCGGCTGGCTTAACGGTTTTATTGGTGTATTAATTTTTAGCGGCTCTATGCCGGCCACTAAAATAGCGGTAATGGATATGAGCCCTGTTTTTGTAACCATTGCGAGGGCAACCATTGCAGGTGTACTTGCACTGGCTGTATTAATTTTGCTTAAAGAGAAGCGCCCTGCAAAAAGCAGTTTAGGATCGCTCATTATTGTGGCTGTTGGTGCAGTAATCGGGTTCCCCCTGTTAAGTGCCCTGGCTTTGGCGCACATCACATCTGCACATTCGCTGGTGTTTTTGGGCTTATTGCCTTTGGTAACCGCAATATTTGCTGTTTTACGCGGAGGAGAACGGCCGAAACTCATTTTCTGGCTCTTTTCTGCATTGGGCAGTATATTGGTAATCGGTTATGCCATTTATCAGGGCATTAATGCTTCACCACTTGGTGACCTGCTGATGCTGGCAGCCATTGTACTTTGTGGATTGGGCTATGCAGAAGGTGCGCGTTTGACCAAAACCATTGGTGGCTGGCAGGTCATATCCTGGGCATTGGTCATGTCCCTTCCACTCATGCTCCCGTTAATTTTTGTTTTTAAACCCGTTTCGTTATCGGCTGTAAGTCCTGGTGCCTGGTTAGGCTTAGCCTACATTTCATTATTTAGCATGTTTATTGGTTTCATTTTTTGGTATAAAGGACTTGCGCAGGGCGGTATCGCATCTGTAGGGCAACTTCAGTTGTTACAGCCCTTTTTCGGTCTGGCGCTCGCCGCAACCTTGCTGCATGAGGAAGTTAGCTTAAATATGCTGGCAGTAACCATAGGCATTATCCTCTGTGTTGCCGGTTCTAAAAAATTTGCCCGCTAATAATTCAATATAAAAATTAAACATATGAAAATCAGCAATAGTACTGCGGAAGATATCCCAGAAATTTTTCGCCTTTACGAAAGCGCTACAGCTTTCCAGAAAACGAAATACAACCTTCACTGGCCAAAATTCGAAACCTCACTTGTCGAAAATGAGGTAAATGAGCATAGACAATGGAAAATAACCATTAATGGAAAAACAGCTTGTGTATGGGCAACAACATTTGATGACCCACAGATATGGGAAGCTAAAAATGCTGATCCATCTGTTTATATTCACCGCATAGCAACCAACCCCGAATTTAAAGGGCAAAATATGGTTGCCATTATTGTAGATTGGGCAAAAGAATATGCCAGGACAAATGATAAAACCTACGTACGCCTGGATACTGTTGGCCAAAACGAAGGCCTGATTAACCATTATACAAAAATGGGATTTGAATTTCTGGGCTTGTTTGATTTAGCAAATACAGATCAGTTGCCGGCACATTATCAAGGAAACCCCGTGAGTTTGTTTGAGATGCAGGTTGTATAATTGAGCGTAAAGTTGTGTATGTGGTTGAAAGAAAAATTCACCGATATTTAATATTACTATACTTTTTCTATCAGCATAATTAATTAGTTTTGATAATCAAGAAACTTGCCTCCGGAACATCCTAAATTTAAACGTTAAACAAAGCATTTAGATTTGCCGGGGTATTATTAAACTGATCAGGAAAAGCTTTCAGGATTGTGATGCCGCTTTTTTCAGGATGATGCGCTTTAATCAACTTTATCCACCATAACATTAAACAACACAGCATGAGTACAATTAAAGTAAAAGACGGAACCGAAATCTACTACAAAGACTGGGGAACTGGTCAACCTATTGTTTTCCATCATGGATGGCCTTTATCGGGCGATGACTGGGACGGACAGATGATGTTTTTCCTTGAAAAGGGTTACAGGGTTATTGCTCATGACCGCCGCGGACACGGACGCTCGGGCCAGACAGCACTTGGGCACGACATGGACACTTATGCGGCAGATGTGGCAGAACTGACCACTGCGCTTGATTTAAAGGATGCGATCCACATTGGCCATTCTACCGGTGGCGGAGAGGTCATCAGATACGTGGCACAATACGGAAAAGGCCGCGTAGCCAAAGCCGTGCTGATTAGTGCCGTTACGCCTCTTATGGCCAAAACAGCAAACAATCCAGACGGTATTCCGATGGAGATATTTGATGAAATCCGCCAGGGAACTGCTTATAACAGGCCACAGTATTTTCAGGATTTTACACTGCCGTTTTATGGCTTTAACCGCGAAGGAGCTAAAGTATCGCAAGGGGTAAGAGATAACTGGTGGCGCCAGGGCATGATGGGTGGAATTAAAGCACATTATGATTGTATCAAAGCATTTTCTGAAACCGATTTTACAGCAGATCTTGAAAGCGTTGATGTGCCTGTGTTAATATTGCATGGCGAAGATGATCAGATTGTTCCGTATCAACTTACGGGTGTAAAAGCAGCAAAATTAGTTAAAAACGGTAAATTGATTACCTACCCGGGTTTTCCACACGGAATGCCTACAACAGAAGCCGAAACAATCAACAAAGATCTGCTTGATTTTATAAAGGCATAATGATAAAGGTTACTAACCAGTGGTAACGCCGCTGGTTAGTAATTACATTCATCCTGTTTAAACTAATTATATTTTTTAACCCAACGCTGTATTTCATCCAGCACTATTTTTTCGCTATCAGGTTGGTTCATGCCACAATCATGCCCCTTACCCAACATAGGGATAAACCTGGCAATCAGTTTTTTATCCGTTAATAGCCTGAATAAAAATTTGGATTGATTATCCGGCACCAGCTCATCCTTATCGCCATGAAAGAGCAAAGTTGGTATTGCTTTAACATATTTGTAAGGGCTTACCTCAGTAAATTTTATACTGATTTTTTGATCCGGGATATATTTTGCCCCGGCTAAAAGTTCAACATTTTTAACAAGATTGTTTTTCTGAAGGGCTTTCATGGTTTCGGGATCATCAAGGCGCACAGGAGGGCAAAGTGCAGTAATGGATCTGATATCTTTATTACTGGTATAACCATATAACAACGCCAGATGAGCGCCTGCACTGATTCCGGCCAGGTGATAACCTTTTGATCTAAAGTGGTATTCCACAGATTTTCGCTGTATAAATGTTAAGGCCTGGTCAATATCAGAAAGAAGATCTTTGCCGTTTACATTTTCACTTACATAACGGTAATCAACATTGGCTACAATAAACCCCCGGTTGCGTAAATCCTTCGCTGTTTTATCAGTGTACTCATTTCCGCCCATCATCCAGGCACCACCATGGAGTAATATAACCACAGCAGTATTTTTATTATAAGTTGCCGGGAGAAAAAGATCGAGTTGATTTTGTGCTGCTGAACCGTATTTCAAATGCAGTAAATCTTTGGCGTCAGGCTGTTTAAAGGCTTGCGAAACCTGTAAAAACGATAGGTTGAGCAGCAACATCAGTATTATTTTCATCATTTTCTCTTTAATAAACAAAAATAGCCATTTCAGGCGCCTGTTCTTCCAAAAAACCATTTAAAACGAAAAAAGCAGCTCTTTTCAGAACTGCTTTTACAATAAGGTTAGAAAACTGTTTAGTTTTGTTCAATTTCCTTTAAACTATTCATTTTTTTATAGGCCAGGAAGCCTTTTATATCTTCAAAGTGCTCACGAACACGTTTATTGCCAAATTCAAATACTTTTGTTGCCAGTCCGTCCAGGAAATCCCGGTCATGCGATACCAAAATCAAAGTACCATCGAAATCTTTCAGCGCATCTTTAATAATGTCTTTGGTTTTCATGTCCAAATGGTTGGTCGGCTCATCCAGAATTAATACGTTTACGGGCTCTAACAGCAATTTAATCATGGCCAAACGCGTTTTTTCGCCACCAGAAAGTACCTTAACCTTTTTCGTAGTATCATCGCCGCTAAACATAAAGGCACCTAAAAGATCTTTGATTTTAATGGTACCATCACTTAATGGAATCTGGTCGATGGTTTCGAATACGGTCAAACCTTCATCAAGCAATGCCGCCTGGTTTTGGGCAAAGTAACCGATTTTTGCATTGTGGCCAACTTTTAAGCCGCCCTCAAAATCAATCTCCCCCATAATGGCTTTAATCATTGTCGACTTACCTTCACCGTTTTTACCAACAAAAGCTACTTTTTCTCCCCGCTCAATCACCATAGATGCTTTTTCAAAAACCACATGATCGCCGTAAGTTTTCGTCAGTTCTTCTACCATTACGGGATATTGACCAGAACGTGGTGAAGGAGGAAATTTCAATCGCAAAGCAGAAGTATCCACTTCATCAATCTCAATTACTTCAAGCTTCTCGAGCATTTTCACACGCGATTGCACCTGCAGGGTTTTAGAATAGGTTCCCCTGAAACGATCTATAAACTCCTGGTTATCGGCAATAAAACGTTGTTGTTCTTCGTAAGCTTTTAACTGATGGATCCGTCGGTCGGCCCGCAGCTGAAGGTAATGGCTGTATTTGGCTTTATAATCGTATATCCTGCCCATCGTAACCTCAATGGTACGATTAGAAACATTATCTACAAAGGCACGGTCGTGCGAGATCACCATCACTGCTTTGGCCGAATTGATCAGGAAATCTTCCAGCCATTGAATACTTTCGATATCCATGTGGTTGGTGGGCTCATCCAGTAAAATCAGATCAGGTTTTTTTAATAAAATCTTTGCCAGCTCAATGCGCATACGCCATCCGCCCGAAAACTCGGAAGTTTGACGGGTAAAATCTTTACGTTCAAAACCCAGGCCTTTTAGTACTTTTTCTACCTCTGCATCGTAATTGGTCTCTTCAATTGAATAAAATTTCTCACTGAGTTCGGATACGCGTTCAATGAGTTTCATATAGTCGTCGCTTTCGTAATCCGTACGGATAGTAAGCTGCTCGTTCAACTCGTCGAGTTCTTTTTGCATTTGGTTTACCTCTGCAAAAGCTTTCATTGTTTCTTCAAAAACGGTTACATTATCCTGCGTAAGCAAATGCTGTGGTAAATAAGCAATTACGGCTTCCTTCGGACCAGTTACGCTACCGGAAGTAGGTTTGGCTGCATCGGCAATAATTTTAAGAATGGTTGATTTACCTGCACCATTTTTACCCATAAGGGCAATTTTATCATTCTCGTTTATCGAAAAGGTTACATCGCTAAAAAGCGTGGTTCCGCCAAATGAAACGGAGATGTTATTTACATTAATCACGAAGTTGGAATATTAATTGGCGGCAAAGATAAAGGAAAGCGCGTAAATTACAGCTTTTGTACAATCAATTATCTCTGCTGGCAGCAGATTCCAAAAATTGACCGACATTTCGACTGAACCACAGTCCAGACGTTAAAGTCGGGAGTGAAATCTTTTTGCATAGTTTAAAGATTTCTCCACTGCTGTAGAAAGGACGAGCCACCTAAAAATACCACCCACTACAGTATTTTTCGAAGATAAACTCTGGGAATAACGATTCCTTGCAGCATATCCGCGCCAGTTTACAAAAATCTACCGTTATTTAATTAGACGATTTTTTAGTATCATCGTTACTAATGCTGCGTTCGCTCTTTTTAATCGATCCCTTGAGTTTTCCGAATTTCCAGTTAAGCCCAAAACTGATGCGCCGGAAAGGATTTTCGCGGATACGCTCCTGGGTAAAATTAACCCCTTCGGTATAACTTCTGTAAGCCCTGTACTTTTGAAAAGGATTGGCAACCATGGCAGAGAAGGTTAATTTATCTTTAATGATATCTTTACTGCCGCTGAAACCCAGGTAATAATAATAATTCGACTGGCCCTGCAACATTACATCAGGTGCTCCATAATTAAAGGATACACTGGTTTTCCAGGTTTTTTCGAACTTATAACTCGTGGTAAAGCTCGAATAGCCGGTTAAACCGCTGTTTTTTGCCAATACGCCATTAATCATTCCTTCCAGCCAGATGTAATTCAGGTTTGCACTTAAATTGACGTTCCATTTGGCCGTAATGGGATAATTGAAGTTTGCATTTGTACCCAGCAACCTGCTTTTACCAATATTGAAAGAAGTTATCCTGGTTAGGTTTTGGGCAGGAAGATATTCATATACCTGCTGCTGGGTGTTGTTGGCAAAATTATAGCTCAGGCTTAAATTGAGTGATCCTTTTTTAAAATTACTATAAGTTAATTCGAAGTTATTGCTTAATGTAGCCTCAAGATCAGGGTTACCAAAATACTCAAAGTTTGGCCTCGATTTATCTACAAACGGATTCAGGTCCCAGATGCCGGGGCGCTGGATTCGCTGGGTGAATCCCAGGCTGATACTTTGACTGTTTTTCAGGGTTCTGTTAAAAGAAACCGATGGAATCAGGTTAAAGTAATCTGTTTTAACAGTGGTATTGGTACTTTCAAAGTTGCCGGTTACATAGGTTCCTTCCAAACGGGCTCCCGCCTTAAAAGTCCAGTTTTTAAGTTTTAAAATATAAGTATTGTACACCCCGAAAATATTCTGGTCATTGCCATAAACATTGCCCTGCGAAGGGTCTACCTGGTAAATGTTTTGCGCAGGATTAAAATTGAGGTACTGGAAATTGCTCTCCCCGTTCCTTAAAATTGCCTTTACACCGGCCTCAACGGTAAGTTTTTTAAAGGGGTTAACATAATCTACCTGTATGGTTTGCTCTTTCGAGCTACTGGTATTTTCCTGTTTATAATCCGGGCCGGTAAAGTTGATTTTGTTACTAAACATCACATCGCTTAGCTGAGGTTCGGAACTGTTAAAAAATTTATAAGAGAAGGTAAGGAGGTGCTCTTTTTTATCCCTGAAACCTTTTTGATAGTTGAAGGTATAGTCGGTACCGCCCCACTCATACCTGTTGGCGCTGCTCATATCGTATGCTGATGATACTGCTCCATCCCTGAGATCAAAATGCTGCATCAGGTTTTGCTGGTTATAACCACTGTAGGGGTTAACTTCAACGGTAATCAGGTTCAGGGAATCGATCTCATAACTCAGCTCGCCACCGCCCCAGGCCCATTTATTGTCTATCTTTTGAAAACCCAGTGAATAAAGGCTGGAGGGGATTGGGGTTTCGCGGCTATTGCGGATCTCGTTCAATTTTATGCCATCAACCTGCCACACGCCTGTTCCCCCGTATAAATTAGCACCGAATTTGCCCTGTTTTATGGTGAAATTTCCATTTCCGCTCGGCCCGCCCGGAAACTGATAACGTGCATTCAGGTTTCCATTGTATCCGTTTTCCATCTTTTTTGAAGTGATGATGTTAATAATTCCGGATAATCCTTCACTTTCGTACTTCGATGGCGGGGTGGTAATTACTTCTATTTTCTGCACACCGGCAGCAGGCATGCTTTTCAGGTATTCTTTCGGATCTCTGGTGAGAATCCCCGATGGTTTGCCATTAATCAGGATACGGTAATTGCCTGTTCCTTTCAGCTTTACATTATCATCTGCATCTACCGATAAAAGCGGGACTTTACGCATCATATCCAATACCGAGAGTACTTTGCTCTCCGCATCTGCCTGGATATCATAAACAATACGGTCGGGTTCCTGTTTGATAAGCGGCCTGCTTCCGGCAACTGAAACTTCTCCCAGTTCATTGCTGGCAGCGGGTGTCATACTAATTTTGCCCAGATCGGTATTAGCCGTTACCTTCACAACAAGCTGTTTCGGCCTGTAGCCCAAAGATCCGATGAGGAGCCTGTATTGCCCCTCGCCGATCCCGGAAAACGAGAATTTCCCCTGCGCGTCAGAAACTACACTTTTAATTACGAGCGAATCTTTTTTAATGGCAACAGTAAAGTATTCGCCAGGCTTTTGGGTAAGGCTGTCTACAATTACGCCGCTTATCTGGTATTTAGTTTCCTGGGCGTGCAAGGTTCCCAAAGTAAGGCTGCATTGAATAACAATGCAGATCATTAAAAAGTATCTGCTCATAAAAAGTTGTTTTCCGGTTTATAAAACATTTCTGTCTTACTGCTTACTAGATGCAAAAGTTTAAATAATGTTGCACGGGTTTAGGAGAATTGATCAGAAAAGGCTAAAAATCAATAAGATAAATTTGCTCATGCATTAATTTTATATCATCTATCAACGAAAAAACGGAACTGATTGCAAAGATTTTACACAAAAATTTACTTTCATCACATTTATCCCTGGTTCTATCACATTTATCTATCAGCGTGTTTATTTCAATATATATTGCAGCGCATTTAAACAATATTATACCCCAAGAATTTAACGACAATGAAATTCCGTTTACTTATTTTGTTCTGCTGCTTCAGTTTCAGGCTGTTTGCACAAACCCTTCCTGATTCCACTTCCCAATCAGCCTTTACCATTGAAAACATTAAATTTAACAGCGCAGGGATCACACTGGAAGGCGAAATTTTTAAACCAAAGCATGCGCATGCGGCAATAGTTTTGGTACATGGCTCCGGCCAGGAAATGAGGATGACGGGGATGGCATCGTTTTTGGCGAAAAACGGGATCGCGGTATTAACCTACGACAAACGCGGCGTGGGCAAATCGGGCGGGGTTTATGCCGGACCAGAAACAGGAACCAATAACATCGATTCTGCCAACCTCAACCTATTGGCTTTAGATGCCAGTGCGGCTTCTAATATTCTTTTGGCGCATTTAACGGGTAAAAACCTGCCAACAGGCCTGATGGGTTTTAGTCAGGCCGGCTGGATTATTCCTCTGGCCGCAAAGAAAAACAGCCAGATCAGTTTTATGGTAATATTTAGCGGCCCGGTTGTTACAACGTTAGAACAGCTACGTTTTCAGTTTTATACACAGGGGCAATCTACCTTTTGGGAAACACATACTGAAGCAGAGGCTCGGGAACACATCAGTAACGATCCAGACCGTTATCAGTTTGCCGGAACCGATCCCCGCGATGCCCTCGCAACACTCTCTACCCCGGGACTTTGGATTTTTGGCGGTAAAGACATCCAGATTCCGGTAGGTTTATCAATAGAACGCCTCAATGTGCTCAAAGCAAAAGGTAAACCTTATCACTACCAGTTATTTCCGGCGCTGGGCCATAATACTTCTTCTAATAAATCTCCTGAAACGCTTCACTACGCGCTCCGGTGGATTAAAACCATTGGAGAAGCTAAGAAAAAGAAATCGTTGAATAAATATTAATAACCTGATTCGACGAAAAAATATCACAATAAAATTCAAATATAATTGATATATCAATTATATTTGAAACAATGAAAAAATCTTTTTATTTAAATATTTCGTTTTCCACGTTAATATTTGGCCTTAATACTGTCTGTCAGGCTCAAAACAGCAAAATCGACAGTACGGTTAAAGCGATCATGATAGAGAACCATATTGCAGGTCTATCTGCAGCAGTTATCGACAGTGGTAAAATTATCTGGACAGGCTATTATGGATACCAGAATATTGAGCAACAAAAAAAGGTAAATGCCCAAACTACTTTCGTAATTGCATCAACCTCTAAAACAGTTACAGCAGCTGCACTGATGCAGCTTTACAGCAAGGGCAAGTTTAAAATGGATGATGACATCAACAAATACCTGCCTTTTAAAGTTAAAAACCCCAATTATCCAAATTTACCGATCACTTTCGGTCAGCTACTCCGTCACCGTTCAGCCATTCAGGATAATATAGACTACCTCGGCCCGTTCTGGCTGGTAAAAAAAGGTGATCCGACAATACCGCTTGGCACTTTTTTAAAAGACTACCTGGCTATTGACGGGAAAAACTATAGCGCAAAAAAGAATTTTTTTAACGAAAAACCCGATAGTGCATTTCATTACAGTAACATTGGCATATCACTGGCAGGCTATCTGGTGGAATGTATATCAGGAATGCCTTTTGAACAGTACTGCAAGCAAAACATATTTACCCCGCTGGAAATGAATACTTCTGCATGGCATTTAAAAGATCTTGATACCACAAAACTTGCCATGCCTTATCACTATAGCGATTCGCTCAAAAAATTTGTACCTCTGGGGTTCGGTGGTTTCCCTGATTATCCTGCAGGAACCTTACATACTACACCAACACAACTTGCCAACTTTTTAATTTCCTGGACACAGCACGGAAAATTTAAGGATAAACAAGTATTTGAAAGAAATGCAATACAACTTTTAACACCGGATGAAACCAGTTTAGGTTATTATACCTGGTTTTTAAGAGGTACAGAGAAGGGAGAGCTTATTTATAACCATACAGGTGGAGATGAAGGCGTATTAAGTTTTATAGCATTTAGCCCGAAAACAAAAAAAGGCATATTGTTTATGATGAACAGTTTTTTTGAATCAAGAGAAGCCTTTATTAAACTCATAAATTTATTCTATTATAATGCACGTTAATTGTAAAGCGATGAATAATGACGAAAATTTAGAAGACATCCTGTTTTATTCGCTCGAAAGATCGATTAAAAGTTACCGGCAATTTGCCCAGCAGCAACTTGTAAAAAACGGTTTTAATATCACTATTGATCAGTGGCTGTTATTAAAAGCAATTCATAATCATCCCGGGAAAACGCAACAGCAAATTGCCCAGGCTATTTTTAAAGATTTTGCATCTGTTACCCGCATGGTGGAATTATTAGTCGAAAAAAAATACCTGATCCGCTTCTCCCACCCTACCGACCGTAGAAGATTTCAGTTAAAACTGGCAAAAACTGCAGTAGAATTATTGCATGATATGCAACCCATAATCGAAAACAACCGCAAAACAGCCTTAAAAAATATTAGCGAACAACAAATCATTCAATTTGACGAAGTACTGAATCTCATTATCAATAATTGTAAGGCTTAAAAGCTTAGTAAAAATACTTGCATATTGTTGTCGTATATATTATATTTGCGACTACAATAATCAATAATATGAGAAAATTAAATTTTGCCTCCCTTCAGGTCAGGGATTTAGAGATTTCAAAAGATTTTTACGCCAACAAACTAGGTTTTGAAATAGCATCAGTTAACCCTGCAGCCTGCATTTTCAAATATGACGAAGGCGAAGCAAGCTTTGCCATCCGAAAACCTTTAACAGACCTAACAGGCAAAGAACCTGGCATTGGTGTATCGTTGTGGTTTGCCATTGATGAAGACATTGAAGAACTTGAAAGAACACTAACTGAAAGAGAAGTTCCGCTTCTGGGGCCGGTTAACAACACTCCATTCGGAAGAACCCTCATCGTAAAAGATCCGGACGGATACAACATTACTTTTCTGCAGCCAAACTAAACAGCGGGTAAGATGGAAAATCAGGATACAAAATACTGGATTATCGTTGCCTCTAAAGACCATGTCAAAAATGGCATGGCTCAGGGCATCGCCCAGGCCTGTCACGGAAAGGCATCCCCGTTAAGAAGGATGCGCAAAGGTGATTTTATTATCTGCTACTCGGGCAAACAGACAATGGGACAGCCCCAGCCCTGCCAGCAGTTTACTGCAATTGGGAAGGTAAAAGATGAGCAAACCTATCAGTTCCAGGTTTCGGAAGATTTTTGTCCCTCCAGGCGAAATATAGAATTTTTGCCTGGCAAAGATATTTCTATCTTACCTTTGATAGCCGGACTGGATTTTATCCCAAACAAAAAAAACTGGGGTTATCCTTTCCGCTTTGGTTTTTTTGAGATCAAACGCCACGATTTTGAACTGATCTCATCACAAATGCTAATACAAGATAATGCCTGACAAAATAGAATTTCATTTCAAGAACCCGCTGGATAGTCCGGGTTACCTGCTCGGACAACTAACGATGTTATGGCAGCGTAAACTGAAACGTGTACTTGATCCGCTGGACCTTACCCATACTCAATTTGCATTGCTTTGCGCACTGGCCTGGCTTGCAAGAGAAAGAGACAATGTTACCCAGGTAGATATAGCGAACCAGGGCAATGCAGACCGGATGATGGTATCGAAGGTACTGCGTACACTGGAGGAAAAAAAATTTATTACCAGACAGGAGCATAAAACGGATACGCGGGCAAAGACCATCAGCCTGACGGAAACTGGTGAAACCATACTCCAGAAAGCAATTATTTCTGTAGAAAACGCAGATTTAGCCTTTTTTTCAATGCTGGAAAAGGATCTGCCTGACTTTAATTCGAGTATGGCTTCGCTGATCGAAGTAAATAAAATTGATTAACCAGCCACACGCGGAATGCCGTACCCTTTTTTATAAATGGATTAATGCAAGATTTATCGCGTTGGGCTAACTTAAAAAGGGAAAATGATTGAGACAATTTCTAATCAAAACCCCGAAAAAAACATAAAAGTAACGCCTTTTAATTGGTGGAAGATAAAGACACATTAAGTTTATCGCCGGGAGCCTTGCCAAAATGACCGGTGTACCATTCAATTAGTTTAGGCGATTTAAACTGGCTGTTCCCATTCATTCCCCTTATAAACCGTTTGGCCGATTTAGTACCGTCTTCTCCTATCATGGCCTGATAAAGAACATAATCTACTATAATTTTATCATCCGGCCTGGGACCTTTGTAAGCCAATATTGCACCATCTTTTCCGATAATGAATGCTGCAGGATCGCCAATCATCAAAATTTTACGGAATTCGGCCGACGGAGTATCATCACCTAACCTGCTGGTATTCGATGAAGTATCTGAACCTACGTAAAGTTCGGAGAAAACTACGTCGGGATATTTGGTAAAACGCTCTTTCAGTTGCTGATATGATTTTTCTTGCTGCACAGATCGTTTTTTATTTCCCCAAACGTACAGGTACACTGTTTTACCATTGTACAAATTTCCAAATGACTGATTTCTTCCTTCCGGATCTACGATTTTTACATCAGAGATATGGGTTGATGTGTAATCGTTATAGTTTTTAACCATTAGTTTGGCAATTCCTTTCACCATCATCGTGCATGAACTGGTAAGAAAGCAAAGGCTAAGAATAAGGTAGGTGATTTTTTTCATCTTTTGAGTTTTGTCTGGTACCACCGGAATGTATCTGTTTATTGTTTGCAGGGTAGACGACAAAAATTAATTAAAGGTTGCATCAATAAAAAAACATTCTATCCGACCGCATGCAAACGACTTACAACAAAATGAAAATCAGCATATTATATTTTTTTTTAACACCTGCCGTTATTAAAAGAGTTCATCTCCAATGTCTAATAATTTATTGAATCTGAAATCTATGCTAGCGGGGCAATCTTTATGATTTAATAATTACATGTCAGGAGGGGTTCTCCCAACATGTATTTTGATTACTTTAACGCTTCGGCACCGGCAGTTGCCACCTGGTGATCCTGATCAACAGTTCCCCCTGAAACGCCGATAGCGCCAATCACCTCACCGGCTTCATTTTTTAATACTACACCACCCGGAAATGTAATTAAACCGCCATTTGAATGCTCGATATTGTATAAAGGCTGCCCGGGCTGTGAAAGCTTTCCGATTTCGCCGGAATCCATATCAAAAAACCTGGCAGTTTTTGCTTTCTTAATGGAAATATCAATTGATCCAAGCCAGGCATTGTCCATTCTGTGAAATGCTTTTAAATTGGCACCTTCATCAACAACAGCAATATTCATGGGTACGCCGATTTCTTTCGCTTTGGCTTTGGCTGCCGACGATAATTTTTCTACGATTTCTAATGTTAAGCTCATATTTCATCATGATTAATGTATCTGATTAACATGGCTACCAGCTTATTGTTCTGTTACACAAAGGTTTTTGTTATTCTTTAACAGAATATTTGATGGGTATTATCATTTAAAAAGGCCTAAAAAACCTGAAATGAAACACTATTTTGCTGATTTATTGTACTCTTGCAAAGTATATAACCAAGTCGGCCGCACCTTTCTGCCACCAGGTATTCAATATCTGCAGGCACATCATTTACGATCCGGTAGCGGATCTTATATTTTTGGTTATAAGATAAGTGGATGGTCAGGTAATGTGCTGTTGATCTTCTTGTATGAAGGCCAATCAGGTGGAAGTCCTGCAGTTCCTTTGCCGCAGTCAGCAGTCTGTTGTTCATGATCCTGGCCAATGCTGGCTCTTGTCTGAATTCCGTATCTAAAATAGCAACTACCGTAACATTCATGGGGCAAAATTACCATCTTTCGCATCAGTTACAAACGCCCGAACGGTAAGTCACTGGAAACGAGAAACATTTTATTTTTGCACAATTTAAAGGCATTATTTACCGTTAATATCAATTTTTTTTCATACCTACAGACCTAAAACATACTTCCGATACGCCATTAAACAACAGGCATCTCCCGCCAGATATGAGCACAGTTAGAATTGCACCAGACTTTGCTGCGCTAACTGATCCGGTACCGGAAATGATTGAAAATCAACAATAAACTCTCCATGTGCACATTTACACTTTAAAGCGAAATACGGTACCAATAGCGCGCAAAAAGATGATTATAATGAATCAGGATTTTGTTTAAACGCCTGTTTTTTAACGCACCATGTCGTCATGCTCCGCATGTTTTGCACGTTGGTTGTTTTAATGGGTTCGTGCAGCTCGCCACCCAGTTTTTTAGTGATGCGAAGGAGCATTTCCTGGTTAACCAAAAAGCGTTCGGATCCATCTGGCAGCATATATCTTCCGTTTCCGATAAACCGGACCGCAGACTCAATACCGATATCGGAGGCGAGGCGGCAAAAAAAGTACCCCTCCGGTTTTAACACGCGCCACATTTCAGCAAGCATGGCCTCAAAATGTTCAAGGTTTTGAGCAAAGTGTAACACCGCACTGCTGATAACAAGGTCAAATTTCGCTTCCTCAAAAGGCAGGTTTTCTATCGGGGAAACCTGAAAGTTATTTTTTATGCCAAACCCGCAGAGCTGGCCTGCAAGTTCCTGAATCCGGGCAATAGCCTCCGGATTTTGATCGACCCCATAAACCTGGTGGCCATTTTTTAAAAAGTAAATTAAATTTCTTCCAGTGCCGCAACCGGCATCAAGAATGGTATGGCAGTTTGCGTAGGTGCCTTTGAGCAACTGGTCAAAAAGATAAATATCGATGTCTCCAAAGGTGTCGCGGATTTGATGGTTTGTTAGCATTTTCAATAAAATTAGCAATATAAAACATGAAATTTATGCCAGGTATCCTGAAAAGTTTTAGGCTCTACCCGTGTATTAAACAACCTCACTTACCAACTGCCTGAGCATCTTTAAATTACCGTACGCATCTCCCATGGTATTATTAAAATAAACAAAAACCTCTTTTCCCTCCAGCAACCAGTCTGCAATGTAACCGGCATACTCTGCAAGTACATCTTCAGCATAACTGCCCCGGTAATTACCGCCGGGTCCATGGAACCTCAGGTACCGGAAAGTACTATCAGGACCATTTTCAGGCCCAGCCCCCATACCTTTGTCGTGGATAACCATTGCCAGCTCATTTTCTTCCAGGAGTTCCATTACCTCTGCGGTGTATAAAGAGGCATGCCTGAATTCCAATGCTATTTTCCATTCTTTTTCAGGATCATGTTCCCTCAGGCTAAGCATCAAGCGTGAAAGTTGATGAAGGTTACCTATCCTGGCACTTGGCGGGAACTGTACGAGAAGACAACCTTTTTTGTCATCTGCAGCCCTGATCACATCCATAAACCTGCTGATCTCTGCAGGATCGAAACCCAGTTGTGGGGAATGCGTAATCCCCTTAAAGAGTTTAAAGGTAAAACGGAATCCGTTTGGCACATCCAAAGTCCATTTTTTTACCGTAGATGCCAGTGGAATTTTATAAAATGAACTATTGATTTCAATACTGTTCATAAGTGAACCGTAATAGCATAGCCTGGACTTTTCCCTGAATGCTTCCGGATAATGCAGTTTATTGGGTACGGGCAATAAAAGCCCGCTGGTGCCTGAATAATAACCTTTGATTTCTTGTCCCATGGTTTAATGCAACAACGCCAAAGGCTAAATTGTTGTCAAAACCACGCATCAAATCCTTTCTGCTGCCGGAATAGTAAAATCTGTTCAGCCAGCGATCCGTGCAGAATAAGGAAATGATAAGCAATAAAACTTACATCAAACCAAGGCATCCATTGTAAAGGACTGTATAACAAATACCTCCACATCACTTAAAACTATTACGCGCCAAACATTGTACTAGCTATAATCATAAAACAAAGAACATGAAAAAGCAGAATTTTTTCGAACGCGCCTCCAATCAGATTACCTGCTGGACCGGAAGTCCATGGGCTTTTACCACTGCATTTATTATCGTAATTATCTGGGGCGTAAGCGGTCCGATATTCCATTTTTCGGATACCTGGCAACTGGTGATCAACACGGGAACCACGATTGTTACTTTCCTGATGGTTTTCCTGATTCAGAAAACGCAGAATAAGGACTCAAAGGCCATACAGCTGAAACTTAATGAGCTGCTGGCCGCAAGCCGCCATGCCAGTAACCGGATGGTAGATATTGAAGACCTCACCGAGTCTGAGCTGGATGTCCTTCATAAATATTACCAGAAACTTTCGGATGTTGCTGAAAAGGACGACGATATCCATAAATCCCATTCTATTGATTCGGCCGAAAAGCTGGCTGAAGAAAAAAACCAGGCCCTCGAACAGAGCAGACCAAATCAGCACTAATAACTACACATTTACCGAGCGAAATATGTCAGAACGTTCCGAAAAAATAAAGGCTTTCAACAAGAACCGCCTTGATTCAATTATCAGCTTAAAATATACCGCCATGCTTGAAAATGCCTTCCGCTTTTACCGCGGAACCTGCCATCTTTTTTATGAGCGGATAGCGGCACTGAAAACCATGCCCAAATCGCCCGTTGGCTGGATCAGCGGTGACCTGCACCTTGAAAATTTTGGAAGCTATAAGGGTAATAACAAACTGGTTTATTTTGACCTGAACGATTTTGATGAGGCCATAAAAGCGCCGGTGCTTTGGGAGGTGGTACGCCTGGTAACCAGTATATTTATCGCCTTCCAAACGCTGGAGATTGATGGCGAACAGGCAATGAACATGGCAACGCTTTTTCTGAAAAGTTACGGCACAACTTTGATAGGCGGAAAGGCGATGGACCTTGATCCAAGAACATCCAAAGGCATTGTTGGTGATTTTTTAAAACGGGCAGAAAGGGGCTCTGCAGATGAACTTATACAGAAAAGAACACTGCGAAAGGGCCGTAAACTGCAGCTCGACACCAACGACGAACGTCATTTTAAACTGGAAAAGGGACTTAAATCTGAACTGATCAGCCATATGGAAGAATGGTTATCACAGAATAACGACAGCCCTTACAATTACCGGGTAAAGGATGTGGTTTACCGGCTTGCCGGAACCGGAAGCCTGGGACAGAAACGTTATCTGTTTCTGCTTAAGAGCCTGCACAAAAAAGACCGTTATTTATTGATCGATATGAAACAGGCTTATCCTTCTTCACTTACGCCATTTTTGAAAAACCCGCAGCCCGATTGGAATAATGAAGCTGAGCGAATTGTATCGGTACAAAAACGCATGCAGCATGTATCCGCCTCTCTGCTTTCTACCAGCACATTCAAAAGTGAAGATTATGTGATCCAGGAACTGCAGCCGGTAAAGGATACGCTGAAATTTAAACTCATCAGGGAAGAATACCGCAAGCTCTTTCAGGTTATCGACGATATGGGAATGCTCACGGCCTCTTCTCAGTTAAGAAGTTCGGGAATGGATGGAACGGCAACCAAGGATGAACTGAAAGCTTTTGCGATAAATAAGGGCTGGCAGCAACAGATTCTTGATATTGCCATAGAGCAGGCAGCTCTTGTGTGTGCAGATTTTGGTGCTTTCCAACAGGATTACAGAAACGGTGCGTATAATGTTGAGCCAAAAAAAGAGGAGCAGCCGGTTTAATGAAAAAGTTCCTGGGATTTGGTATAATAGCTTGTTCTCCCCCCGATTTTTTCAGAAAGGATTTCCTCGCCTTTAGGGGTCTGTTTGAGCTTTGCGCTGTGCACCTGCATAAAATCCCTCAGTTCGCCTGTTAACTCATCGCCATTTTCTTTTTCGATCTTTTTAATTGCTGTTTCCAAAACGGAATGAATACTCTTATGGAGTTTTTTAACGTACTCGTCAGGGATTTTACCGGCAATAGAGAAAGGGGAAATCCCTGCGTGGTAGAGAATTTCATCTCCATAGGAATTTCCGATTCCGCGGACCTTTTTCTGATCCATCAGCAGGGTTTTGATCGTAGTTTTTTTACCCTCCAGCAATTTTTTCAGAACCGGATAATTCAGCTCTAAGGCATCGGGCACCTCGTTTACCGATGGATTGAGCGTGGGCGTTGCCTGTTTTTGCATATCGGTAACTGCAAAACCTCTGCCGCCTTTAAAGTGGAAAACAAGCACAGGAAATTTCGGGGGCTTTTCTCCTAATGCCACCAGCTCGCCACGCAACATCAGGTGCAGTCCTAAAACCCTGTCGCGGCCAAAATGAAACTGCAGCGTTTTACCTGAACGTTTCACTTTGGAAAGCTGATGGCCTTCCAGCGACTCTTTAAGTTTTTTAGCCGTTACGTTGAGTTTCCCTGCAACTTCTACATCAATTTTTTCCAGTATTTTTCCGCTGTATCTGCGGTTTAGTATTCTGGAAAACACTTCTAAATCGGGGAGTTCTGCCATAAGGTTATGTTTTGAGGTATTTTTTTATTTCTGAAAGCTTATTACCCCGCATCAGGGCGGCAGCTTTAAGCTCATCTGTACTTATCCGGAAACGTTCTGCCCTATAGGTGAGTTCGCTTTCGTTACCGGTATTTATTGTTCCTTCATCAGGCCCAAAATCACCAGGCTCCAGCGTTTCGCGGTCGCCTTCTGCCTCATGCAACGCATCGTCCTTACCGGAAGGATCATCCTCAAAGAACTGCCTCGCCCGTTTAAGCCCGGTGGCTATTGCCAGTCCTTCCTCTAAACCTTCGGCAAGCAGTGCATTTGCTATTTCTACAGCCTTTTCCCTCAGGAAAACAGGCTGGTTTTTATATGACGGAGGGTAATCTCCATTATACCATGGCATCATATTCTCCTTTCTTTGTTTTATCAGTTAACCGCTATTATTTTGAAATAAGCATCGTCCTTTTTCTTAACTACCAGGTCCAGGTGTTCGTCGAAATCGACCAGGTTCATCACTTCATCCTGAAGAAAAGTGCTGAATACCTCAAGATCGGTATCAGGATTAAGGGTAATTTCCAAAGTTTCACTGGTTTTCCATCCGGTATGGATAATTTCAGGATATGCCCCTTTAAGTATTGCAGGAAAACCATTTCTGGAAAATGCTTCTGAAAGCGCAGCGGAGATATCCCAAAGATGCTCCTGCAGCGGCTGATCTTCTGTTTTCCACTGCATGCCGTGAGCGGGATCCTGCCACATGGTACCGAGAAAAGCATTTTCGAGGCTTACGCTATAACATTCACCACTACTTTCAACAATGGCCTGTTTGATGCCGTTGCTGGTTGCGATATCAAAAATGTATCTTTCCATATTCAGATCGGGTTTTATTTCGGATGTTTTGGATTTTAAACGATTCCTGCGTTCTCTGCCATACATTAAACAGAGTGCCGCCAGTGAAACACCAAGGGCTGCACCAAAAAGCAATTCTGTGGTGTAACGCCCTATCCACTTACCGGCCCGTTGGCCAGACTGTTCATTTACAAATACTTCCATGTGCGTAGAACATCAGATATGACCGATCGGTTTGGTTATCTGCATTTATATTTTTTAGAACTGATGTTCCATTAATACAGATTACGCATATCATTAAAACTAAAAGGAATAAATCCTGTTGTTAATAAAACTTAAATTTTAAAAACATGGGAAACTTACTTTATCTGGTTGCAGTTGTACTTGTCATTATATGGGCAATTAGTTTTTTCGGGGGATATTACACTGGCGGAATTATCCACGCTTTGCTGGTAATCGCTGTAATTGCTGTGATATTACGTTTGATAAGAGGAGCAGCTTAAAATTAATTAACGACCGGTTACAAACGATTTCCGGATCGCGAGAACAACAAAACGACTGACCGCAGACAAAATCATATCTGCGGTCTTTTTTATGGGTTAAATGATGTTGCAAAATGTTGAGACTTTAAGATTAATGCGGCGCGTTATTAATCCTTTTCGCAGTGCTGCCTGAGCTGTTTTGGTCCCTGAGGCCATATAAAGGCCGTGGTTTGCTTCTTCCAGCCAAGATTTTTATAAAAACGATCTGCACCCGGAGCAGCGCTCAGGTTAACAAAATGATAATTATTTAACTGAGCGTTTAAGGCGCTGACGAGATATTTTCCAAGCCCCTGACCCTGGTAATCCGGATCAACAACGATGTCGGCCAGCATTGCATAATATCTTCCATCTCCTACTACCCTGCCGAAAGCGATTATAATATCCCCATGATAGATAAAAAGCGTAGTAGTACTCATGCCAAAGGCCTTTTCTATTTCTTCTGCCAGGCGATGTTTCCAGTTGATTTTCTGGAACAGTTCGAGCACCCGTTGCCAGTTGATACCGGTTAAATCCGGATTGATGTGATATTCATAAGCAGGTAGTTTCTGAGGGACTATCATGGTTAGTGATTAAATTATTATTTTGATGGGATAAATATTGGGTAAAAACGATTTAGATTAACTGAAATTGTGTACTAAATGGTTATCTGTTTGTTTGATTATTGCCTGGAGATGATCACATTCCTGAGTTCGACCGGTGCCTTCTGCAAGGCCTTTCTAAATACCTTATCGTTTTCGAAACTGATATCTTTTAAGCTCAGCCGCTCGTAGCTCACCTCAAACCTGTCACACCCGAAGGGCCAGGGTTTAACAATAAGCCGCTGCTCTTGCTGAAAAAACTGATAAGAAGTTCCACCAGGCCCCTGACTGATTTCGAGGCGGCGCTCTTCGGGCGGAATCTGGTCCTGGCAGATGAGCAGCGAAAAGGCATCACAAAATTCAAGCAGTGCATAAGCGCGGTTTACTTCTTCCATACTGCTCCGGGCCTCTTTGATCCACTGCGGTTCCTGCTTTTTAAGTTTTGCGAGATAAGGTTTTGCTGCCGCTTCACTTCCATGGGTAAAGGAGATATGCCGTGCAAAAAGCAGCGCGATAAAACGGCTCTTGCTTAAGGCTTTATCCATCATCTCAATGCAGGCCTCCATGTCAAATGCAGTCATTTTAAAATCCAACGGACCACCGTTATCGCATAGCAGCGGACCCCGGCTAAATTCGTTAAAAACATCGTCATGCTCGGTAGTGGCAATCAGGGTTTCTACCCAGCGGTTGGGCTGGTCGGAAATTTTCCATCTTGCACATATCTGTCCGGCCAGAAGCCCGTGCGCACGTTGGGTTATGATTTCCCAGCCGCTGTTACAATAGTTCACTATCATGATTTTTCCACGCTGCTAAATTCCAAACTGCCTTTAAACCGCTGTACGCATTGCTGCCCGCCGCGACATTATTTTTTCAATAAGGCCCTGCAAACGGCTCCGGTAGTCGCTGCCCAGCCACTTCGTATAGTTTTTGGTTACCGTACCCAGGCATTTGGCATATTGCTTTATCCTCCAGTCGATTTCCTTATCAAGTTCTTTAGATAATTCAAGCGCCATTGTTACCGTTTCTGCATTGTCTGCACACATAAGCGCATGTTGTCTGATGGAACTGCGGAGTACAGACCTTGCCTTTTCTCCTTTCTCCATAGCTGTTTGATAGGCGGCTAATACATCAAAAGATATCCCCGTGCTATTGGGAAACTTATTCCTCATTTCCGCAGGCATCTGGTGGATATCATCGGTAGCTTTCGCCAGAATCTGGTGATAGATTTCGGGGTTTTCAAATACATGTTGCCAGTCTATCGGCGCATCCCATTCTCCAAACCTTTCTGCATTGTTGCCCAGGTCTGTAATGTTAAATGTTCTTTTACCGGGCAAACGCCTTGCTCCCCTGCCAATCATCTGGTGGTAGAGTGTAAGGGAGGTGGTTGCACGGTTTAATATTACAGACTGAACTGAAGGTTCATCAAAACCGGTTGTTAAAATGGAAACCGAGGTAAGTATAGCGCCCTTTGTTTTTTTAAACCATTTTAATATTTCAACCCGTTCTGCACTTTCTGTCTGGTTGTCAAGATGGCGTACCGGATAACCTGCCTCCTGGAAAACTTCAAGCACCTTACGGGAGGTAAATATTCCGTTATTAAAAATCAGTGTTTTTTTACCCAGAGAATGTTCCCTGTAGGCATGAATTAAAAGATCGAGCATGGCTTTAGACGAATAAAGTTCATCGGAACTGCTTACCGTAAAATCACCATGAATACCCCTGTTGAGGGTATTGAGCTCTACCTCATAACCAAAACTTTTTGGTTTTGCCAGAAACCCGTTTTCGATGAGCGAACTTATGGGTTCCCCAAGCACCAGTTCGCCATAAAAGTTTTTCATCGGTCTGGATACATCTGCCGAAAATGGTGTTGCTGTTACACCAATTACCCCGGCGCCGGGAAATTTCTTAAGCAGTTTATGAAAAGAATTGTGATGAGCCTCATCCACGATGACAAGCCCCACGCCTTCAGTATCGATAACGCCATCATCTATCCGGTGTTTAAGGGTTTCAACCATGGCCACATAACAGTGATAATAATCTTTTTTAGAGATCCTTTTAACCGTACTGTTCACAACTTTATTATTAACGCCTGTATTTTTCAGTGCCAGCGAAGTCTGCCTGCACAGCTCCTGCCGATGGGTAAGCACGATAACTTTTTTCCCGTATTTTTTGATAAAGCGGTCAGCAATTTCAGAAAAGATGACAGTTTTACCACCACCAGTAGGCAACTGATAGAGTAAACGCGGGCTGTCGGTTCCCTCCTGCATTTTTTCAAAAAGGGTTTCAATAGCGTGTTGCTGATAGGGATATAATTTTCTCGCTGGACCATGCGCAGCCGAAGGGGATAAAATCTGCATGGTGTTACAACCACAGAAACAGGCCGAAAGTTTTGAGATAAGGTGAGATCATAAAAATCTTTATTACTTATATCAAATGGTAGATTGCCCATGCTTATGTAACCTGAAGGCTGTGATGACAGAAGCCCTGCAGGCCCGGCGCGGGCTCCCGCCAATAAAAAATAATTAACCGTTGTGAGCGGTTGTTTTTTCAACTGTTTTAATCACCCCTGGCTGATGTAACCTTCAATAGCTCTTTTTTTTATTCGATTTCTCCTTCAGCGAGCCCCTCCAAAAACCAGCCTGATTTGTACTCAAACAAAACTTCCCGATCTCCCGATTCACTGATTACCTTGCCCGTAAAATCGTGTGCAATATCTTTTTCCGATTCTAGCACCGCTTTGGCCCTAGCTGCATATTCTTCGAGATCGAGGCCATCCCTGATGACGTAATGTGGCTCTCCCACATCCATCCAGCGCGTTTCTACCACCCCCTCTTCGAATTTGTTCCTATTGGCTGCCTCAAGAGCACCACCATTCTGATTAATCTCCATAACTATCAATTTATTTTTATATTTTTTTTCTACTAAAATCAGCCATATTTCTTTTTCCAGCAGATTTTTTCTTCACGATACCAGTGATTTGCTTCTGCCTTTTTCCAGTAATCATAAAATATTAAAGCAGCCTCTGCCTTTTGCTCCTCTCCGGTACCACGTGTTAAAGGGGCATAATCATCTTTTTTATCGTATTTATTGCCTCCCTTATAATTGGCATAGCGCCTCGCACGGGTATATCCCATCTGAAGATACTTCCGGGCCAGGTCGGCGCCTACAAAATCACCGTCTTCTGTAAAATCTATAAAACAGTTAAAAATTGCATCTGCACTCTGCCTGGCAATCTGTGGATCCTTAAAACGCCATAATGGGCCAATTAAAGACTTGTAGGGTTCACAGATTAACACACCCTGCTCTCCTTTTCCAACACGGTACATCTGCGGATGATCACGGTAATTGATTTCTTTTTTCCAGGGATAACTTTCGATATCAAATCCGAGATAAGACGGACGCCTCACCTTAGGGATGTTCTTATCGGATACCGTCTTTTTCATATTACCGCTATCATACTATACCACAATCAGTTACCTTATATACAGCAAATCGTTCTGCACCATTATAAACCATATCGTTTAAACAATTTGCATCATCTTAAAATGGAGAACAGTATCTACAGGAAAAAAGTTTGGTTTATGAGCTACCGGGCGGGGACTGAAGGATTAATGCTAAGATATTCGTTATCCCTGCATCCGGAGATAAAACGGAATGCAGATCGACCATAAGCTTTCCGGATAAATATATTGGAATGTAAATCCCTACCTGAGCAACAACTCCAACTGTAACAATACTCCGGCGGCCGTCAGGGTATTCAAAAAATTAACCGCATTATTCCCGATTATCCCCTTCCGCTCCAGCACAGCGCCTAATACTGAATCGGTGAGGTTTCCTGCGGTCCCTGCCAGTACGATAAATAAAAAGCTGATGTCCCATCCCCGTCCTAGCGCATAAATGCCGGCAATAACGGCGCTTCCGGCAATACCGGTTAAGGTTCCTTCCAGACTAATTACTCCATCTTGCCCACAGCTGTCGGGCCTGAAAGAAATAACATTAAAAAAACGGCTCCCATAAACCATTCCAAGCTCTGATGAGAGGGTATCTGCTGTTGCTGAAGCAAAAGCGGCTGCCATAGCCGGAAACATCAGATAATTGAGCTGAGGATAGTATAGAATCAGAATACCTGCAATGGCAGCAGCACCGGCGTTGGCCAGTACCTGCAACGCACTACGGCCTTTACCTGTTTCCTCCACAGGCACAAAAGTTTTCTTTTTATGCTCCTGCCAGGAGGTGGCGGCAGAACCCATAATAAAAAATGCCGTCATCATTGCAAGCCCTGTGTAACCTGCTGCGCTGAAAATAATTACCGCCAGTATTGCGCCTGTAAAAGCAGCTGTAACGGTTAGCTTTTTTGCCAGTATGCTATAGGCCATACCCGCAATAATGATGATAGGCAAAAAGATACCGGTATTGAACATGGCACAAATATATCTGAATTATATTTACGCAAAAGCAACTTTACAAGCTTTTGAAAGCCTTTGAACTTCCATCAGCCTGTAAAGCTTATAAATAATTTTATGATTCCTCTAATAAATCAATCAGGGCTTTGGCTGCCGGGCCTGCCGACAAAGGATTCTGACCGGTTATGAGCAATCCATCTTTTTCTACATGAGACAAGAAGGGCACGAGCGCGGTTTTTACTTCGGCGCCAAGTTCTTCCAGTTTGGTTTGGAGCAGATACGGCACATTACCACTACGGCCAACCAAAGTTTCTTCGGTATTACTGAAAGCTGAAATGATTTTCCCTTTTAAAAACCCGGGCCTTTGCCTGTCTGCACTGATCAATGCCGCCGGACCATGGCATACAGCAGCTACCGGTTTGCCGGCGTCTAAAAAATCAAGGATTAAAATTCCGCTGTTGTTATCCTGAGCCAGATCCCAGATTGGTCCGTGCCCGCCGGGATAGAACACTGCGTCAAAGTCTTCAGACTTTACCTGATTGAGCAAATGGGTTTGCGAAAACGCAGTCTTTGCAGTTTCATCATCCTGATACCTGCGGTTAGAACCGGTTATATTTTCTGTGAGTTCGCTTACCGGATCAACAGGGGGCCGCCCTCCTTTCGGGCTAACCAGCGTTACCTGATAACCGGCATCGATAAATTCATAATAAGGGTCTGTAAATTCGCCCAGCCACACACCTGTTTTTCCATCGGTATTTTCCATCCCGCTGTGCGAGGTTAATACCATTAATATTTTTTTCATGTGTTGTTATTTAATGTCTTCCGGATCAAGTTCATTTCCTTCCTCATCTACCCGCTGGTGTTCGTCCCAGTTCGAATCCTGCGTGGATTTCTCTTGCGGGTTAATATTTTGATTCTCGTCCTTCTCTTCTTTTTCTTTGGGATCTTTCATTGCTATTGGTTTTAAGTTTGATTAATAACAAAACCGCAGGGCAATAGTTCGGAAAAGTTTAAAGGCAGCAGTGAAAATGGAATCAGGGCACCAAGCGGGAGCGGCGAAGCGTCTTAATACCGCGGAAGTGTGAAATGAAGGGTTGATCGTTTGCCGGGTTCACTTTCTAGCCATATTGTGCCACCATGTAATGAAATAATTTCAGCACAGAAGTACAGACCTATACCAAAACCGGAAGTGGTTTTGCTCAGGTCATTTTCAATTCTGTAATAATGTTGAAAGATTTTTTGATGATGGCCGGGATCGATCCCTGTACCGTTTTCTCGAACAGAAAAATGGATTTCTATCACAAAAACAGTGGCAAAATTAGCGGAAATGACAAAAAAGGCCTGGCATAGCGAACCGCTTGCCTCTTTTATATCAATAAACTGTTCCCCGATATTAATACAGGGGAGCAGTTTATTTTAGTTGGGAACCTGTACGGTTTTAACTGTTGTATAGTTGTACTTTTTAAAGGCATCGTTTACCCTTACCCCAATGCGGATAAAATATGTTGTGGCATACTTCATCGGTTGTGAGGATGAAATAGTGAGCACCTGGTTTTCCATAGCTGCCGTTGCAGCCACAACTCCCCCAACCCGGGTATTATCAAAGTTATTGTTGCCAACATACTGGGTAGTGGAAATAAAAAGCTGATAATCCAAAGGTGCGGGCTGTGTTTTTCCAGCAGGGGCAGCATTCCGTGTAAATTTAAAAGATACCAAGATTTTTTTATCGGCGGTAACCACAGGTTCGCCTGCAAAATCTACATTAAGGTAAGGCACCACTTTAAAATCGGCCACGGTAGTATTGCCACTGGTCAGTTCAACGGTTTTCATTTGTGCACTATCCAGCGGATAAAAAGGTCCGTCGAAAGGGGCAACACGGTAACGCCCGGCAAAAAGTTTATTGTTGCTGTATCTTCCATCCTGTAAAAAATTAAGGTCCTGGGCAGTCGGGTTATTGTTCCAGCTTAGTTCCTCGAGCTTTATCCTTGCGCTTCCCTTTCCCTGCTCAAGTTGCAGGGCTTTACCGCCGGCATCAGTTAACGCACCTGATATGCCTGCATCAGGGGATAAGTAATTATCTTTTGTACAGGAAGAACCCATCAGCGCGGCAGCACACAACAGGGCATATATTATATTTCTTTTCATTTTTGTTTCTTTTGATTGTTAGTTACTCAGATTCGGTTTAAGTCCTTTTGCCACCTCTCCTGCAGGAATCGGTTCATAGTAATTACGCACGGGGAAGGTGAAGGCCGAATTGCGTTCATCGAAACGGCAATCGAAAATATATTTACCCAGAATATAATCAGTGCCCTGGTTAACTGCCCCCTTCGAAAACAGGAAAGGATTAAGCCTTCTCCATGTTCTTGCATTTACTTCCTGGTCAAAGGTTCTCCAGCGGATCATGTCCCAGTACAATTTGTTTTCAAAAGCGAGTTCTTTTCTGCGCTCAATCCTGATGATCTGCTGACCACGATTAGGGGCGAGTACATAGCCACCTGCAATAAGAGGAGTTGCACTGGCCGCAGATAATTCGCCTGGACTGCCCAGCAATACTGCTCCTGCCCTGCCGCGGATATCGTTAATGCAGTTATAGGCATCTGCCTGGAGATCTGTTCCTGCCACGGCACCACCGTTCTGAAAAATTTCGAGCGCAGCTTCTGCCCTGTTAAGCAAAATTTCTGCATAGCGCATTTCTATCCACGATTGCGTAGACATGTGCAGCGCGGTTGCACCTACCGTTAAGTTTGGATTAAGGTATTTACGCCCTGAAAAACCGGTTACCGAGCCGGCACCCGAACCAGACTGGATACCATCTAAACCGGCCGGTAAAATTTTCTCACCATTGGAAAGCACAATGGGAATCTGCACTCCCGGCCTGTTATCAGATGATTGTTTGATGTTAGCATTGTAATAGGCAAGAGTGGTATAGTTGGTTTTACTATCATCCGGAAAAAACTTTTGTACAGGGACCGAAGGATCAACACTTTCGATAAAAGTACCGCGGCGGATATCATTGTTAAGTCCTTTAAAAGCCTGGCCGGGAAGCAGGACGGTACCGCGCAGGCGTGGCTCTGCATTATCAAAAAGTTCTCTCACGTTGTTAAAAACCTTATACGACCCATCGGCATTTAGTGTATTCAATTGGCCTTTGGCATTTTTAGGCAAACCATCGAAAAGCTCAACATAATCTAATGTCGGGCAGAAACGGTCACCGTAGGTAGAGGTCATATGTTGCGGAGATTCGAGGGCATCCCAGCTATGAACAGATTCCGGATAAGAATAACCTTTAACAAAAATATTTTCCGGGCTGGAAGTATCAAGAAACAGTTCCGCATAATTGTCAGCAGTTGAGAGGCGGTCGGTTGCCGACCATTTTTTACGGTACAGGCTATACTGACCATCGAGCAGTTTCGCGGCCTGCCAGGCGGCAATAAAATAGGTATTCGCCTTGTCGGCAGGAATTCCGTTCAGCATTACATTTCCTACTATATATGGGGTTCCATACCTGGCAATTGAACCAGCGGTAAGCATTACCCTTGATTTGAAACCTGCAGCTATAAATTTATTTGCCCTACCCTTATTCTCGCTTACGGTATTTAAGCCGGCAATTGCCAGATCAAGATCAGCGGCAATAAAATCGTAACTTTCCTGTTCGCTGCTCCTTGGTACCAGCAGTTGTGAGGGATCTACTCCCGCATAATCGTTCTGGGTTTCTTTCAGTATTGGTACTCCCCCATACCTTTTAACCAGGGCAAAATAAGTGTAGGCCCTTAAAAAATAAGCCTCGGCTTGCCATTTTGCTACGCTGGCAGGCACTAGTCCCTGTTTTGGCAGGTTGGCCAGCAGGTAATTGATATTTCTGATCTCTTTATAGGCTTCGGCAAAGTATCCTCTGGCAGGATTGATAAACCCGCCATTGTTGCGGTTTGCATTTTCGCCGGTATTGATCGAAAGTGTGCTGATGATATTCCATGTGTTAAATCCGTTGGTACCCTGGTTATCGGCACTGTATTTAAAATCCTCAATCGGAAGGTTATTGTAGAGGGTAGCCATATAAGCCTTTACCCCATCGTCTGTTCCCAGCGCAATATCATCCTGAATGATGTTTGGAGGAGAGAGTTCCAGTTTGTTACAGGAGAAAAATACACCAGCAAACAACACTGTTATAATAAAATTGAATCTTTTCATAATCATTTCCCGATTCTATAGTTAAAACTTAATATTGGCGCCAAAATTTACCGTTTTGTTTAACGGATAGAGGTATCCGTAAATGTTGGAAGGATGCTCGGGATCTACCCCGATGGCATTGGTAAAGGTAAACAGGTTATAACCGTTGGCATAAAAGCGCACCTGTTGAAGCCCGGCCTTCGAAATGAGTTTTTTGGGCAGTGAATACCCCAGTTCGATACTTTTTACCCGAAGGTAAGATCCGTTCTGAATTCCTCTTTTTGAGTCGATTTCATATTGGGTACCCGAATAGGCATTGTAACCCGGAATCCATACATTGGAAGGATCGTAAGGGTCTTTTTTCGGGTCCTGCGGATGCCACCTGTCCATAAAGAAATCAAGTGCGTTTTCCGAAATTGTCTGGTACATTTCACCGTAGGCCACGTAAGACATCCCCGCCCCCTGCAACAGCACGTTCAGGTCAAAGCCTTTATAATCAGCACTTATATTCAATCCAAAGGTGAGCAGCGGATTGTTTTGTTTGCTATTAAAATCCCCTGTCGGATTGAGCGTTGTTGCAATAGGATAGCGGTCCATGTCATCTATGGTTCCATCTCCGTTCCAGTCTTCATAAATATAATCTCCCGGCAGGGTTACCCTTGAGGTATATACCGGATACCTGGCAATTTCACTATTGCTTTGGTACTGACCTACATAGCCATAACCAAACCATACATCGTTGTAACGGTTGGTGGTGTTGTTCCTCCAGTTCAGGTAAGAGTTGCCATCCCGTCCGCGTTCTACATATCTGTTTTTCGTCCTGGTAATGTTGATGTTTCCACTGAGGCTATAGTTTAGCTCCTTACCGATTGTATTTCTATGGGTTAAAAGCAATTCCAGTCCCCGGGTCTGATCAGAATTTAGGTTTTCCAATCCGGTTACCGCTCCAAAAGTTGCCGGAAAAGAAACCGACCTGTTTGCTGCTATCCCGCTTCCGTTACGCTGAAAGGCATCGAAAGAGAAACCGAATTTACCTTTCCAGAATTCACCATCAAGCCCAAAATTCAGCATTTTGCCTTCATACCAGGTAAAATTAGGGGTTGGAAGCACCCTGAAGCCGAGCGAATTCGTCCATCCATCGAAAAAATATCCGTTAGAGAGTCCCTGCGAATTTCCGGTTGCAGGATAATCATAACCCTGGACATGTTGAAAATTTAAGCCGCTGTCGTTCCCCACCACGCCATAACTTGCGCGCAGTTTAATATTATCGATAAAAGAAAGCGCGCTGTTGTTTTTGATAAAACCCTCTTCCGAAATCCTCCAGCCCAACGATCCTGAAGGGAAAAAGCCCCATTTATCACTTGGCGGAAATTTCGAAGAACCATCGCGGCGCACGGCAAATTCCAGCAGATATTTCGAACTGTAGGCATAATTGATCCGGCCGATAAATGCTTTCCTGCTGGTCTGAAAAACGTCGGCAGGGTTATTAAATCCCTGTTGGTTTAGCGAATTTCCGGCAAAGAGGTAAGGAAGCTGAATAGAAAGTTCGCGTTGCGCCTGAAAAGCATCGCCAGAGTTGTTTTCCTCTTCATAGGCACCAAAAAGTTTTAGGTCATGCTTGCCCGCAAAAGTACGCTCATAGTTTAACGAAAACTGCAAAAGGTTGTTTGGCGTGGTGCTGTAGCTGCGGTTAAGCTGATTCGGGATCTGATATTTTACGCCGGTATAACTGTTGTTTGTTGGGTTGTAATCATATACAGAAAAGGTTTTTTGGTAAGAAGTGTTATCGGTAAGGTTGGCATCGTAACTAAAAAGCCCCCTGGCCGAAAGTCCTTTAACAAACGGCACCGCATAATCAAGACTGAAGGAACTCTGAAAAATCTTGTTATTGTATTTTCTGAATCCGGAAATATCTGAATCGGCAATGGCACCGGGATTATAATCTGCCTGGTTTTTGAACAGGTAGGCGGGATTGTTGTTGGCATAATAAGGGTCATCAGGATGTGATCTCCAGAGATTTTTAAAAATCTCCCACGAATCGCGGTACGGACGGTTCTGTTCATCCATAATTCCGCTCAGGTTAAGGGTAGCTTTTAGCGAGCGGGTTACCTGTGCAGTTACATTCGACCTGAAATTGTATTTCTTATAATTGAGATCGTCTGACTTCCAAAGGCCGCTCTGGGCAGAATAACCAAAATTCATGAAGTAGGAAATTTTCCCTCCTTCGGCACTTCCGCTTGCACTCAGGTTGTGCTGAGATTGACCCGAACTTTTTCTCATCACCATAGTGTACCAATCTGTACTTTGCCTGGTTCCATCAAGGAACGGCCTGATTACATCATCAGAAAAGGCAGGTACCGGAGAATTGATATTGTGCATCGATCTTTCATTGAGGATGGTAAACCGATCTACCGCATTAAGTGGCTTAGGCAAACCTGAAGGCCGCTGGAAGCCTGCAAATACCGAATATTCGATTGAGGCTTTACCCATAGCGCCCTTTTTGGTCGTAACTACAATTACGCCGTTTGCTGCCCGTGCCCCGTAAATGGCTGCAGAAGCATCTTTAAGCACCGAAACGCTTTCGATCTCATTGGGATCAAGTCTGCTCAGGTTCCCCCGGGGTACACCATCAATAATCACCAGCGGATTGTTGCCAAAACCGCGGATATCAAACTGGTTATTAAATGTACCAGGTTCAGAAGTTCCCTGCACTACCCTCAGGCCAGGAACCTTACCGGTAAGCATGTTCTGTACATTCTGGTTTTTGGTAGTGGTAATCTCCTTGTTAGATACCGAGGCAACCGAACCGGTAAGGCTGGTCTTTTTTTGGGTGCCATAACCTACCACCACAACCTCTTCCAGGCTTTTATCCGTTTCGCTAAGGCTTACATTTATCGTCCTGCTTCCTCCAACGGGCAATTCTTTTGTTGTATAACCCACAAATGAAAAGGTAAGCACAGCGCCCGAAGCAACAGTTATGGCGTACTCACCGTTATTATTTGTAGAGCTGGCGGCACTGCCACCCTTCACTTTTACAACAGCACCGACCAGAGGGCCGCCGTTTTCATCTGTCACCTTGCCCTTTACAGGCGTACCCTGCGCATGCACACTTACGGAAATGTAACAGCCGAGCAGGAAAAACAATAATTTTCTCATACTAAATTTTCATTATAATCATGGTTAGATAATTAGGCTAAAGAACCAGTTAACCCTTAAGGAAAAATTAATATTTAATTAATTATGCGCCTAAAACCTATTTTTTTATTGGAAAAGCCTAAAAACCTGCAAAATAATGAGCAGGAAAAATTCTGTACAGAAGAAAGAAGATTAGACAGGTAAACCGATCGGTTTACCTGTATTTTCAATAGCTGAGGAAATTACTATTGGTATCGTGTTTTTTGCGATCCACCACTGTGTTATTTATTTAAGGCCGGTTAGGTGCATGAACACCAAAACTATAATTTGGCTTGGCACCCATGGTCATTTTCATTACTCCGCCGCTTACAATATCATGATGTTCGATAAAGGTTTTACTATAAGGTTTTCCATTCAGCGTAATGCTTTGAACGTAAATATTTTTTGGACCGTTATTTACTGCGGTTACGGTAAAACTTTTCCCCTGCGGAAGTTTAATGGTTGCGGCATCAAATTTCGGACTACCAATTACGTATTGCCCTGAGGCAGGAAATACCGGATAAAAACCCAGCGAAGAAAAAATGTACCAGGCTGACATTTGCCCACAATCTTCATTACCGATAATGCCATCCGGACGGTCGTGGTAAAATTCATCCATAATGTACCGCACTTTTTCGGCTGTTTTCCATTGCTGCCCCACATAATTATACAGGTAAGCAATATGGTGACTTGGCTCATTCCCATGGGCATACTGACCGATATTTCCGGTAAGATCGACCAAATCTCCTGCAGCCGGAATGGTAAAAAATTCATCCAGCCTTTTCGTAAATGTTTTTTCGCCACCCAGCATTTCAATCAGTCCTTTTACATCCTGGGGTACCAGCCATAAATACTGCCAGGCATTACCTTCGGCATAATCGGTGGCGTAAGGTTTGGTTGATTTTAGGGGATCAAAAACAGGATTCCAGCTGCCATCTTTCATTTTACCACGCGGAAACCCAACGGTTTTATCATAATACAACTGGTAATTTTTCGCACGTTTTTCAAAATACTGGTAATCGGCATCTTTGCCCATGGCCTTTGCCATTAAGGCGATGCTCCCGTCAGCAACGGCATCTTCCAAACCATTGGCAACGGGCCTGTTGACGCCAATATCAGAAGGAATGGCTTTAAAATCACGTACATAATTTAATCCGCGGAGATCCGACATCGCCGTTTTTTTCATGGCAGCGAAGGCCCGCTCGGCATCAAAACCTCGGAAACCTTTTAAATAAGCCTCGGCAATAATCTGCTGACTGCTTATTCCAACCATGGTTCCGGTATCGTAACCGTTTAAATGCCATATAGGTAAATAACCCTGTTCATCATAAATGGCGAGCATGGTATTTACAAAATCGCTTATTTTATCAGGATTGAGGATAGTGAAAAGGGGATGTTCGGCACGGTAAGTATCCCAGGTAGAAAACACCGAATAATTCTGGAAAGCAGGTTTTTGATGTACTTTATTATCCGCACCCTGATAATCACCATTATGATCGTTAAACAGGGATGGATGCATCATCGCGTGGTACAGAGCGGTGTAAAACACCCTTTTATCAGTCTTGCTTTCGGTTTTAATTTCGATTTTAGAAAGCGCTTTGTTCCATTTATCATCTGCTGATTTAATTACAGCGTCCATGTTCCAATCCGGAATCTCTGCGGCGATATTAGCCAGTGCATTTTCACTGCTTACGGGCGAAATGCCTACTTTAAACTGAATGGTGCCGGGCGAAGTACCTAAACTGATCAATCCCTTAATTGCTTTCCCCTGCCCTTTTTTGGCATTGAGCGATTTTGACTCTTCATACACATTAAAGGCATCAATGGCTTTCCCGAAACGGATGGCGAAAAATACCTGCTGCTCTTTGGCCCAGCCTGATGAAAAACGATAACCTTTCAGGGTATAAGCATCAACCTGCTCAATATAGGTATCGGTAGCCTTATCGTTGAGGCCTTCTTTTAGGTCGATAATAATCTGGGCTGGTTTGCCAGACGGGAATTTGTAACGGTGAAATCCCACCCTTTCAGTTGCGGTAAGTGCTACATCGATATTGTAATCATCTAGTTTTACAGCATAATAACCTGGACGGACTTTTTCATTTTTATGCGAATACACTGAAGAATAACCGCTCTTATGGTTTTCTTCAGTGCCTTTATCAGTTTTGATGGCTCCTGTAAACGGCATAATCAGCACATCGCCAAGATCGCCGATTCCGGTACCACTTAACCGCAGATGCGAGAAACCGGTTAAAATGCTGTCGCCATAATTATAACCCGAACACCAGTCCCAGCCCTTGAAAATATTCATCGGACCAAGCTGCACCGCACCGAAAGGAACATTAGCACCTACAAAAACGTGTCCGTGACTACCTGAACCAATGTAGGAATCAACATAAGTGGTTTTGGACTGAGCGAAGGTGAGCGTACAGATCAGAGCGAAATAAAGGGTAAAAAGGTATTTCATATATATTGTTGAATTGTTTTATTGTTGGGATTGTGTGATTGTTTATAAAAAAGTGTCATCTCGACTAGAATGCAATGGAATGCCCGCCTGCTTCAGGCAGGGAGAGAACTATCTGGATAGATTTCTCGACTCCGCTCGAAATGACGGTCGCTCCATCTGCACTTTAACCGCACTGGATTCCCTTATATTTAGTACACAGGGAATATTGATGGTAGAAAACATACCTTCATCGTTCTTTTGTGCGAATTTTGCCAGAAGCAGTTTCATAATGTGCTGAGCAATTTTTTCCATGGGCTGCCGAATTGCCGTAATTGCGGGAGAAATAAACTCAAGCAGCTCAAAATCATCGAATGATACCAATGCGAGGTCGTCCCTAAATTTTCTATTTGGCGATTTCAGGGCGCGAAGACCTTCCATGGTGAGGTAATTGGCGGCAAATATTACGGCATCGATCTGGCGGTTTGCATGAAGAAAACTGGTAATGATATTTACTGTACTCCCGTTGCCTTCATATTTAATTTTCAGGATTGTTTCTGCCTTTCCATGATCAGAAACCGCATCGCGGTAGCCTTCCAAACGATCGGTCATTTGTTGTTCTCCTGTATCGGTAGTAATAAAAGCGCAATTGCGGTAGCCATTTTCAAAAAGGTGTTGAGTAGCTTTGTAAGTACTCGAAAAATTATCCACCAGCACATAATCGGCCGGGATTCCGGGCAGGTAACGATCGAAAAGCACTACGGGAACTTCAGAATCGACCAGTTTTTTAACTTCCTCTTCCATGCCCACAGCCGTGGCCACAATGTATCCATCAACACGCCTTTCGGTAAAAGCATCAACCAGTTCGGTAAATTTATTTTTTTCTTTTCCGGTACTGCTGAACAGGATTTTATAACCGTGTTGTGCGGCTATTTCTTCCAGAAAATTAGCAATGCCCGAAAAAAACGGATCTGAAATATGATCGACCAAAAAACCGATGGTATTCGATTTTCCCGTCCTCAATCCTTTGGCAAATGAATTCGGACGAAAGCCAACTTCGGCTACCAGATCGAGGATTTTAGCGGTTACTTCTTTGCTGATAAATTTTTCTTTCGCCTTTCCGTTAATTACAAACGAAACAGTGGTGGTAGAGAGGTTTAGCCTTTGGGCAATGTCTTTAATCGATATTTTTTTCGTCATGGAGATTTAGATCTGTAAGCGTGTGGCCAACGAAACAAATCCTGATAAAAATTAACGGGTTGATCTGGTTAGCAATGGCCAAAATATCCCTGTTCGATTAATAAAGCCTTAAAAAATGATTAAAAACGGATTTTATTTGAAAAACCAATAGGAAAAAAAATAGGCTTAGGGATTTTAATTGCCTGCGCATTAAGTAAAGGTTTTTTAACCACGGATGCACACAGATAAACACGGATTTTTATTTGTGTGCGTCCTTTTTATCTGTGGTTAAATTATATCTATCCAAGGGTATTGGCTTAACTTTTACTGGTCTTAGCATCTTGCTAAGACTTTTGTTTTCGCTATGCGTTCCCGGGCGTGCAGACGGGAAGAGACCCATTTCAATAGATTTCTCGGCTTCGCTGCGCTCCGCTCGAAATGACGGCACGAGGGGCTTTACTACTAATAACGACTCCAGCTAGGCCTTGGCATCGTATCTCCGTTCTGCTTAAATCCGGCCTAATAAATTTTTTGGCAGGCACTGCACCAGCCGCCCCACTGGCTTTAAAAGAAAAATTTTCAGCCGGCGTTTTTTGGTTCTTTTTGACGCCAAAAAGAAGGAGCCCTTCGGCGGCGGCGAGCCGAGGCAAGGATGAGCTGTGAGGCATAATTGGATTTTTACTGGTCTTAGCGTTTCGCTAATACTTTTGTTTTCGCAATGCGTACCCAGGGGTGCAGACGGAAAGATATCCATTTCAATAGATTTCTCGGCTTCGCTGCGCTCCGCTCGAAATGACGGCACGAGGGGCTTTACTACTAACTACGACTTTACTGGTCTTAGCGTCTCGCTAAGACAATTGTTATTTGCTTCGCCTGCCCGGCCGTTCAAACGGGAAGAGATCCATCTCAATAGATTTAGCTCCGCTGAGCACTTTGTGGTTCTCGACTTCGCTGCGCTCCGCTCGAAATGACGGCGCGAGTGGCTTTACTACTAATAACGACTCCAGCTTTTTTTTTGCCACGGATGCACAGATAAACACAGATTTTTTTCCCGCAGATTTAAAAAAAATAAATTGCCTCTTATTTATTACTCAAAATAATACGTTTTTCCTGCTTCCGTTTTAACATCATACAAAACCGTTGCTTTTAAAGCTACAGGATTAAGTTTCGCGCTTGCTGCTATAATCGGTTTTTGCTGTTCCTCTACTTCAAATAAAGGGTTAGGATTTTTTCCTTTTGCCAATGCCGGCGTTGCCCCTTTTACATACCTTAAGGTGTTGGGCAGGCGTAATCTACAATTTCCGCCAAGCGCTGAATGAACGGTCAACTTAGTGATTTTGCCTTCTTTCCAGGTAATATCAAAGCTGAAACCACCCCGAGATACCAATCCGCTAACACTTCCGTTTTTCCAGGCATCAGGCAGGGCAGGTAAAACATAAATAAACCCATCCTGCGATTGGAGCAGCATTTCGGCCACGCCTGAGGTACAGCCAAAGTTACCATCGATCTGGAAAGGTGGATGCGCATCAAAAAGATTCGGGTAAGTGCCTCCATCCTGTCCGCTTTCGGCAACCGGTGCCGGACTAAGCTGATCGGTAATTAATTTATAGGCGTGGTTACCATCCAGCAAACGGGCCCAGAAATTTACCTTCCAGCCCATACTCCATCCCGTCGATTTATCGCCCCTGTTCAATAGCACAGTTTTAGCGGCATCAAAAAGCTCGGGGTTATGATAAGCCGAAACCTGGTTAGAAGGATATAAACCATAAAGGTGCGAAGCGTGGCGGTGTTTATCTCCAGGCCTGTCGAAATCCTGTAACCATTCCTGCAACTGACCAAAACGTCCGATCTGCATCGGCGGAAGTTTAGCCCTTAACGTTTTTAAGCTGTCGGCAAAAGAAACATCCTGTTTCAAAGCAGAAGAAGCTTTTATCACGTTACTGAATACATCAAAAACCAACTGATTATCCATGGTAGTGCCCGCAGCAAGTGCCACACCTTTCTGGTATTCGTTTTCGGGCGACATAGACGGAGATACAATCAGCCATTTATGTACAGGCTCTTCCTGCAGTACATCTTTGTAAAACATAGTCAGCTCCTTTAACACCGGGTACATTTCCTTCAAAAACTTTTTATCACCTGTGTACAGGTAATGTTGCCAGATATGCTGTGTTAGCCAGGCACCACCCATGGGCCACATGCCATAATAACCGCCGTCCGTTGGTCCGGTAATGCGCCATAAATCAGTATTGTGGTGCATATTCCAGCCACGGGCATGGTACATTTTCGATGCACTCTCCTTCCCTGTTATGAAAAGATCTTTAAGCATGCTGAACAAAGGCTGGTGCATTTCGGAAAGATTGGTTACTTCGGCCGGCCAGTAATTCATTTCCGTGTTGATGTTTACGGTGTATTTGCTGTCCCACGGCGGAGCGATTTTCGAATTCCACTTGCCCTGTAAGGTTGCAGGCTGATTTCCGGGCTGTGAACTACAAATCAACAGGTAACGGCCAAACTGGAAGTAAAGTGAAACCAGGGCCGGATCATCACCTGATTTAAACTTTTTGATGCGTTCATCGGTTGGGAGTTTTGCTTCATCAGTAAAACCAAGATCGAGTTTAACGCGGTCGAAATATTTTTTGTAAGCCTGGATGTGATCTGCTTTTAAGGCCTGGTAACTTTTGCCCATCGCCAATGAAAGAAAGTTTAAAGCTTTTTCGTTTTCATTAACATCTAAGGTTTTATAATTCTTAAAGTTGGTCGCGATTGAAACGAAGATGGTTGCGGCATCAGCATTTTTAATCGTTAAACTGTCTTTTTCTGTTTTTAAGGTACCGCCTTCGGTTTTGGTTTTAACAAGGGTGGTGTATTTAACTGAACCTTTTTTTCCTTCCAGATCGCCCGTGATCCCGCTTAATTTAAGCGTATTATTTTCGGTAATGACTTTGTAATTTGGCATCGGACTGTTCATGCCCAGGCTAAAACTGATGCTTTTAGGTTTATTTGCGGTAATCCTGATGATCAGCACCTGATCTTTAAGTGAGGTAAAGGTTTCGCGTTTATAGCTTACACCGTCTTTGGTATAAGTTACAGTAGCAATGGCATTGCTGATATCGAGATCGCGGTAATATTGACTAACAGGTGCTGTATTTCCGGAATGGATAAAAAGACTTCCGGCAAGCTGGTATTGCATCCCATGGTTGTAACCTTCGCCACTGGCCCTTTTAAAAGTATTGTTTGCCAGCTGCTGGGCATCATTGTATTTTTGATCGGCCAGTAATTTACGCATGTCGCTAATATTGTCATATACATCTGGCAACACATTATTGCCGGGTCCGCCAGACCATATCGTTTCTTCGTTCAGCTGGATTTCTTCTTTATCAGGATTACCATAAACCATCGCCGCAAGTCTTCCGTTGCCCAGGGGTAAAGCCTCATTCCAGTTGCTGGCCGGCTTATCGTACCAGAGTTTCATGGTATTGGGTTTTACTTTTTGAGCATTGCCAATCAGAGAGCAAAAGAGCAGTGTGGTGCTAAGGAGGCTGATTTTAGTCAGTAACATGTTATGCTGGTTAGGGAGATTTTTAATTTATTGGTATTGGTGGTAAGATAAGATTTATTGTTTTGTTTTATGCAGGCACGTCATTTCTATTGATTCGTCATCTCGACTGAAGCAAAGCGGAATGGAGAGATCTATCGAGACAGATCTCTCCGCTACGTTGCACTTCGGTCGAGATGACGGAATGTGGGAAGCAATCTTTTTTGCAGGAAAGATTGCTTCGTCTTACCTCCTCGCAATGACGATTTTTTTGCTTGCGTCTTTTCACTTTGGTCTTTTAGCTTTAGTCTTTCACCTTAATCAACTCCTCCACCATATTTACAAAAAGCTTTGCGGCAATCGGGTCGGTATTTCCTTTAGTAAGCAACATTTCAGAAAGTATTGCGGTTCCTTTATCGGTTACCTTTACAACCGGAAATCCCCTGATGGCATCTAAAGTTTTGGTACGCTGGTCTATATTTCCTTCGAGATAACCATGCACCTTGGTAAATGCGGCGAGGGCTTCAACACCTGTGCCTCGGTTAATGTGGTAGGCACCCGAACTTACCGTTGGGTTCTGCCTTTCGTTATTGTTGAAATAGCGCAATTCCATTGGTTCAATTCCTTTAAAAACAGTTGATTCCGGGATTTCCATCGAAACGATTTCACCCTGTTCTTTTAATATACTTCTAATCTGTTCGGGAAATATCACTGAAGCCAGACTTCCACTGTTTAACATTAATAGTTTACCGCCATTTTTTACAAAGTTTTGGACAGCATAAGCTGTTGTAGTTGAGGTATTTACCGAATCCAATCCGCTTAATATCAATACATTTGGTTTTTGTTTTATTGCGGCATCAACATCAGCAGCAATAGTCACTTTTAAACCTGAATTTGCAGCGAGCTGAGCAATTTTACCGCTTTTATCAAGCAAAACAACCTTAGAATCGCTAACTCCAACAGCTTTAATATAATTTTTATCGGCAATGGTTATTTCGTAATCATTTGCAGAGATTATTTTCCCGTTTTCGATAAGTTTGACCACCAGTTTAGCATCCGTTTTTGTCAAAGAAAGGTTTTCAGGAAGGTTGATTTTTGGTGCAATCCATTTGCGTCCATAATAATCAACAGGAGGCATCGTTTCTTTGCCTTCTTTTAATACTTTTCCATTTTTATCTTCGATAGTCCATTGGATCGTACTTTGCGAAATGGCTTTTCCGTCTTCACTATCATTCACCACATAAAAACGGACAGGCAAGGTTGCCCCGGCATAAAAATGCCTTCCCCATAATTCTGCAGATACCAAAACGGGTTGCAAAGCTTTTTTCATCTGGTAATAAGTGTGCTCTGGTTTAATCAGTTTGGCATCTTCAATATTGCTGAACCAGGTTAATGCCGCAAAATGCAAAATACCCGCAGCTTTATCATTGGTACGCCTTACTGCCTCAGCCGATTCTCGGGTGATAAATGACTGTGCTTCTAAAAAATATTTCGGATCGGCATATTCGTAAGCATAGTTCCCCACCAATGAGGAAGGATTTTGATGTACATAAGTATAAAAACGCGTCGGGTGCCCGGTTTCGGAAGGGTAACCTGTAGAAAACTCCTGACTAATCAACGGTCTGCCCGGGTTTTTGAAACGCTGCTGCCATTCACCATTAAATTCGGAAAAGATGGAGCCATGATACCAGTTGAGGTACCAATGCTGATCGTCGATATCGCCATCATCAATGGTAGTATAAAAGTCCTTTCCAAATTTTTTCTCCTTGCGGATATAATTGGAATCAAAACTGATGGGCCTGGTGGGGTCGATTTCCCTCATTTTTTTCACCACATCCGAAATGATCTTCATTTTTAGTTTCGCCCTTTCCATATCAGGATCGTTATCATAAAATTTCATCTCGTTATTTACCGTCCAGAATAAAAGTGAAGGATGGTTGCGGTATTTTTTAATCAGGTCGAAAAACTCGTTCTTCCAAAAGTCGATTAGTTTAGTATCTGGCATACTGCTGTTGATCATCAGCCATGGCCAGCCACCTTCGTAACTCACCCCTACACCCTGATGATCGGAAGCATTCATCCAAACTTCGCTATAAGGTGCAGTATGGGTGCGGGTAACGGCAATATTGCCATCGTGCATCAGTTTAGAAAATGCATTGGCCAATAAAGTATCGTTTGGTGCCAGCGACATTGGCGTATGGTTTCCTCCGCGCAGCCAGTAGGGCTTATCGTTCAGGTAGAAATAATCGCCTTTTGCGGTGAACGTCCTGAAGCCCGATTCTATCGTTAAACGATCAGTTTCCTGTTTGCCTTTACTCAAGATGAAGCTAAAATTATAAAGATTGGGTTTGGCCGGCGACCATAATTTAGGTTTTAACCCACTGATGCTGTATTTGAAAACCTTTTCTTCACCAGCATTCAAATGTTGATCTTTTAAAGCTTCACCAGCGAATAATGCGCGTAGATCTTGATTATCAACTATTGATGTAGCCAGATTGAATGCACTGTTTTTAGCAGTAGTGTTTTTTACAGTAAGCTCGATATCTGCACCGGTTAAATTCGGTTTAATAAATACATCAGTAATCTTTAATGGATCGGAAATCACCAGCGATACGGGTTGCCAGATGCCCGCAGGATCATCGTTATAGAAACCATGGGCCAAATCTTTAATCATTTTATTGGTAATGGGCACGGTTACGGCCACATCGGTTACTTTATCGGCATCTTTAATGTCCTTTACAAAATCTCTCGAAACTTTAACCACAATCAGATTGCGGCCTGGTTTCAACAAGCCAGTTCCATCAACTTTAAAAGCACCGAACATGCCGATGTGTGGCTCACTGGCTTTTTTGCCATTGATAAAAACTTCTCCTACTTTTGATACCGCATCGAAATTAATTTCGAGGTTTTTGCCTGCAACTTCGGCCGGGAGTTCGAGCCATTGGCGATAATAACCTACATCTGTTTTTTTATAATCAAAAGTATAGGCTTCGCAGCGTTCAATTTCTTTCTGGTAATGGTTATCGGCAACACCTTTGCTTGCAGTATTGTACTTTTCGCCATGCAACCACTCCCGGTTCGGATTCCAGAACTGTGGAACGGTCATTACATGCCAGTTTTCATCGCTACTTTCGGGTGAAATGGCCTTTTGGGGATCGCTGATTTCATATCCGGGTACAAATAACCATTTTCCGGTGAGCGAGAGACTGGTCCTGCCGTTTGGCAGTGTACCTACCTTTACCGGTTTGTAAGCAGCGCGCTCCTGCACTCTTTTTTGTACTTTATTTACCAAGGGAGTAGCATATTCCAGCACTTTATCATCTTTAAAAGCATCAGCCGCTAATGGTTTGATCGATAAATCATCAAATTCGTTTGCCAGCCAGCTTCCGCCAAGGATTACTTTTCCTTTTGGCGAAAACTTTGAATATGGATCTTTCACATCAATAAGCGGAAGGATTTTATCCTCCAGAAAAACCCTGATCCTGTTGCCTACCACCTGGATGCGGAAATTATACCACTTTCCGGGAACAAGCTTAAAATCAAGGTGGCGCAGCGCCAAATGATCGTCGGTTCCCATGTAACCCAATCTGGCCAGGTATAAATCGTTCTGGATACCACCCCTCAAACCAATGATGTATTTATCGTTTCGTGATGAAGCCCTGAAACCGGCCCATATCTGCACCTGTTTTTCACTTTCTGGCGTTCTGGCTTTAAAACTGACTTCGTAATCGCTGGCTTCCAAATCTCCAAAAGCAACATCAATAGCTTTCGTTTTTAAAACACCCTGTTCTATTTTGACTGTTCCACGCCCGGTAGCTTCGAGCTTTTGTACGCTATCAAAGTGTTCGTTTATACTTTTTTGGGCAAATAGCGAAAAGAAGGGAAACAGGCTGAATAATATTGATAAAGAAAGGTTTAGTCGTTTTTTAAGCATTATAATTTGTCCTTTTAATGGTTCTTCACACAGTAAGCCCCGGCTGTAAGTGTTCTTATTTGGGTAATGGAATATTATTTTGGAATGGAATTTCTTTTTTGAGCATTTTCGATGCAAAACCAGCCAGATAGAGGTAATAATCGTTTGGTATGCCTTCTTCGAATTTCACAAAACGGTTCTCTCCAACCGGTGGATTTTTGGAAGCCTTAAAAATGGCAGTTCCTTCATCTACCTCATCAAACATGGCTACATAAATCATTTCTACACCGCTATTGATCGCACTCGAAAGCTGTTTCCAGAAAAATTGCCCCCTGTTTCTCGGGATCTGATCAAATGGAGAGCTGGGTTTCATGTTATGCCAGCTAAAGCCCGGATAAATTACCGGAACAAAATCCAGCCGATTGGCTTTGCACCAGGCCATATCTGCCTTGATCCGTTCCATCATTACCGGGATGTTTTCTTCTTTAAAACGCCCCACAAACCAGGGCTGGATAATGTCTGCTTTTTTGCATACTTCGAGCAGTCCGGGATCTGCAATGGCATCGCCTTTTAACTCGCGCCACTGTGTAGGTACGCCGAGTAATAAAGAACAACCGCCATAAACGGGATCGTGCTGAAGGAAATCCATAATTTTGGTGATGGTTTTTAGCGTATAACGCCTTTTATCGTTAAACCCGATCCCCCAAAGGGCAACCAATGGTTTTTGTTTATGGTATAAATAACTTTGTTTATTGCCACGGGTGGTGAGCCTTAAACTGTCTACCAGGTGTTTAAAATCATTGATCACCAGCTCTTCGTCGCCCTCCTGCATGCCCGAAAAATCGTACATCAGCGATATAGCACGTTTGTGTTTTCCGGCCGCATCGAGCGCAGAACGAAGTACTTTGTTATTGTGCGCCAAACTCTTCACATTTTTAAGGTTGGAGACAAAACGCTGTACAAATACCCCATCAATACCGTACTGCTCCATCCATTTAAAATGCAGCTGAACGGTCGATTCGTCGTAAGAACTGAAAAGGTAGGCCGGACTTCCGTCTTCATGCTGAAAAGCGGTTTTATAGGTCTTCTTATATTCAGAAACATCTGGCCATACATCGATTTTAATACTGCCGGGGGCAAAACCTTTGGCTCCGGCATAATGGTTCCACCCACGTCCGCCACCATCTCCCAGCGCATTAAACCAGCCCTGGTAACCGGCCATTACCAAACCTTTATAACTTTTAAACGCACTGGTAGCGCTATGTTTAAGCTGTGCATTTGCCGTACAAGCAAAGCATAACATGATTAATAATATCGTATTCCTTTTCATTATTTGCCTGGGCTTATAGTTCCATGTCCCCAATTTTTATTCGGTATTGGCCCCATTTCGAGTTCTAAAGTAGCACCGCCAACCAGTTGCTCATGGGTAAACCATGGTGTATTTAATTCTTTTCCGTTCAATTTGGCACTTTGTATGTATTTGTTTACTACCGAACTGTTACTGGCAATTACACGGAAGGTTTTTCCATTGGGTAAGGCTATGCTCACTTTTTCAAAAACAGGACTTCCAATCGTATAGGTTGGAATACCTGGAGTTAGCGGATAAAAACCCATAGAAGAAAATACAGCAAAGGCCGTCATACCGCCACCATCTTCGTCGCCGGGAATACCAAAAACATTGTCTTTAAACCAGGTATCCAATAAAAAGCGTACCCTTCTTTGTGTTTTCCATGGTGAAGCAGTAAAATTATACAAATATGGAATATGGAAGCTTGGTTCGTTACCCATCGAATATTGACCTACGAGACCGGTAGCATCAGGAAATTTAGCATTAAATTCATATTTACTCCTGTCAAGTGGTTCCCTGAAAAGCTGATCGAGCTTATCTTCGAAGTTTTTGCTTCCGCCGAATAAACCAATCAAACCTTTCACATCATGCTGTACCTGCCAAACGTAGGTCCAGCCGTTGTTTTCGTCGTAATAATCACGACCGCCCATTCCGCCATCAAATTTAGGGTCTATATTAATCCAGTTACCTTTGTTATCCTTCGGCATAAATAATTGCTTTTTAGGATCCCATAAATTTCGGTAGTTCTGTCCGCGGGCATTGAATTTTTTATAATCGGCTGTTTTGCCTAAATCGTTGGCCAGCTCGCCCAAAGCCCAATCGTCGTAACTATGTCCGAGGGTAATGGCTACCGCCTGGCGTTTTTCAAAATTATGCACTTCTGCAACAGTTTCCTTTTCGCCAGGATGTAAAGCAGGAAAATAACCTTTCTGGTAATATACTTCTTCCAGTTCGGTTTTAGGGCCATTTTTCCAGGGTAACATGGTGGCTTCGGTTGCATTTTTATACATGCCTTTATAAGCCTCGGCCATGTCGAAATTTTTCAGTCCTTTGCGATGGGCATCCAGAAAACTTACAGTAGAATGAAAACCGTTCATGCACACGTGATCGCCAAAAAGTACCGGAAATGTTGGCATCCAGCCGCTTTGGCTGTACATGTTTACATAAGAATTAAGCATATCTTCTTCCTGTGCGGGGTTTAAGATTACGCGGAGCGGATGATGTGCCAGATAGGTATCCCATGCCCAGTCATCAACAAAGAAAGGACGGCTGGTTTGGTGGATTTTGTTATCGTAACCACTAAAATACTGGCCATCTTCGGTAATATCCACCATGCGCTCGTAGGTACGGTAAAGTGCGGTATAAAACGAACGTTTTTGGGCTTCTGTCCCTCCGGCCGTCTGGATCTGGTTGATTACTTTCGACCAGGCATTTTCACCCTGCGTTTTAATACTTTCGAAACTCTGTCCTGCAAATTCTGCATCATAGTTCTTTTTAGCCTGAGCAGCACTGATGTAAGAAATGGCATATTTGAAACTGATGTTTTTTGCCTTGCTCTGGTCAAAACTGATCCACGCTTTTACACTTTTACCATCAATGGCACGCTCATTTACCACCTGACCGCCTTTAACCACACCAAAACTTGCACCGGCATCAAAAACACCATATAAATATACCTTAACATTGCCATGATAGGTTTCCAGGCCGGTTATTTCGGTATCGGAAATGAATTTATAAGCCGATTCACCGGGGTTGTACGTGCCCAGCAACAGCGATTTCTGTGCATTTGCAGGAAATACAAAACGGTAATAACCGGTCTTTTTTCCGGGTACAAATTCTACGTTTACTTCATCATCAAGCAGAAAGGTACTGTAATACCAGGGCCGGGTTACTTCAAGGTCATAATCGTAGGTAAGCTGATTTTTCCAGTTTGCCAGCTCAATCTTTTTTACAGATGGTTTGATGGAAAATACCTCGCCCAAACGGTGGGAAACAATATTTAGGGGGAAGCTTGAAATCTGATCGTCCATATAATCGCTACGTTGCGGAAACATGCGGATCATCTGGTTGGGCAATTGCACGGTTGGCCGGGTAGGCTGCAAAAGCTGACCCACATTACCAATACGGGGATCAATATATCTGAGGTTTCCGGCACCATCATTATTTTTTTCCTGGGCTTGGGCAACAAAGGCATTAAGAGAGAGCAATACAATATTGGAAAGGGCGATACAGGATCTGAATAGGTTCTTCATTTATGGGTTAAAGGTTATCGTAAATTGGTATAGAAGCTTGTTTAAATAGCATGTAAAGATTTTGCTGCCCGTATTTTTCTGGAGCGCATATAAAGCAATAATCCGGTGAAAGCCAGTACCAGTATCAACGGGATTACCAGTGTGGTCTGCAAAATTTCAGGTCCGGCCATGTTTTTGGCCTCGTTGAGGTCCTGAGCCAGTAGTGAACCTTCTGATGCTTTTGAATACACTTTGAGATCGGCACCCGCCGGAAGGTGTTTCACGATCAGTTTATCGTAAAAACTGCCCATAAATACGGTATAAATGGATACCGCGAACATGCCTGCCCCACCCATTAAATTGAGGCCTAATGCTCCTGAACCCGGGATATTTTCGGCCACAAAACCGATCATAGTAGGCCAGAAATAACATACACCAATCCCAAATACAATGGCGGCCAGGAAAATTGAACTTCCTGTAAGCGTACTCAACATGTATAATCCGCTGGCAGCAAATATGGCCGATAACAGCAAAACACCCTGCGGAGCCAGTTTATGTACTACAGGTTCGGCAAATGCACGGCCGATAACCATAATACCCGTGGTAAGGGTAAGCAAGAGCAAAGCATTGTCGGTTACATTTTTCAATAACAGGCCAATCCATTGTCCGGTAAAAAGTTCGGTAATGGCTGTGCCAAACATACAGATGAACATAAAAATAAAAAGCGGCGATAATACCGCACGGTACATATCGGAGGTACTGTAACCAGAGGTAACGCGTTCGGTTTTAGGGAAATCGAGTTTGGAAAAAAGGAAACCATAAACCAGTGTAGGGATCAACATGGCTGCTACCTGCCATTGCCAGCTCAAACTAACTTTTACAAAAAGTGTTACTACGAGTGTACCGATTACAATGCCACCGGGGAACCATAAATGAAAGTGGTTTAATTTTGTGGTTTTGTTTTCGGGAAATAAAGTGGCCATCAAAGGGTTACAGGCCGCCTCTACTGTTCCGTTTGCAATGCCGATAAGCAAGGTAGAAAGGAACAGGCTCCAATACCCCTGTGCAAAAATGGTTAAAGCTATGCCTGCCAGGTGAAATACAAAAGCGGCAACCAGCAGGCGTTTCATACCCACAGCATCTACAATGAAACCGCCAATGATAATGGCCAGCGGGAACCCCCAGAAAGCCGTAGCGGTAATAGTACCCAATTGTGTGGCATTAAGCTGAAACTCGTTGGCAAGCTGGCCCATCATGCCCGCCCTGATCCCGAAAGAAAGCGAGGTGACAAGCAGGGCCATGCAGCTTGCCCAAAATAATTTGTTGGTTTGAATGTTTGGCATAGTGTTTTTTATAGGTTTTATTTAGATGATTCGAGTTCGGTAATTGTCCAAGGTTTGGTGCGTGAGGCATGTAAATCACGCACTTTTTTTACATCAGCAGGTTTGATGGTACTGGCTTTATTGCCTAAATCGTTACGGATGTAGCTCAAAACCGAAGCAATATAATCGTCGGTATTAAAACCCAAAGCGGGCATAACATCTGGATAGGTTTTAGCATTGATTGGCCCTGAAAGTCCGTGAAGCAAAATTTTGATCAGTTTCTGCGGATCGCCGGTTACATCTTTTGATGAGGCAAGCGGTGGCGCGGGCATATCTTTTCCTCCGATGGAAACACCTTTTCCGTCAGCACCATGACAGGTGGCACAAAGCTGTTTGAAAATCAATCCGCCCTCGGTTACCAGTTTACGGTCGGCCTCTGCCATTAACTTGGCATTCCGCTCTGAAGCGGCTTTGGCATCAATGGCCGACTGGTATTTCTTTTGCGATTCTACCAGAACCGGAACATTGTTATTCTGCGCCAGCACATCGGCCAATAAGGCTTTCGATTGATCGGCTTTTGCATAACGCAGGCTCAGTGCAAGCTGAAAACGTACATCTTCGCTCGGATCATTTTTAAGTGTGGCAAGCGTAGTTAATAAACTGGTGTTGCCTTCCCTCAATTTATCATCGCAGATCCAAACTGCAGTTTTTCTCACCGAAGCATCTTTATCCTTTAAACCCTGGTTTAAGGTTGGCTCATCGAGAGATTTTAAGCCATTAAGTGTCCAAAGTGCATGGATACGGGCAAGCGGATTAGCAGAAGTAGTGGCCATGGTTTTTAAGGCCGGAACAACCGATTTATCGCCACGTACCACCAATATTTTCTGTGCATTATCTCTCCACCAGCCATTTGGATGCTCGAGATAAGCCACCAGTTCGCTACTGGGTTGGTTTAACATCTGCGGACGTTTTTTATCGGGTTTGATCCCATCGTAAACCACCCGGTAAATGCGGCCTCGGCCGATATTTTTGTCCAATCCACGTGGCACGATTTTGCTTCTTAAAAAACTTCCAGGTTTTGTCCAGTTTCCTTCCTGGATGATTCCGCGGTACATATCTACAATGTAAAGGCTTCCATCGGGGCCGGTTACACTGTTAACCGGACGGAAATTCATATCGGTAGAAGCAATAAATTCTTCTTTGTTATATGCATTGGTCAGGGTAATTTTTCCGGCAGTATTGGTCACTTTTGCCCTGCGGATTAAACGGCCAACCGGCTCACAAATAAACAGATCGCCTCTGGCATCGTTCGGTAAAGCGGTTCCCCTGAAAACAGATTGCCCTGTACAGCCCGTAAAGTGGTTCAGGGTGCTATCCGGACGGAGGCGGTTCACTCCACCCTGCACATCCGGGGTAGAAATAATCGGCCAAACTGCCTGGAATTCATCGTTATACTGGTCTTTAAAATCAAGTCTGCCATAAGCCGGGTTCTGCTGAAAGTTTAAAGCAGGGGTTTCGGAACCGGCAGCTGAAAAGTACAAACGGCCATAATCATCGTGGGTAAGCCCCCATTGTCCGCTTGCGCCTTCTGGTAAAAATTCGCGTTTAATCTGTCCGTTTTCATAACTGTAGCGCGCATTTTCTACCGTAACATATATTTTATTATCGATGTTCCAGATTAAACCGCTTTTCTGGTGCTCAAGATTACCTGTATTAATGGCATCGTTATTAAATACCTGTTTTTTCTCATCGGCCACGCCATCCCCATTGGTATCGCGGTAGCTGTAAATGTTGTTAGAATTGGTTTCGTTCACCAGCAAACGATCATCAAGGGTTAAAATCATCCTCGGCAACACCAGATTATCGATAAAAATGACCGATTTATCCATTTTTCCGTCGCCATTCGTATCTTCCAGCCTTTTAACCGAACATACAGCCTTCATCTCCCCTGTACCGTCTACATCCTGCATATAGGTATTCATTTCGGCAACATACATCCTTCCGTTTCCGTCCCAGACAATGGCAACAGGCTCGTGTATCATCGGCTCACTGGCCACGAGTTCTAAATGATATCCCTTTTGCAGGTGAATCGTTTTCATACTTTCCTCCGGAGAAAGATAAGCGGGAGATGGATTGGTGTTAACGATGATTTTTCCATCGGCATCGCGTTTAAGGGCAGTTTGGGTAACTTTACAGGTATAAATGAAACTCGAAAGCGCCAGTATCCCTATTACAATTTTTTTGTTCTTTTTCATTTGTTGTTTGTGTTGTGGTTATTTTTTTCGGCCAAGGGCATATTTAATTCCTCCCAATAAATGCTGAAGAAATAATGGCTCGGTATAAGAAGCTTCGGTATGGCCCAGTTCAGTGTAAAAGGCCCTTCCGCCATCATAAGTATGGTACCAGGCCATGGGGTGGTTATCGCCCATTTTGGCTTTGCCTGCATCGTAACTTTTCTCGTTAATGGTAATGAGCACTTTCAGATCAGTAGCAACAGATTTAAAGTTGTACCATTCGTCCTTCCGTTTCCATAAGTTGGGGAGCATTTCTGTTGAAAGGTGATTTTTATCAATGACGTTCAGTTCAGCTTCCTGCTGGTTGGGGTGACCGGCAAAATAAGCCCCTACCAAATTGCCATACCAGGGCCACTGGTATTCGCAGTCAGTTGCAGCATGCACGCCCACAAAAGCACCACCATGATGGATATAATCTTCAAAAGCTTTTTGCTGTGTATCATTCAATACATCGCCAGTAGTACTCAGGAAAATTACGGCATTATACTTTTTGAGGTTAGAGGGATTAAAGTTGATTGCATTTGTTGTACTATCAACATCGAAATTATTTTCTGCACCTAGTTTTATAATGGCTTTTACACCATCGGCAATGGCATTGTGGTGAAAACCTGCCGTTTTACAGAAAATAAGCACTTTCTGCTTTTTGGCAGATAAACTGTTGCTGAAAAGCAAAACGGCGATTACAATCAGGCTGCTGATGTATTTAATCTTTTTCATAAAATAGGTTTAATCTGGTTAGTTTAACGGAAGGTGAAATTAGGCCCGCGGCTTAAAAAAAAATTAATAAACAATTAATTTAAAAAGCCTTTTTGTAACTATTCGGCGATTAAAATCACAAAAAACCTGATTACCAACTGAAAATCAATCAGTTAAAAACAGAGCGATAAAAACAGTAAAATAATTTAACAGCATTTTTTGTGAGCATAATTTTACCCCCCGGTTTAACTGATAGAATTGTTAATCTGCTGTTAATTGAGTAGAAAATGGGTAACAAAAATCAGAGATCATCTGCCCCGGAAATATTTGCTCTCTGGCGAGCCATATGTATTAATGCCCCGGGGTTGAAACCAGCACTTCTGAAAAGCTTTTCTGAAATTCATCTCCATAAAGGAGTTTATATTCTTTACAGAAGTTTTCGTAAGTATTTTTAGCTATAGAATGTTTCCCCAGGTGAACAAGTGCCTTACATTTAATTACCATTGCTTCTTCATTTACCGAATCAAAATAAAAGATATAACTGGAAAGTTCGATCAATAATTCAGGATCGCTTTCTATCCCAACCGAATGCGAAAAATGCAGGTAAGAATCGATGATTTCGTTCGATATTTCTGCCTTAAAACTGTCCATCCACTCGTAATTTACGGTAGGCAGGAATGGTCCGCGTTTAATAATGGTGGCAAGACGCCTGATTTTTTGATGATCGAGGTGCGATTTATCCTTAATAATATTTACATACTCCTGGTAATCGGTATAGGTAACTGCAGTATCGATATTGATGCGCCAGTAACCGGTTTCTTTCGAAATCTGGCAATTGCTGATCTTATCGAGGATACTTTTTAATTTAGCGATGTTAACCGAGCGGTTATTCCGGGCACTTTCGTTCGATTTATCAAACCACAGCAGTTCCTTAAGTTTATCTGAACTGATGCCGCGCTCCCACCTTATTGTGTACAGCAGAACCACGAGGAAAAGTTCCTTTATAAGTGGGGTAAACTGTTTGGTAATCTGCTGACCATCATCATCAAATACCTGTAAATCGCCAAAAAGAAAAATTGAACTTTTGTTTCCGGTTACTGTTTCTTCAATAAGGACAGTTTCTTTTACTTCTTCACCCGGATCAGCAAGTAATTGAACCTGAGCATGATACAATGGCTTGGTTGCTTTTTTATTTCTGAAGACAAAAAAGATGATTCCCATGGCAACCAGAAACAAACCGGAAAACCAGTACCAGAATGAAGAATGTTCTGCGAAAAGCTTATCAGGAGCATCTAATGGCGGCGAATTGAGCGCATAAATATTGACGTGCGTTTTATCGGTACTGTCGCGAAAAGTAGTAACTGCAATAAAGCGTTTTGAAGATCTGCTATAATAAAGGTCTGAATAGGAATTGATATCATGAAACCTGTACGGGATTTTACTGCCACTCAGTTTATATTCCGGTTTATCGAGCGAACCTACAATGAGCTGTAGTTTAGAATCATACCTGTGCCGCGGAAATATCAGGCCGTAAAATGTACGTTCCTTTTCGTTAATGATCAGTGAATTTGCAAAAACAAAATCTTCTCCCCCAACTTTAAGTTCATAGCGCTTTTTGATTGTTTTTTTATCCATATCAAAGTACAGCAAATCGTACAGGTTGCGCGGGTTAAGCATCTGCTTACCTGTTGTACTTCCATAGCCACCGATAATGTAGGCGCCATTTCCCGATTGCCCAAGCGCAGCCAGGTACCTCGGTGTAAAAACATCACCTTTAAACTGCTCCTGTTGCCAGGTACCGGTTGGAAAATGGTATTTATTGACCTGGTTTTTGTATATAAAGTGGCCATAGCCTGCAATCATATACAATGAAGAATCTTTTGGAGAATAAAACTTGTTAAAAAGCCAGTTGTCGGTAATAGGTGTTTTGGGGTTATAATCTTTAGACCATGTTCTGGATGCGGAATCGAAAACACTAACGGTCTTCTGATCGGCGTAAAAATTGAGCAAACGGTTATTGCTTTCGTCGTACAGCGAATAGTTTCCTCTTAAAAGGGTAAGTTTATTGGCAAAAGGCAACGATTTGAGTTTGGTATCGCTCACCGAGAAAGTTTTGAGCGAGTCTCTTTCCACAATATACACCTCATCTTTTTTGGTATTAAATGCGGTACTTGCAGGTCCTTTTACTACAAAACTCCCAAGCCTTTGCCAGTCGTAATGCATTTTTTTAATCCACAAGGCACGGTTTACACCGGCTTTGTTATCGCCAACAAGTTCTTTGGCCCTGTTGCCGTCATATTCATCAAGCGGCCAGTGGTATTTTAGCTCTCCATCTTCGGTAATCTTAATGTTGCGGATTTTCATCGGGGGATTATCTGAGGTTTTAAACTGCTGATATTCATTGGCCCCGAAAAGGATCTTAAAACAACTCCCTTTATTCAGATTTACCGTCGCTTTGCCAATATATTGACCACAAAACAGGGTTAATTGCGATTTTTGTGCATCAAACCTCAATTTTATCTGGTTCCAGTGATGATAAAGCGTAGAAGGAGGAATTTCGAAAGCAATTTTCGAAAATTTATTCCCGACAATTACCTTAAAATGATGCTTTTCTTTAAAATCATTATCATAAAGAAGGTCGATATTTTCAGAATCGTTAACAACCAGGCGTAAAATGTAACCGAAATAATCGTCTTTATTCGGCAGAAAATTTAAATCGAAACTCAGGTCAAAGCCATCCTCAAAACACAGGTTTTTGCCGGGACTTAAATCGAGTCCGGTCCGTTGGTCCTGAACCACTTCATGACTAAAGAAGCCAAGGCCATATGATTGAGAAAAGCTTTTGTTGCAGCAGAGCGAAAGGATGATTACTGCACTCCAGAGATATAATTTGGTCATGATTTATTAACATTACGAATATAGAATATATATCCCAATGTTGCCATAGTTGTATAAGGTTAAACGTATTGGTACATGGTTAATCTGTTAATTTCGTCTCGGCATTTTAATTGTAAGAGGTTTTTCGGCACGTAACATTTTTGCTGCCTCGCCGGTAAGCCATAAATAATGATCGGAAGGCATACCATCCATCCCAATAAATGATGTTTTCGTGCTTACCGGCGGTTTATCGGTGGCTTTAAAAATTGCGGTCGCTTCATTTACCTCATCAAACATGGCCACATACAGCATATCTGCACCACTAAGCAAAGCCGTAGCAATTTGCTGCCAGTAAAAACGCCCGCCTTGTCTGGGTATTGAGCCTACGGGTTTCACATCGTCCGGAAATTCATATTTACTTAAATTATGCCAGCTAAAACCGGGTGTAACGCAGGGCACATAATCAATATGGCGGGCACTGCACCATTTCATATCCTCAATCAGGTCATCCCGAAAGCGGTCCATATCGTTATGGAGCAGTGGTGTATAGCGCTGCACTGACCATGGTAAAACAATATCCGATCTGGCAATCAGCTCATGCAGGTACGGATCGTTGATGCAATCGCCTTTTAGTTCGCGCCAGGCATTGGGTACACCCAGCATCACTGCACAGCCTCCATAAACCGGATCGTTTTTTAAGAAATCGATCAGGCGCTCTATACCAATATTGCGGATATTATACGGCCGGTCCGGAAAACCGACGCCCCAGATGGCTACAACTGGTTTTCCGTTATGCTGTAAATAGGTATTGAGCCCATCCGGATTGGTCAGTTTTAATTCATCCACCAGGTATTTCCAGTCTTCTATAATGGCTGAGCAATCCTCATTTTTTGCCGATAGTCCGGATAGATCGTACATTACGGCAATGGCGCGTTTATATTTAGAAGCAGCCAGGGAAGCATTTTTTAAAATCGTTGCGCCATCGCCTTTTCTTTCATTTTCTCTGGCGTTGTTAAAAAAGCGCTGCATAAAAACACCATCTACACCATAGTCCTGCATCCATTTAAAGTGCAGGTCGATGCTGCTTTTATCATAGGAGCTGAAAAAACGGGCTTTCTCTCCGGAAGCCAGCGTAAAAGGAGTTTGATAGGTTTTGCTGTACTCCGTTACGTCAGGCCACATATCTATACCCGATTTATCTTCGTTTCCATAAGCATAATGTTTGGATGAAGAACCATCGCCTTCTGCCCTGAACCAGCCCTGGTAACCCGCCATAATGAGGTGTTTATAATTTGGATATGCTGTTTTTTTCTGATGCTTATATTGTGCCTGACAAAGAAAAGCACAGGAAATTATTAAAATAGCGGTGAAATAATACTTTTTCATGTAAATGGTGCTTTAAATTTTTATCCGGCTGCTTAAACGGTCATTTTCTGAGGATGAGCCAATAATAACCTTGAACCAGCCGGGTTCTACAACACGTTTCATGTTGATATCCAAAAGTGAAAGATCATGCGGATTGAGTATAAAACTGATGGCTTTTGATTCACCAATATCCAGGTGCACGCGTTCAAACCCTCTCAGGTTTTTACTGTAAGTGATGATAGAACTCACCTCATCCTGCACATACAGCTGAGGCACTTCATCGCCTGCCCTGCTACCTGTATTTTTGATTTTAAAGCTAATTTTTATCTTTTTTTCAGTTTGGTAGGCATTAACAATTTTAAGGTCGCTATACTGAAAATCGGTGTAACTGAGCCCATAACCAAAAGGATACAGAAAACCGCTCACATTTGCGTCTTCTTTACTATCTGCATCGGCTGAAGGTTTCATCGGAAAAGAAAGCGGAATCTGCCCAACTGATTTTGGGAAAGGTACGCTCAGTTTCCCCCCGGGATTATAATTGCCAAACACCACATCTGCAATTGCTTTTCCGGTATATTCGCCCAGGTACCAGGTTTCGATAATGGCCGGGATAATTTTATGGTCAAACCCAAAAGTAACAGGCCGTCCGCCTACTAAAAGTAATACCATCGGCTTTTTTAATGCTGCAATTCTTTTGAGCAGAAGCTCCTGCCTTCCGGGCAGTTTAAGCGTAAGCCTCGATTTAGTTTCGCCTATTGTATTTTCATTGTCGCCCAGTACAAGAAATATGGTTTCCGATTTTTTAGCCAGGTTTACCGCCTCTTCTATGGCGTCGTTTTCATCTTTGGTGAGATCGAAATCCTGTACATCGCTTTCGGGAAAATTTTTATCGATATGATCACATCCTTTTGCATAATTAATTTTGGTACCTGCGGGTAAAGCGGCTTTTAATCCATCAAATACGGTAATTACGCTGGCATGTGTTGGCCCATAGCGCGAAAGAAGGCTGTTGTGCTCTTTGGCATTTGGGCCAATTATGGCAACCGTACCTGTTTTTGCAGCATCGAGCGGTAATATTTTATTCTGATTTTCTAAAAGTACAATCCCCTCTCTTGCAGCTTGCAGCGCAAGTTTTTTAGCTTCATTATGGTGCACGGCACGGTCGGCCGCCTGTGTATCTTCTACATATGGATGGTCAAAAAGACCGATTTCGAATTTCACCCGGAGCACTTCTGCAACCCGCTGGTTTACAACACTCATAGCGATGGATCCATTTTTTATTCCTCTTCTAAGTCCTCTCAGGTAATCGGCCGGGTTTTTAAATTCAGTACGCACATTCAAACCCGCAGCAAGCGCCATACGGGCCGCATCGGCAGTATCTTTAGCTACATGATGTTTTGCAAAAAGATCTTCCAAAGCATGGCTGTCACTCGTTACATAACCTTTAAAACCAAACTGTTTGCGCAAAATATCCGTCAGGAAATAACGACTGGCAATAATTGGCTGTCCATCATAATCGTTGTAAGAGGCCATTACACCTTTTGCATGGGCTTCCTGAAAAGCAACCCTAAAAGGCTCAAGATAAAGGTTCCACATTTCCCTGGGCGCAACATGCGGATCAGTGCGCACACCACCATCTCTTCCACCCACCGGAATGCTGTAAACAGCAAAATGTTTTACGGTAGAAATGATTCCGTTTTCCTGTATGCCCAGGATATTCTGTTTACCCAGCTGCGAGACTAAAAAAGGATCGCAGCCATAGGTTTCCTCCATCCGGCCCCACCTGGGATCTGATGATACATCGAGTATGGGCGAATATACATTGGTATAGCCGAGTGCTTTTGCTTCGCGGGCGGTAACCTGCCCGATCTGCCTTACCAGCTGCCTGTTAAAGCTGCTGCCCTGGGCCAGCTGGGCAGGAAAATAGGTTGCTTTCATGTGGTTAAGCCCACGGATCCCCTCGGTGGTAAAATCAACAGGTATTCCCAGCCTGGTTTCTTCAATAAACCAGCGCTGTATCGTATTGATGGCCGATGCATGCGATGAATATGGAAATGCAAAAACGGTATCTTTTCTCAGCCCTGTTAATTGTTCATCTATATTGGCAATGCCATCTTTCCACACGCTATCTTTCCAGGATGGCGTTGGCTGTCTGTCTTTTAAAAAAGCTCCATAACCATACAAAGTGGTTAACTGACAGGTTTTTTCCTCCACGGTCATCCTTTTGAGAAGATCGGCAACCCTTTTCTCTATGGGTTGTGTTTTATCCTCATAAACATCCAGTTTTCCATTCTTGTTAAAATCTATCCATTTCCGGTTAGCTGGTTCAGGTTTCCTGCTAAATGCAAAAATGAAAACCGTTAAGAAAGGAACGAGAACAATCAGGGCCGTTTTTTTTATCTGCATAAGTGTTGCTGTTATAATTATAGGGTTATTGAAAGCTTTAAACGGGCAATTATTTTTTATAAACAGGAACCCGCCCCGATTAATGTGGCTTTTTCTCCAAGTGTAGAGCGTTTAATGGGAAAACTATAGCCCATCATCTGTGCAAGGTATTTCCGGGTATCGTCGAGAAAAAAGGCTTCTGCCTGAGCAATATTGCCACCAATTACCGCGGCCAGCGGCATTTTTTTTCTTACGAACTTATAGATAAATTTAGCAAGATTCATACTGAATTCGATAAAAATGGAACGGAAATATGGGGAATCGCGGTGGTTTTCGACCAAATCTTTAACATCTTTGATTTTCACTTCGGCTAACTCCTCGAACCGGGTAACAAACCACCTTGTAGAAATATAATCTTCGGCAATGCCTTTTAAAAACGGCATTTTCCATAAATCTGAATCAAAAGCTTTGCCATCTATCATATGTGCCGTACCCAAACCGGTGCCCAGGGTAAGGCCAATTGCCTTATCCAGTCCTTTTATACTTCCACTGAATATTTCGCCCTGTAAAAAGCATACCGCATCGTTACGGAAGCTTATTTTAGCTGCCGGAAAATTTAGCCTTTGCGCCAGCTTTTCCTTAATATTAACTTTATAAAGCGATTCATATTTATCCTGATCCTTAATCAGGCAGATTCCGTTTTTATAATCCATTGGTCCCGGCATGGCAATCGAGATCCAGGCAGGCATTCCGGCATATTTGCCTATTGCATTTTCGATGGTTAATGCCCATGCCCCGATAATTTCAGCGGCAGAAGCATGTGCATTTAAACGTGCGCGAAACCTGGTTTTTGATATTTCTTTTTTCTTCTCCAGATCGATAAGAGCGGCAGTGATATGGGAGCCACCAATATCGACACCCAAAACAATTTTTTCCATGTTGTTGATTTTAGCGTTACAACATTAACCAGACACAAGTATTAAATCGTTTTACCTCTTTAAATGTAAAGAATTTACGCAACAGGAGCTATTTGGTTAGTGTTTTGGCTCAAACCTATGCCTGAAGGATTAATAAAACTTTAAAAAAAGATTAATTAAGGAAATATTCTGAAAATAATCCTTTACAACCTGTTTTTTCAAACAAATCGCCCGCAATATTAAATATTGTTTTAGAAGCAACTTCTTTTTTTAAAGAAATAAAAATTTGATTTGGCCAGGTACAGTTTGAAAGGGAGATTTTGATCAAAAAAATCAAAAATAAAAATACCAATCTGTTTTTTTATTAAATAAGCCTGGAAAATTAATGCTTTATTATTAATTAATTAATTGCCCTGCACGTAATTTATAAAAGATTTAGAGCCGTAACCGGGCCAACTAAACAAACTAACCAAATAACTAACCATCTAAATTACACTGCATGATGAATTAATACTTTCATAACAGGCTGCCTGTTGCTGATTATTCATATGCAGGCAAGTCACTAATACCAAATCGTAACTACAAGTAGCATCACCTGAATTATAACGAACAGGATGATCCTGCATTTAACCAAATAAACAAATTTTATGAGCATTAATCGACTTATTTTAAAGTGGTACGTCCGCTTTATACCTGTTGCTTTTATTTCGGTAACCGATACCGGAACAACCGGTTCCACATCAAAGAGCAGATCTTATTCCAAACCGCCCCTATCAAACAATCTGTACCATAGGGCAACACCGGCAATTAATCACAGCATTATTTAAGCATTAATGAAATGAAGATAGAATTTTACAAATATTGCCTCGCATTATTACTGGTCATTTTTTCTACGCTGGCAAAAGCTCAAAACAAACAACTTAACATTAAAGGTACTGTGCTCGATAATACGAACCAGCCAATTGTAGGGGTTTCTGTAAGTGCTGTGGGCGCAACGAATACAAAGGCCACCCAAACAGATCAGGATGGAAAATTTAAGATCACTGTCCCGGTTAATACAACTTTAAGGTTCAGTTACATGGGTTTTCTGCCTCAGCAGGTCGCGGTAAGGTCAGAAACAGAATTACGCATTGTTTTACTCGACGATACGAAAAGCCTGAGTGAGGTTGTGGTAACGGCAATGGGTATTAAACAAGAAGCCAAATCGCTGGCCTACTCCCGCCAAAGCATAGATGTATCTTCTATGACGGAGGCCCGCGGAAGTAGTCTGCTTGATATGTTATCTGGAAAGGCTGCCGGCATGCAGATTGTTTCGGGAGGCGGCCCCGGTGCCTCAACCCGGGTGGTAATCAGGGGAAATAATTCCCTCACCGGTAACAACCAGCCATTATTTGTGATCGACGGGATTCCTGTGTTAAATAACTCAGGAGAAAACGGCGATCTTGATTTCGGGAGCCCGGTAAACAGCATCAATCCTGATGAAATTGAAAATGTGGAGATTTTGAAGGGTGCAAATGCCGCAGCGCTTTACGGATCGGACGCCGCAAACGGAGTGGTACTGATCACCACTAAAAAAGCCGGCAGAAGGCAGGGACTGGGAATCAGCTATGGTTTTAATACCATGCTGGGGAATCTGTACAATTTTCCTACGCTACAGAACATATATGGCGCCGGACAAACCGGACAGTTTAAAAGAGAGGGGATAAATTATTTCAGCAATTCTGGCAATGGGGTAAGCTTTGATCCGAATTTGCCTTACGGAATATGGAACCCGAATATGGGAAACCAGGATCAGCGATCGTGGGGTATGCCAATGCTCGGATTTAAAGTTGTGGGCAGAAACGGGATTGTAAAAGATTATGTTCCTCAACCACAAACCATCGAAAGCATGTATAAAACCTCTAATGCGATCACCAACAGTTTTTCTATCGATAAGCTAACGGATGCGATGAGTTTCAGGCTTTCGTACACCGGGCAAACCGCTGATGACATTTTGGAGAAATTCAATTTATTCGACAGGCATAACCTTAATGTAAGGAGCACAGCGAAAATTACCGATTATTTAGACCTGGATGCGAACATCAGGTACACTTATGAGAATATGGACAACAGGGGATTCCGCGACAGCTCAAACAGGAACCCGCTCTATGTAATTGCGAATCTCCCTAGGGATGCTTCTTATGCAGAACTTGTACCATGGAAACAAAATGGCGGCACACCGTTCAATTTTAACGGTTTCACCAATCCTTACTGGCTGTTAAATGAAACTTCGAACCAGGACAGTAAAAACTTTTTAAATGCAAGCCTCACGGCTAATATCAGACTTAACCAGCTGTTCAGACTAAGGCTTACCGCGGCAACTGATCTGCAGCAGCAAAAAGGCTGGGATTTTACCAATCTTTATACCCCTTTTGATATTGATGGCGAATACTATAAATGGAACAGGTTATCAACCAATAATAACTATAATGCCCTGCTCTCTTTTAACAAAAAACTGAATAAGGATTTTAACCTGAACTCAAACTTTGGGGCCTCTTTACAAACTGTTAAAGCAGACCGCATGTCATCAAGGGCTTTTATGCTCATTACGCCTGATCTGGCCAGTTTATCAAATGCAAAAGGCATTATTGGTGCGGTTGAAGAACCTGAGGCCAAAAATAAACAGGCCATTTTTGGTATGGGTAATTTAGGCTATAAAAACTGGGCATTTTTAGAAGCCACCGCCCGCAACGAATGGTCGAGCACCTTACCATCGGCCAACAACTCTTATTTTTATTATTCGTTGGGTAGTAGTGTGGTGGTTACAGATGCGCTCAAAATAAATAAAAAAGTGCTCTCTTATCTTAAATTCAGGGGCTCTTTTGCGCAGGTTGGTAATGATACAGGTTTCGACAGGCTTTACAGCGGTTACTTCAGGAATGAAAATGGTTCTTTCCTTGGGATTCCATTTTTTACCGGCGAAGAGGTGCTGAAAAACAACAAACTTAAACCCGAGCAAACGCAATCGTGGGAGTTTGGTTCGGAGCTTAAACTCTGGAATGGCAGGGTAAATGCCGATGTAACCTATTACAGCAAAAGCACCAAAAACCAGATTGTAGAGGCAGATGCGATTTCTGCCAGCGGCTACCGCAGGGAAATCCTGAATGCAGGGGAAATCCAGAACTCCGGGGTCGAGGTAAGCCTGAACGTTACACCTGTTAAAACAAAATTCTTCAGCTGGACCACCACTTTCAACTGGGCACAAAACCGATCAAAGGTAGTATCACTTGTAGAGGGCATTACCCGCTATGAGATGGGCAGTGGCGATAATATCAGGCTTTATGCAGAAGTGGGCAAACCATACGGCGTATTTTACGGAAACGATTATAAACGAAATGCCGATGGTGCAATCTATGTAGGTGTTGACGGGAAACCCAAATTCCTGCCTGATCAGTATTTAGGCTCCATACAACCGGATTGGTTTGGCGGCTGGCAAAACTCTTTCAGGGTTGGCCCGGTAGATTTGGGCTTTATGTTTGATTTCCAGTCGGGTGGAAAAGTATGGTCTTACACTGCATTCAGAGGCGGTATTGATGGCAATACCGTACAATCTTTAGAAGGCCGCTATGACGACCTTATTTCGCAGCTGATTTTGGGCGAAAATACGGATGAACGCAGAGGTTTCCTCCAGCCGGGAAACACGGTTAAACCCGGTGCCGATTACCTCCAGAATTATGTACGCTACCCTGACGGCTCCCGTCCGAAAGGCGTTCAGCTTGGCAATACCGTTTATGATCCTTCTGTTGGCGCTTTTTGGGCCGATAAACCTTCAATGGCCTGGGTATCGCCTATGGACCACTGGACGCACAACAGTGCTTCGAGCGCGGCAAGATATATCTATGATGCCTCTTACATCAAATTAAGGGAAGTAACCATGGGTTATACCTTAAAAAGCACCTGGTTTAGAAAAACGCCAGTTAAAAGTGCAAGGGTGGCGCTGGTTGGACGTAACCTGGCCATATTATTCCAGAATACCCCAAAAGGTCTGGATCCACAGGCTACCTCAACAACAGGTAATGCTCAGGGTTTCGAAAGGGGTTTTAGTTTACCAATGTCAACATGGGGATTTGATGTCAAACTTTCATTTTAAAAATACGACGATGAAAAAAATAACCTATATGCTCGCATTCATTTTCCTATGCGCCGCCTTTCAAAGCTGCACCAAGGATTTTGAAGAGATTAACACCAACAAAAACAAAGTGTACAATGTGGATGTCAACGATATTTTCGCCGGCACGGTTTCCCGTACCATGAGACTGATCCAGGATGTAAACTACAACAAACTGATCAATTTTTCAAGGTATGCGGTAGTCGGTTTTGCCACCAATCCCTCACAGGATATTGGCGACAACTATTTTAACCAGTTTTATGTGGGCATTATTCGCGATGTGCTCAAAATGGAAAAAGAATACACCGGAAAACCGGAATTTGCCAATCGCCTTGCAATGGTAAAAACCTGGAAATCATACCTTTTTTACATGATGGCCTCGATGTACGGAAGTGTGCCGATGAGCCAGGCGCTTGCTGATAGCGAGCAAAGTAAAAGGGAATATACCTATGATACTGAACTCGAAATATACACCCAGATCCTGAAAGATTTAAAAGATGCCAGTGCATTGTACAGGGTATCTTCTGCTTATCCAAACGACTTATTAATGCGCGATCCTGTATTTGGCGGAAGTGCTTTTGGTAAATCCGACATTTCGAAATGGCAGAAATTTACCAATACGCTGCGTTTAAATATTGCGCTTCATGCCCAAAACCTCTCAATGGACCTTGCCAGAACCCATTCCAGCGAAGCAATGGCTGATGACTCTAAACTGATTTCTTCACTTGATGATATGGTGAAATTACAGTGGGGATCGGATGAATCGATGAGTGCATCTTATTATTACACCAGGTTTATCAAAAACGCGACGAATTTTAGCGAGATGACCTACCCTGCCCTGGGCGAATATTTTGCGATTTACCTTTTTTCTTATAAAGATCCGCGCCTGGGTGCCTATAGTCTTAAAGGAAACCAGCTCTCACCAATAAAAGTTAAGCCCTTCCTGTACACCGATACACTGACCAGAAAACACCTTAATTTCTGCACCAAAACAGATTGCCCGAATTTTGCACTGCACCAGGCCGATGGAATGAACAATTTAAGAAGCGACTCGGTGTTAGTGGATTATGCTATGCCTTATGTACCACTTCCGGAGCTGAATAGCCTTGCTGCAGGATGGGAATGGGCCTTTATACCAGGTAAAGATTTTCGCTATAATGATCCGCTGGCAAGCAGGAACAGCCCTTACAACCTCTCTTTTGTACAGACTGATTTTGTAAAAGAGAACGCCAGCATGATCTTACTAAACTGGGCCGACAGCTATTTTTTAAAGGCTGAGGCCGAAATGCTTTTTGGTTCGGAAGCTAAGGCCATGCAGAATTACGAATCGGGTGTACGCGCTTCGTTTGCACAATACAACCTGGCCGGTGTTGACGAATACCTTGCCCAGAATGGCGTAAAATGGAATACGGATGGAAAAGGTTATGCCGACAGGAGGTTATTGTACCGCGCCAACATCCGTGGCAGAGGCGGCAAAGACAATCACCTGGAGCAGATTTACAAACAAAGGTACATCGCAGATTACCTGAACTGTTTAGAGGGCTGGAACCTGGAACGCAGAACCAGGGTACTGCGCTTCCCTCCTTTTTTCGCCAATGGTGGCGCCAGCGATGTTGAGGGATACAATTCAGCCTACAATTACTGGACAGAGCGTTTTGTTTATCCGATTGTAGAGCAGAGTAAAAACCGGGAAGCCTATTACAAGGGGATTGAAAACTTAAAGGCGGCAAGTCCTTATTACAGGGGCGACCGCTGGGGAGATAACGTTTACACCACTTTGGGTTTTGCAAAGCTGAATCCCGACCTGATTTTCGCCGAGCAGTTATATAGCGGTAACAAAAAAATCAGGCCAAACTGCGAATATTTCAATAAAAAATACGGCAAAACCTACGAGGAAGTTGTTGCAACGGCAAAAAGTATGACAGGAGAATCAAACGATAACCTGGCGCTTACAAAAGCTTTTGATTATTCGTTCAGGCAGCTTTTGGTTACCTATATTCCTAAATAAACAAGCATTAAAGATTATCCATATCAATATAATCATGAAAAAAAGAATTATCAAAATCCCGTTAATGGGAATATTATTAGTGGTCCTGGCTGTTTCCTGTAAAAAAGATACAGGTCCGTCGATTGACGATTATCCACTAAATTATGAAATTGAAAAAGTTCCGGTAACCAGCAATATACCGGTTGGCGCTTATATTTATGAACCTTCCGGCATTCTGATCAGTGATGAGATAAAATGGAGCAGGATTACTGAAAAGTATGATGCCGCGGCAGGAAAAATCGGTCCGTACGTGAGGCCGGAGCTGGGCCGTTACGAGTTGAGGCCTACAGAGGCAGGCGCACTGAACATGTCGAAAATCGTTGAATGGGCAAAATCAGCAAAAATCGACTTTTTGATCAGCCCGGCGATGAAAGAAAACCCGGGCGCCATGTTTCCCAATAACCTGAATGGTACCGACTCTTTGACGATAAATATGCTGGCAGAACATAATTTTAATCTGCCATCGGTTAATATGGGCACAATGAAATACGCCATTTCGGTGGATATTAATAATTTCAGTGCGGGATTAAGTAACAACTTATTGCTTGAAACTGCGCCGGCAACGGTTTATAACATTAACGGACAGAATATATCGGTGAGCCGCGAAGACAGGTTGTATAGCTTCTTAAAGCGCATTTCGCTCTATTTTAAAGATGAAACCTATTATCATTTCCAGGGGCGCCCCGTGCTGGTATTTCTTGGTGCAGACAGGCTCTACACCGAAAACAGTAAAAAAGTATATGACAATATCCGCAAGGTAATTAAGGAACAAACCGGAAAAGATGTTTATATCATTGCCCGCCAACCACAATGGACACCGTCTGCCCGTTTTGAATACTTTTTTATGCAGGGTAAAGCCGATGCGGTAACCATGGACAACATGTGCAATGTAGGCAGCGGAGTTACGGGTTGGGACAGAACGTATCTGCTAAACCGTTTAATCAATGAAAATTACAAACTGAACAAAGAATATCTCTCTAAAAATTTCAGCATTGATTTTATTCCATCGGTTTCTCCTTCTTTTACCGCAAACATTAACAACGCAACCCCGGATTATAATTACCCTGCGATCAGAAAAAACGAAGCAGATTTTAGGGAACGGTGCAATGTGGCCAAAATTAACCTCGGGAATAGCCGAATCGTGCTGGTTGAATCATTTAACAACTGGCAATGGGATTCACAGATAGAGCCTACCGCAACAGATTACGGAGAAGGTTATGGCAGCAAATACCTGGATATTGTGCGCGATGAATTTAAAGTAAAATAAGAATCCCGCCTAAATAAACCGATTCTGTTCAACAATGCAATAATAAGAATTAATGAAAAGAAGATTGATATACGGCCTGGCCATGTTAATAATCGTTTTGACCAATTGTTCAAAAGATAAAAACCAGTCGCCAGATAAGCCTGTGCTCAACATCGAAAGAGATGTTTATGAGTACTTAAACACCAATAAAACAGGAAGTTTTAACGTTTCGATATCTGATAATAGCGAATGGGATATAGAAAGCTTAACCACCCAAACCTGGATCAGCGCTGCAAAAAAAGGCGGCAAAGTAGAGCTTACCATGGAAGAAAACACCAGTTTATACGAAAGGGTAGCTAAAATAAAAGTTTTTAGTGCAGATAAGTTACTGAGCAAAATCATCGTGATTAAGCAACATGGAAATACACCAACAATTATTATCGACAATCCTGTTTTAAAACTTAAAAACCAGGCAGATAACGGCACCGTAACCATTAACAGTAACATGAACTGGTCGTTAAGTTGTGATGCCGACTGGTTAACCTGGGAAATAAAGGGTGGTGAAGTAAAACTAACCGCTACGGCAAATCCCCAGGCCGGAGAACGTACCGCCGTGGTGATTATTAATGCAGAATCTCCGGTTTTTAACAAATCAATCACCGTTACGCAAAAAGGGACGATTGAATTTGAAATAGACAAGAAAAACCTTCAGTTTAGCAGGGATGGCAGTAGCGAGGTAATTACCATAGAAACCAACCAGCAATGGAATTATGCAGTGAGTTTAAATTCGAGCTGGTTTACAGTACAGAGAGACGGAAACAAGTTAACGGTTACCACAGTTAAAAATAATTTTGTAGACCTAAGTGGAACCATAACCATTACTTATGGCCTGGTAAATGTAGTGATTCAGGTAAAACAAACCGGTATAGCCATCGGCACAGAGTTAGACAGGCAGGTGCTGATTGCAATTTACGAAAGCATGGGTGGCGCCAACTGGTCTGGTACGAAATGGAATATTACCGCACCTTTACAAGAGGCCACTGCCGCCACCAACTGGAATGGAATTACAGTGGCAAAAGTTAATGGTGTAGACCGGGTAACGAGGATTAATCTGGCGGCCAGAAACCTTAAAGGCCCCATCCCTCCTGCTATCGGTTATCTGAGTGAACTGATATTGATCGATATGAACAATAACAACCAACAGTTAACCGGTACCATTCCGCCATCAATGGGTAACTTACGAAAACTGACGAGTTTAACGCTGAGCAGATCAGGTTTAACAGGAACTATCCCTGCTGAATTTGCAAATCTTACGGCGCTAACGCTTCTTCAGATGCATACCTCTAATTTTACAGGACCAATACCAGAAAACGTTTTCAGCAAAATGCCTAATTTAAATTCGCTGGAACTAAAACTCAATAATTTTACGGGGAATTTACCTGCAGATCTGTTAAGTCATCCAAAATTGGGCAGTTGGAATGCAGCAGCCAACATCTGTCCTCAAAATGCAGGATACGGCTTTACAAAATGTCCATAACAAGGCACCATAAAGCGCGAAGATAAAAAAGCAAAGTATGGCTTTAAAAAAACAGCCCATGGAGTAATCCGTGGGCTGTTTATTTTTAAGGGCATAACCCGTAAAGGCATTTCTACACAAAGTTTAATGTAAAATCCTCAGGGCATCTATCCTGGTGGTTATTGCTCCGCTTTTGGCATGGTATATTCTAAACCAGTTGATGGCGTTCAAATTTGGGGTTCCACCCGTAATGGTTGCAGAAGCAAAGGTTTTGGTAATGTGGTTCCATCCGTTTGTTAAAGGGCCGATATCCCAGCTATATTCATTTACATCTGCTGCGCCACCACTCCCGATCTCAATCTGGTTTGAGGCCGTAAATTTAGTTACATCTGATACATAGTACCAAAAATCGACAGATCCGTTTGCCACCGTTACATTCGGGTTAACAGCCGTAAAGGAGCGTTGAAATTCCAACGTGCCGCTACCTGCAGATTGCAATGAAGCACTACCTTCTTTTTTATCGCTGGTATTTACAGAAAGGGTGTTTCCGGATGCCCAGCCAGCATTGGCATCGGCATTATTCAGCAAAAATACTGATCCCGATGACAGATAAGGCGCAATATAGGGTTTTAATAAACCCGCAGCCTTAATATGCCCTGCAACACTTGGGTGCACCCCGTCGTTAAAATCAGCAGAAGGGTGAGGCAGCAACCAGCCCGTGGTATTAATATAATGAACGGCATTATCTCCGGCGGCAATGCGCTGGTTTACCGCAGCCTGTACCAATGCTGCCTTTGCCCCACTAAACGGACGGAGCGTAAATATTTCGGCATTGGCAAACTTTGTACGCACATTTAAAAGAAAATTTAAATATCCGTTTTGAAAAGTTGCATCGGGTACGCCTGTACTTTGATCATTCTGACCTAAATTAATAACCACAATTTTAGGGGTGTACCTGGTAAAATCCCAGTTTGGAGACGATGGGTAAGCTAAAGACTGTGATTTAAAATATTGTACATCCATACCGATTTTGGTTGCATTTACCCCATATCCGTTTACCAGGGTGATGCCGGGATAGGCAATCTGTGTATGCTCGGCATTCATTGATTCTGAAACTACCCAGGCATAATCAGATACATTGGCCTGTGCATCGGTATAACCCGCTGTTATAGAATCTCCTATATATTCTACAATGTCGGCAGAAACTGCTGGTGGCGAGGTAGTTGCTCCATTATCGAGCACCAAACCGCGGAAATTAAATACATAATCGTAATCTTTGCCCTGCGCCACACTCAAACTATGGTTACCTGCCGACAAGGGAGTGGATTTAAGATTAATGGTGCCGCCTGCACCTGTAAAACTCACCCATGGACCACCATCGATTTTAGCATAAAAATTACTGGTATTGCCAACTTTTATTTTAACGGTGGTACCGGTAAAGTTAACCTTAATATAGGCCCCGCCCCAATAACTTAAATATTGTGTAGGATTACTAAAATCCCAACGGCCAAAATATTTAATATTCGGATCGTTGATTCCAATATCAAGTGCTGCAATAACTGGCCCATTCCTGAGCTGTGCGGAAGCCAAAAGCTTTTCGGAGGTGAAATTTTGCGGAAGCAACTCATTTTTTGAGCAGCCAATGGCAGATAGCCCCAAAAGCGTTAAAAAAATAAATATAGTTTTTCTCATTATTTTAAAAGGGTTAGGATGATAATCAAATTTGTCGCCCGGAGTTGAGCAACAGCTATTAACAATTGACTCCACCCTACCAAAATTAAACGGCGCCATATACCGGAACACGATAATAATTATGGGTATTGTGGAGTCAACAACTAACGAATTAACGTTTATTTTTTTTCAGTCCAAATCAGATTACTATTGATGTGACGTTGGATGGTTAGCAGTAAGCGGTATCTGGCCTTTTATCATTTTGGCACCATCGCGGGTGAGCCTTAAATAAAAATCAGAAGAACAGGCCACTCCATCTGCATCCAAAGTTAAAAAGTATTGATTGCTGGGCTTCATTGAAGCATTTTCTGCAGCCTTGGCAATGGCGGTGCCCTCATTATATTCATCAAACATGGCAACTTTAACACTTGGAATATTGTTGTTCCTGATGTTATAAAACTGCCTCCAGAGGAAATCTCCATGTAAGCGTGGTATTTCGTTCTGCGCACCTGTATGCCAGTTAGACCATGCAAAACCCGGAAAAGCAACGGGTTGATAATCCTGGTTATGCGAGTTGCAATAGGCAAAATCAGCACTGAGGGTTGAAACATAATTGTTGGCGCCGGCAATGCCGTTCATAGATCCAACTGTCCACGGCTGGATCATATTGGCCTGGTTATAAGCACTCATATTGGTGGCATCATTTCGCCAGTCCCTTTTTACCCCAATAATTACGTAACACCCCTGGGTTTTAAACCAATTAATCACATCTGTCCATACGGCATTATTACCTGGTCTTCCCGAAACCCCTATGCCCCATAAACTTACCACAGGCTTCCCATTCTGTTTCGCATAAGCCGTAGAAGAAGTATGGGTTTGCATGCGGGTGGTCCAGTCGGTTTTAATTTCAGACTGGAAATTTGTCCAGCCGGAAATGTCGTATTCGATAAAGAATTTGCGCCCGTAAGTTTCGGCAGCTGCTTTCACCATAGGTACATTTCCATTACGCCAGTTCAGATCGCGTGGATCAGCTGCCAGGGCACTGCCAAAACGTTGAAGCGCAGCACAATCGATACCGTTTTGCTGCATCCAGAGGAAATGCGTATTTACAACCTGCTGAGAATAAGAAGTAAATAATTTTGCTGGCTGGCCATTGCCCAGATTTGCAAACCCGGTTTGGTAGGTGGTGGTATATTCCCTCACATCAGGCCACATTTCAACATTAATATGCCCCGGAGATGGCGGATTAGGTCCCCAGGTTTTCCACGAATTAAATGGCGATCCATCACCAAGACAGCCAAACCAGGCCTGGTAGCCTACAACAAGCTTACCTACCACATCTCCCGGAGGAGAAGCCAGTGCTGCAACCTGCTTTGCCTGCGAAAGGCTGTGGTGCACAACCTCTTCGCTTTCCTGTGTTTTTTTACAACCCACTGCCGTCAGAATTACTGCCGACAGCAGCATTAAATTAATTTTTCTCATTGATCGGATATATTTGGTTAACACACCAACATCGGTGTAAAAACCAAAATAGAACCGAGCTATTAATAAATGATAAATAAATAATTAATAAGGCATTTGTAGCTGATTAATAATTATTTTATGCATCCTGATATACTTACATTCCTAAACTCTCAGCAAAGCGTACAAATGACCGGAAGATAACGCCAGATTATTTTTCGTCCTTTTTATCGCTGATTTTAATTCGGATAGGGCCTTTGATTTTTTTGATGTCTACAGGTTCGCCTTTCTGGGTGATGAGGACCAGTCCCTGCTTTTGTAAGGCGATGGCTTCTTCCCATACAGCTGACATGTGCGCCCGCCAGTGCCCTGGGAATAACAGCCTGGCAATTTCGGAAGGGCAGGTGCTTTTTTCGGGTCCGCGGAGCATGGCCATTTGGAGTATGGTGGCTTTGATATCTGGCTGTTGATCCATTAGCATACAACAAAACTCGGGCAGGATTGATTTGGCGCGGGAAAAATTATTATATCTCCGCTACAGGCCATCCTGATTTGTTTGAACAGGCACACCTCCGTTAGCAAACCTGAACTAGGTAGCAATGACCTCTGAAATTCAGCCATTTAAGCCCCGGCATCATTTTCGCTGTGAATATAAAAAAATGATTATGAGCTGGACTTGCCCTAAATGTGACCGTGAACTGCCCTGGAAAGACTACCGCCACTATTGCCAGCGCGTAGATCTGGACAGTCTGTTTGTCGGGCGCTCCGCCGAGTTGGTGCTGGCTTTCGATAAAATTTTAGCGGAGGTGGCAGACTGGCCGAATGTGCTGATCGGGGTAACTCCAAACTGTATCGTATTTACCAAAAGGGTGGGTTTCCTGATTATCAGACCGATGAAGAAAGAGCTGGACATCAAATTTTATTCAGCCATGGCACACACCGAAAAACCTGTGGTTAAAAGTATCGCTTCGGGCAAAAAATTTGAGAACCACATCAGGATCTCCTCCGCGGATGAGGTGCGTCCGGGATTGTTTGTGTATATCCAGGAGTCTTATGAGCTACAATAAGAAAAATATTTTCCCTAACCATAGTTTTGTCCCTATAAAATTAGGGATCAGGTATTTTTTAAATCCTGATTTTCTTGATCAGGTTGATTGCCCTCTCCCATTTTTGGTATATTGCTATAGGTTTAGGATAACTTTTTAACTTAAATTCCCAGGGAATGAGCACTTCCATGTCATTTGCTTTTTTAAGTTCCGGAATCCAGTGCCGGATAAATTTCTGGGCTTTATATTTATTGGATTGGTGCACGGGATTGGTGTACCAGATTTCAAAGGCCTGCATGTGCCAGTTCATCCAGTTAGAACTCACGTCGTAATCGATAAGCCTGGATTCAAAATAGGCTGCTCCCCAGGTCCAGTCGATTTTCAGGTCATGTACAAAATAACTCGCACAGTTTACCCTGCCCCTGTTGCTCATGTAACCGGTCTGGTTTAATTGCCGCATATGCGCATCAATAAAAGGGATCCCCGTTTTGCCTTCACACCATTTTTTGAATTTACCGGGATCGTTTTCCCATTGGTAATTTTTATTCTTGTAGCCTTTGCTTTTAAAGATCGCCTCACCGAAGCGCATGGATTTAAAAGTGAAATAATCCCGCCAAACCAGTTCAAAAATCAGCCACCAAGTGCTCTGGTTCTTTTTGATTTCCTTTTCGTAAAGCTGCACTTTTTCATAAATCTCTCTTGCAGAAATGCAGCCCAGGGCGAGGTAAGGAGAAAATTTTGAACTGTAGTCCATCCCGTCTGACTGGTTTCTGCTCCAGCGGTAACGGGTGAGTTCCTCCGATTTAAAAGTATAGTATTCCAGCCGTTCCAGTGCGGCATCTTCGCCTCCCTTAACAAAAGGTCTGGCATTTTTGTATTCCCCCACGCTAAAACCATAATCTTTGTAAGAAGGGAACCTGCTGGCAATAACCTTTTTAACAGGGTTTAGTTTTTTGGGGATGTCGAAGGTTTTTCTGGGCTCCGATTCCTTCCCTGCTGGAATGCGATAAGCTTTGCTTGTAAGGGGGATTTTAGGGATGGAGAAAGGAATATCGTCTTTGTGGTAAAGTGTTTTTTCCCAGAAAAAATGGAAGCTGGTTTCGGGCAGGGCCTGCTTTAACTTTCTGATGAGTTCAAGCTCATAGCTGGCATATTCTTCTGCTGCGTAGATATCGGTAATCTGGTGTTTTTGAATAAGTTCGGGTATGGTAATCAGCGCGGATTCGGCTCCGATACTCAGCTGACCACCTATCAATTTCAGGTTGGCTTTGAGATTGCTGATGGATTGCTCCAGAAACTTAAACCGGTTGATGTCTGCTTTACGAAAACCTAAGCTGTGATTTTCGAAGTTCGATTTTTCAAGGCAAAAGCAGCAGAGTACTTCGTCGCATTCTTTCTGTGCAGTTACCAGTGCCTCATTATCATGCAACCGCAAATCATTTTTAAACCAGATGAGTCCTCGTTTTTTATTTGGTGTTTTCATTTATTTGCTTTACTGCCGATAATGATATGAAGCATGTGCCGACTAATGCCACTGTTTAGACTGACACTTAAAATAAACAGTAAAACGATGTTAAATGTTCGCACTGAAAAGATTTCATTGCATTAAGTTAAAAACGATAGCTCTTGCCAGTTTAAGCCATTTATGCAGGGTTTCGATCTGGCCCTGAGCACCATTGATTTACGGGCTGCTTTTATTTGAGCCAAAAAAAGCCCCAATTAGGGGCTTAAATAATTATTTTACTTTTTTCTCGATCGCTTTGCGCTGGTTTCCTTCGCTTGATTTGGCACCTTTAATTTTATCAGCTTTTACATCGAGTTTTTTCGCCTCGTATTTAATTTCGTGGTCCTGGTTACTTACCGAGTTTCTTTCCACTTTTGTTCCTCTTGCCATCATGTTTATTTTTAGGTGTATAGATATAACATTGGTTTTCAGGAATTAGTTTAGAAATTTATGACTGCTTTTTAATTTATCAAATCCGCCTATTTATCTTATCCGTGCTATCACTAACATTTACCGGCAATTATTTGGTCTCAGCAACCGATATATCATAATTTATATGCGGCGCTTATTATGCTAAAAGCTCCCCCATTCCGAAGGTGGTTAAGCCTTTTCCAAACTGTTCTGCAACAGCCTGGTTGGCAGTATTAATGTATTCACCAGTGATCGGATCAACAACCGTTCTCAGCGGCCTTTTACCTTTTTCAGTGGCTATTAATTTTACGATCGCATCAGCAACATCCTGTGGATTGGTTTGATGGCTCTGGATCAGTTCACCCAATGCTGCCATCATCTTATTTGGAATCTCTGCGATAGCGCCATAACCTTCGAACACAGACTGATCTGAAGCATAAACTGTTTTTTGCGACATTTCAGTCGGAAATGCACCAGGCTCCAGAATCGCCACGTCTATTCCCAAACGTTTAACTTCGTAATGTAAACCTTCACTGAGCCCTTCCAAACCGAATTTTGATGCGGCATAAACAGTAGCGAAAGGAAATGAGACCCTTCCAAATCCGCTGGTTACATTGATGATCAGTCCCTCCTGCTGTTTACGCATGGCCGGTAAAACCTGCTTAATGAATCTCCAGGGGGCAAAAACGTTAACATCAAACATTGCCTGCACATCTTCAGTTGTAAAGCTTTCGGCCACGCCATGCATGGAAAATCCTGCATTATTAACCAGCACATCAATGGAACCCTCTTTCGAAATAATGGTTTTTACAGCCTGCTCAACGCTTTTTTCATCGGTAAGGGTAACATCGAGAACAGTTACATTCTCAACCGCCGATAGTGCCTGAGCTTTATCCGCATTTTTACCCGCAGTATCTCTCATCGTTGCGTAAACCTTATGACCTGATGCGGCAACACTGTGCGCGGTAAGCCAACCAAAACCACTATTTGTTCCTGTTATTAATACGATTTTTTTACTCATCTTTCTATTGTTTAAATGATTTATGCAAAGGTTGGGCAAGTGAACCATATAACATTTACCATTTGGTAAAAAGCATCATCAGCGGATGTTTTTCCTTATTCTGCTGAGTGACTGCTGGGTAATACCGAGGTAAGATGCCACATACGAAAGCGGGACACGGTTAACAAGTCCGGGGAAATGATCGAGAAATGAAAGATAACGGGTTGTTGCATCTTCAGATACCAGAGGACTTCTTCTTTCTATCGCTTTCAGGAGACAGTTTTTGACAATGAGGTGCTCTATCTCTTTCCAGCCAACAATAGTATTGCCAATTTCATCCCAGCTCTTTTTTGAAAAGACCAGTAAACGGCAATCTGTTATGGCCTGTATATATTCTGAGGCAACCATTTGAATTTCAAACTTCTGCTGGTCGGAAACAAAATTATTTTCCTCAACAAAGGAATGCGTAATCTCTTCACTTTTATTGTTATAATAACAGAATCTGGTTACTCCTTTAAGAAGAAAACCTACATATCGTGGGATTTTACCAGCCTCCGAAAAATATTCCTCTTTGCGCAACTCTACCGTTTCTGCCTTGCTCAGAATAAGTTCAATCTGTTGGGTATTCAAGTTGCCGAATTGCAGTATGTAATTGACAAATTCTTCCATTTTACAAATTTCACCTTTATAAATCGAAACTTTTTTACCATATGGTAAAAAATGTTTTCTTACACACATTATTGTCGTGAACAGCGTATTTTGTCAGATTTTAGCCGGAGTCCCGACATTCAGACCCAATTTTTCGCAAAAAAGCTTACTAAACAGAGAGTTAGGGGTAAAAAAGGACAAAACCATTTGAAAATGTTTTTTCCTCGTTATGGGGTCAATGGCGGTGCGTAATTCGAACCATTTTGTAAACGAATTGGTAGAAACAGGCGGTTTTTCGAAAATGTTGAAAGAATAACTTAATATATTTTTGCTCCACTAATTTCACTCGGAGTTGTTCCAAATTCTTTTTTAAACACAAAATAAAAATGCGTAATATCCTCAAAACCTAAATCAAGGTAAATATCGGTCGGTTTTTGTTTTTTTTCTTCGATGAGAAAACGGGCTTCCTGCAAACGTCTTTTTAACAACCAACGATTTGGCGTTTCCTGAAATATGGTTTTAAAATCTCTTTTAAATGCAGATAAACTGCGTCCTGTAAGAAATGCGAACCTTTCAATGCTCACATTGAACTTATAATTTTGTTGCATAAATTTTTCCAAATCCAACCGTCCGGGAATGCCAAAATCAAAAAGAATATCTGACAACTCTGGATGTAATTGCAATAATATGAGCAACAATTCCTCTCGTTTAATATCTGAGAAAGTTTGGCTTATATTTCCCGAATTGTTATAGTACGGTTCTAATGACAATAAAAAACTATTGATTAAATTATCTTTTTTAAACTTTACAAACGCATCCTTTGAAATAAATTTTTTGAATACAATTGAATGTTTTTTTTGAAATGCTTTTAAAAAGGCTTCATCCAAAAAGATAATTACTTTCTCAAACTCATTATTATATCGCACTTTGTTGTATCGTGCCAATCGGTTTTTACGAACCAAACAACTTTCACCGGCCTTCAAAACATAATGTTTGTTTCCATCATAACCATTCATTTTTCCTTTTGCCAGAAACACAAAGAAATGCTCTGCGATGAATTGTTCTGCAGAAAGCACAGGACCAACAGTACAGGATTTTATTTCAGTTATTTTCATTTCGACAATTTAAAAATATCGTCTGCTTCCAAAATTTGGGTTTGATAACCCTTTAACACTGCATTAATCATTGCTTTTCCTACTTCAGAAAGTTTTAATGTTTTTGCAGGAAAAAATGGCGACATCAGTGGCCCCAGAATCTTATAAATCAGCTTTATATTTTTCTGGCCTTTACTTCCTGTCATTATTGCCGGGCGGAAATTGTATTGACCTTTAAAAGGCAATTTCATTAATGCATTTTCGGTGCGTCCTTTTACCCTTGCCCACATTACTTTTCCTTTTTCTGTACTATCGGTGCGGTTGCCCGATACATAAATAAAAGTCATTGCAGAATTAATGTGTGATATTGTTGTAGCAAATGGAACTACAAAATCATAGGTCTTTTTGGTAAAGCTTTCCTCGTTCTCGCCAACAGAACTGGCACCAGCACAAAAGAAACATCCATCGTAAGTTTCCAGTAAATCCGAGTGATTGTTGATTTCTGAAAAATCCTTTATAACCAACTCTTTCAGCTTTGGATGATTTTTATTGTAATGTTTCCTGCCGATAACCAGCACTTCGGTTACTAAAGGATTATCTAAGCACTCAAATAGAACGCCTTCTCCTACCATTCCTGTAGCACCTGTTATGATTACTTTCATAGGTTTACAATTTTCAAATCAATTAAACTATTTGCAGTCGCTAATATAGCTTCTTCATTGCCTCTTGGCTGCCAACCCAAAAGATTTTTTGCTTTTTCGTTACTTGCATGTTTTATTGAACCTAAAAGAGGCGTTAACATTTTCAATTTTGGATTGAAAGTAGCGAGCAATCTGATAAGCCAATTTGGTATTTCTTTTGTCGGTACTTTAGCCGCTTTTTGGCCTAAATTTCTCCTGAGAATATGTGCTATATCCAAAAAAGAAACTGATTTTCCTGCAACGGCAAGAAAGCGCTGGCCGTTGGCTTGAGGCATTGTCATTGCTTTAAAATGTAAATCTGCCACGTCCCGCACATCAACATATCCAAAAATCAATTTGGGGCAGGAACGCATTTCGCCATTCAACATTTGCCTGATGGTCTGAATAGAATGCGAAAAATCGTTGGACAAAACCGGACCCAAAACACCCGTTGGATTGACCACAGATAATTCCATCCCAGCTCCTTCATTTTCAATAAAATCCCAGGCCGCTTTTTCCGAAATGGTTTTGGAACGTTGATAAGGCGCCACGGTATCGTTCAGTTCTGTCCAGTCTTCTTCTGTGTAAGGTGTTTTTTTAACGGTTCCCATACCTACTGCACCAAATGCAGAAGTAAGGACTACACGTTTTACACCTGCTTTTTTTGCTGCTTTAAGCACAAACAAAACGCCATTAACTGCGGGTTTTACAAAGTCATCATCTGTTTTTGCATCTGTGTTTGGAGTTGGCGAAGCTGTGTGGATGACATACTGACAACCTTGTGCGGCATTTTCCCAACTTTTTTCATTGCTCAATTCGGCTTCTGCAAAAGATAAATCCTCAAAGTTGGTGATGCCCGCTTCTCTCAGCATTTGTTTAACCAGCGCTGTCTTTTTAAGCGAACGAAGGGTGGCTTTAACTTTGTAACCATTTTGAAGCAAAGTTATTATACAATATGAAGCGATAAAGCCTGAGCCGCCAGTGACTAAAACTGTTTCTCTATTTTCCATTTTTGAAGTTTTGATAAAACAAAGTTCAACTATAAAAAAAGCAAAAAGCTTGTTATAAGGTCCAAATTTATTTGTTATAAAGGTCAGAACTTGATACCTCAAAATGTAAAGCTTACATAGTGACCCTAATATTGGAATAATTGTGAAATATAGAATTCCATTTATATAGCTTCGAAATGGAACCAAAAAAGTAGATTACAATTTATTGATTAATAATAAAATAACCAATTCAAAGTAGTAAAGAATTATTTTTACACCGTCAGGGTATCCATATGGGATTCGAACCAAAAAACACGTTTTACCTGCCCTATTCAACGATTTCAAAATCCCCTAAAAACAAAAAGGCCCTTTAAGATAATCTTAAAGGGCTCTCGGGGTCGGCAACGGTTCGAATTAGCAATAAATTTATTGCTGATTTAAAGAGAATCGCAGAACTAGACACTAGGATGACAGAGTATGATAAGCTTGGTAGGCTCATGAAATTACGGAAAGAAAGTGAAAAATTGATTCCAAAAGTTGTAGACAAAAAGAAAAAAATTAGAGCAAAACGAAAATCTAGAAAAGTGCTACTCAAGAAATGGATTATTAATATTTCTGATAATTAAATGGATGAACCAATCTAATTTACCCCCTTAAGGTGAATCCATGATTGATTGAATAAGAATAATCAACAAAAAATTTATTTTTATTGTTGCGGGGTCAATTCATTCTGGTTTGTTCAATCTCACAGAGTTAAACTTGCTAAGAGAATTTCTGGCGGGTTTTATTAGTAAAAAATACTTCGCTCTAAGTCACTGCAGGAGAAGGTTCCTGGATTAGAAAATTATCCAAAATGGTGCATTGAATGTTTTTTTAGATGCCTCAAGAATAATCATTGATTTGCTTTTGGTTGGTACCAAACATGATGCGAATCACTTTTTGTATTTGTATTCTGAGCGTATAGTGGATATTTCAGCAAAAATGGCCAGCCGTTCCGCATTTAAACTGTCACTCCGTTTCGCTTTAAAGTGATCACCTGTTTCGAGGCAAACTGGCCGTTCTGATCTTTTGATCAGCTTTTTTCGCAACTGGCTTTCGGGAATAATTTTTCAATTTCTGCATAAAATAATCGCTCCTGGGAGCATATCTATTATTCGGGATGGACCACGGTCGCTTCGCTGTTTTGAAGATAGTATGGCGCTTTTTTTACGCATTCCAGTACCTGCAGATGGATTTTGATCGCTAGAAAGGTCTGAATTGAGGATAAATCCGGCAGTAAGATGGATCTGGATCCAAAGTGTATATTTGTTCAGAGGGAAAGGAACTTAGATGTGCATCATCTGGTAATCAAATTGATAGCCAGTTTGGCCCGAAACAGAGGGGTCACTTTCAGGTTTTTCCCCGTATAGATTTTCTCATCACAAGCATTCTTCATGTTCTTTATCCTCATAATTCCTATGGCCAATGGAGATAGTAGAATTTAACAATATTTGTTTTCTTTGTTTCCAATTCTGATATTAACATTTGCAGGCATACCTATAATGTAAAAAACCATCTATCCAAAAAAATCATAATTGATGATATCTTCGCAAAAATCAAATATCAATATACAAACAACTACCAACCAATAAAATTCAATGAAATTAGACCTTTTTCAGATTGACTCATTTACCGATGAAATATTCCGTGGCAATCCAGCCTGCGTTGTTCCGCTTAAGGAATGGCTTCCGGACGAAATACTCTTCAAAATAACAAAAGAAAATGCCGTTGCAGAAACTGCTTTCTTTGTAGATATGGGCACGCACATACACCTGCGCTGGTTTACGCCTGAAATTGAGATGGATTTATGCGGTCATGCCACCCTGGGTGCTGCCCACGCACTCCATACCATTTTAAATTATGGCAAAGAAGAAATTGTTTTTGCGACAGCAAGCGGAAAACTCACTGTGGCGATAAAAGATGATTTATATTCGCTGGATTTCCCTTCTAGAAAACCTGTACCTGCCCAACTTCCCGCAGTAATTGTTAAAGCACTAAACATCCAGCCAAAAAAAGTTTTGAAATCAAGGGATTATATATTGGTATATGAAAACGAGCAGCAAATAAGGGATATCGTGATCGACAGACAGATATTTGATCAGATCAACCTCGACCCAGGTGGTGTGGTGGTTACGGCTAAAGGCAATGAGGTTGATTTCGTCTCCCGGTACTTTACACCGCAATCAACCATCCTTGAAGATCCGGTTACCGGCTCAGCACATTGTTCACTCATTCCTTACTGGAGCGAACAAATTCATAAAAATGATCTGCTTGCGACTCAGGTTTCTGAACGCAGTGGAACGCTATACTGTTCGGATCGTGGCGAAAGGGTTATAATCAGCGGTAAGGCCAGAACATATTCTATTGGCACATTATGGACAGCATAGGATCAACTGAACTCACCTGATTTTAAGCATCGATCATAAGGCTTTATAATTTAGCGTTGATCTGCCCCTAGCGAACAAAAAGCCCTAGCTATTCATCGCGGTTAGATCCATCATCCTATCCCTTGCATGATGGATCTTATTAAATCACCTCATCCAGCTCCTGGCTCCGTAAGTGCCCCCCAATAACCTCCACCCCCATTATCGATATCCCACTCAGATCTTCACTTTAATTGATCAGGTTATAATAACATAACCAAGCTCCAACTAGATTACCCGATATACAACCATTCTCCGGCTGACTGAATATATAGATTATCCTAATCGCAGTAGCATGCTCAGACAGACATTGTTTAGGTCCCGAAGTTTCTATGTACATCGGAGGCTTGTGCAATGAACCTTAACTAATAAATTATTTAAGGAAAAATAAAACAAATATTTAATTCTCGTTGTTGTGAAATAAAATATTTATAATTGGGATAGGGGATTTCAGCTTGCTTACAGGAATTAGCAATAGCTGATATCGAACAGTTCGGTTTTACCATTGCAAATACTCAATATTTAACATACACTTAATTTACAATTATGAAAAAAATCATCTTATCAGCAATTTTTGGTTTTTCGGCGATAGCATTTTTGCCATCATCTTCTAAAGCTCAGAGTACCCCTAAAGCTCAAAATACGTCAACGAGCCAGAGTACAACGGACAGGGCCATGACTCAACCCGAACCCACTAATGCATTAGCCGCATGGTCGGCAGGTTATCAATATGGTATTTCACATGGTTGGGGACAGGAAGATTCCCTCTATTGGGCCAATGTACAGATGAAGCTTTGGATTTACCATCACGGGTATTAAGTTTTAAACGCTGGCGGGACTTAGTCCCGCCACCTAAACAAAATGCCGTGAATCTTTAATTCTCAAAGAAAATGGCGCTTGTTTAACCCGCATCTCATAAGATAGCCAGAGGAAGCAGTACTCCCATAATAAGGATCAAACTAAAGTAAAACTGGTAAATGCTGTTGGAGGGATTATGAAAAATTGGCTTCAGCAGTTTAACTGTGTATGTCAGCAACAGTGGTCACTCAATCCCCGTTAGGCTGAAAGAAAATTCCTTCAAAAAATTCATTAACAAAATAATCTTGCGCAAGCCAATGAGGTCCTGCGTGGCATTTCGGCGAATGTGTACGGGCGTGAACCAAAAAGGAACTTCGTATTTCTATCGGGTTGCTTCGATGAAAATCCCGATAAACGGAAGAACCAAATTAAAAAATATAGTCTAAAAGGAGTTATGGGATATGCATCATCCGGCGAAAAGGACGGGTTTAGAAAAATATTAGATTATTTACGTTCCAACATATATACTGATCGACAAGCATGGCAACATGATAACAGCAAGAGGTGATGGGCCAGCTGATTTGGACTTATGGCAATATACTAATCCTTAACATACATCTGTAAGTCTTGTTAAATGAAGCAGTGCGTCAGATTAGCTATTCTGGATCCGCTTGAAATGATCTTAGAGGTTACAGATTTAACGGTACACACTGAAAAAGATTCCAAAAGACTTCTGAACGCCTGAGGACATAACCCATACCTCGCCTACTGGATCTCTGGATGCCGATCCTATCCGGATAACAGATTGTCTCCAATATCCGTAAGAATAAACTCTTTTCAAAAACGCCGGTAATCATTATATCGGCAAGCCGTGACGGTAAGGAAATAGCCATCGGTGCCTGCACAGATGATTTCATATCAAAACATTTTGATATCAACGAGCTGATCAAAAGGATTGACCTTCAGTTGAACTCATCAGGTGACAAAACCTAAAAACACCATTTGAAATTTCCTCATTCAGAAGGGTTCTTCGCAGATAGGTTTTTTCAATTGCAATCTGCTAAGTTGATGCCCGGAAATTCGTTTTGCGGACCATGTTCAGTCAGGGATATATACTCGAAAGCAGTTCCGCAAAAGCTTTGACAACTTCCGGACAGAATAATCTTCTCAACGGCAGGATTTAATTCCAGGGCAGGAGTGGCGGTTCATCTATATTCAAGACACACATCAGTGCCCCTATCAATTGTACTGCGTCCTACCGATCCGGGATACCTTGCCATCAAGATTCGGGCTGGGAAAGTCCGGATAGTAAACCAGAGTAACCGTACAGCCATTCTGGTTATAAAATACCCCCGGGGCGGCTCCGATCTGAAAACTCGGGATCACCACACGTGTCCCGGCAGGAAGCGTCCCGGTAACAGTAATGGTAGCATAGTCATCGTTGACATTACCGCTGGAGTTATCCGCGATCCATAGCTTCTGATCCGAGATAGGGCCTACAAGCGCGACAGAGCTGATCCTGTCATTCGAACCCGGATGGGTACTGGTCAGATTGAGGTTGACATTTGCAAATGCCCCATAGAGCAGATCACAGGTTCCTTGAGCATTATGGCCTTCATAAAATGCGAAATAACCCTCTCCGGTTACAGGTCTTCCGATCTCGGAGGGTTGCCTGGATGGATTGTCCTGGGCAAAAAGGTGCTGGGATGCCATCAACAGTGCTGACATCAGCAAACAGTTTTTAAAAATCTTTTTCATTTAATATTATAGGTATGTGTAGTGCCAATATACCTATTATTACGACAACTACCAAAAATACTACTATGTCAATGTAAATATAAAATTACATTTTAACACAACTTCAACTACAAACATACCGGATGCGATGTAAGGCAAAGACACTGGAAGTGAACCTTTAGGCCCGGATTAGTATGCTTAAACATTTAAAGAATGCTTTAGAAAGCGGACTTGTCGAGGAAAGAACCATTACCATTTTGAATACCTTAAAGGATCGAGGTAAGAACGGGAAAAAAAATAGACAGACCGACTTGTTATGGCGAACCGTACAGTGTACCATCAGAATTGAAGAATCGAGACTGATCGCTACCCGACCTGACAATCTGGACGAGGTGCTTGAAGATTATGGCGCATATATCTAAAACGACCTTCGTGGAGAGGGCACAGTTTTATTATAAGGCATCCTTCGATGTACTTCAGGATCTGTATGAAAAGGCCTGACGATATTTTTTTATGGCATTTTGAAACTGAACCATCAGGGCCTTTATTTCAGTTTTTTTGTACTGCTTTTAATAGCTAAAAGTGCCTTCTCTCTATTGGTCTGTCTATTGGCTTAACCATTTATGAACTATAAAGAAGGAGGCATAAAACTCCCTCCTTCTTTGGTTACGATAGGCTTCCGACAGCGTGGTAAAAACCAAAAAGTTGAAATGACCGGTTATAAATAAACTGTTATTTCTCAGGTAAAATATTTTGATTGAACATATTAATCCATTCCTGAACAGACTCTTTGGTTGGTGATGCAAAATCTTTTATGCCATCAACAGTTTCCCTGGAAAGCGGTGCAGCTCTTTGAAACATGATTTCTTCAAAGGCTGAAATTGCATCTTTTTGATTGGGATAACTTTTATCGCAGAGACATTCGCATAGATCCAGGGCGTCCAGCATCGCGAGATTAACACCTTCACCATTGGGAGGCATTAAATGCGCTGCATCACCAATAAGGGTGATATTACTTTTGGTTCTCCACCTTTGCTCCAAAGGAAAATAGTTCAGCGGGCGCCATGTGAAATGTTCACTGGCTTCAAAAAGCGTATAAAATACAGAATTCCAATTTTCAAAATGCTTTAATAAATAGCTTCGTACTTCTACAGGTTTTTTGAAATCGATACCGCTTTGTGTGATCCAGTTTTCCGGATACATTGATGACGCGTAAAAGTTAGGCCCCCATCACCACGTGGCTGCACAGCTATAGTGGGGATTATTCCAAAAGTGGCCACTTGTTTTTCTGCAAAGTGGCCACTTTTTTCGGTTTAAAATGGCCACTGATTTCGCTTAAAAGTGGCCATTCGGCTCATTTTAAGCGATTTTAAGCTGTTATTAATGCTGGCGGCAATGATCGTTTGCTGTTATAAAGTGTTTTTAAAGGAGCTCAGTGGGCCTTAAAATTGATTTTTTTCCAGTCTTACAAATCAGATTTTCCGAATTTGTTTTTTGTCGCTGAATATGGCGCTAGAGTGGCTGTTATACTCCAAAACGTGGGCCTGATGTTCCGCTCGGCTGTATTTTTAGAGATTGGAGGACAAAAACACTTTTAGTCTGGATTTCCCTGGTTTAGCAGGAATGAATATATTTGGGCCTTTTCTTAGCTTGCCCTTCTCAAGATTGGGTAAATCCCCGGGTGCACAGTTTGGAACGGAATCCGCTGTCTACTATTGCCGAAATCCCCAGATAAGTTAAGTTTTTAGATTATGAACATTAAAAATTAATGACCAAGATTAAACGTAACTAATCTTTTACTTAATAATTTAAGTTCATGAATTATCCCCTTTAATTACTTGCAATTGCAGTTGTCTGAAAAAATAAGTAGGTATAATAGGTATAATAAGTCAGGTAAATCCTTTTACTTACGGCAAACTTAGTTGATATTTACCCCAGAAATATTAGTTTTGAAATGTGGCTTAAATTTTATCAAGCGTAAAAGGTAAGTTACATGTAGAAAGCTATATCTACTACAACCATCTAACCAATTAAAAACATTATGATAACGCTCTTAAAACCCACATTACTATTAATTGACAAAAATCAGCAACATTTTTTTTGTTCCGCTGATGACAAATAGGCTACTCCTAGTTTTCTTTTTTCTCTTAGAAATTGGAAAAAGTTTTTCCCAACAGGTAACAATTGATACAACTAATGTTACATTGTTGAGAATCGCACCGGAAACTGCGATGGGCGGAAATGCAGCTTTGTTTATCGACAAAGTGAACTACATACCCCTTCAAACGTCTAAAGAATCAGAATTTGGCTCCATTACTCAGCTCGAGGTTACCGATTCCTTTTTTATTATCCTAGATCAGGCAACCAATTCGGTCCTTTTATTCGACAGGATGGGAAATTTTTATCGTAAAATTCAAACCAAAGGATTAGCAGGTCAACTTGGCTATGGTGAGCAGTTCAAGCAGATCTGTGTGGACCAAACAAAAAAACAAATCCTGATACGGACACGCAATCAAAATCATACACTAGTGTATGATTTTGAAGCAAACCTGATACAAACCATTAAAACAGATTTAATCAAGGGAGAATTCGCATTTTTTGACAATGGAAAGGCTATCGTCAACTCTACCGGATATGATTACAATGATGAGCTCAAAAAATATGATCAGTTCTGGCTAAATAAGAATCAAGTATCAGGAAAACTTTCATTATGGAGTCATTTAAAAAAACTCGATTCCCGCGATATCCTTACGCCTGACCAATTTTATTATCAATCAGGCGATCATTTTTTTAGTACCAACACTTACTCCTATAATATATTTAGGATTGGTTCTGATTCAATTTCGCTTGCCTATCAATTTTTATTTCCCCAGGAAAATTCCTTACCCAAGGACTTCCTGATCAACAAGTCACTGGAATACAAACGGATAAATTATCTTCGCGACCACAGTGAGTTGATATATAGCGTCACCAACTTTTTCAAAGTCGGAGACAATCTAATGTTCAAATTGCAGAGCGGGAAAAGCAACGATTTTGACGATCTGGTATTCAATCTTAAATCCCAGCGGCTAATTGCGATGAAAAAAATAACGCCCGATTCAGTAAGTCAATACCTGACAATTGCCCAACCCTCGATACTTGGGACCGAATATTCGAATCACGGAATCCAAAAAGTTTTCGGGAAAAACATATACACATCCTATTCGGCACTTGAACTTTTTACGTCAAAATCAAATTCAGAAGAGACTGTTCGCTATGATGATAAGCTGAAGAAATTTTTTGCCGCAAAAAATGATCATGCCAATCCCGTGATCGTGGAAATCACCCTAGAAAGTGACCTGTGATGAGAGCTTTTCTGTTAACGCTTTATCTCTCGATCAATTTGTTGGCTGGCGCTGTTGCACAGACCAAGCCGGACAGTGTAAAGTTAGGGAGGCTAAACGGGCGCGTTATGGATTCAAAAAGGAATTTTCCTTTAATATCTGCAACAGCTACTATTTATAACCTCAAAACAAACGATATTATTAATTATGGCCTGACGAATCCCTATGGATATTTTTCAATCGGAAGTATACCCGTAACAGATTCCCTTAAGCTCATAATTAGCTACATTGGCTATAAGGATAAAATGGTCCGGTTTAAGATGGGCCAAAGTCCAGTTCTTGATTTAAAAACTGTATTGGTCGATCCCGGTGCAATCGAGCTTAATGAAGTAACTATTTCCAGCGCACCTCCCGTAAAGATCAAAGGTGATACCGTGGAATTCAATGCAGATGCTTTCAAGCTAAAACCCAATGCCGTAGTAGAAGATCTTCTTCGAAATCTGCCTGGCGTCATTATCTGGGGAGATGGCAAGATCACTGTAAATGGAAAAAATGTTAGTAAAATACTGGTGGATGGTAAACCATTCTTTGGCGGCAATTTCAAAATCGCAACACAAAATCTTCCAAATCAAATAATAGATAAGGTACAGGTTACGCCTGACAAACCCACCGATAACAATCCGATCGTATCGACGGTATCGGTCAATCTAACCTTAAAAGAAAAAAACAAGAAAGGCCTCTTTGGGAAAGCAAGTGCGGGGCTGGGCACTGGTCACAAATATGATGGGAATCTAAGTTTGAATTACTTCACGCCAAAAATGGAGCTTACCGCACTCGGCGCCGGTAATAATGTCAACAAGGTGGCTGACAATATCACCACGCTGTTGGAAGACGCTGTTTTTAAGCCCAGCCGATCGACAGAATACTTACCAGACTTCAATGCCCTTGGGCAAAATAAATTTTTATCCGGAGGATTCAATCTATCTCGGAGCTTTTCCAATAAGAGGAAACTGAATATCAATTTCTTCCGCAATAATATCGACAAAATTATAGAGCAGAATTACATTGGTATTTCTTCCTTGGCAAATGAGCGCAGAATCGACAGTTCGATAACAAGAAAGTCAGGAACAGATATAGGATATAGATTCTTGGCCTCTTATGAACAGAATAGGCCCAACAGCAACTTCGGGATATCTGCTAAAATATCAAAAGATATCGGTTCGCTCGAAGAGCGGACGAAAAACATCATCAATGATGGAAGTTCCCAACTTAGCATAGTCAATAATTTCAAGAATAACGGCTTCGATACCGACGAAAACATTGCGCTATCGATCAACTTCGATAAGTCAGCGGATTATTCGAAAAAGCAGATCAAAAATCGCAGTTACCTTTTTAAATACACGCTTTCTTATGACAAGTATCATTCCAGTAACGAAAGGGTAAGCGAATACAGCGGGCAGTTAGGCAACGTTAACAGGGAGTATTTAACAGATCACTCCAAAGTTAACAATGGTTTAGAATACCGTTACAGAAATATTGGTCGATTTATAAAGCTTCAGGGGATACAATTGGATCTGATAAACAGGTTTGATCTCAATAAATTCTCAAGAGATAACAGGGTCAGCGATGTCACAGGTGAAGGCAAGATTTCAAATAGGTTTCTTACCAATAAGGATAATTATTGGATGGTTGATGAAAAGCCTTCCCTTTTGATGAAAAAAAGATTTTCAAAGTTATTTGAAAGTCGTTATTCCAAGGATCTGCTCATTTCCGTTGATCTTCAAGCCCGGTTTGTCAATCAAAAAAACACAGCAATGATCAATACGCTTAATTTCAATAGATCTTTTAGCGCCTTTCTGCCCAATGTTGAAGCAATTTATCAATATAACAATGTCGGACGGTTCAACAGGATGCTCAAAGCAGCCTACGCGCCCCAAATGAAAGTCCCAAGCCTGGAACAACTGGTTGCCTTGCCTGATTCATCGGACCTCTACAATCTGAGAAAAGGAAACATACACCTCAGACCCGAATACCGCCATGAGTTCATTCTTTCGGTTATACAAAGCTCCTACAGTAAAAAGGCAAACTACATTTTCTCACTCGATCTCAAAGCAGGCATTGTTGAAAAAAGCATCATAGATAGTATCGATTACCGAAACACCATTTCGGGGACCACCTATTCGATGGCCAATGCTGGAGCTTCTAATTATGCCTCGATCATGTTAACCCTGGATAAAACATATATGTTCAAAGATAAACAGGTAATGCCCACAATATATATGGGTTTAAACCGGTCAAATCTTCCGCGCTATATTAATGGATCCCTATACCAAACCAATACTTTTTCCACCATACTAAAGGCCGGACTTTCCTATACGTATAAGAACCTGCTCCTGGTTTCGGCCAATCACGCGCTGTCGTTTTTCAGGAATACCCAATTCCAGTCTGAATATTACACCAATATCTCCTTGTCCAATATCACGACCTTAAATTTTACGCTAAATCAATTTAAACATTGCACATTCAACATAAATGTAAAGAACACGGATTCGAAATTAAGCAACGACAGGAAATTAAACTACGTTTTACTCAACAGTAGCATTCTTTATCGGTTTTTAAAAAGTGAACAGCTGGAGATGAAGTTCAGTGCACTCGATATTTTAAAACAGAATCGAAATGTCCTGATCGATCAATTTGAAAACCGCGTGACCCGCAGTGAAATCAATTCGCTTCAAAGGTACTTTATGGTCTCGCTTTCTTACTACCCAAGACTCTTTAATCAACAATTATAATTAATCCATCAAAAAATGAAAAAACAAAAAAACAAACTCATGACCATTATTGCGTTTTTAGTTCTTGGAATTGGGACAGCAATCACACTTTCCTCCTTCGTGGAATCCGGCCATTCTGGATCTAAGGCAATGTATGCCCTTGCTTCAACAGATACGGATACCGACTCAGATACCGACACGGGTACAGAAACCGGCACGGATACAGATACCAATACCGACACGGATACAGATACCGACACGAATACCGACACAAACGGAGATACCGGAACCGGTACGGATACCAATGGAGGAACCGGTACGAACACTAATGGAGGAACCGGCACAAACACTGGCACAAGCCCAGGATCAGGAGGTCCCCTTTTTGAAAAATCTGTAGACCACCCTTATGCATGTCAGGCAACAACAGTAACCTATACCACCTACTATAACGGAAATACTATCCTGTATACCAAATACAGTAATGGTGCTATCAAAGGAAATGCAGAGACCAACCAAACGGTAACCGGTACAGCGACAGGCTCGATGCCGATCAAAGCTTTCAATACTCACTGGATCGAATGTCTTAGCCAGCTTGGCTTGGGCTGTACACCTTGTGTACCTATTCAGGCTTGTACCGTAGGTTGCGTTTAAGATAATCTTTAGGACAGGGATTTGAAGAGTGTCCCTTCCTATTTAATTCAAAGAAACTATGAAAAACATTTTCAGAACAACATCAACCGTTCTGCTCATGATGCTAATAGGTTATTCCTGCAAGCAATCTGGGCGTATTGCGGTAATTACTCCGGTAAAAGCAAAAACCGACACAATAAATATTCCGGCGAGTTTGGAAAACGTTAGCTTCGACTATAATAAAACGCTCACCGATATCCGATTCGTCAAATTGGAAACCACATCGAAAAGTATTTTTGGATATCCTGACCGCATATTCATATCCGATAACAGGATAATCATCTGCGATATCTACATTTCCAAATCGGTATTTTTGTTCGACAGCAGCGGAAAGTTTATTGACAAGGTTGGTGTCGGCAGTGATGATCATTCGGGGCTTAAAAGTATCAGGGATGCAACTTTCGATTATAGGCATAAAGTGCTCTCAATATTTGACGATAAGGACGGGAAGATAGCAACATTTGATACTCAGGGAAAACTGATAAAAAAAATTGCTATAAAGCCCTTTTTCGTGCGTTTTTCTTACCTGAAAGATTCCATTTACGTATTGCAGACACCAATAGAGAACCGTGGTGTAAGTGGAGAACTCAATGATTTCGACCTGGCATTTTCCGATAATGATGGGGCGATCAAATCTGCTTCATGGAGTAACGAAAAAGACAAAAAAATACTGCCGAACTATGATTACAATACAAAAATACCTTCTTCAGGCTCGGGGGAATTTATATACTACAGTCCAAAATTCTCAAGAACAATCTACCAGGTAAAAAATTACCCGCTTTCCATTCATTCCAGGTTTTATTTGAATTTTTTAGGTAAAAACGATACTTCGCCGTCGGAATTCACAACACTCGCGGACTTAAATACCATGAAAGACGAGAAGTTCTATTTCGATGGAAGTATTATTTCCAGCGGAGCATTACACTTCATTGCTCTTATGGAGAAAAACATACCAACCGGCGTATTTTACTCTTCGCGAACAAAAAAAATATATGGCGGACAACCTATTTCCAGACTCGGCATTAATGAAAAGGCCAAAATGGATTATTTCTCTTATCCTATCGCAAGTACTGCCACAGAATTTATCAGCATCCTGAACCCTTCGGAAATTTGCGAGAAGGAAAAAATCTTCAGGCAACAGGAAAAGCAATACGGTATAAAGCCTGTTAGCAGGGACGAAAAATTTGATACCCTGCTAAGAAACCTAAAAAAAGATGACAACCAGGTCCTGGTATTTTATAAACTAAAATTGAGTTAAAACAATGAAACGCATCCTCCTGATATTACTGCTGGCTTTGGTTATAGTGCAGTCATATGCAATTATTTCGCTCTCTAAAAACAGAAAGCAGGAAAGGCTCAAACTAAAAAACAAAATAGAGGTCTTAACCACGACTAAAAAAGTATTGTTCAAAAAAATTATCAATACGGGACTTTCGGTGTCCATTCCATTCGATGTTCAAGGGCAACTTTTGGAATCTTCCAATGGGAGCATGGTTAGGCTTATGGACTTGTCTGGTAGTAGCCCAAAAGTGGTCTTTAGGATCAGCGACCGTCACTGCGGAGAGTGTATCTTGGCGCAGCTTCCCTTCCTCAAGAAGCTGTCCGATTCAATTGGAAAAGAAAACGTAGTTATACTTGGCTCGTACCTTAATTTTAAGAACCTGAAAATTTTCATGACGGTAAACAAGTTGGATTACCCCTATTATAACCTTCCAAGTGAAGCACTTTCTTACCTAGACATCGAGATGCAAAGCTCACCTTACTACTTTGAAATGGAGAAGCAAAAAACCGGCAATATCTTCTTACCCGAAAAGGAACTTCCGGAATTAACCGATATCTACATCAGGGGTATCATCGCCAACCGTAAGATATGATCCATAGCAATAGGTTTTTGATATCAATTATAATAGTTGTAGTTGCCTATATTTACTGCCCTATCTCCGTTTTAAATTTTTCATCTCCCGATGATAACTGGATGTTGTTGTCCAATCGGTTTATCGAGATGGAAAACTTCTTTTCAACGGCCAATATTCTAAAGGTTTTTCAAACCTTCGAGAGCGGACAATATTCTCCGCTGAATACGGTCTATTACCGGTTGATCTACCATATTCAAGGGCTGGATCCTTATTATTTCCACATTTTTTCATGGTTGATACATTTATGCAATATCGCAGCTGTCTTCCAATTATGCAGGAGGATTCTACTGTTTTTCGATTTGGATGAAAAGCAATTGCCGGTGATTGTATCCCTGATTTGGGCCATACATCCATTGAACGTAGAATCCGTAATATGGATATCAGCCTCGAAAATCCCTCTTTTCACGCTGTTCGTACTGATATCGACGATCAATGTTTTCGACGCGTTGCTAAAGCAAAAAGGAAGGTTTCTTTTATATAGTTTTGTTTTCTTCGTGATCGCTTGTTTATGTAAAGAGCAGGCATTTATGAATGTCTTTGTAATCCTTTTCCTGCTCGGCTATCACATCAGAAAATGCGGATATGTTACCGACCGTTGGCCGGTCTATCTATACATCCTTTCGAGCGTTTCGGCAACTTTGATTTTTGCGATCCTTTCCCGAAATGCTAATGCAGCCCATACCAATCAGCTGGTGATACAATCCTACTCGATCCTAGAACGATTGACACTTATTGGCCACTGCTTGTTTTTCTATATCAAAAACACAGTCCTTCCATTTGGTTTGCATTTTCATTATGGCATGCCCTTCCTCAAAGGAGCAGATATCTGGATGGAGTTAATCCTGTACATCATTTTTTTTATCTTCCTATCCATGTTAGGGTTCTATTACCTAAAGCGTAGCAAAATTCCTTCTTTCTATATATTTAATTTCCTTGGATTTTTTGCACACCTGGGATTGGTACTTCAGGTTATACCAATGACCAGGACATCTGCTGTTGCAGACCGGTATATGTATCTACCGATTCTTTACCTGATTATACCTGGTGTTTACTACCTACTACAGTGGCTTAAACACCAGTCTGCCCTGAACATAAAATTTGCGCAATCCGCGTTTGCCCTCTACTCATTGTATCTGATAATTTATGGGCACTTTCTTTCCGAAAAATGGGCGTTACTAAATATATAGATATGAGTGATAAAACAAAAATAAATCTACTACTGACACTTCTTGTGGGTGCTTCAATTTTTTCTGCTTATGCGCTAATGTCAAAAGGCAAGTCAAGTCCTGCCATCGCCATTGTATTTGACCAGAAAAAAAAACCGAAACAGGTAAACTTTGCCGCCTTCGATAAAAATGACTTTTGGGACAATTATCCCTTCCTGGTGCTAACCAATAACAATCGATTCATCGACCCCGCTACTAAATTTTTCGCAAAAGATGGTAATGTAATAAAGCTTGCCACATTAACCACAAATGGACCCAAACTCTTCCTCCGGATCTCGAGGAAAAATTACCAGGAGCAATATGTAAAGGACTTGCTGACTTATCTCAAAATCAGCAATATATCGGTCACATTGATTCTGGATGCTGACGCACCTAAATTCCTGACACTGTTTTTAAAAGATAACCAGATCGATCAGGAGGCCTATATGCTGATAAAAACCCTTGATGATCTTACCATTGAGGGGCTTAAACTACCTTACCTTTTTGTTTTGAGCCCTAAACTGCAGGTTTCTAAATTATATGTCCCAAGAGCAGAAGCCCCGGAAATGACTCAACAATATATTAGCGCAGTGATCGATCGACAAGTTAAACCCTAAAAAGATGAGGACTAAAATCATACTTGCGGGCGTTTATTTATTTATCGCGACCTGTTTCTACTTGTTTTTGCTCCGCTTTTTGCCTGGCGAAAAATTCCCTACGGACAGCAATCTTATCCAATGGGACGCGAAGTGGTACCAGCAAATCAAAGACCAAGGTTACGTATTTGTTCCTTACCGGGTTTGTAACATGGCATTCTTTCCGCTGTTTCCTTTGCTATGGAAAACATTAGCGGTATCCCCGCTGACGATCTCGATCCTGAATTTTATAATATTCATCGCTGCATTTATCACAATGGCAGTCCGTAATAAAATGGGCAATGTGGAGTTTTTGTTTATCCTGACCATTCCAATGTTCGTGTTTTGTGCGTTACCTTATTCGGAATCCACCTTTTTTGTCTTTAGCCTGATTACTTTGATTGGCTTTGATAAAGATAACACAAAACTACAGTTTTTAGGTTTTCTCGGGGCATCGCTAGCAAGATCGGCATCAATTGTTGCCATTCCAGCGCTACTGATCAGTACAATACTTTTGAAAAACAGCAATAAATCCAACCTTCAAAAAGCAAAACAGTTTGTATGGAATTTTGTTGCCATTGCCTTGGGAATACTTTTTTCTGCGATCATGCAGGGAGGTCAAACAGGAAAATGGTTTTATTTCCTGCATATACAGCAATTTTGGAAGCGGCATTGGATAATTCCGCAAGTTCCCTTTACCACATATGCTCCCGATAAAATGCTGGGAATAGATGCGTTAGGACTAATTGTAGGAACGGTTTGTTTCTGTTTTTGCTGCACTTGGCTCTACCGGTATTTAAAAAAAGAAGGTAATTGCTCTGTTAGTCAATCAGTTTTTTTCTCAAGCTTTTACATAACAGGCCTCGCTCTTCTGGATGTCTTCTTCACTTTTCAAAGAAATGGCGGTACAAGTATTTGGAGTATCGGGCGCCATGTATTATGTTCCCCATTTTTTATTTATTTTTTGCTTTGGTGGATCAGGGATTTAAAGGAAACCAATAAAATAGGCTGGATTCTGATTTTTGCAATAACGTGCGTGTTGCCAATATCCGGGATTTTTCGATATCCACAACATATAATTTTCATTTTATCATCGCTCCTGGGCGTAATTATTCTGAAATATTTTCCAAAATATAACTTAACCCTTATTATCCTATGTTTCATAAACCTTTTTTTTCAGCTCGAGACATTCAACAGATATTTGAATGGCGGCTGGATAGGCTGAAGTTCAATATCTAACCATAATTATAAACACTAAACCTATTGAAAATGGCACTTATCAGTATTATAATACCAGCATACCAGGAGGAGCGCAATATCGCATTGATCGCTAATTCGCTTGTTTCTACTATGGAGCAAACAGAGCATGAATATGAACTTATTTTTATAAATGACGGAAGTATCGACGATAGTGAAAATATTCTTTTTGATATCAGTAAAAGATATCCAAACGTGTTTTTCATCAATCTGTCAAGAAATTTTGGACAACAAAACGCTTTGAAAGCAGGCTATGATTATTCCACCGGCGATGCTGTAATCTGCATGGATGCAGATTTTCAGAACCCCCCCGCCATTATAAAGGAACTCATCGAGCAGTGGCAGAACGGTTTTGAAATAGTTGTGTGTAGACGCAAAGCAGGAAAACAGTCTGGGAATTTTGTCAAAGAAAACACTTCAAAGCTGTTCTATAAAATTCTCTCCAAACTCTCCGACAATCCTATTGATAGCAACTGCCCTGATTTCAGGCTCCTTGATAAAAAGCTAGTGGATATTATTAGGAACCTGCCTGAAAGCGATATTTTCTTAAGGGGAATCGTTTCATGGTTAGGATTTAAAAAAACTGTGGTTGAGTACGAGCACGCCGTCAGGATTCATGGTAAAACCCAGTATTCCTTTTCCAAAATGTTAAGACTTGCAGAGTCGGGCCTCACCGGCTTTAGCGTACGGCCTTTGAGATTTGCTATCTATCTTGGTATTTTCTTTTCATCAATATCGCTCTTATTTTTACCCTATATTCTTTCCCAATATCTTCGGGGAGAAACAGTAGCCGGTTGGACATCACTCATTGCAACCGTTATTTTTCTAGGCGGAATTAATTTATTCATTCTTGGCGTCATAGGGATTTATATCGGGAAGTTGTTTACTCAATCTAAGCAAAGACCAAGTTATATTGTGAAAAACACGAATTTGAGATGCGATGAAGTAATAGAAAATGGTTTACAAGCCTATAGACCGCTGACACAGCCGATAGCTACCGGAGCCGCTTAAAGTTAAACTATTAGTTATTCTTTTTTAAAAGATGAAAGGAGATCATACCGTTTTAAGGACTCTTTTGAATGCAGTAATATGACAATATACTTATTATCTTAATGGAGTATATATCTATGATCGTATTTTAAATCTATGTAGACGTATGGATTATTTTAAAGAGTTAAAACTTATTATAAACAAAATTTTCCTTAAAGTTAAACTAACCTTAATTAACTTTTATAGGCTGCTCTAGCATAAATAACCTTAAAATTATAACATAAATGACGGTTTATTTGCAAAAAACTTATGCATTTAAAATTTGACTTCGCATCACTAACTTGCGAATACATATTTTAGTCGTACTTAATTGGTTTGATCGTTTTATAGGTTTAGGTATAATTTAAACTCGTAATTTAAAAATTAATTAGGTTAACTTTCGTTCAAATTGTATCTTTGGATTGTAAGATTCAGTGATTATCTACATCAAAGTAATGGTGAGTAATTCGGTGCGTAGAAAACCGAAAACCAATTAAGAAATTGAATGCCAATAGGTTAAAATAACTAGGTTATTCCCCTACGGGCTACAAAAATCAATGTCAAATGATGTCAAAACCTTCATCGCTTATAAATCCACAGCCAAAGAACGCTTCTATTTAACCCAAGAGGAAGTAGATAAGATTATAGCTAAAGAATTTACTATAGGAAGGCTACAACAAGTTAGGGATATTTTCATTTTTTGTTGCTTTACAGGATTATCCTATGCCGATGTTAAGAAACTAAAACGATCTGAAATCGCTTTAGGCATAGATGGTGAAAAGTGGATATTTACTAAGAGACAAAAAACTAATACTTTTTCCCATATACCAATTTTACCCAATGCCTTTGATATATTACGTCGTTATAAGGACAATCCTGAATGCGAAAATAGGGATTTGGTATTGCCGGTATTAAGCAACCAGAAAATGAATGCTTACCTAAAAGAGATAGCGGATGTTTGTTGCATAAATAAACATTTGACATTCCATATGGCCAGGCATACATTTGCAACAACTGTCACGCTTTCCAATGGGGTCCCAATCGAAACAGTAAGCAAAATACTTGGACATACTGCTTTAAAAACTACCCAGCACTACGCAAAGGTTCTGGATATCAAGATTAGCCACGATATGGGTAAGCTTAAATCCAGTTTAGTAATAACTAAACTCTAATTTTTCACGTTAAATGTCAAAAGAGGCTGTCTTCTAAGTCAAAACCGAAATCCAAAACAGAATTTAATTTTGGCGATTTTTTTAAAATAATGATATACAACAAAAAACGGTAATTATATATAGAGAGAATTACTATTTTTTGTTAAGATAGAGGCTGAGATAAAATGCTATTTAGGTACATCAAGGCTGAAATGACTTATCGGACAGCCTCTTTTAACGTATTATAACATCTGGTTGGGAGAATGGACGGGACCAGACCCAATTGCGTATTTAATTGAAACTTTACGGTTCCATTTCGGACCAAACTGTATGCGAATTTGATTGCCGGGCGACTGTCAAAGTTGTCACTGTCCCATTGAGCAAAACTAACCCCGACTTCAAATTTTCTTCCCCCTGGAAATGCTTCAATGCACCCAAGCTTAAGATCGATAGCCCTCTCTTTTCAAAAAATCAGCAAAGCATGGCCTGTAGGATCAAGCTGAAAATCTGATAATGGGCTGCCCTCGCAAGAGCAATCCATTATCTTAAAACTTCTATTTGTTTAAAAACTTACCTCGGCAATTATTCCAGTGAAAAAGTTTCCCAGCCAGAAATAGTAGTCCTGTTGCATTTCATGGCCGATTGCCCGTTTTCTGAAGAAATGAATTTGCCATTATTTCCTTTAAAGGAAATTTTTCCGTTAGTGTTTACCACCCAGTCAAATTTTTCCCAATCGCTAATGGTTGTGCGGGTGCAGGTGATCCCGGTTGCGGCGCCATTTTCTGAAGATACATATTTGTTCATGCTTTTTAACGCGATTTTTCCGGCACCAGCATCGACAATCATAAAGCTTTCCCAGTCAGAGGCACTCGCACGGTTACATCTGAGGGCAACTTCACCGTTTTCACCGGAAACAAACAGGTTGTTAGAACCTTTTAGTTTAATTGTCTGACCAATTGGAGGTTCGGCCTGTACCTGCAGATTACCCAATTCCAACCAGCCGTTTTTAATAGTTCCGGTTACTGCCAGTGCAATGCCTGGTTTGTTGGCATTTGTTTTATCAATGATGGCCACCCCCCATTTATAATTCCCAGCCGGCAGGTTAATTGCCGTTGTGGTAAAATTGTAACTCATAGGATTATCTTTCAGCCACTTAGAAGGCTCACCACTTTCATCTATAAAAAGTTTTTTAACCACACCAGCGGTATCTAGAATGGCAAAAGCTACTTTATATTTATAATTCCACTGCGGAATGTTATTTGGGCAGTAACCCCAACCCATATTTCTCCAGCGATGGCTTATTGTAGCGGTGGCCCCATTGGCAATTTCATTGGGTAATGATACCTGATCAGGATATAGCCGATAGCCTCCTTCAGCAGTGAAGCGCTGTACCAACGGAAAACTGGTTTGAAACCAGGAAGCCACTTCGCCAACCCTGAAATCCATCATATTTACAGCTGCTTCCGCTGATCTTTCAAATTCTGCTTTTCTTACATCTTCAGGATGCCCTTCGCGATATTGGCCGCTTGAATCAATCCAATAGCGGTGTGTACCCGTTACAATCCATCCCCCTTCCATAATAATCGGTCGTTTATGTTTCCAGGTTGCTGCAAAGTTTTTCTCCCAGCTTTGGTAATAATCGGTCATGGCAAAAGCATCATGCCTCAGGCTATATCCTTGATTTATCGCTTTCACCAGTAACTGGTTGCTGTTAGGGTTTGCTGCACCCCAGCTCGTTGGATGACCTATTAAACGGTGGTAATTGATCACCAGCGGTACTTTGGTGAAGGTCCTATTGTAGAGTGCCATGATCCAGTCCAGTACCTCTTCCTTTACGGTTTCAGTTTGTGCGGCCGTTAATACCCCCGGAGCGGCATACACGGTATTATGGGCTTCACCCCATTTGCCTAAGCCATAGGCATCAATAAACGATGTGCGAACCGGATCGTTAAAGTCTTTGGCAAGCTCTTCAATAAATGTGGTGTAATATTGCCTGAAAATCGGATCCTGTGGAAATGGTGTTTTCTGCGATGGTACTGCAGGATTTGATAACCAATATTGAGCTCCCGCCGTGAATACAAAAGAAGGTGTATTTTCTCCCTGGTCGCGGCCATCTACCACAATCCGGAAAGCAATAGGCAAGCCCCTGGTTTTAACACCGTTAATGAGTTTACCAATCTGCGAGTTGGGATCTCTCCAGGCATAAACACCGGGGCTTGGGTTAAGCGATCGCCAGCTGGTTCGGATGTAACAGGCTGAGGCATAATCTATGGCCTTTACACTGGCACCCAGTTCGGGTACAAAAAACTGTGTGTCCCAGTAGGTTTCGGTAGCATCCCGTTTGCCATACATCACCCATCCGTTTAGCGGGTTCCGTAACACCGCAGTACCATTATATACAGGGTTGATCAGCACATTATTGGCAATAACAGCCAGTTTTTGAGGTCCCTTATCAAAGGTTTGTGAAAGGTTTTCTTCCACTATTTTGGAACAGGAAAGCGAATGCAGACCTAAAAGCGCAAGCAGCGTTACCTTTCCAGTCCACCCGAAAATGATTTTTTTCATAGTAATAAATATTAAATTTTAGATTAGAGGTTTTGCTATTATTCGGTACCTATTTTGAACCTTAGAATAAATTTTCTTTACACTAAATCTTTCTTTACATATCGCAATTGGAGAAAAATGCCAATCAATAATTTTAATAAGAAGTTAAGCGTAAGTCTTAAAGATTAAAATGGAGACTGGCAAATCGGATAAAATTTGTCCAATCATAAACATTGAGGTCGTGTTTCCCTTCCCTGAAATGGTAACCTATATCCGAATGAATGATGGGCTTGTTCACACCAGGCATATTTGCAGGAAGCCTCACTTTCTTGCCATATAAATCGTAAACAGGTTTGGCCTGTACCAATGATAAAAAAGAACCATAAGGGTCTGCCCAGCGATCTTCAGTAGCATTGGTGGTATAAACCGGCCTTGGCGCAATCAAGCCTATGAGCATATGCTGATCAACAGGCAAGCTGTTTACATCATTGCTGTATTTTTTGTAATTATTGTTAAACCAGTAACCAAACTGTTTATTAATCAGGCTTATGGTTTCTCCATATTTACGCCTGGCCAGCGATGCACCCGTACTGCCTGAGCAACTGCTAAACACCATGGCGAAGCGTTGATCCTGGGCTGCCGACCATAGGGCTGTTTTACCACCCCTTGAATGGCCTACCAGCGCAACTTTGTTAAAATCAATATCTGTATCAGTTTTAAAATAATCCATTACCCTGCTTGCCGCCCATGCCCAAACACCAATGGCTTTCATGCCATTAACTTTTTCCAGCTCGGCAGGAAATAACTTTTTTAATACGCCGTTCTGGTAGCTATCCTTACGATCAGGCGCTACATCCGAATGATGAAAGGCAGCTATGGCATAACCGCTATCAATGACCATTTCGGCCGGCCAGAAAGTACTCTTTTCCATTCTGGTCGGATCTGTATTTCTGCTACTTCGGTTGTTGATAAGTAAAAATACCGGAGCGGGTTTTGTTCGCTTGTTGGGAATAAAGAGTACAACAGGAAAGGATACCGAGCGACCATCATTCCACGCTGTAATTGTTATCTCTTTCAAATGTGCTTTTCCAGACATGGCAACCTTGTTTTCGTTGGTCACTATAAACTTTAAACTATCAAAATTAGCTGGTGTTTTTCCGTACACATGTTCTTCAAACAGGGCTAAAATTTCCGGTCTGCGCTGCTTTTCCCAAGCGGAGACATTTTTAATTTTTTTACCCTTTGCAGTTAGCAGTATATCGGGTAAAGTATAAGTTGGCACGGTACCTTCGTCATAATTAACGATTTCTCCCATAAACCGGTCTGTTTTCTGCGCATACACTCCAGCCGATAAAAAAACTGGACCAATTAAGCATATCATAGCCTTTTTTAACAAATTGCTGACGCGCCAACTGCCTTGATGAGCAAAGGATTTTAGTCTGTTCATCATACTCAATACCCTGGGTTTTGAATAAGTTTATTGGCCTTATTGATTTCTGATTGTTGAAACGGATACCAATAATTTTTACTGGTAAAGGTTCGGTTTTCAATTACAAAAGGGCTATAAGTTAGCGCAGTACCCACCTTCGTGATTTTCATCCCCCTAACTGCTCCGTTAAAATTACTTTCCCCGTCTTTCCAGCGGCGGACATCAAAAAACCGTTGTTCTTCAAAACACAATTCCACCCTGCGTTCATTTTTAATCCGGTCGCGCATTTGCGATTGTGTGAACCCGGCCAGTGCAGGCATTCCGGCACGGTTACGCACCGCATTTATCGCGTTATAAACTTCTGCGTTCGGACCTCCAAATTCGTTCAGGGCCTCTGCATAGATCAGTAAAATTTCTGCATAGCGAAACAATACCCAGGGTCTTCTTACGCTCGTGGTACCTGTAATGTTGTAAGTAGCGTTACCACTTAAAAATTTACGCAGGTAATAACCTGATTTTGTGCTATTTACATTGGAAGGCACATTATCACGTCCACCTTCATAAGTCTCTACAGCCCGGGTTAAGCTTCCTGTTTTAAAATTTGCGCCGTTAACAACGATAAACTGGTTTAAACGCGGGTCTCTGTTTGCATACGGATTTTGTGGATCGTAGCCTGATGCAGGATCGGTTATGGATCTGCCATTGGTCATTTCAAATGCGTCAACCAAATTCTGCGTCGGGTTTGTTCTGCCCAACCCACCGGTAAAGCTAATGGGCGCATTATTGGCTTCTATAGCATTGGTGTTATTTGCCGGCGTAGCGAAGATCACCTCGTTATTATAAGAGGTTGCAGTGTTGGTGTAATCCCATAAGTTTGGAAACAAAGCCGTACTTAATAAGCTGTGTTTATTTAAGTCGATTAAATCCTTTGCTGCATTGGCCGCATTTTGCCAGCGTTGCAGATTGTTACCTGTGTTATATAAAGGACTTGCATAAACCAGTAGCGTTTTGGCTTTTAGCGCCATCCCTGCAGCCTTTGTGGCACGTCCGTAATTTGCAGCATCCCAATCTTTTGTGGTGGCTGCAGGAATCTGACTGATGGCCGAGTCGCAATCCTTAACAATTTGCTTGACTACCTCATCAACTGAATTTCGGGGAATATTCAGATCTTCAACCGGCGAAAAGGAACGGGTGGCGAGAACAATGCCCCCATATCTTTTAAACAATTCATAATGTAATAAACCCCTCAGAAAAAATGCTTCTCCCCGTAATCCGCGAAGATCACTTGCCGGAAAAATCACTGCTGTAGGCGATCGTTCGAGAAACGTATTGACCACCCACAAGCCATTATACAGATTGGTATACTGCTCATCAAAAGTTCTTAAACTGCTCCAGTTGCCATTATTGAAAATATTTACATTACTGTTTAAGTTTGAGTTTACTGCTTCATCACTTCCGCTGGCCATTAACGCACCTGAACCATCAACATTGTACCTGGCCAGCATATAATTATAACCATTGTTTAAATACTCACGCACACGTCTGTCAGTATTCCAGATCGCTTCTTCGTTAACTGGGCCTTCACTGTATGAAGGTTCAAAAAATTCATCCTTACAAGCGCTAATGCTCATGAGCAAAACTGCCAGAACGATATACATATTATATAAATTCTTTTTCATCTTCATTTTGAATTAAAATTTAACATTTAAGCCGATTGCAAAGGTTTTTACGTAAGGGTAAGACGAAAAACGACCTGCATTGGGTGTTTCGGGATCAATACCAAGTTCACCGAGTCTGGAAATGGAGAAGATGTTATTGCCACTTAAAAAGATTCTTGCGCCTTTAAAACGTAAACTTTGGTTAAAGCTTTGTGGCGTACTATAGCCAATCTCCGCAGATCTGAGTTTTAAAAAATCTCCTGAATACAACCAAAAGGTAGAGTTGGCCGTGTTGTTTCCATTGTCTGATATTCCGATACGGGGATATTTTGCCGTTGCCGCTGTAGCTGGGGTCCAGCTATCTAAACTCAGCTGGTTTAATCCGTTCGGACCGGCATATACAATATCAGAGACATCTACGGTTCTGCCACCAACTCCCTGAAACTGTGCGCCTAAATCAAACTGTTTATATCGGATATTAAAACCAAAGCCATAATATATTTTCGGAATATCGGTATAGTCGCTTGAAATGGCGTCGTTTGCATCGATGATATTATCATTGTTAACATCTCTGTATTTAAGATCGCCCGGCACAACCAGGCTCGAAAGCGTTTGTTTTGGACTGGCATTAATTTCTGCCTGACTCTGAAAAATACCTTCAGCGATGTAATAATTTCCACCATTTACATACCGGCCTATGGTAGACTGGTTAGGCAGTACATTTTCCGTTCTTTCCAAAATAATATTTTTAGCATAGGTAAAGTTGGCATTGGTACTGATCAGCACTTCACCAATTTTTTTATGTAAAGTTCCGCTGGCATCGAATCCTTTGCTGCTTACCTTCCCCGAATTTACCTGAGCGATGGCTATTCCAACAATGCCCGGTAAGTTTGCAGGCCCAAGGATATCCGTTCGTTTTTCATCAAAATAATCTACAGAGAAAGAAAGTGCACCTTTAAAAAAATCTACATCTATACCCAGGTTCAAACGGTCAATTTTTTCCCAGGTGGTTAAAGGATTACCTGCAGGACTTACCAGCCTGGCTGTGGTTGATGTAGAAAACGTAGAGCCTAAAAATGGACCTGCATCTCTGGTAAACAGTGTACGGTATGGCAGCCTGACCACATTACCACTGGCATCATAAGTTGGGCCAATATTACCCGAGCGACCATAAGATCCGCGCAGTTTCAGGTAATTGATCACGGAAGCATCTTTCAGAAAATCTTCTCTAGATATTAACCAGCCAGCTGATACTGCCGGAAAAAAGCCAAAACGTCTTCCAGGCGCATAGTTTTCAGATCCGGAGTAACTCCCTGTAAATCCCACCTGGTAACGCTGCTTAAAACTGTAATCTGCCCGCCCTACAATCATGCGGGAACGATAATCCAGCCGGTCTACCGCAGCGCTTATGTATTGCTGCGCCCGTACGTTTGCCTTTACCTGGTGATCTGTGGCAAAGGTTCTGTTATAATCCAGGCCAAACCAAAGTTCATTATTTTTGGTATTGGTTTGGAAAGCAGCATTGCGGTAAGCAATAACTGCCGGTGTACGATAAGTTTGTACAGGTGTTACGGTTTGATTAAAAACTGCATAGTTCTGAGATAACCCGTCACCATAATTACCATAACCGTCATAAGAAAAGAACAGGTTAGCCGAAAGGCCTTTTGTGATAAAATCCATTTTCTGATCGGCCATGATACTGGCGAGCAAAATATTAGTGGTGGTTCTCGAAAATCCTGTAGATTGTAACTGGCCCAGGGGATTACTTTGAAAGAGTGAGGTTCCACCATAAGATCCATCTGGATTTAAAATCGGAAAGGCGTTTGGTGGCAAGTTATACAGGTTACTCAAAACCGTGCTGGTGCCATCACCAACATCATTACGCACTTCACTCCTCACCCCCGCCAAAAGCGTAAGTGAAAGTGTTTTGGTTACATCATAATCTAAATTGATGCGGAAATTATAACGTTTATAGCCATAATTAGAATCGTAATTAGGCGTTTCCGTTTCCTTCAAAAGACCTTGCTGGTTAAAGTAACTCACGGAGCTGAAATATCGCACCCTGCTACTCCCTCCGCTAAAGGTAAGCGCATACCTTTGCGTGGCTGCCCTTTTGCTCAAAAAGCGGTCTAAATAGTTATTATCTGGATAAAGGTAAGGGTTGGTATGGTTTTTATAACCTTCCAGGGCTGCGTCATTATAAGCTGGTGCCTGCCCCACATTGGTTAAACCCCGATTATATAAAGTAGCAAAATCAAATGAATTTAAGGGTTTGATCAGTTTGCTGGCAGATTGAAAACCGCCCTGAGCATCAAAAGAAATCAGGTTTTCTCCTATCTTACCTCTTTTTGTAGTGACCAAAATTGCGCCATTGCCTCCATTCAGGCCATACCAGTTTAAACCAGCAGCATCTTTTAATACGGTTACACTTTCAATTTCGCTGATATCCATATCTTCGAAATCACGTTCAATTCCGTCTACCAGAAAAGCTGGCGTAGCGCCTTGCGCATAAGATGATTTTCCGCGGATTTGATAGGATACGTTTCCTCCGCCTGGCTGATTACCTGTCCACCTGAATAAAAAGCCGCTTAATCTCCCGGCCAGTAAACCAGACAGGTTACTGATCGGTACTTGCGTAAGCTGATTATAGCGAAGCGAGCTTTGGGCATAATTTAGTTCTGCCCTGCTGCGTGTAGCAAACGGAATTTCTATTAATTTATCTGTTGAGTCTTTGCGGTTGGCTTTCATAATCCTAACGGTATCCTGCTTCCTGTTAGTTTGTGCGAGGGCCGTGCAGGTTAACAGATAGCTGATGATGCACAGCATAACGCCCGAACATTTAATATATCTTGTCATTTCTTATCTTTTAAATTAATGTACAACCCAATAACTACCATCCCGGATTCTGTTTCAATGCACCACTGGTTTTATTCATTTCTGACCGTGGAATAGGGTACAAATACATGTTGGTATTGAATACTTTTTTAAATGCGGGTAATTCGATCACGTTATAGCTGAAAGAACCATTGGCATTTTTAATCACTTTCATGGCCTTCATTGGCTGGGCCACAATTTCAGGCCCTTCTTTCCAGCGAAGGATATCCCACCAGCGCATGTCTTCGAAAGCGAATTCGATGGCCCGTTCATTTCTGATGCGTTCGCGCATTGCAGCTTGACTAAGACCAGCTGGTAAAACCGGCATTTTAGCGCGCAGGCGAATGGCATTTACCGCATTATACACTTCGGCAGTCGGTCCTGATTCTTCATTTAAAGCTTCGGCATAATTGATCAGGACTTCTGCATATCTGTAAAAAACATAATTCAGCAAAGCTGATGCGGTTGAGCCCGAACGTGAAGCCTCCGGCCAGAGCCTTTTCAGGTAATAACTTGTTTTAGTTATTGATGTGGCCGTACTGATATCGGTTCCATACGTGATGATACCCTGGGCATTGGTTTCAGATTGCCATGTTTGCACCGCCCGCCCCTGCCAGGTGGCATTATTATAAAGAATGTTCACATAAAACCGAGGATCTCTGTTGAGGTAAGGATTTTGCGGATTGTATCCCGAAGTGGCATCACTAATGGGTTTGCCATTGGCCATTTCGTACAGATCAACATGATTCTGAACGGGCGAAAGGTTAGATTGTGCCCCTCCATAACTTGTAGGAATCAAAAAATCGCTCAGATAAGTACCAATAAATCCACGGCCGCCACGGGGCCAGATCCGGATATATTCATTAGAGTTGGCTACCGTGAGCACGTTGGCATAGTTTGGCTCCAATGAAAATTTATTCAGGTCCATAATTGCCTTTGATGCATCTGCAGCTTTTTTCCATTTTGCCAAATCATTGCCCGGATTATTCAACGGGCTGGCATCGAAGAGCAAAGCTCTTGCTTTAAGGGCCATAACCGCAGCCCCTGTAGCCCGGTTAGCTTGTGCTGCAGGATTTGGCCAGTCGGAATTGGTTAATGGCAACAACGTAAGGGCCTGTTCCAAATCACTTAAAATCAACGCAAATGTTTCCGAATAACTGCTGCGAGGAAGATCTGTAGAAGCTTCGGTAAAGTCTTGCGGCTGGGTTAATATCACTACTCCTCCAAAGCGCCTTAACAGCTCGAAATAGAAATAAGCACGAAGATAAAGTTGCTCACCTTTAATATAACCAGGATTGTAAAGATCGGTCCAGGGAACTTTATCCATATTGGCCAGCATCAGGTTTGCATTTCTGATTCCCCGGTACATTTGAGCGTAAATGCCTGTTACATCAGCAGCTCCCGGATCTAGAAACTGTCCGCTGTTCATCGCCGCTACCTCGATCTGACCATTATTGGCAATAGACTCGTCTGTAAATTGTGAGGTCATGCCCTTGTATCCGCTCAAGCGGCCATAATCCGAAATGGAAAAAGTATAGGTAAAATCGCCAAAACGGGATGCCGTTAATGGGTCTTTAAAAACCTCTTCAAGGTCGCTCTGGATGCCTACATCACGTTGTAAAAAATCCTTTCTGCAGGAATAAGCAATACAGAGAACAAATGAAAACAAAATATATATGATTTTTTTCATGATGATAACCTTTGATTAGAGTGATAAATTGAGGCCAAAATTGAAAACCTTAGTAGTGGGAATCGTGGCAATAGAAGATGCATAGGCATTTCCAGACAAGCTGTTTTCAGGATCTATGCCGTAAAAATTTGTCCAGGTAATTAAGTTCTGACCGCTAACGAATACGGTTAGGCCATTTAGGCGAATTCTATTGACTAATTTTTTAGGCAAACTGTAACTGAACTGCACATTTCGTAATTTGATGTAAGAAGCATCTTGCAATGTGAAGTCGTTTAGGCTTTCGTTAGGATTTGCATTCAGACCCGGACGAATTACCGGCCAGCTTGCATTGGTATTACCTGGTGTCCATCTATTTAACATTGGTGCATAATACTGGTTGAGGCCACCACTTTGGAACACCACGTTTGAACTCACATTTGTTACCGCATTAAAAAGCGCCGATAATTGAAATCCTTTATACCCAAACTGCATGTTAAGGCTTGCATTATATTCCGGAATATTAGGATGCCCAATGGCGATTACATCCTGGTTATTAATGATTCCGTCGCCGTTAACATCCTGATATTTAAAATCGCCGGGTATAGAAGGATAAGCTGTAATTTTGTTCAGCGGACTACTATCGATATCTTTTTGATCTGCATAAAAACCCAGAACATGGTATCCAAAATAGGTACCGATGGGCTTGCCTGTTACCCGTAGGTTTTCGGCAAGACCAGGTGCTTCATCCAATACCCTTCGCTCGTTTCTGGCATAACTCAGGTTGCCCGTAAAGGAATAGGTAAAATCTTTAATCTTATCACGGTAAGTTGCGGAGATTTCATATCCATGGTTGTAATTTACGCCATAATTGGTACTTGGCACGGTGGCGCCGTAAGTTGCAAAACTGGTGGCCGAACGGGTAGTTAAAATATCCGAACGCTCATCATCAAAAAGGTCTGCAGTGATATTCAGCTTATCTTTGAATAAAGAAAGATCAAGTCCGATATTTCGCTTTAAAGACACCTCAAAAGTGATAAACGGATTGCCATACTGTAGCTGGGTATAAGTTGGCGCACTAAAGTTGCTGTTCGGGTTTCCAAACACTACGTTTGATCCGGCGCCAAACCTGTTCTGGTAATAGAAACGACTTGTACTAGGACTGGGAATCCCTACTCTTCCAATTGAACCACGGATTTTAAACATGCTGATCCAGGTATATTTTTTCATCCATTCCTCGTTGGCCAGATTATAACCGAGCGTTGCTGCCGGAAAAAATCCGTAGCGATAACCTTTGGCATAGTTTTCCGAACCATTATAAGTGGCACTGGCAGTTATAAAGTATTTATTTCCATAATTATAAGTGGCCTCTGAAATGATTCCCTGGTTGGCATAAGGAGCAGCAGCGGCAGCCGAGCCCTGCAATTCGCGCTGACCGATTAGATTGGCACTCAAATTATGCTTGCCAAATGATCTGCCATAGGTTAAAAACAACTGGAGATTCGTTTTGGTAAAACCACTCCTTGAATAGGCTGGTGCCCCAAAAAAATCATTATAGGTACCACCAACAGGTGTTAGTGCCAGGCTGGCCCTGTCGAGTTCAAGGTATCCTGTGCTTCCTCTTTGCAGTTTTCCTGATAATTGGGTGGCATCGTAACCGAATTGTGCTTTTAAGCTTAGCCCTTTAGTTATAAAATCAAGTTTTTGGTTTACCGTAAAAATTGATTCTGCAATATTATTATCGGTAAAAGCATAGCCTCCATACGTTAATAAAGCATAGGGATTGACGGAATTTATTCCACCAAGTCCATAATTTACGATGTGGTTATAGTTTCCATCCAACGCAATCACTTTAGGATCATCAGAGTTAATGTATTCTTTAAAAAACGGCGCTGCCCATGAAGGCATTTTCAACGCCCGGCCCACAAGCCCTTCAATCCCATTACTCACAACCCCTGCAGGATCATTATATTCGCTCATGCCTGCCGGGCTGTAACGGTGTTCGTTCCTACCCGCAAGGTTCACTTCAAAGTTGGTGGTTCTGGTCAGGTCTATGCCTACCCTGGCCCTGAAATTGTAACGGCCGTAGCTCGGGGAAGTAGAATAATCTAAAGGTGTTTTAAATTCCTTAAAATTTCCTTCCTCGCGCATATGGCTAAATGAGGTAAAGTATTTTACCTTTTCACTACCGCCAGATATGGTTAAGTTCTGTTGGTTCTGCATCCAATGATCTTTAACCAATTCATCGTACCACATCACATCCGGATAAAGTAATGGATTCCCGTTGCCGGCCTTAAAAATGGCTAAATCCTCATCGGTAAAGGCTCGGGGTTCGCCCACGTTGCGCTGCCCCTCACTTAACAGCATAGCACTTTCATAAGCGCCCAAAATTTCAGGACGGGAGGTTGCACTGATGATGCCCAGATTACCGGAAAATGTTACTCTTGCCGGCCCCTCCACTCCCTTTTTGGTAGTAATCACAAATACACCGTTTGCACCTTTCAAACCATATAATGCGGTAGATGAGGCATCTTTCAGCACATTTATACTTTCAATTTCATTGGGATCAATATCACCGAAAGATGTACGCTCCACACCATCCACAATAATGAGCGCAGTAGCTGAAGGAGAAACTTGTCCGCGGATATACAAAGCGGCCCCGTTAATCCCCGGACGTCCGGAAGTTTGCTGTACCACCAGGCCGGGTACGCGACCGGCCAATGCATTGTTCACATTAGTTACGGGTGCTTTTAATAAATCCTGACCAGAAACGGTACTGATGGCAGCAGTAACAGCTGATCTTCTTTGTGTAGAATAACCGTTTACCACGACTTCACTGAGCGAGCTGCTTGCGGAGATCAATGTGATGTTGATTACACCGATAGCCCCTATCGTTACCTCTTTGCTTTCAAAACCAATGGTCGAAAAAACAAGCACCTGGCCAGGGTTAACATTGATTTTATATTTTCCATCCAAATCGGTCTGGACGCCGGTAGTGGTACCTTTTATTCTGATGGTTGCACCCGGAATAGGTTGATTTTTATCATCTTTAACGGTTCCGGTTATTTCCTGAAACCGCATTGCGGGGCGTTTGGCAACAAAGCCACTCGTCACTTTTATGGGCATGGCTGGCAATGCCTGGGCCTTACACCAAAATGCAGCAACCAAAATAAGCCAGCCTTTGGACCTTAGGTTTATATTTTTTATCATTTATCTGATATATGGTTAGAATTATAATCTTTAGATATTTCCGCCTTTTTTGTGCATAACAGATCTCCAGGGCAACGCGCAGGCGTCCTCATCAATTCCCCTAAAAGGGTGCAGGTTTTTATCTGTTGAGTTAAAAACGAAGATTGGAAAGCATTAAAAAAGCGTCTGATTCAAGCTTCTACGCTAAACCTGATGCCTGGAGATACCGATCAAATAAAAGGGCATTTCCGATGTCATTGCTCGTAATTCAGGTTTCGTGTTTTCCTCATTTGCAATAAGGAGAATAGTTAAGAAATAGGTTGTCATCATATTTTGGTTTATTATTTGGTTAACACAAATCTATATGCTTATCTATTTCAGGGGGTTCACTTTTGTACGGAAATGGTTTGTTTTTGTACGCAGGGTTAATATTTACGGTTTATTTTTAGAAAGTTTGCTTTTTACAAACCAAATGGCTGCCATTGAAAGATCCTAATAAAGTCCGGTCGTCATTCAGTAGCGATCTGATCGAGTTGGGAATGATGATCTTTCGAGTGATATAGCTAGTAGCCTGAACTCGAAATTACCTAACTAAAATACCCTCTATAAACACCCCATACCTGACCAATTCGTCATGCTGAACTTGTTTTATTAGTGGAAAATAATTTTTCAATCGCTTTATAGCCACTTCGTGGTTAGCATCTTTTCAGCAGGAAAGACCATGAAATAAATTCAGGGTGACGGCCGCTTAATCAGAAAGCCGGTATAAGGTTACCGGAAGACAATATTAATAATCGAATTCAGGTTAGTAGATGTATCTGCATATTTTATGGTTCTTTTCAATATGGTATGGATTGCCACTTTACGAAGATATTGCGCAAACTCTTCAGATACATTTTCAGGCTTAAATCTGATGTTTTTAACTGAATCATTAAACAAAATACCATACCAGATTAATCCGCCCAAGTATTTACCGGCATCATTGGCATGGTTGGGATCAAATACGAGGTCTTTTTTATTCCAGTAGTAACCGATATTGATCGAGTGGGTCTGATCTGGCAAATTTGGGGCTGTGGGATGCTCATAATTAAATGAATGATCAGGTTTAAAACCATATTTCCTTTCTTCGGCTACAATTTGGAAAGCATCACCAACCGGTAAAATCCGGGCATTAATCCGCTTTGCCAGGAGATGGTAAGCCGCACGTGATTTCTGCCACATTTCCTGCTGACTCGCTGCCACTTTACCTTCTGCTATACGCCCAAACTTCTTTGCATCGGTACGGTATGCCCAGGTTTGATGAACCACCAAACGCGCCTGGGGTTGCAATGCTTTAACATAGTCAACCAGTTTGTTGGCATATGGATAGTAGGTAGAGGAGTCTGCCGAAAGATAAGAATACTGTTGAATGGTAACAATGTCCCATTTCCCTTGCCCCAACAACATTTTTAATGATTTTCCGCCGTAGGGTTTTCCCTTTGGATCATCAGCATTGGCTTCTGCTTTTTCTACATAACCCCAATGCTGCTCAAGAGAATGCCCACCAAGTTCAGCACGTCCGATGATGAGCGTTTTCCCTCTTTCTTTTGCCAGTTGCGGCAAAAAGGCTGATGCGTTTTGAGAAAAACTGTTCCCTATAATAAATAAACGTAAGGTATCCTGCCGGCTTTGAGCAAAAACATTTGCAGTGAGGCAAACCAGCAAAAGGGAATACATGCTCAACTTAATTAAAGTCGAGAACTGTAATTTCATATTAATCTTCATAATCGCCTATTTTAGTTTCTTAAGGTATTCATACAATTGTGTTCCCGCCAGCAAAAATGCACCGACGCCATACACCTCAGTACTATTGCCATTTACGGCATCCGGACTTGCACCAATGGGTTGTACATAACCCAGCATCCCATCTTCATGTACGGCAGAAACCATGGCTTTCCACGATTTTTCTACCACAGGAAGGTATTGTTTCTTGTCTAAAATACCGTGGTTTAAACCCCAGGCCATGGCATAGCAAAAAAAGCCGGTTCCGCTCATCTCCTTAACCGGAAAACTTGCAGGATCTAATAATGAAGCATGCCAGCTGCCATCTTGTTGTTGTAATCCTGCCACCCTGGCTACCATATCCTGATAAAGCAAAATCAGTTTCTTTCTATCGGGGTGGTTTTTCGGCATATTTTCCAACACCCTTACCAAGCCGGCCAATACCCATCCATTGCCTCTTGACCAGAATATTTTTTGTCCGTTTTTCTCTCTTTTATTAAAGAAACTCTCATCTCTAAAAAATAGCTTCTCCGATGGGTCATATAAAAATTCGGTTGTCTTCCACCACAATTTAACAGCTGTATTCAGGTACTTATCATCTCGCGTAGCCGTGCTCAGATAAGCCAAAGATGGCGGTCCCATAAAAAGGGCATCACACCATGCCCACTCTCTTTTTTGGATATTGTTTTTCCAGTTCAAAGGTTCGTTATGGGTTTGGCTAATGATACTATCGGCCTGCAACATAAAAGGAGCAATCATCTTTTTCTTTTTGAACTTACTGTAGAGTTGGGCATAAGTTTGTCCTACACAATAGTCATCTGCATAAAAGCGCAAATGTCCGGTATTCCAGCCCAAATCATCTCCAATATCGACCAGCGTTTGTAGATACCGTTCATTGCCCCGCAGGTTACCAAAAGCAAAAATACCGGTATAACAGGCTCCATTCGTCCAATCTGCTTTTCGATGATTAAACCCCTTGTCCTTCCAGGTATTCAATTGCCAGTCTGCAACCCGCTGCATCGTTTTAAAAATGTTTGTGGTTTCCAGAGTAGAATCCCTTTTTAAAGATGTTTCACCCGAAAAAGCGCTCATTCCGCCGTAACAGCTAAATACTAATATCAGAAGCAGTCGTTTTAAATTCATATCTTTCATTTCTTAATTGATTATTTTTGATAAACCCTTATATAATCTACTTCAAACCTGGCTGAAAAGGTCGTTTTAGAAGGATCTCCACCCTGTTTACCGCCTATTGCCAAATCGAGCAGCATATAATGCGGTCGTTTAAAAGGATTAATACCAGTCCCATCCTGGTTAACCAAACGGTCTAATGACACCTTATTTAAAAGCTGGTTATCCACATAAAGTGCGATGCTGTTTTCATCCCAATCCATTCGCCAGATGTGAAATTGATCTGCCCATGCCTGACCGCCAAGGGAATCGATATTTTTCTCGGTGCTAAACCAGGCATCTTTTCGATCTGCACCCATGAAGGCGATATTAGCGAGCAGTTTTTTCCGGTAGTATTCCATGATATCGATTTCACCCGTCGCCGGCCAGGATCCTTTTGTTCCCAATGTCCACCAGGCTGGCCAGATGCCATCTCTGATATCTATTTTACCGCGCATCACAAACCTGCCGTAAAGCCAGCTATGCAATCCTTGGGTTTTAATGCTGGCGGAAGTGTAATCAGCCTCTCTTCTACTTTTTTTCCAGTCACTGCTTCCTTCCTTAAAGTTAGGGTTTGTTTTTTTCTCTCTTTTGGCCTCCAGAATTAGCTTTCCATCTTCACACCTCGCATTTTCCTTTTGGTACCATTGATATTCTTCGTTGCGTTCGAATCCAAGTTCATAATTCCAGTTAGCCGGATCGGGTGCACCGTTATTATTAAATTCTTCGGCCCATACCAGTTTGTAACCGCCTGAACGGAGTGCTGACGGCTTAGGATCTTTTTGTTGGGCCACTCCGGATAAGCTGATGCATAAGGTACAGGCCGGTAATAATAATTTGACTAGATATTTTTTCATGGGGAATAATTTATTGGTATCCGTTTAATCGTAAAGGCATAAGGGTTGGAAATGTCCAGGCATAATCATGTGTGGTATACATAACGGGACGATATTGTGCAAGATATTCATCAAATTGCGGCGAAGGGTAAATGCCATTCATCGCCTCCAGTAAGTTGGCCGGCCAGAAACCTGTTGCGGTATGAACAGAACCCGTATCCGGATTTTTGAAAAATTTCCACTCTTCGGGGTGTTGATTGTAATAAAACAAATAATCCAGCGCCTTTTTAAATGATGCCCCATCCCGTGATGCATTAAAGAGATTTTCGCCCGTCTGATTATAAATGATCCAGCTGGACGCGGTAAGCGGTGCCAAAGAGAAATAGGTATACCAAATACCCTTGCCCTGCCGCTTTACTTCCTCCACCAGGTGGCCATCTGGGGCGATTTTATCAAAAAGGTCCTTTTTAATTAAGGCAGTGTTTTGCTCCATATCTTCCCGGTCTTCCAGATAGGTATCGGCCAGGATAGAAGCCAAACGAGACCAATCGCCAGAGTTGTTGTTCCGGTACCTGATGCTGTTCGCTGCCGCACGAAACACATTTTTTGTCCACCATTTAAATTGTGTTACATCCTTGGACTTCCATCTTTTATAATCCTTGAGCAGGTCTGCACTGATCAATAAGGCAGTACCAGAATACGACATCACCAGTGAACCATCCAGTTGAGAATATTTTTTATTGATAGATGCCCAGGCATTCAGGAAATAAATGGCTTTATCTGCATATTTTGTTTTTCCACTCAGCTGATAAGCTAAAGCACAACTGTATGCCGAAAAACCATCCACCTGTAGCGCCCGTGAAGTTCGGCGGTGGGTTTCCTTGTCAACATAAAAACCCGGAATACTGAAATCTTCTACCGCATGTTGCGTGACCAGCAAAGCCGAATCTGCTTTAATCAGTAAGGCCGTATAGGCTGATAAATAAGGTTCTTTTTTGGCTTTGAGCTGTTTTTTAACAAAATCAATCTGCTGTTGCGGATGCATCCCCTTTAGCCGATGTTGCGCAAAAACTAGTTGCCCCGGCAGTATGCATAACAGCGAGGTTATAGATAAAATAATAAGAAAAAATTTCAGGTGCTTCATAGGTTTTATTTGGTTAATGAGAGTGCTTTAACAGTGTAGTTGTCTGCATGCTCGGCAATAATTTCTTAAACGGCATTATTCTCTGAACTATAGCGCTTTTTATATTCAGACGGACTGGTTTCAAATTGTTTTTTAAAGCATACACTAAAATATTTGGCGTTATTAAATCCGGTTTGGTAAGCAACTTCTGCTACGGTTAAATCTGCATGTTCCAATAAGTAGGCACTTCTTTTCAGGCGGATGTTCAGGATAAATTCTTTGATAGACATACCCACAATATCATTGATCTTTTGATACAGGATCGTCCTTCCAGTATTCATGTCAGACACAAAATCGTCTACCGAGTAATTGGGATTGGCCATATGCTGCTCAATAAACTTCATGGCCTTAATCAGCAATTCCTCATCCATCGAAGTAATGGTTACATTAACGGGATCTACGACGAGCCGCTTGCTGTACATTTCCCTCATTTCCTGCTGGTTTTTCAAAATGGTATCTATCTGCTGAATCAGGTATTCCACTTCAAAAGGTTTATCAATAAAAACGGTTGCGCCATGTTCCAGTGCCTTGGTTTTATTCTGATTTACGTCGCCCATGCCCGAAATCATGACGATGGGAATGTGGCTGGTTTTAAAGTTCTGCCGCAAATGGTTACATACCTCAAACCCATTGGTATTGGGCATCATCAGGTCGGAAATAATCAGTTGAGGATATATTTTTTCAGCTTTGATAATGCCCTCCTGACCATCGCTGGCCAAATAGACATTGTACTTTTCAGACAAGCGTCGCTCCAGATAGTTCCGCAGGTTAGGATCATCGTCAATCAACAAAATGCTGGTCGATTTCCTTGCATGCTTTGGAGATAGATCGGGTTCCTCGGCTTCTAAAAGGATTTCATCAATTTCGGAGATGGTATAATCGTATACGTTCGACTGCATATCGCCTGATCCTGCTTCTTTTTTAAGCGGGAGTATCATGGTAAAAGAAACCTTGTTGGTTTTATTTACCATCCAGATTTTGCCTTCAATGGCATCTACCAGTTCCTTTACAATGGCAAGGCCAAGACCTGAACTTTCTTCAAAAGTAGGGCGATAAGATGACAAGCGGTTAAAGGAGGTAAATAGTGTGGCAATCTGCTCTTGCGAAAAGCCTATACTGGTATTTAATACTTCAACAGAAATGTATTCCCTTTCAAGGTGATCCGGCTCCATAGCTAGCCTGGACTGTTCCTCAGCTGTAGATTGATAAATCCTTACGCCTACATAACCTTTGTTAGAGGTGTACTTTAAGGCATTCGAGAAAAGATTAGTCAGGATTTTTTCAATAATATCATAATCGAAAGCTACAAATAATTGGTCTTCATGAGCATTAAAATTGGTTTCTATTTCCTTTTTGTTCGCGTAGAGTTCAAAAAGTCCAAAAATATCATGCACAAAACCGATAAAATTGCCAACCTGTGGATTTAGGGTTATTTTCTGACTTTCTATTTCCCTAAAACGAAGCAATTGACTAATTGAACGCTGTATTCGCGCCACATTTTTCTCAATTAATTGCATATATCCAGCCGCATGGTCATTTTTCTGAACGGTTTCTTTTAACTGCTTCAATGGTTCGAGCACCAGGGTAAGCGGGGTTTTAAGATCGTGTGAAATATTGGTAAAAAAATCAGTTCTCGCCTGGTTCAAATCCCGCATATTTTGTTCTTTGAGTGCCTCTAACGCCAGTCGTTCTTTAAAAACCTTTTTATTGGTATAATACCGCATGATGAAAAACAAAAGCCCCAGTACAATTAAAGTGTAAATGAAGTAAGCCCACCAGGATAGAAAAAACGGGGGATTGACATGAAAATAAAGCTTTGAAATTTCGTTGCCCCAAAGCCCGTCATTGTTGGAAGCCTTGATCTCAAAAATATAATCTCCCCCCGGTAAATTAAAAAACTGTACAGCGTGTTGATTAGGATTCATCTTCAGCCATTTATCGCTTAAGCCAACCATACGATAAGAAAATTGATTTTGATCTGCCGATAAGTAGCTGTTTGATGAAAAACGGATTTCTATATTCGACTGGTTACTGGAAAGTGTAAACTTACCCTCATCGTGATTGCTTAAGGTAGAAATATCTTTGGTTAAAGGTGAATCTTCCGTTGCATTGCTTACCAGTTGGTTGTTAATTAATAAGGCTGTGAAAAATACTTTTGGTTTCTGGATGTTTTTGTTGAGGTATTGCGGATCAAAAAGTACAAATCCGTTAGTACCCCCAAATAATAGCTCTCCTTTTTTAGTTTTATAGGCCGACCTTAAATAGAACGAACCGCAACTATTTGCTTTATAAAATCTGGCTTTTTCAAACTTTTGAGTTTTTTGATTGAAAAAGTACAGCCCATCATTTGTGCTAAACCAAATATTTCCGGAAATATCGTCTTCCAAAATACCAAAAACGATTTTAGGAGGAAAACCATTGGCACTACTAAAGTTAAGGTAGCCTCCGTCTCTCTTTAGAAGATTAACACCTCTTCCCGAAGTACCCAACCAGAGGTCTCCATTTGATGCTTCATAGTAGCAACCCAAGTGATTCACCGCATATGGACCATCTTTGATGATATAGTGACGCAACACTTTAAGCGTTTTAGGATCTACAATATAAAGCCCTTGATGAGTAACCAGACGAAGGTGTTGCTGCTGATCGATCGAAATGGCCTCAATCTCTACGTCCAGTGCCTGTCCGTTTGCAGCGATCAATTTAACCATCTCCGCTTCTGTTGCCTCGTTTTTTTTGCGGTGGAAGAAATTTTTATCCGGATCGGTCATCCACCAGGTTCCTCCGGCATCCCGTACGAAATCATATACCGTTAAGGGCTGTTTGCTTCCGGGTAAAAGGATGTTAAGGTTACTAAAACGCTTTGTAGCCATTTCATAAGCAGAAATACCGCCGTTGAAAGAAGAAATAAAGAGGTTTTTTCGGTCAGGATCAAATTTTAAGCGCTTAACCATATTAGAATTGATGGAATTGGCTTCGGCCTTGGTAAAGTGGCGAAAACTGTCATCCTTCCTGTTCCAATAGTTGAGTCCACCGCCCTCTGTAGCAATCCAGATATTGCCCATATCATCTTCCTGAAAACCGCTTACTATGGGGTGGTTAAGTCCGCCAGGACTGGTTGTAAAATAACGAACGTATGCATCATAAGGTGAACAATAAGCGATTTTACCACCATAAGTACCAATCCAGGCACCCTGATCAGGATCGCCATAGATGGTCCATATCGAATTATTTGGCAATGAAAAAGCATCGTTTGGGTTCATTTTGAGTAGCTTGCTGATCTGAGTTTTCGGATCATAAAGCAACAATCCAGACTGTGTGGCTATCCACATGATGCCCGTTTGGTCAATAAAGATTTTTTTGGACATCGTAGTCTGGAAGCCCGGGCCGGTAACCGGTATATTTTTTTTAATTACACCTTTGGCATCAGTCACGAAAATGCCACCTCGCTGGGTTAGGAAATAATAATCGTCCTGATAGGCCACAGCGTCGTTCACCACAAAGGAGGTTTGACCCAGATTGGTAAAAACTGAAAAGCGTGCTGTTCTGGTATCGAACCTGTAAAGTAAATTTTCCTGGGAGAGATAAATATTTCCTTTCAGGCTGATCACACTCTCAAAATACCTGTTGGTAGGAAGCTTGATTTTCTTAAAATCCTTTTTCCCCCGACCAGATATATATAGGCTGTCGCCAGAGAGCATGTATAGATTGCCATTATTATGGAGGCATATGGAGCGGATTTTTCCAGGGAGAACCAGTTCAAAATTAAATTGTCCATAGTTAAACTTCAATAAACCATGATTAGTGCCCAAAAATAATCCACCTTTTTTATCTGTCACCAAAGAACCGTAAGCCCATTTTACTTTGGGGTCGCTCTTCGAGGCCAATTCATTTAACTGATAAAAACTGTTCCCGTCATACATAAAAACAGCATCTGGACCAGTATACCACATCCGTCCCAAGCTATCTTTGGTGATGCTCTGAATACCACTATAATACGATGTTTCGGGCATGACATGGAACCGATACCTGGATATATCAATTGCCGCCGCACTTTTTAGCAAAAATGCACAACATAATAGCAGCAAATAAGCGATTTTCCGGATACCCATAAAGTTAAAATGCATAAGCAGGTATTCTATTGGACTTTCTAATGATCATTTAATTTTTTCATCTTTCAATTATTCCATTTCCATCTGATTGATATCAATAGCAACTGAGATGCAGCTAAAATAAGTGTTATAATCGCCACGGTTAAGCGTGGATATCATAAATTGTAATTCATTTCGGATTTGTTACGATGAAGTTTAGCTATAACTGTCATCATAGATCCACTAGTGCCGCCGTCATCCGATAGCTATCGGATCTCGCGCATGCGGGAATCTTAAGGCGGTTGTATTAAGATTCCCAATCAAGTTGGGAATGACGATCTCTCGGGGATGTTATTCCTTAAAATTGATCCGTCATTCCTATTGATTTTTATACCGTAAATTATCCCTCAAGATGCCCATTCTATATTTTATGATATCCCATCCTACAATCTTCTCTTCAAACGACTAAGCGCCTCCAGATAATAATAATCTGCATAGGTTAAGGGCACATCTACTTCAGATTTAAAGGGAAATGCTCCCGTGCTGTGCATCAGGATAAAATTTCCGTTTTCGCCCAACTTTGCCGTATATTCATCAGAAGCGAGTGTCCGGATTTGCTTTTCTACCACTTCCATATATTTATTTTTAGTATCGGCATTTACAAAATCGCTTAATTCAGTCAGTGCAGATGCCATAATACAGGCCGCTGAAGCATCTCTTGGTGTATCAGCTCGCACCGGAGCATCGTAGTCCCAATAAGGAATGAAATTTTTTGGCATTTTAGGATGATTGATCAGAAAATCAGCGATATGCATCGCCTGATCCAGGTAGCGTTTTTCCCTGGTTTCCCGATAAAGATAAGTATAACCATAAAGGCCCCATGCTTGTCCCCGGCTCCATGCAGAACTATCAGCATAACCCTGATGCGTTTGCTTTTTATGCGGAAGACCAGTCTGTCGGTTATATGAAACGACATGGTAAGAGCTGAAATCGGGCCTAAAGTGATGCTCCATAGTTTTATCGGCATGCGAAAGCACTATTTTTTTCAGTTGCTCATTTGCTGATTGCTTGCTTGCCCACAACAAAAATTCGAGATTCATGATATTATCGATAATGACCGGATATTGCCAAACGGTTTTATTATGGTCCCACGACCTGATGAGGCCCACTTTAGGATCATAGCGGGTAGCCAGCGATTGCGCTCCTCTAAGCAAAACTGCCTTGTAAGATGTATCTCCGGTTAATCGATAGCCATTGCCAAAACTGCAATACAGCATAAAACCTACATCATGATTATCGGTGGTGAATTTCTCACGTTCTACCCTGGCCGTATACAATTTGGCGAATGCTAACAGTGCTGGATTTTTGCTATGCTCGTAAACATACCATAGAGACCCCGGAAAAAATCCGCTACACCACCAACTTGAATCAGAGATGGTGTTTTTGCCCGCTTCGAATGACCGTGGTAATACACCTGCCTGATGCTTATATTTTTTGGCCATTAACAGGCATTGCTGTTCAGCAAAAGACAGGGCTTGATTAACAACTGCTTTCAAATTTTGCGCATTTGCAAGGTTGTTCCATAATAACCCTGTTAACAACAGTGCTAAAAATCTCCTCATAAATTTTATTTGATGTTTTTGTAATAATCTGCAATAACATACCAGGCTTTTTTACGAAATCCCTGATCAGAAACCAGTCCTTTTCTGTTCCAGCCATCCTGATAAGTAGGGTGAAAGCGAAATGGCGACCGAAAATCGAACAATACCCAGGGTGATATTCCATTGAGATTTGGAATATTTTTAAACATTTCCAGGTTATCCTTGTAAAGCTGGGCCTGGTAGTCTTCGCTCCATGAACCTGCTACATCAGCGTCACCGGTTTTCCCATACAATGCCTCAGCACCAAATTCTGAAATAATCAGAGGTTTGTTGCTGGCCACGTCCCAAATGGCCTTTTTTGGTGTAACGGGCCAGGGATGATACCAACCCATATATTTATTAATGGCCACCACATCAATTTCATTTATAAAAGGGTCGTCCATTACAAAACGTTGTTTATCCGGATTAAACCGAACCAGATCAAATGCAGCCGTAATTAAACGGGTGCTATCAATATCTTTCGTACATTTAATCAGGTATTTAAGAAATTCATTCCTGGCAACAGATGGCTGGGTTTCATTAGCCATTCCCCAGAAAGAGATGGCGCATCGGTTTTTATCCCGCATTACCATCTCGCTGATCATCTTTCCGGCTTTCTTTTTGGTTTCAAGGTTTTCAAAATCAATCCCTTGCCATATTGGTGTCTCTTCCCACAACAGAAAACCCATTTTTTCGGCAGCACGTACCGTATATTCATTTTGCGGATAATGTGCCAAACGGATCATATTACAGCCTAAAGCTTTCGCTTCAGATAAAAGCATCATGGCATCTGCCTCAGAGAAAGCTCTACCTTTACGCTGTGGAATTTCCTCATGAAAACTAATAGATTTGAGAAAAACCGGCTTGTCATTCAGGTAAATCTGTGTTCCTTTTACCGCCAGGTTTCTAAAACCAATCCGTTCTTCTACCCTATCTTGGCTGGTAGATATCACCACCTGATAAAGTTTAGGCGCATCAGGCGACCAGCGCTGTATTTTTTTTACACCAGTGATTGACACGCTAGCAGTCCCGTCTTGATCGGTAACCAGCTTTTGTTTGATATTCAGTTCAGGAATCTCAATGGTTAGCGCTACATTTTTCTGGTTATCAACAACTTTAACCTTCGCATTAATTTGATCAGGACGATGTTTGTCCAACTGAACAAAATAATCCTGAATAAATATCTTTGGGGTTGATACCAACATCACATCGCGGGTGATGCCTCCATAATTCCACCAATCGAATGATTTCGCGGGAATAGCATCAGCAGTCCGGGTATTGTTTACCTCCAGGGCTAAAAAATTATCTGATTTTTTCACCAGATCTGTTATCTCTACCTGAAAAGGTGTAAAACCTCCTTCATGTTCTACAATTTCCTTTCCGTTCAAATAAACCTTACATCGATAACTTACCGCAGCAAAGTAAATAAACAGGCGTTCGTGATCTGCTTTGAGCGCATCAAAATGCCTGGCGTACCAAACCGTACCTTCATAATATTTGAGTTCGGGCAGTTGACTGTTCCAGTCTGAAGGCACATTTAATTTTAAGCCACTATCAAAGGCATATTCATAAAAATCTGTCTTTCCGGCTGGTTTTTTATTGAGGTATATTTTGTTTTTCCGTCCCTGATCGTACTGGTCTATAATCGCTTCCCATTGCCCGTTAAGCGATTGTGTTGTTCTGCCGTATACATTAACCAGGGTCTCCTGGGCAGAAAGTTTAGACAAAAAGCAACATAATATTAGGAGCAAATTAAAAATGGTTCTGGTTGGTTTCATAAATTACGGTGTTTATTTTTTAAAAATCTTCATCGCGAAACCACCGCCCTGAGCCATGCTAATGGATAATTTTCGATCTGTAGGAATCTCGATCTGATGCTTTTTGTAGTCTGTAGCGATTTTATTGGCGTTAATCCCATCCTGATAAATTTCTGCAACATAATCTCCGCTACCAAGAAAACTGAGGTCAAGATCAAGTTTGCGTGCTTCCCAATTGGTTAAAGCACCCAGGTACCAGGCGTTACCCTTTTGGCGGACAGTGGTAATGTATTGCCCGATCTCACCGTTAAGTACGATGGTACGATCCCAAACCGTAGGGATAGCACTAATAAAATCAGTACATTCCTGCTCCTTCGCATAATTGTCCGGGCTATCACAAAGCATATTTAAGGGCGATTCAAAAACTACATATTCTGCCAGTTGCCTGCAGCGTGTCCCCTGACTCATGGGTTCATCATTTATTCCCCTATGGCTACTTTTAGTTGCATTACGCATGGCACCCTGCGTGTAATCTACGGGTCCAACGATCATCCTGATAAAAGGCATAGTCACATCGTAGGTTACCATATCCATCTCCGGCCCGTTCCATTTCATCTGCTCCAGACCATTTACAGCTTCATAATTAATTACATTCGGAAAAGTACGGTTTAGCCCGGTAGGTTTATAGGTACCGTGAAAATCGACCATCAACTTATATTTGGCGGCTATTTCTGCGGCCCGGTAATGAAAATCAACCATTTCCTGATCATCACGGTCCATAAAATCGATCTTAAAACCTTTTACCCCCAACTGCGCGTAATGTCTGCAAACTTGTTCCAGATCGCGTGCAAAGGCATAGTACCCAGTCCATAGAATAAGGTCTACATTTTTAGATTTGCCATAAGCGACCAGTTCTTTCAGATTAATTTCTGGAACAACCTCAAACAAACTTGCCTTAAGATTTACTGCCCAGCCTTCATCCAAAATCACATATTCAATTTTATTTTTGGCGGCAAAATCTATATAAGCCTTATAGGTTTCGGTATTAACACCCGAAACAAAGTCTACCTTACTCAAGCCCCAGTTATTCCACCACTCCCAGGCCACTTTGCCAGGTTTTATCCACGAAATATCCTTTAAACGGCTGGGTTCGGCCAACTTGTAAACCATATCATTATCCGCCAGGGCTTTATCGCTGGTGCTAACAATGGCAATGCGCCAGGGAAATTTGGTTTGTGTCCTACTTTTAGCAAGATAAGGCTGGCGTGAGGTGACGATTTGTTGCAGCTGGTTATGTCCGCCCTGCCCGGTAGATTTTGGATAAGCTGCGAAGTTGGCTTCCAGAACATTTCCTCCGGCAGGATTAAAAAAAAACATACCCGGATAACTTTGCAAATCAGCTTCGGCCAGACATACTTTTTTACCCTTATCCAATTCCACCACCAAAGGAGAAAATGCAAGCCTATGTTTATCCATTTTACTCAAAGGGGTGTAGGTATAGGTATTTTCAAACGAATTGAAATATTGGCCCTCAATGGTTTTCTCTTTAGTTTTTACATAAGGAATGTAGGCTTTGTAATCTTTTGGAAAATGAAAAGCGGCCAGTTCTTCATTCACGATAAAATCCTGCTTAGCCACAGAGACAAACCGGTAAGCCATGCCCTCATTGTAAAGTCGAAAAATCAGTTTGTAATCTTCCTTAAATTCCAGCGTCAATTCTGCATATTCATCATTGATACGGTTTCTTTTATAAAAATAGGCAGGGATTTCCTTTTTAACGGTAATGGTTTTGCTTTGTTTCAGGTGAGATTTGATACCGAAGGTTTTCCCATTGCCCAATTTCATGGCTATGTCGCCAGAATTCAGTAGGCGTTCACCATCATGCGCCAGCTGAAAACGGATACTATCTCCAATGCTTACATCCACCTGCAACCGCCCGTCGGGGGAATTAAGACTAACCCTCTTTTGGGCGATTGCGGGGATGCTAAGGAACGTTAAAAGGAAAAGGTTTAATATGTTTTTCATCGGTTATTTTAAAATGGTATAGCTGTACATCACAAAATCATTTATAGCAGGCAAGACTACTTTCAAGGCTCCTTTTCTACCAGTGGTTTGAATCATCGCCTTCCCCCTTCCAAGTAGCGGTTTTAATTGTATTTTAACCTTTTCGGGTAACCAGGTCTCCAGTATGCCTGTGGCGTCAGAATTATTTTCCCTGAACACCATCAAATAACCCCTATCTTTTAGGAGAGATTGAAAACCTGTCCATGATTTGCCTGAAGGTTCATCACCAATCGGTAAAATGGTTCCCTGATGAAAATCGTGCTGCACCTTTTTATACTTCGCAATCAATTCTCCTAATTGTAACGCTTCTTTGGGTAGTCCCGTGCCTTCAAACCAGGCCAGTGGCTGGGCGGCCATGGTAATGGCAAATAAATATTCGAAAGTATAATCGGAAGGAGCGAAAGGATCCTGGCCATATTTGTCGGTATTTCTCCATTTATTTAAAAATTCGATCTGCAACTTCTCTGGTGGTATGTATTTAGAAAGCTGCCATAAATTGCGGAGTGTCCAGTAAGGATAGTAATTTTGCCAGTCGGTGTAACGGTTCTCCAGAAAAATATTGCCGTATTCGGTAAAAAGATGATAACCTCCCCTGCGACCCGCAGTAGCATCGAGATTGAAAACAGCCTGGTTTTCTGTTTCGCTCAACGCCCGATTAAACATTTTGGTTAGATTAATTTCCGATTGTTTGTTGGGAATAGACAGTCCATCAATTTTAAATGTCCTGATTCCGTACATCCGGTACAGTTCGACCATCGCCGAAGCATCTTTTTCCCAGTCTGCATAGTCCTGCTGAATACTGGGGTTAAACCATAAGCAAATTTCGATACCCAGCGCTTTACCTCTTTTTACGACTGGACCTAGTCCAGTCGGATATTTTGCCGTATCAGGTTTCCAATAATTGGGGTTGTCCCAAATGTTTTTAAAAGATCCTTTGGCCAATGCAGAATTTGGACTTTTCCCTTGCTGCCATCCGTCATCGATCTGAAAATGGGTGATACCCAGTTTAGCTGCAGCTTCCAGTTCTAACAGGCTAAATTTTTCCTTAACTTTAGCATCCTGGCTCCTATCGCCCCAGGTATTCATCATCACCATTTCGTCTCGCTGTGATTCATTTTTACGGATGGTTTTCTGATAGCCACGTAACGCTTGCAACTGGTTAAACTCTTTTCCGCTATAAACGCCCAATACCACTGTATAAGCTTTGCGCCACTCATCTGCTCGGATATCTTTGGCACTTAGCCCTAATCCGTTTACCGCAAAATGCCCAAACTCAGTCGTAAAATCCTGACCGCCATAGGCCAGCTGTACACTGGAAGCCGGCGCTTCCTTTAAGAAAAAAAAGCCGGCCTCTTTTTCCTGGTTGTGCGCAAAAAGCAGGTTGCCCCGGTAACCTTTTTTTCTATAGGGAATAAACTTATTTTCCAGTACCAGGTTGTTGTTCCAGTCGGTTACGTCAAAAAATTCGACCGCTTTACCCTGCCAGTGGTAACCGTCCAGCTTTAACTGATCTAAAACTGTGGCAGAACTATTGACCTTCATATCATCGGCAAATTCAATGTTTTTCTGATCCGCGGCATTGGCCTGTTGTCCTCCTGATATACCCGACAGCTGGCCTTTCAGATAGGTTTCGCCGGCGATTGAAGCGCTTTGCGCATTGATCCGGTAAACCCGCTTTACGTCAAGCGCGCCTATAGAAAAAGAAATAATGGTTTCCTGTGAAGAGATGTGAATGGTATTGTCTTTCTTTACTAATACCTCATACTGTCCATTCTGAGTTTCGGTGCCGGCTTGAATGTAAAAATCGGGACTCTTAAGCTTATTAAGCCAAACTTTCCGGCCTTTTTTATCGCTTAAGCTATGCGTAATTACATTTCCCTTGTTCCAGATAAATTTACGCTCAATAAATTGATTGCCTATCGTCAGGGTATCTTGATCAAGGCGACTGTAGCATGCATCCTGTGCGGAGCAAGATATACCAGCCGCCAAAAGTAAAAGCAGCAGTAAAAAGGTATAAACTTTCCCTGTTAAATTGCTTTTGATCCTTGCAAAGATTGGTACTGGTGTCACCTGCGGAAGAAGATGACCGAAACTTTGCGGAAGGCACCGCCTGTTGATCTCATAATTTGTAGCTGTCATATTTGGAGATTCCAAAACTAGCTACTTGCGCTTAACGAGGGGTTCAGTTTTGTACGGAAATGGTTCAGTTTTGTACAAAAAACCAAAGCATTGATTTTTTTGACTGTATCCACACGATTCAACACAAGAAATATGGTTGAATTGACTTGATGCCAGATGTAGGCTATACAGCAGGTGCAGCCCATCTAGCGAGAAAAATGGATGAAGATTTTCTACTCGATCAGCTAATTGGGCATTTCGGCAAAAATGGCCAGCCGTTCCGCATTTAAACTGTCACCCCATTTCGCTTTAAAGTGACCACCTGTTTCGGGGCAAACTGGCCGTTCTGATCTTTCGATCAGCTTTTTTCGCAACTGGCTTTCGGGAATAATTTTTCAATTTCTGCATAAAATAAAGGCTCCTGGGAGCATATCTACTATTCGGGATGGACTACGGTCACTTCGCTGTTTTGAAGGGGGTATGGCGTTTTTTTTACGCGTTCCAGTACCTGCGAATGGATTTTGATCGCTAGAAAGGTCTGAATTGAGGATAAATCCGGCAGTATGATGGATTAAACCGAAAAGTCCTGAGGAAAATGGATTTGGATCCGAAGTGTATATTTGTTCAGAGGGAAAGGAACTTAGATGTGCATCATCCGGTAATCAATTTGGTGGCCAGTTTGGCCCGAAACAGAGGGGTCACTTTCACCGAAATACACACTTTGAGCAGATTTTTTCTGAATATGGATGGATTTTCTTCCATCTGCTTCTTGAATATCCTGTTAAAATGGCTCTGGTCGGAGAAACCTGTAAGGTATGCGATTTCGGTGAGGGAGTATGCTGTATTCTGCATAAGGCTTACGGCTTTCTCGATACGCATCTTTCGGATATACTCTCCAAATGATAAGTTGTCGAAGTATTTGGAGAACTCCCTTGAAACGTAGGCAGGATTGATCTCCAACGATTCTGAAGCCTGCGAAAGACTAATGCTCATATTGGTGTCCATCTGGTCCTGGATCATCTCTTTCAGCTCCCTTGTCCACTGCGGGGCATTTTGTGAACTTGATTTCAGGTAGCGATTGTAAACATCGAGCAAAAGGTGCTCTACGGGAGACTGCGTGTGCTTTTGGTCGTGAAGGTGCTTGGCCCACGTATAAAGGCCGTCATATATGGTCATTCCAATTTCCAACAGATCGTGGTCATCGGGGATGTTCCTTGAGAGCCCCAGAAAAATAGCAGACAGGCCGGCTGCCTGTGGGGCAAAATCGGGCCTGTCTGTATCAGCACCACGGATGATGGCAGCCATCCTGTCCAGGGCCACATCCTTTATGTTGTGCTTTTTGAGGAAATAATCAAAGGTACACTTGTCATCATAATGGCTGTATTCCACACCCGGAAGGTCAAACGGAATGGCACCGATTTTTTCGGCCTCGGCAATTACCTGTTCAAATTGAACGTAGATGATTTCTGCATCTGGATCAATGAACCTTTTAATCAGCCAAGGGCAGGCGATCCGGTCAATCTTTGGTCTTTCTCGGGTGATCCATTTCATTTTCTTTATCGAAGCTTAAGCGCTAAAGTTAATGAATGGAAGCCAAATTCTATTTACGTTAAAGGATTTGAGTTGTGCAACAGCCACGTAAGCGCGTACCTGCAGCTCCATTTCCGGCATCATAAAATTTTGCAGCATCGGCTTCGATTGCAGATACCAGCTCTTTAACTTTTTTGAATTTTTCCATAATTGTTTTTTTATTGGCCAGAAGCCGGCCATTATCTTATAATTTACATTTAACAAAGCGTGCCACTAAATTAACAAAAGCATTTAAACACCCAAACCCTGACTGGCAGAAACCTCTTTTCCCTTTGATTTTATTACCTCCTTATTTATTGAAGGTTCCTTAAGGAACTGCTCCCTTTTCTCAGGTTTACCACTCAGGGCAAACATATTCAACTGAGAATAGCGTGGAACGGCTTCAACCTGCAGTTTGACCTGCTCCCCATTTTTGTCAACAGTGATAAAGGGCCGGTCGCCATTTTTCAGCTGCGCTTCCAGTTTGGCTCTTTCCTTCGGATCGTCAAGTTCCTTGATGTTGAATTTATCAAGTACTTCTTTCAAGTTAAACCCGTAGGAAGGGTCATGGTATTGGTTCATATTGAAATTCATGTAACGGTCCCTGGGGCCATCAAGATCCAGCTTCATCCATGCTTTATAGGGGTGTCCGCCCTGGGTAAGCATATCCTCACGATATACTGCACGGCCTTCAATTAAGTTTATGGACTGTGAAGCAGTAAAGCCCTTACCCCTTTCCACCCAGATGGTCTGAGGCAATGGCGGATTGCGGAAAGTCCTGCCAAATTCCTTATCCATATAATTAATTTTGCCTGCTTCCATGGAAACCAGTCTGGTTTTATGGGCTGCATCCTTTCCAACGGCAAGCTCGGCATTTCCGGTATGTTTCTTGAAGACTTCAATGGCCTCGGCTACATTTTCTCTTTTCCAGACATTGTTTTTCCCCGGGGTTTCGCTGGGCGAGATCACCAGGTACTTCTGGCCGGCCTCCAAGGGTCTAGCCTCATTTAATGCTACATCATATTTGTTCAGGTAATAATTTGCTGACTGTCCTGACTGTTTGAAATAGAGATTGAGGTCGATCTGTCCCTTTTGACCGGCTACCTGATCCTTTAAAATAAATTCGGGAAGATTATTTTTCATGTTTTCTTCCATTTTTTCCTGAAGCTCCTTACTGAAGCCCAAAGATTTCATCTCGTTTTTGAGATTTTCTAAATTGTTTAAATTCATACTATTGTTGTTTTTGGTTAATGGATTAGCTTGCCTTAATGCTTCTAAAAAATCATCTGCATGCTGATAATAAATGGGATGTCCCAGACTGCTACCTGGCAGTTCCCGGCAGCCCATCTTTGCATCCAGATCGTCCAGCGCTTCATCGATAGAGGCAAATGAATTTACCTGATAAGGCTGCAGGCACATAGCTGAGGGCAGCAGTTCAACAACCACATGCGGGAGTCCTGCGTCCCGGGCATTTTCTACTATATGGGCAATTGTTTCTGCATATCTGGTTTCCAGCAGCATATCATTTTATTTAAAGTCAGGGAGCGTTACTTTGATCAAGTGATTTTTTGGTTTTTAGCTTGATGATGGCCGGATACTGTTCGTTCACTGCGGCTTTATGCGCTGTTATTTTTTTCTTTAAAACCTCCATAGGAATCAATCTTTGTTTTTCATCTCGAAAAACGAGTTCTTTTTGTTTTGGATTGGCTTCCAGATAAAACATCCCTGTACTTTCCAGCTTGAATGGGACTTGCGCACCATTGTTAATCATTTCAAGAACTTCACTTCGATCGATGGCTGGGTACTTTAATTCTTCAGCAACTTTTTTAAGCAAGTCGGGGGCGCGGAAGCCCTCTTCTACAAAAAGTTCACGCAATGGGAATTTTCCTGTGGCATCCATGGACTCAAAATCGATCTGCAGCCACTTCTCGGCTTTCGAGTGATCTACCGTTACGCTAACCGCACCACCTTTTAACAGATAAATAACCTGGTTTATATTTAGTCCATGCCTGCCATCTATCATACATTGGCATTCCCCTTCTGCCGGATGATGCAATGTTGCATGCAGGTTATCCAGACGATAACCTCCATACCTGCTTTTTTCAATATGGAGCACAATTTCCAACGCGCTATCCTGTTCAAACCGGCTTGAGATGGGCAGCGCTATTTTCTCCCTTTCAAAATCAAGCTGATCTTTAAGATAAGGGGAGAGCCCTGTAATACCCATCGCCCGAATCCGGTCATCCAGCTTGTTGAAGTTTTCATTCATTTCCCTTTCAAAATATCTGGTAAGCCGCGGTATGGTCAGGAAGCGTTCCTTCCATTCCGCGATTTTCCGTATAAACAGATGGGGAAAGAATTCTTTACGCATATTTTTCAGCATGGCCATGATAATGCCGGCATAGATTTTCTCATCAATACTTGGCGCGATTAACAACCGGGCCAGGCCCGAGCGCATATAGATATATTTTTCACTTCTGATACTTTGGAAAATACCTCCATCCTCCCCGAAAGAAGATTCCAATTGCTTTTGCCTTTCATCCCAGTTCTTTAAGATGATTTTTCCACGGTTAACTGCTGGCGCCATATCATCTGCTGATTTTATTGTTCCTGAGCAATACCGGAAATCCGGCCTTCACCTTCATTTTTACGCGTCTGATTTTTTTTGAAAAAAGGCCCTTGGCTGCATCTAAACCAGCTCCGGCAGCTTTCATGCCTACCGACTGGTCCATCGTTAAAAGCTGAAGGCTCCGCACCGCGTCATCAGCGCCTCCGGATATGGCACTGTTTACCACAGCATCCGGGGCCTCTATTCCTTTTATTCCATCCAGGCTGTAGACAGAAAGATCTACGGGAATAATATTATCGCCCATCCTGATCGTTTTGATGTCGACCAAAAGGCGCTGGTTGGTCAGGTTGCAAAGCCCAAAAATCAGCTGACCTTGTGGTAATAATACTTCTCCCAGGCGTACCGAATCGGTGAGCACGAGTTTTAATACCCCACCCTGTACCAGCGTCTGTTTTTCAGCAATCCGCGCGGGGATAGCAGCAAATTTTTCTTCGGGTGCGGAATTCACCTGCTTAATGTAGGCATCCCGCACACGTTCGGGATGCTGGATATCAAGTACCTTTTCCAGCATCCCGCTGAGCTGATTCATTTCCTGATCTTCACTATTGCCATTTTGCATGGCAGACATGAGCTGCTCTAAGCGCTCCACATCAGATTTCATTCCTGGAACCGTAATTTTACTTTTCCTGACCAGGGCTGGCTCTGTCGTCTCTAAGGGCGTATTAATCTGGTTATTTAACGTTTGCAGCTTAAGGTCGATTTCCCGGGTTGGATCTTCTTTCGGTGGAGCGTGAAATCCCAGGCGGTCTGCAATCTGATCCAGGCCGCCGCTTATTTTTTTTATGGAATCCTGATCCCCCAGCTCGTAAATACCCAGTTTATTGGTCGGCTTTTCTTTTGAAAAGCTGGCATCGGGTAAAGTAGCATTGATACCTGTCTGTTTGAGTTGGGCTGACTGTATAGCCCTGCCACCGCCCATGGCATAAAACGCCATGGCAAAAAAAGGCAGGATAAGTATTGGCAGTCCCAGGAGAATTTTTCTTTTGTCAATTATTTTTCGGTTTTTCATTTCTATATTTTTATGGTGAATAATTAATCTACTGCTGAAATAATCAGTGAAAGAAAATAACTGCTACAGATAGCCAGAAATGCGATCAGCAGTGTCAGCATTGCCCTCATAGAGAGATGACGGCACTTCCAGTTAAGCCAAATGGAAAAATTTTTCTGAACGGAAAGTATTTTTTCATTCAGATGCGCAGACACCGTTGAGTGGACATTCTTTTCTTTAGGTTTTTCCATTGTTTTAGGGTTTTATGGGTTCATCGAAATTATCCAGGGTCTCCCATCGCTGGATCAAAAAGCCGTGGGGGTTATTATCCGAGCGCGAAACATTGCGCAGATATCCCGAAGTAAGGAGTTTCCGCCTCACTGTTGAAGTTGCACGGATCAGCCGCTGGGTAGCGTAGCATCTGAAATAGTAAGGATATTGGTTCAGATCCACCCGAGTGCTGTCTATTGTTATTTCCTGGGAAATATTGGCCGAGATGAGGTTATTGAAATATCCTTTCTCTTTTAGGTTATCATAGGCACGCTTGGCACTTTCATCTGCCAGGTTAAGGGCGGAGGAAATATTGGTCTGAATCACCTTTTCATCAGGATCAAGGGTAAAAAAGTAATGGTGAAACATCTTGACGTGGTCCCTGATCTCTACGCCGATATTGTCCTTACGCTCGGAGGCGAAGGCTTCCAGGGCTTTGCCATTTGCGAGAATATAAACCTTTGCCTGCGCCCTGCCGGCCAGATCAAAACCTTTATAGATGGCAAAGCCTGATATCAGCATGCAGGCCAGGATCAGAAAAATGCTGAACCGTTTGATATGGTTGAAAGCGGTGTCGATATTTTTTAACTGCGTGAACATAGCTTGGTTTTTAAGTTAATTTTCCTGTTATCTTATCTTTTTGATGGCTGGCCTGATCTGGGAAATAATCTCCATGTGCGGCGCTTGCATAGCTTTGCGACTGCATTCTTGCGCTATCTCCAAGCGCATCAGCAACCATGCCGCCTGCCCCCATGGTTGCATTCATGCCGGACCGCGGGGCGGCAACAACCAGTGAGTTGACCTTGTTCAGTATAGCATTGCCCCCACCTGCATGTACCACATAATTGGCGACATTGGGCACAGAAAAATAGCCTACGATCCCAATAATGAGAAATATGAGATATGCCGTATCGGTGGAAGAGAAAAAGGTATCTCCCTGCGCCTGGATCTGCGAGAGGTCAACTTTGATCATGTTTTCCTGTATCTTTCCCAGGATGCTGCCGAAGATATTGGCAATGGGCAGCCATAGAAATATATTTACGTAACGGGCCAGCCAAACGGTGAGGGTCTGCTGGAAACCATCAAATACGGCGAAACCAAAAACCAATGGTCCCAAAATGGCCAGCACAATTAAAAAGAAAGTGCGGATGGTATTGATACACAACGCTGCTGCTGCATAAAGTACTTCCAATATTTCTTTAAGCCAGGATTTTATTGAATTACGGAGGTTGTAACTCTGTTTTTCCATCCAGAACTGCATCGAATTACCGAGGCCATCCAGAAAGGTTTCATTCTCCCTGCCGGGATCTTTGGGATGGGTATATTTGTACCATTTATCACTGTCCCCGTTGCCACTTTCTCCAACGTACATCTGCCAGTTCTTTGATTTTTTTATGGCCTGTTCCTTTAAGGCAAGCAATCGCTCAATGGCCTTATTGCTACCACTGACCATAGCGCCAGTTGCCGAAACAGTAGGTTTCAAAATACCATTCATAATACCAATTACCATGGGAAACATCATGATACACATGCCGAGCGCAAAAGGGCGGAGCAAGGGATAAAAATCGATTGGTTCGGCTGCAGCGATCTGCCGCCAGACGCGGCTGGCGATGTACCATAGTGCTCCAAAGCCGGCGATTCCCCTGGCCACATCGATTAGCCTGGAACACAATGGCAGCATATCTTCGTATACCTTGTCCAACACGGACTGCATACCGGAGAGTTCACCCGCAATTCCCTGCGCTCCAGCCATGGCCGGCAGAATAAAAAAGGCAAAAGCGAGGCCTGCCCCCCTTAAAAGGTGAGAAAAAAAACGTTTCATATCCGTAAAAATTAATTGATTTTAAAGAGATTTTTTGTTCTGTCAATATCTGCCCTGGCGGCCTTTCGCTGCATCAGTAAAGTCCCAGCCTGACGGTTAAAGCTCCGAAGGAAGATGAGCTTATCTGAAGTATCGGCAAAGATCCGGTCAATGGCACCCAGCCGGTCCTCATCACTCATCCGGAGCGAATTTGCCGTGAGTATCAGGGTCAGCTTATCCAGATTATCCATACTGGCTGAGAAAAGTTCGCTGTAAACCTTTGCGAGGTAGTCCAGTTCAACCGCACTGAAAAGACCTGATGAGTTAAACTGCTTAAAGGCATGCTTATATTCTGAAAGGATATCTTTTTGGAAAGACAGGATATCCCCTACCCTTCGATATTTGCGTACTTCCGGACTAACCAGCATCATTCCATCCAAAAAGGCCTCATGAAGGGAGAAATTTCCCTGGGAGATATTTTTCACTGCATTATATCCATTGGAGATGACGGTGTATCCTTTTTTCATATCCTTCAAAATGTTCTTGAGCTGGCTGAGCTTTTCTACATTGATCAGTAACTGCTGGGCTTCTGTAGATTGAGCAAAGCCATTACCTGCCAAAATCATCACAAACAATACAACAGTAAACCATTTTATGCTACCTGATTTCATACCAATCCTCCATTTCCTTTAAGGTTTTTAGCTCTTTACTGTGCGCCGAGGCAAGCGATCTGGCTGCAGCGGCAAAGCGTAGGGTAAATGTTTTCTTTTCCTTCATGGCACTGTAAAGTTTATCGATCCTTTCCAGGCGCTCATCATCACTCATCTCCAGTTTTCCCGAGGTGATCACCAGCAGCAGGTCTTCTAAATCCCTCAGGCTATCCAAGAGCAGATTACTAGCCACCAAGGCCACATAAGCCTGGTTAGCATCCCCTAATAATTCCAGGCTTTCAACCGATGAAATAGCTCTCCCGATCTGAAGCTGCAACTGGATAATCTCCACAATTTTGCTGCTGCGTTTGATCTCAGGGCTAACGACTTTAAGGGAAGCGAAGAAAGCACCATGCAGATCGAATTCTCCTTTGCTTGCGATTTTGATGAAATCCAGGCCAGAGCTGCCGATCTCATATCCTTTTTTGAGGTATCCTGCATAAACTTTCAGTGCAGCGACCTGTTCGAGCAGGTATTTTTTTTGGGTCTTTTTCTGAGAAAACCATTCTGACCAGGTCTGAGCTGTAGATACCTGCGCAAAGAGCAGTAGTGAAGCACACACTAAAAACCATTTTTTCTTTCTAGTTGACATCATAAAGCTCCTTTAATTTAGCAACCTCATCCAGTGAGTTAGCACGTCCGATACTCAAAGTGATGTTTCCGGAATTAAACCTTTTCAGATCGGTATAATTTCCCTCCATTTTATCCGCCGCAGCGTTAATGATTTCTAACCGGTTTGCATCGCTCATCTGCGTTTTAAAGGCATTCACTACCAGCAGCACCTGATCGAGATTTTTGACACTTTCCTCGAGAATCCCTAAATAAACCTTTTGCATCTCCTCAAGTTCATCAGAAGAAAAATGGCTGTCCTTTTGAAAAAGGCCCCACGCCCATTTGTATTCATCGACAATTGCGATCTGTTTTAAGGTGAGCTCTTTTACCCTTTTATAATAAGTAATGGCGGACTTCACTTTCCATAGAGAGGTATAGTATTCTTCGTATAGTTCTTTCTGCCTCTCCGTCCAGTCGGCAATCTCTGTGAGCTTTAACTTGGAAAGCTGGTTTTCGAGCACCTTTTGAGCATTCTGCAGCCAGATGGTCTCATTCTGCAAACGCTGAACCTTGAGGTCTACGGCGCGGATGACCTTCTTTACGCCCGCCTTGATAACCTCCAGTACCGCTATCTGGGCGGTGGCGCCTTTAGGGATGCTGACGCAAATGGTCATGGCACTGACGGGCAATATTACCATATAGTTTTTCATAATTTTTTTTATTTTTCTTCCCAGCAGACCAAGCTTCGAAAACGGGTTTGCCAGTGGGTTTCTGATTTTTGCGGTACATGGCCTTGTACCTAAAATTTGAGATCTCATATTGTTGGGTGGGTTAATTTTTGGTGTATTTTCTCTTTCCAATGAGAATATAACCTGATCCGGGAAAGATGTTGATCAGTCTTCCCTTTCTGGTTTCGGTAAGTGTCCTGGTGCCCTCATCATAAACAGCGTTCCATTCCTCGCTTTCATATTGACGCTTCCCTATTTTTCCACCATCGATAATGTTAAATCCCGTTCGGCGATGGATTAAAAACTGGTTGCTTTCAGTTGCTTCAACGATGAGGGTATCATCGGCCTGACTGTATTTTCCCCTGGCAGAATTGGTGTAAGTTCCGGGAAGAAATTCCCTGGTCTGATCCCTTTTACAGGCCGCGAGCTGCATGAGCGGTAAGGCGGCTAAAAAATAATGATAGATTTTCATGGCTAACTACTTGTTTTTAAATTGATTGTTTTCTGATATCCTGGGCTAATGCACTTATCCCCTTTTGGATACTCCCGAACCTGGCAGCATATTCCTGTACCTGCAACTTTTCCTTCTCTTCGGTAGTATAAGCGAGATATTCCTCCAAAGAAACTTCGGTGCGGTAAACCTTACTAGGAGGAGAGATGAATACTTCTTTGTATCTCCTGCCTGGTTCGTTGGCGCGGTTCATGGAAAGGATCTGGGCTTTTTCCTTGTCGGTCAGCCCCAGCAGTTCCTGGATTTCGGTAAAGCGGTTCTGGTATTTGCGCTGATCAAATAGGATCTTGCATGCCGAACTGCTGATGATGGTCTGCCTGACAATGGGCGAAGAAATAATATCCTCCACTTCCTGGGTAACTACCACAGCCTCGCCGAAGAACTTGCGCACGGTCTTGAAAAGGTAACGGATGTATTCTGCCATGCCTTCCCTGGCGATGGCTTTCCAGCATTCTTCCAGAAGGATCATCTTTCGGATACCTTTAAGCTTTCTCATTTTGGAGATAAAAACATCGATAATAATCAGGGTCACCACGGGAAAAAGAATCGGATGATCCTTGATCGCATCAAGTTCAAAAACAATAAATCGCTCGGAAAGGAGGTCTAGCTGGGTTGTGGCATTGAGCAGGTAATCAAATTCCCCGCCCCGGTAGTATGGTTTTAACACATAAAGAAACCTGCCGATATCAAAATAGCTTTCCTTGACCCCGTTTTCTTTGAGAACCATGAGGTATTCCCCGGAAAGGAACTCATAAAATGAATTGAAGCAGGGAAAGATATCCGGATATGATTCCAGCTGTTGAAAATACAGACTGAGCGCATTGGAAAACCCGACATATTCTGAGCGGGTAAAGGATTCACCTTCCCTTTTGCAGAGCGCGAGTAGCAAGGTTTTGATACTCTCCCGTTTTTCGGTATCCATCAAATCTCCGGGCATCAGGTAAAAGGGATTGAAGGCTATAGGATTGGTTTCACTATAGGTAAAATAATATCCCCCCACCAAATCACAAAGGCCTTTATAGCTATGGCCGACATCTACCAGCAGCACATGGGTCCCTTGCTCGTAATAGCTCCGGACCATGTGGTTGGTGAAAAAGCTTTTGCCTGACCCACTGGGGCCGAGTATAAATTTATTGCGGTTGGTGGTGTAGCCCTTTTCCATAGGCTCATCTGAAATATCAACATGCACGGGCCGTCCGGAAATGCGCTCGCCAAGCCTGATGCCGAAGGGAGAAAGAGAATCCCGGTAATGGCTTTCCATGTTGAAAAGGCAGGTTGCCTGCTCCAAAAAAGTATCAAAAGTATCGTTCATGGGAAAGTCGGCTTCATTTCCGGGAAGCCCTGCAAACCAGATCTGAGCCTGTCCATCAGTTTCCCTTTTGGCCGAAGCATCGATGGCAGCCATGCAGGAGCCCACCTTATTCTTGATATCTTTAAGCTCAACGGCATCATCCGACCAGGCCATTATATTTACATGCGACTTTACCGGAAGCCTGCCAAGTGCCACCGCTTCGTTAAGAAAGTCATTTACCGCATCGCGTGAAACCGCATTCTCACGGGAATAGGCAGAAAGTGACTGCAGGCGCAGTTTTTTAGCCTCAAGCTTTTTAAGGGTCTTTTGGGTATCTCCGATAAAAACATACTGGTTCAGGATGTGGTTGCAGCTGAGCAATTGCCCAAGGGGACTGGCAAATCCGATGCTGAATTTGGACCGGTCATTAGAATAGGGCTCATAGTTAATGCGGCTACCGCAAAAAGAAGGCAGGTCTTCGACATCCGCCAGGGTATAGATTTCCATACGCTTCTCCCCGATTCTGATTTCCTCCTTTAAATGGATGTCTCGGACCATTGGCATTTCAGATTCACCCAGTAGCGTGCAGTAGCGTTCAATAATGCCGGCGGAGGTGGCTGTACCTGCAAGCTCATCATCCTTTAAGCGTTCCAGAGAGACGAACCCGGAATCATGAAGGATGCCCGCGAACTGACCGGCACTATCCAAAAAGTCTGACAGTAGCGTATAGCTGATGGTCTGCGGGGGAACAAGCCCTCTTCTCATCAGGCCAGAAGTGGCCGATGAGGATGATTTCCCTGCCATTGCCCTGCGGGTGAGAAAAATGTAGCAATTGTGATGGGTATAGGGCCTTTCGTTAAAAAAACGTTCACTGGAAAGGGAAAGAAAACCGCTTTCGGCCTTTTCAAAATTTGCACGGAATTTTTCCTGGATAAACCAGTCCTGTTTATGAAAAATGCTTCCGGAAGGCAAAAGCCTGATGGCTTTTACCCATGCCTGATGATATGCTTCATAGTCCCTTTCGGAAAGAGAAAAGATCTCGGGCAGAATTGTGCGGTACGCAATGGTGATGTCCCCGTTGTAAGAAAGGATACAGTCATGCTCTACTTTATAAATGGGAAGAATTTGGAGGGCCTCTGTCATGGTTTAAGAGTTAAATGTTTGAGATTAACTTTGGGATACTTTAGGGATGTGAAGATCCTGCGGGTGCTAAATCGGATATAGCCGGGAAGCCGTTTTCGGGCCAGGTATTTCATCAGTCCGTGCTCCCCGAACCTGTAGCTCAAGCGGAAAATCACCATAAAAAGCGCGGTTCCCGATCCCATGATCAGGGGCAGCAGCAGAAAAAGGCTAAGCCCTGAGATATAAAGTATGGCAAAAGACAGGAGCAGCAGTACCAACCCGATAGCCAGATAGGCAATATATTGCGCCTTAAGCCCCTTGAAGAGGATAGGTTTTGAAACGCCCTTATTGATCTGATAGATAACTGCCATGGCTAAATCCCGAAAAATGATTTTAGCACTGTAGCGACTACCACCAGAAATATACAGCTGCCAAACCAGGCTGCAGCGACCTTATTGGTATCAGGCTCCCCGGCGTTCCACTTGTTAAAGACCTTGATAGCGCCTATGATGCCAACTACTGAACCGATAGCGTACATCAGGTCACACCCGGTATCGAAATAGCCTTTTACCTTGTTGGTCGCTTCCTGGATTCCGGCATTACCATCCTGGGCGAAGCAGGAAAGCGAAAAAATATAATTGAATGTTAGCCAGGCGCAGCAGAACATCAGGGTTTTCAGAAAGGCCTGTTTTTTTGCTTGTTTTATTGAATTGTCCATTGTAAAATTTTTCAGGTTAAAAATCGAGTTGATTAGTCCCACAGGTTTTCCAGTTCCTTCAGACTTACCGAAAAAGGCGCATGGTCACGGATAAACTCATTGATCTTGCCGATATTCGGGCTGGAACCGATGCGCCCGTATTTTTCGCTGATCATGGCTGCAAGGGAAAAGAAATCCTGCTTGGTTCCATCTTCTTTGGCCAGGACTGCAAAAATCTCCTTCAGCTCCTGCAGTACATCGGGAACTAGTCCGAGCTGGTCTGACTTACTGTTCCCATCATGCTGAGATCCGGCATTTCCCGCTGCAAAATTCAATGCGCCCATACTTATTATCTCTAATCCTTCAGGCATCCTGGATCTGCCCATGACCTCAGGGGCAGCAGGATAATCCAGATCTGCACCTTGCCCGGATTCAGCATCAGGTGCTGTTACTCCTTTGTTCAGGCCACCCGAAAGGCAAGTCATGGCATCCTTCCGATAGACCGTAAGCCCGAGTAACAGATACCAAACGGCACTTAAAACAGCATAGAAAATGAAAAAAGTTGTCCAGGAAAATTGTTGTAACATACATTTAAGATTTCGTGGCAGGCACCATTGCCTGCCTTTGTCGGTACAAATGTTGGGAAGGGAAAGATTTTTGGTTCAGTAGTACGCGCGTACTACCTAACGTTTTTCTTTCACCTGAAGATTAATACCCGTAGCGGCCTTTTTGATCCTCTGGAATCCAGGCGTCACTATCTTCTATCCGTTTTGCAACGAGCTGCTGCATTTCATCTAGGTACCTTGTCTTACTCATTGATTTACGTCTTTTGATATCTGCGAAGCGCTTAAAGTAGCCTGAGATATTCACCTGGAAGAACTGACCAAAAAAATCCATCAGCTCGGATAAGCTGATTTTGCCCCCGTTCACCTGCCCTGTTTCATAAACCCCGTACACCAGCTCGACCATATTGACCGCTTCTCCTGTCCACTTTAATCCTTTGACTGCGTTTGTATCCACACCACTCTCTGCGCCCTTTCTCATTTCGATCTCCTGTGATAAAATCTTTTGAAGCTTTTCATAGGCCATAAATTTGGAAAACAGATAATCTGCCGCTGTTGAAAAAGCCGGATCCACTTCTGGCACCTCGGAAAAACCGATGAGTTGACTACCGCCACCCCTGATAAAATAGCGTTCGTCGAGATCGGTAGCCCTCATCCGGTAATACTGGTAAAGAAATTCATTTTGGCGAAAGAAACGGTCAATGAAGGATAGCTGTGACTCCAGGTGTGCAAGCTGCTTTTCCTTACCCAGCAAGGGCATGCCGTTCTCTATCGCATACCGCTCAGTAATCAGGATCAGTTGCGCATAAATCTGAGGCTTACCCTTTTTAAAAAAATAAATTTCCTCCTGCTGATCGGCAAAACCGATTTTGGAGATTTCGAGTTTTAGCTGTACCAGGGCTTTCTGAACAAGTGCAAGACCGCTCTTTAGTTTCTCCATTGCGTCATTGATGTTAGCGGTTTCTTCTACCTGAAGTAAAAGCTGGGCATAAAGTTTTTCTGATAGTTTTTCCAGATTCATAACAATACATTTTTGGTTATTGAACTGAGCAGCATTTATTCAGATACCGGAAAAGCAGGCTTTTAAGCGGTCTCGCATAACAAAAGCGAATAAATTCCGTTAAAAAAGAATACATCCTTCCGACAGGACAATATTAGCCAGGTAAATACGCTGAAGAGTTGATTTGTGACACAATCGACAAGCTATGCAAAAAAGAGCTACCGAAGAAGCCGATCTATTGGAAACGCTGAGCTTCATTGCACCGCTTCCTGCTCCCCTGCAGAACAGGGTAAATGAAGAGGTGGTCACAGAGAGTTTTAGCCGCAAACATCTCCTTCTCAGGCCGGGTGAAACCGCCAGAAGACTATACTTCATCCGCAATGGTTTTCTACGTGCCTATTTCATTGATGAAAATGGCAAAGAGTGCACCACCTGGTTTATGGGAAAGGGGGATCTGATGATTTCTGTTTACAGCTTTTTCACCCAAAAACCAGCTCATGAATACATAGAAGTACTTCAGGATTGTAAATTGCAGTCGATCAGCTGGCAGCAGTTGAACGCCTATTACGCAGATTTTCCTCAGGGCAATCTGCTGGGCAGGATCGTTATACAGAAGTATTATATTATGAGCGAGGAAAGGGCAATTTTCCTGCGTACCCAGACCCCAAATCTGCGCTATGAAAAATTGCATGAACAGCATCCCGATATTGAGCAGCAAACCAGTCAGAACAATATCGCTTCTTACCTTGGAATCAGCCGCGAAACGCTGAGCAGGATTCGGCGTAAAAAAATGCAAATGTGTCACAAGACACAAAACAGGCAAGATTCATCTCCGGTTTTTAACTAGAAAATTAATGTTATGAAAACAAATTTCAAAATTGTGATACTTTTTATATTGCTTTCCTTCGGGTGCAAAAAGGATCAGATGGATGAAAACACAACTCAAACTGATCCTGCGGAAAATGTTACCTTATCTTTAAGTGAAGCTCAGAAGTATATTTCACGGATTGACCCAGACAGCAGTAAGGTATTGGAAAAAATCCATATCGACTGGCAACTTGCAAAAAGTGTTGCCACCAGGGATGGAAATAAATGGACGGTTCTGCTGGATGGGCAGCCGACCTATCAAAACTATAAACAGGGATACAGGGAGCTTGTCATATTAAGGAATTACAAAACTTCCCGGATTGAGGCTAAAATTCTGGAAATCATACCAGAGGCGCTGTACCTGCAGGAAAAACGAACGGCAAAAGCATCTGATTTCACCGGGCGGATATTTGAATATGACCTTAACTATAGACTGACCGGTGGCAGACTTTACAGCGATGGTAAGCCCGTTGGAATAATACAGCAGTTTTCACCACAAGCCTATGCAAACCTGAAGTTTAAAGAAGTAAATCCCTTCAGCGGAGTACAGGGAAAACTCATGCTCCTGGCGGTTGCAACCTGCGATTGGCTTCAGGACACCTATATAGATGCAGAGGGGGATTTTACTGTTCATTCTACTAAGGTTTGCTCTACTACCTATATTGATGATAGTGGTGGCGGAGGTGGAGGCGGCTATTACGATGGGGTCGGTGGTGATTCATCCGGTCCACAACATGGCGGCGGGGGCGGAAGTTCACCATCATCTCCTCCTCCCCCATCCAATCTTCCCGGTGAGGATAAAAGTCCGGTCAATCCTAAAGAAATGATGAAATGCTTTTCTAAAATTTCAGATGTAAATGCAGCCTGCGTTGTTAGGGTATATGTTGTGGAACCCCAACCGGGAACCTATTTCAATGTCGGTGCCAACAGTTTCGGCCATGTTGCCATTTCATTGAGCAAAACCAGCGGCAGCACCACCATTACCCAAACGGTTGGCTTTTATCCTACAGGAACAGGATTGGAGAAGCTAACATCAAAATCACAGATTTTGGACAATGGAGATATGGAATATGATATAGGCGCAACATATTATGTAACTGGTGAAAGTTTTCAAAAAGTAATTGATTACGTCAGCAACCCACCAACAAACTACCATTTCTTGGATTATAATTGCTCAGCATTCGTTTACGGGGCGGGCCAGGCAGGTGGCATTCCAATCCCAGACCCAACGACTCAAATTGGATTGGGTGGACCTGGTGGGGCCAGTTTTGCCAAAACACCCGCAGGAATGGCAAGCGCTTTGCGGGAACAAAAAGCAGCTAATCCAAAATCAGATATCAACGAAGCTGGAGGGCGTGTTCCTGGAAGCAATGGGCCTTGTAAATAGAATATTATGAAAAAGAAAATCAAAATTTGGATCATCATAATTGTTTCAATTGTGATTATAACTAATTTACCACCAGTTAATTATTTTCTCGAAGAAAATTACAGTTATCAAAATAACGATGCTAGCTTTATTTACGTTGAACAACCAGGGAAAGGTTTAGATTATGAGGTGGGACAAATAAGATTTAAACGGTTTCAAAAACAGAATCCAGATAAAGATCAGACACTTTATCGAACTTTCACTCTAAAACCATGGAAATTTTGGGAATGGTGGCAGATGCTTAGACATTTCGAAAGATTCAAGCTACCATACTATTCAAAAATTAGCTAATACATTTTACATAGCTTCATGCGTTATAATGCCGCAGGTGCTTTTTACCGGAATTATCGAATCTATGGCAAAAAAGGCAGCTATTGAACGATACCGATAAACTTCCATATCAGATTGGGATTGTGGCAAGGAATATTTTGGTTTCCGGGAGTGTATAACGATCGTTTCGATAAAGAAGTGGGACAATGCGTTCTCACCGTAGCGTTTGGGACAACTGCAGCAAATGGTATTAAGCAGCAAATCCATAATTCCAAGAAAAGGAATGCCGACAATACTTACCGATGACCTAACAGGGGAAATGGTTGATGGAAGAACCGAGCGAAGAACGGCTGACCGAAATTGCACTTACCCAAATTCCATCAAATTAATGGAGGCTTGCACTATTGATAAGGATTACCCGTTTGCAGGTGAGGCCACCCCGCTAGAATATACTAATCACTCAGCTCTTAACATTAGTCTGTGGATCTAGAACATGGATTTTGACCATTTGAAAAATTAGTCTTGGTTTCATATTTTAGTTAATGTTAAAACCAAATGTTTGCTGTTTACGATAAATACCAAAGACTCATGATTAGCCTACAGTTGATTAGGGAAGCTATTTTAAAAGCGCATGTTGAAAAACGGCAGCTGCGTCAAAATAAGGTACGCTGATCAAGAAGCTAATCAAACATACCGGGAAGAAACTGCCGACAACTATAACGTTCCGGGGCTTATCGAATTTGAATCATCCAATCTATAAATTATTACGGTTTCCTTATCGCTACTAATAAAACATTATTTTTTCTGGTCAAAATAGAACATCACCGATCTTAACAGTATGCGCTATCCGCCTTGAGTTCTCCACCAAAAACAAAATCTTTTCCACATTTCGTGATTTGCTAACAATTTTAGTTTTATGTTTGTTGTATATTTTTAATACTAAAAATAATAGCTAAAAAATTAAGTTAATTATCATGGATGCTAAAAGGGAATTGTTTCAAAAATTGCAACAGGATATCCTGTTGTGGCAGGGTTTTAAACCTGTGGCCTCAAGCAAAACTGAGCGTATTGGCCTTGGAGATATAGAAGATGCTTTCCCTGGTGGCGTGTTCCCGAAAAAGGCAATCCATGAATTTATTACCGTAGTCCCCGAACAATCGGCGGCAAGCGATGGCTTTATCGCAGGACTGCTGGCCATACTCATGGAAAATGGTGCGGCATGCGTATGGGCAAGCACATCACGCCGTTTGTTCCCTGCATCACTGGGACTTTTCAATGTTGAGGCTGAGCGCATTATTTTTATGGATGTCCAGACCGAAAAGGATGTACTATGGATTACAGAAGAAGCCCTCAAATGCGAGGGGCTCGCGGCAGTAGTCGCCGAGGTCAATAATCTCTCACTTATCGAATCTCGAAGATTGCAGCTGGCTGTAGAATCAAGTGGCGTTACAGGTTTTATACTTCGAAAAGATGAAAATAAAACCGCTAGTACAGTCGCCACGGCTAGGTGGAGGATCAGTCCCATGCCTTCTCAAACAGAAGATGGAATGCCGGGACTGGGGTTTCCCCGCTGGCAGGTCGAGCTGCTGAAGGTGCGCAACGGGAATCCTGGAAACTTCGTGCTGGAATGGGCGGGAGAAAAATTCGTGGAAATTAAGAAAATCAAAAAACAGCTTGTTTGGTCTGAAATGGAGGGCAGGCAGATTGGATAGATCTCATGCAAAGGCGTTTTGTTTCCATATGGTTCCGCCAGCTGCTAGCTGACTGGCAGCTTATCCGCAGGCCCGAGCTTTCCGGCGTACCCTTTGTTTTTGCTGCGCCCGACCATGGCCGAATGCTGATCACTGCGGTGAGCGAACTGGCCCATAGTTTCGGTGTCGAGGTTGGAATGCGTGCTGCCGATGCAAAGGCTATTTGTCCCGGACTTGAGGTTCTGGACGATAAACCTGGAAGACCGAAAAAACTGCTCAAAGGGCTTGGCGAATGGTGCGTGCGCTATTCGCCAATAGTTGCCATCGATGAATTTGCAATGGATGGACTGCTGCTTGAGGCAAGCGGATGCTGCCATCTTTGGGGCGGGGAACGCGGATACCTAAAAGAAATCGTTTCCAGGCTAAAAAGCAAGGGCTATACGGTTCGCGTTGCAATAGCCGATACGCCTGGGGCTGCCTGGGCAGTTTCCCATTATGGAAAAGTGACCCCGCTGATCCCGATCGGCGAGCATGTGGATGCGCTGCTTAACCTGGTACCTGATGCCCTACGCCTTGAGGAAACAGTGTTGGCCAAACTCCGGAAACTTGGATTTTACCAGATCAAAAGTTTTATCGGGATGCCCAGATCGGTATTACGCAGGCGATTTGGGGAAGATTTTCTGCTGCGATTGGCCCAAGCCATTGGTACAGAAAATGAAGTCCTTCTTCCCCTTCAGGTGCCTGTGGGGTTCAGCGAAAGGCTGGCCTGCCTGGAGCCCATCAAAACGCGAAACGGAATAGAGATCGCCATTAATAAATTGCTTAAAAACCTGTGCAAGCGCATGCAGGCTGAAGGAAAGGGATTAAGGTCCGGCGTGCTTAGCTGCTACCGGATCGACGGCAAAGTGGTACAGGTTGATATCGGCACAAGTGGCGCCTCACATAGCCTCAGCCACCTTTTCAAGCTTTTCCAGCTGAAGATCGATCAAATCAGGCCAGCCCTGGGCATTGAGCTTTTTGTGCTGGATGCACCGAGAGTGGATGATGTGGAGGTCCCCCAGGAAGAAATGTGGTCATCAAAGCCGGGACTTGATGACAAGAGCGTGATCAAACTACTCGACCGTGTAGCTGGAAAGGTCGGTTTTCAGGTGATACATCGCTATCTGCCCGCCAAAAGGTATTGGCCAGAACGGGCAATACTCAAAGCGGCATCGGTAACAGAAAAACCGAATGCGCCATGGCGGGTCGACAGGCCTCGGCCTACGGAGCTTCTTCAAACTCCAGCCCCTATAGAAGTGATGGCCATTATCCCCGATCATCCCCCTAAGTTTTTTATATATAAGGGTGTTCGACATATTGTTACAAAAGCCGATGGACCGGAGCGCATCGAGCGGGAATGGTGGCTGGATCAGGGTGAGCACAGGGATTATTACCAGGTGGAGGATGAGCAGGGCGGCCGCTACTGGCTGTTCCGTTCCGGGCATTACGGGGGAGAAAATAAGCATAAATGGTTTATCCATGGATTTTTTGCATAAGGAAGATAGTTATGGCGTATAGCGAATTACAGGTGACATCGAATTTTAGTTTCTTACGAGGGGCATCGCATGCCCATGAACTGGTGGAACAGGCGGAGGCTTTTGGATATCAAAAAATAGCGATCACTGACCGTAACACCTTGGCCGGAATTGTCCGGGCTCATGCGGCATGCAGGGAAAAAAACGTAAAGCTTATTCCGGCCTGCAGGCTGGATCTGCTGGATGGACCGAGCTTACTGGCCTATCCAACCGACAGGGAAGCTTACGGCAGATTATCGGCACTGCTCACCCTTGGCAATATGCGGACCGAAAAAGGATCCTGCCACATTTCAAGGGCGGATGTCTATGCCCATAGCAAGGGAATCATCTTTTGCATTGTGATGCCTGGAGAGCTCAACCGCAGGTTTGAATACGAGGCGAGCTTTATTAGTGCGGTTGCTGAATACAAGCAGGCACTGAACGGGCAGTTATATTTGGCGGCTACCAGATCCTATATGGGAAATGATGATAAACTGATCTTTAGGACGTCACAGCTTTCAAATTTTTATAGCATTCCGGTAGTGGCAACGGGCGATATCCATTACCATGATCCCTCGCGCAGGGAACTGCAGGATGTGCTAACATGCGTGCGGGAAAAATGCACCGTTCAGGAGGCGGGGTTCCGATTGCACCAGAATGCAGAGCGCTATATGAAAGAGGTTGCAGAAATGGAACGATTGTTCAGAAGATATCCAAGTGCGATCAAAAATACAATGGTGATTGCCGAGGCCAGTAATTTTTCTTTGGATGAACTGAAATACGTTTATCCAGAAGAGATCAATCAGAGCGGCAGGTGTCCAATGGAGGAGCTGGAGTTTCTTACTTGGAAAGGGGCACATGAGTTTTACGGTGAAGACATCCCTGAAAAAGTGGTTAAGATGATCCACCATGAAATGGAATTTGTAAGGCAGATGGATTATGCCAATTATTTTCTTTTTGTGGAAGATATTGTGCGGGAGGCCAGGTCACGCGGGATCCTATGCCAGGGACGGGGCTCGGCGGCCAACTCTGCCATTTGTTTTGTTTTAGGGATCACATCAGTAAATCCGATGAAATTCGACCTGCTTTTTGAGCGTTTTATTTCCCCCGCCAGAAACGAGCCCCCTGATATCGATGTGGATTTTGAGCATGAGCGAAGAGAAGAAATCATCCAGTATATCTACAATAAATACGGGCGTGACCGGGCGGCAATCGTAGCAACAGTTACCCAGCAGCACCAAAAGGGCGCAATCCGGGATGTGGGAAAAGCAATGGGGCTTTCGGTGGATACTATTAATAGGCTTTCAAGTTCCATTTGGGAGTTTACCGATGAATGGTTCGAGGGAAAAAGGATTACTGAACAGGGCCTGAATCCAAACGATCCGCACCTAAAAAAAACGCTGGAGCTTACCTCTCAGATGATGGGCTTTCCGCGGCAGCTTGGCCAGCACACTGGGGGATTTGTAGTAACCCAGGGGAAGCTTACGGATCTCTGCCCTATCCTTAATGCCAGGATGGAGGACCGCACGAACATCGAGTGGAATAAAGATGACATCGATGCCCTAGGCTTTTTGAAGGTGGATGTATTGGCCCTTGGCATGCTTACCTGCATACGCAAAGCGTTCGACCTTTGCCGCGATCATTATGGAAAGCAGTTTACACTGTCCAATATTCCACAGGATGATCCCGAGGTTTATGACATGATCTGTCTGGCCGATACGCTTGGCGTATTCCAGATCGAGAGTAGGGCGCAGATGTCCATGCTTCCCAGGTTAAAGCCACGGGAATTTTATGATCTGGTGATAGAGGTGGCAATCGTTCGGCCAGGGCCGATACAGGGAGATATGGTTCATCCCTATCTGCGAAGGCGAAATGGCGAAGAGCCAGTGGTATACCCTTCGCCGGAGCTGGAAGAAATCCTGGGACGAACTCTCGGTGTCCCCTTGTTCCAGGAACAGGCAATGAAAATTGCAATCGTTGCAGCAGGATTTACCCCGGCCGAAGCCGATGGATTGCGAAGAAGTATGGCAACGTTCAAATTCAAGGGCCTGGTGAACCAATATGAGCAGAAGCTAATAGATGGAATGCTGGCCAAAGGATATACCCTAGAGTTTGCAAAGCGGATATTCAAACAACTGGAGGGATTTGGAAGCTATGGTTTTCCAGAATCGCATGCGGCAAGTTTCGCGCTGCTGGTGTATGTGTCATGTTGGCTGAAACATTATTACCCGGATGTTTTTGCAGCGGCACTGCTTAACAGCATGCCGATGGGATTTTACCAGCCTGCTCAGATTGTTATCGATGCCCAGAAACAAACCGTCGAGGTGCGCGAGGTAGATGTTAACTATTCTTTGTGGGATAATAAGCTCGAAGAAAAATCGGGCAAATATTTTGCGATGCGTTTGGGATTCCGGCAGATCAGCGGTATCAGGGTCGATGATGTCGATACCCTGGTCGATGGACGTGGCGAAGGATATAAAAGCGTTACCGCGCTTCGTGATGCAGGGGTTTCAATCGTTGCACTGGAGAGATTGGCTGACGCGGATGCTTTTCGGTCTATGGGAATGGATCGGCGCAAGGCGCTCTGGGAAGTTTCGGCTTTGCAGGATATGCCAGTAGAATTATTCAAGGGACAGGCATCTGAAAGTGTGCTGGAAACGCAGGTCGAATTGCCGCTTATGGGAAAGGGGGAACACGTGGTGCAGGATTATGCTAGCATAGGGCTTTCGCTCAAAGCACATCCGGTGAGTTTCGTGCGGTCGCAACTGGATATGCTCAATATCCGCAGTTGCCACCATATCAATAATGATTCTACAGATGGGCAGCTGGTAAAGGTCGCGGGATTGGTACTGGTACGCCAGCGTCCCGGAACTGCGGGCGGGGTTTGTTTTATCACCATAGAAGATGAAACGGGATCTTCTAATCTGGTTGTATTTGAAAAACTGTTCGAAACCTACCGCAAGGAAATATTGCATGCAAGGCTACTAATGGTGGAAGGCCGGTTGCAGCGTGAGGGAAAGGTGGTACACGTGATCGTGAGCAAGTGTTTTGATTTTACAAAAATGCTGGGCAAGTTGGTGCAGCGAGAAGTTGATGAGTTGCCGGTGTTGACTTTAGCTCGAGGCGATGAAAAAACGGCACCTTATCCATCACAGAATAAGCGGGCGCTGGTTCGTGAAGAAGCACCTAATAAGGCTTTTCATGGTGGTAGGAATTTCAAATAATGTGCTTTAGAGACATTGATAAAATTTTTATCTTTAGTATTGATTTTAACAAAAATAGATGGAAGAAAACACGGTGACCCTGATTGTTGGACTGGCTGGAATTATTGCAACTTTGTTAGTAGCCGTTATAGGCTTTTACTATACACATAAATCACAGGCTAACTCTTTTCGAGAACAACTTTACAGTAGGCAAATAGATTTGATTTCGAAGCTTTTTCACTATCATGGAAGGTTTAAGATTTTTTCTACGCTGATAATAGAAAATCATTTCAAAGAAGAAGCGCTAGAAGACATTAGGGATATACTTCGGGATCATTCGATAGCAAAAGAAGAAGCCGGGGCAATTTTTCCAACGGAATTATATGAACAATTAAGGGACGTTTCAGATGCTATGTCCATTTTTATGGAACGTCAGGAAAACGATATTTTGCTGTCAAGAGAAGACCAATTTGTTTTTAATTCAGCAGATGTAAAGTTTGCGCTTCTTTCTAGGTCACTTTTAGGAGTCGATGAATTATCAATTGGAAATATCCAACTTACATCTTCTTGGAAAAGCTTTAAACGAGTAAAAAATATTGATGGTGGATATTTTGATAGATTTGTTAGAGCAAAAATGGATGTGGACACAAACAATACATAACTGCATAAGAATATCTTGATTTAACGGATACTTTTTAACTATGGAAGGAAAACTACATCATGTTTCGGATAAGCGAAAAGTTAAGCTTGTTATTTATGAAATACAGGATACAGGAGAGGATATAGCAATGCAAGAAGTTGTAACATTGAAAGCTGGTAAGGCAACGATAAAATTTGACAATCCCAATTCCACTGCTATGTATCTCAATGCATCGGAACGTGAATTGAAGGTAGCAAAAAGTTTACATAAAGAATTGATAGAGCCGAAGATTTCGACGAGATCCTCGTATGACCTATCCGATGAAGATGTAGTTAAGTTATATGATTATTTCGAGCATATAAGAATAAGTATTATTATGGCTTATACAGCCGTTGAGTGCCTATGCAATGCTCTAATACCTAAAGAATATTCTTATATTGAAAAAACTACTGATGGCGAAAGAGTGTGGGATTTTAAGGAAATACAAAGATGGAAGTCTACGACTCAGAAGTTGCGCCAAATTCTACCTAATGCCTTGGCAATGAGAGATCCTGGACAGTTTAAATCATATTCCACATTTTGCAGGTTAGAGAGCATAAGAAACGAAGTTATACATACGCGGAGCATTCTACCCAAAGACTTAAAGATGGAAGATCGATTGGATTTTCAGTTACTTCAGCCAAGAGTATTTGGCATTGTTGGTTCAGCTAAATCATTAATCAAGGAGATACACGCATCGCTGCCGTATAACAAAGAGGTACCAATGCTTTATGACACGGAGGACGTTGTCAAAATAAAAACTAACTCCTGGGAGGACCTTGGACTTACCAGAGTTGGGCAATGGAACCCAAATATATCAATCAAGGACTCCTAAATTAAAACTAAAATCTATTACGCAGCTAAATTGCGGTGTTGATACCGACCTTCGCAAAGAAGTATAATGGAATTAGGACTCGATAGAAATGAAATTTATAGAGGAAAACGAAGAAAAATATTGGGTAATATCCAATCGCAATGATTTAGAAGAGATTTTTGCGGATATAGATGGAGGGGAACAGTTTGCCTGCAAATTTAGATTTGTGGAAAGACAATTATTTATTTCGCTCCTCAAAAAATTGGGGATAAAAAATAAGCAATTTGCGGAGACCTATTATCATTATGATTCTGTAAAGAAATTACATATTTCAGAAAGCCAATTTGGTTACGTATGGATTAGTACTGTTGGGCTAGTTGCAAGTCGAAAATCAACATCGAATCGTGCAGTAAATTCGTGCATGAACCAGTATGTCGTAATTTCTCTGTTGTTGGAAAATGCAATCAAGGTAATCGAAGATGAAAAGGTATATGATATGGATTCCTATCAATTTGAACTTTTAAATAATTTGTCTCCTGCGATTTATCAAAATGTTGTGTTTTATATCGAGGTATTTTGCAAAGCGTACTTGTCTCTCACACAAACTGTCCCCCCACATACTCATAGTTTAAGTTTGATATACCAAAAAACGGTGGAGGTCATGACTAGTAAAAATCATGACGACTCGTTATTTCAGGTAATCGTCCTTGAACCGCTATATAGATTTGTTGACCATGTTAGAAATATACCAGGCGGGTTTAGGGAACACTTTATTAAGTATGACGATAATCCGCAAGATGACACAGCTATATTATTTGATTTAGTGGGGTTGAATGAATTGGAAAACCTTTTAACCTTGAGCGAGGACTTTATTGTCGACTATTATTACCGCGGAGATGATACACATTATCTAAAATCCAACCTATTTCAAAGATTGTTAAAAAAGGCAGATACTGAGGATAAAAAGAAAAGAATCTATTCCTTATATCCACACTTAGCAACAAAAATCAAGTAGTTACCCAAGAACATACTTTTTCAATTTATACCTATAATGGTAAAGTAGGCGTCGTCTTCTCTTTTGACCATGAGATCTAAATGTTCTTCAAATGTCACCAGGTTTAATACTTCGTCCTTTAAAAAAGTAGTAAACACTTCCATATCAGTATCAGTCTTTACCCGCACTTCAAGGGTTTCACTGGTTTTCCATTCGGTCGAAACGATTTCCGGATATGAACCCATCAAAAGTGAAGGAAAGCCTTTTCGAGAAAAAGCTTCGGAAAGATGAACGGCTATCTCCCACGTAAATGGCTGTAGCTCATCATCGTCAGTTTGCCACTGCATGCCCCTATGCTCATCCTGCCACATGCTGCCCGCAAACTTTCCGTCAAACAGAACGCTATAGCATTCCCCTGCCTCCTCAACTGTTGCCTGTATATTTCCTCTATCTGTAGGAAGGTCAAAAACATATCTTTCCATGGTGTTAATTTTTAGTATAAATGCATTGTGAGCTTTTTTGTTTTAGCAATAAACTTGGCATAATGCCTGGCAAGAAAATAAACGTCAAAACTAAGTGAAGTTTTCCTGAGCCGAAGAGAGCACCTTATGCATATCTATTCCCTTTCCCAGTACGCCCATAAATAAATCGCCTGTTTCTTTTAACCTGTCGATAGCGTTGAAGATGGTAAAATCGCGCATTTTCAGTCCCGGTTTAACTTCGTCCCAGAGCAAAGGCATCGAGACCGTCGCGCCGGGTTTTGGCCTGAGTGAATAAACGCCAGCAATGGTCGCACCTGGCCTGTTTTGCAAAAAGTCAAGATACATTTTACCACCCCGCTTAGAAATGCTGCGTTCCAGCGTGGTGAATTTCGGCAGTTCCCGGTGGACCTGCCGAACAATCAAATTGGCAAATAATTGCGATTGTTCGTAGGTGTACTCTGCGCCCAGTGGGATATAAATATGGATGCCGGTTGAACCAGAGGTTTTAGCGAAGCCCGGTACGCCGATACTGTCGAGCACATCCTTGGTTACCAGTGCAGCCTTGATCACCTGCTCAAAAGTGTTTTTATCGGGATCCAGGTCAATCACGCAATAGTCTGGATTATCCGGAGAAGCAGCCCTGCTGAACCAAGGGTTCATTTCTATACAGCCAAGGCTTGCCATCCATAAAAGAGTTGCCCTGTCTCTGCCCAGAAGATAGCTTTTTTCTTCGCCCTTTTCATTGGTATGTGGCATGGTATGCGCCCATGTCGGTGCGGTTTCCTTAACGTTCTTTTGATAAAAACTTTCTCCATGGATTCCGCCCGGAAACCTGTTGAGTGACATTGGCCTGTCCAAAAGATAGGGAACCATGAACGGCGCTACGGCATCATAATAGTTGAACATATCGCGCTTGGTCACCTTATCTTCCGGCCAGTAAAGCTTGTCCAGGTTGGTAAACTTCAGGATATGTCCATCGATTTTCTTTCCCTGAATCTGCGAGCTGCCTTCCAATAGGGGCTTTGTGGTTTTTAGGCTTTTGCCCTTAGCAGGTTTTATGGCCTTCGTAGGCTTCTCTGAGTTTTCTTCAGTCAATTTCTGTTCAAGTTTCACTTCATGAACAAGTGTCTGTGTATCCGCCTCGAGTTCCAGAATAACTTCTTTGGGATCTTTGTCTTTCCTTAATCCCTTAAATGATGCCTGACGTACTTTCCCGTCGCTGGTCAGCTCGGCAAACTCGATCTCGCAGATGAGTTTTGGTTTTAGCCATGTTGGCTTTGCTCCAAGTCGCTGAGGTTTGAACTGTGATGGCTCGTCCACATCGGGCGTGGTTTCAAAGGGACAGGTTTTTGTGGCCAGCTTATCGAACTCATCCATGAGTTCCTTTTGAGTAGTTTGATTGAATCCGGTGCCTACCTTACCGATATATTTCAGCTTTCCCTTACCATCATATACGCCTAAGGCAAGTGCGCTAAAATATTTTTCGGTCCCTTCGTTTCGCGTGTATCCGCCGATCGCTACTTCCTGCCTTCTCTTCGCCTTTATCTTCAGCCATTCCCTAGATCTGCTATCGGAGGAATAAAAGCTATCTGCCCGCTTGGCGATAATACCTTCCAGCTTCATCCGCTTGGCGGCATGAAAAAAGTCTATGCCTGAGGTAAGGTAGGCCTGGCTTAATTTTATGCTTTCATGTTCTTTGGGCACAATGGCTTCAAGTACCTGGCGCCTTTGATTAAGTGTTAGGGATAAAAGCGAATAGCCTTGGAGCCAAAGGATATCAAACAGATAATAGTGCAGTTTTGCCCGCTGGGTATTCTTCCAGTTCTGAAGGGCGCCAAAGTCGGCCGAACCATCTTCCTTTAATGCTACGATCTCCCCGTCCAGAATGGCATTGAGGTTCAGGCTGTCGAGTGATTCGGAAATGGAGGTAAACTGGGTGAATTCCAAATTGTTCCTGGAATAGATCTCTGTTCGTCCTTTCTTTAAATAGGAAATGGCACGGTAGCCGTCCCACTTAATCTCATACAGCCAGCCAGGCTCATCAAAAGGTTCGTCAACCAATGTAGCTTTCATCGGTTTTATCCCCGAGGGCATCGTAGTTTCTTCCACCGACCGGACAATGTCTTGAATATCTGGCGGAAGAGTGTCGAGAAATCCCTTCGCTTTTGCTGAACCGGTCTTCTGGGATTTGAGGTTTTTCTTTAACGGCTTATCGGTAAGCTCTATCCATACGGGTGCGTGGTCGCTAGCCCCTTCCCAGCCCCGCACGTGTTTATCAACATCCCCTTCTTTTAATTTTTCCGCAAGATCCGCGGTCAATAAAAAGTGGTCCAGTCTTAAGCCCGCATTCCGCTCATAGGCTTTTCGCAGGTAATCCCAATAGGTATAAATGGCAGAAGTTGGATACAGGGTTCTGATGGCATCCGTCCATCCCTGATCCAATAGAGATTGATAATTGGCTCTGATCTCAGGCCTGAAGAGTGCGTCGTTTTTGTATTTCTCAGGCTTATAAGTATCAAGGTCGGTGGGCATCACGTTGTAGTCACCAACTAGCATAACCGGAAGCCCTGTTGCAATAAGCGTTTTCGCATGGTCGATCAATCTTGAAAACCAGCGTTTTTTGAATTCATATTTAGGCCCGGGATATGGGTTGCCGAAGGGAAGATAAATGCAACCAATCACGGTATCGTAAGTAAAAACCTCTAGATACCTGCTGTGGGTATATTCATCATCTTCCCCTGGCAGGTCATTCCTGAGTTCCTTGATCTCTTTTTTGGATAGAACCGCAACGCCGTTCCACGCCTTTTGTCCATGCCATTTGGCATGGTATCCGGCATCGTTGATTTTTCTGATAGGAAAAGATTTATCCTCGCATTTGAGCTCTTGCAGGCATAAAATATCCGGATCGGCCTCTTTAAGCCATTTCAGAAGGGTTTCGATGCGGCCATTAACGCCGTTTATATTATAGGTGGCAATCTTCATGCGGCTAAAAAAAGCCCCTTTCGGAGCTCGTTTTTTATTTTACCTTTTTTTCGATGTCTTTTCGCTGGTTGCCGGCGCTCGATTTCACGTCTCTTATTTTATCTGGTTTGACATCTAGCTTATTTGCTTCATATTTGATTTCGTGGTCCTGGTTGGAAACCGAATTGCGCTCCACTCTTGTTCCTCTTGCCATAATATTATCTTTTAGTTAACAATATAATAACATCTGATCTTGGAATTGGTTTTTAGCTTTAATATGGCTAGTTATAGTTGCTTACCATAAAACGCATATAGCCACCCAAGACTCAGGAACACCCGATCTATTTAGATCATGAATAACCATTATGTCATGTATTTACTCAGGGGATGTCAATCATAAGGGTAAACATCCAGCATATATATATTCCCAAATGGTTTTGATTATTTCTCTTCTTCAAAACTATGGGTAAAAGAAAATGTTACCAAAAGAAAAACCGGAATATGAAAAACAGAAATTTACGATTTATCATTATGGGACTGGCAATGTCGGCCGCCATTGGGGCGCATGCCCAAAGAGGGCTACCGCCGAAAGAAGTTACCCGATCCCTTTCAGTAACCAAGTATGCACAGGTATTAGAATTTAAACCAGAGATGGTTAAACTGTTAAAAGTACCTGCCGGGTGGCAGGTGAATGTTGCTGCTTCAGGTTTGGGCAAACCCCGTATGCTTTATACCAGTCCTTCTGGAAATGTGTATGTGACCAGAAGAGATGGTGGCGACGTACTTTTACTGGAAGATAAAAACAAAGACGGCAAATTCGAAAATCTGATTACAGTTGTATCTGAATTTAAAGGTGTCCATGGCATAACCATGAAAGATAACTGGATGTACCTGTGCAATAGCAACGAAGTTCGCCGTTATCCGGTTAAACCAGATGGCACGCTTAATATTTATGGAAAAGAAACATTGATCAAAGACCTTCCGGACGGAGGTCAGCATCCAAACCGGACAATGGATTTTGGACCAGACGGGATGCTTTATATCAGTGTGGGTTCGTTATGCAACGACTGTAAGGAAAGTGATAAGGAAACGGCGGTAATGTTACAGGTTGATCCAAGAAACTGGAGTAGAAAACTTTATGCCAGTGGTCTTCGCAATACCATTGGTTTCGACTGGCATCCTCAGACCAAGGAACTTTGGGGTGTAGATAACGGAGGCGATGCAAAGGGCAGCGAATGGCCGCCGGAAGAAGTAAACCAGATAAAACAGGGCGCAGATTATGGTTTCCCATACGCCTATGGAAAAAGAGAGGTAGATAAGAGCCGGGAGGACCCCGCCGGAAATACAAAGGAAGAGGTTGTTAAAAATACCGAACCCTCTGTGCTGGAACTTACGGCACACATGGCTCCGATCGCCTTCACCTTTTTCAGGGGCGCATCAAATATCCCTGCAGAATGGTCGGGAGATGGACTGGTTGCGTGGCACGGCTCCTGGAATGCCGAAAAACCTGTGGGATTCAAAGTCCAGCGCATTCATTTTGAAAATGGTTCAGCAGTAAAAGCAGAAGATTTTCTAAGCGGCTTTTTACAGGGGGATTCCCGTTTTGGAAGACCTGCCGGGATTACCGTAACAAAAGAAGGAACAATTTACATTTCGGATGACGTGGGGATTTCAGGGATAGTAGACACCGGATTTCAATCCAAAGTGTGCACCCGGCTTTAGTCCCTGGATCCAGGGAAATTTGATTCAATCTGTACCAAAGATAAAAGTTCATCCGAAATTTCAGCTTTCCGTTTTTAAGTGCAGCGATCCGCTCTGCCAGGTCTTCAGAATAGATTTTGGATCCCTGATTCTCTAAAAGGCCCAATAGGCATCATTCAAAAGGTCCCCAGGTACGAAAAAACAGCCCATCTAAACCAGATCACCTAGCACAATCTAATTTTTCTTTTTAAGCGGATTTTAAAGCATCTGCAGCGCGTTTTATTACAAAGATGATAGAAGATTCGGGCAGGCTAAAAACCAAGTTTAAAAACGCTAAAAATCAGCCAACTGCACACTTTAAGCGGTAATCAGTGCACATTTTGGAGCGAAATGAGTGGTCATTTTGGTTAGGAATGAGTGGCCACTTTTCGGATAATCCCCACTTAAACTGCAGCAAAAACAATTTTTACACCGTCATCCGTAATCCAATTTATTGCGGAAAAGTAATTGTACCAAAATATAAAAATGAAGATGCATTTCTAGCGCAGGGATTACACGAAGCTTTGATTAGCGAAACAATGTTCTTTAATGTACAAGATATTTTAAATGGAAGGAAGAAAGAATTTGGTCAGCCCATTGCTACACCAGAGTCACTCGTTTTGCGCGGATTCTTGAAGTGCCCTAAGTGTCACCGATCCTTGAGTGGAAGTTCGTCAAAGGGAAAGAACAAACATTTTACTTATTATCACTGCACATCCGCTTGTGGAATCCGGTACAGGTCTGAAAGAGCTAATGAAGACTTTATAACGGAGCTCTTAGCGTACTTACCTAGGAAGGGTTATGATGAAATTTTTACCCAAACGATATCTGATGCATATCAAAATCAAGTTGGCTCTATCTTAGACGAGCGAAAAACTTATTCGACCCAAATCAGAGATTACAATAGAAAGATCGAAAAAGCGAGAGATTTGTTATTAGATAACGAGATTGATGCGGTCGACTTCAGAGCTATCAAAGTTGATTGCAATGAAAAAATCGCCATAATAGAATCAAAATTATCAGAGCTTAATGCAAAAAATAAGGCTGAATTAAACATTAAACCGATAGCTGAGCGGGCTATTAACAATTTGATGAATCTGGACGTATTTTACGAAAATTCCAGCGTTGAAGGTAAACGATACCTAATAAGTTGTTTATTTCCCGAAAAAATGGAATACAATGGAGACCGATATCGAACACCTAATGTTAACGAAATAGCTCAACATATCTATCTGAAAAACAAGGAGTTAGAATCAAAAAAAATGGGACGAAAATCTTCTGAAAAGACCTCGTCCCACTGGGGGTGGCTGATGGGGGATGAATCCACCAAAAAGGCCAACGATTTAACAGCCAATATAGTTACCTCTATGATGTCATAAGTTTTCATGATTGGCCTACTGACGCTAAAATTTATATCCCAAACCGATGCCAATATTTACTTTAGTCAACTTAGTTTTTGTTGTTGAGCCACTGATCGGAGCAATATTGGATGAATAAACAACATCACTAAATTCTACTTTTGAATCGCTATAGTCGACATTAGCCAAAAATGCTAATCTTTCGCTTATGCTTTGCTTTAATCCTATACCCACTAGATAATTGAAAGCTGTAGAAGATTTTTCGGCTTTGTTAATGTAGTAGTTTTGATTGTTTGCCGTAACAGCCAAATTTGTTGCGGGTTCTTTAATGCTGACGGCTCCTGCTAAAGCTCTAAAAAAAATATCCGTTTTCGTGCCTACAGGAAATGCATAATAAAACCCTGCGAGAAAAGAAGCAGAATTCCAGTTATCTGCGGTTACAGTCCAATTTGTACCACTGGTTCTAGCTGCCCTTTGCAAATCGGATTCACTAAAATCATTGTTATCAATTTTTACCAGGGCTTGGAGTCCAAAATTCTTAATGATCCTGTAATCGTAGCCTAAAGCGATGCTATAGCCTGTTTTTGCGTAACCTGCTAGTTCGTTATTTTCATCCTTACTCGCGAAATCATTGAGGGGAATGCTTGCCCCCAAGTGAAAGCTAACAGTACTTTTGTTTTGTGCATAGCTAGTCAATTGTGCCATTAAAAAGCACATTAAGAGCGTTAATCTGATTTTCATTTATAATCATTTTAATTGTTTGAAAGCTATTTTAATCCAACCATTTTTAGAAGCTCGGCTTCTTTGGCTGGATCATTTAGTTTGATGGTAATACTTACCTCGTAAGCCGACTTTAAAATACTAGGGCTTGTTTTTGCTTCAGCAACAGAATGTACATTTTCCATTAGATCGTAAACAGAAACCTGCAACAGTTCTGCAACTTCGTAAAGCCTGTTGATAGTTAAATCAGATTTTCCACTTTCGATTTTACTATATGCAGCCTGTTTTATGCCAAGTTCATTGGCGACATATTCCTGACTAAAACCTTTACTAGCCCGAATATTCCTGATTTTAAGCCCTAAATCATTCATGGATGTAAAATTATTGTATTGATTTTGAATTACTTATGACTTAAACGATTATTTTATTCATTAAAAGCTTGTTTTTATTCATTAAAGTAATGAATATTGCTGTATGGAATTATTACTTAAAAGAATAAATCATTTGTTTGACTTTTTAATAATGCAAATTGAATACCTATAATTTAAGTTATGATACATAATAATGAGTAATTGACGCTTAAACTTACTAGAGCAAATTAGAATATTATCGCTAAAAGGAATAATTACAATCTGACTACAAACAAATGGAAATTATACAAAAACGCCTCGCCAAAAGAACATCGATACCTCAAAATGCTGTATCGAAAAACAGAAAAACCCAAATAAAAAAACATACAACTATGCACACCAACACAATCCAATCATTGCTTACTGCTAAAGGCTTTAAAAAGGTGGTACCTACCGATGAAATATTGCAGGCGTTAGATAACATGACGTTGCACCGTTTCAACAAAATCTTAGATAATAAAGTAAAAATGACATTAGAGGAGGCAGCGGCTTTTGCTAATTGGTTAAGCGTTCCTATTGAAGATTTGACCACCACCCCTACCCAACAAACACACACCCTTGCAGACAAATTCGGACTAAATCATTAAGTCATGAGCAAACAAACTAAAACTATTTCTAATGCTTGGGAGGCAGAAGAAATAATAATTAAAATAATGGCGCAGCAGGATAAAATCAGAGCTTCCAGGGATCAGGCCAAACATAAGGCAATGAACGCTGCACGCGATGTACAGTATCGATTCTACATGTGCCAGGTTACAATTTTAGATAACCAGTTTATCGAACTAAAACAAAAAATCGATTTGATTTCCGAATTTTTAATTATACCACAATGATGACACCGGCAGAATATTTAGAAAGCCAGTCAAGGTACAGGAAACTTTCGCAAAGGCAATTACAGCTTGAGGCGCAAATTAAATTCAATCAGAATGATCCAGCCACTTTAAGCCAGCTAAGAGCCGAATATAGGCAGGTGACAACAGAACTATCAAGTATATTAATTAACAACATTGATCAATCATCAAATGGGAACACTAACTAAACGAGAAAAACAAATTTTAGAAGATTTTGGAAACGATCCAAACTATAGAATTGAAACAAACAGCCGCGGCCAAATCGTCGCAACTCCGTTAACCATTGGCAAAAGCAGTATGCAACGCTTTATTGATGGTGAACAATTTACGCTAACATGGGAGGCCAGCGCATTCGAAAATATTGTATTCAGATTTGACGAAAAAAGATGTGTGGTGGTTAATGACAGCGGTGCGGATAAATTGGGTGTCTTAGCCGTTTTGGGTACCGGATTTTTGTATAAAACTGGCAACCGGCCTACCACGATAATGAGTTTTAATGATGTAAATTTTGTGAGCCATGAAGGTTGTAAGTAAAATATTGCTTTACTGCATAATGTTCTATGCGGGAAATACATCTGCACAAACAGTTTACCAGCACGGTAACTACCAAGGGCAGCGCCGACCTGAATACATTAAACTTAGAGGAGTAATTACCAATAAATACATCAATAAGCGCTTAAGATGGATTTTTATTGATTACGGCGATAAACATTTAATTGTAAGTGTGGTTGATGCCAGAAAGTTTGAGAGCTTAAAACTTAATACGTCGGTCAAATTAGATAGCTGTTTTTTATTGGATTCTAATAAATGGAAAAGATGACGACAAATAAAAATTTCAGAGGTATAGTGTTTCGAAAGATCGATGATGATGATGAGACCTGCAAGTATGCCATTATGGAACTGGCCACGGGCAAATTTGTAGATCATGTATCTAAAAATGGTAGGATCGCTTTTAGGATAAATCCATTTAACGCGAACTATTTTTTAACTAGTGGTTACGCCGAACGTTGGTTGACAGAAAAGAATTTAGATCATACAAAATTTAAAGTTGTGGCTTTCGAAGAAGCTTATGAGAAAGAAACAAAAGAATTATGCGATTTTATCAATTACGGAATTTTACCTGATCTGGATATATGAAAAAGCCATTTGATACCTACAATGGTGGTAAAGCTGGTAACGGTACGTATCAGCAAATCATCAACCACATTCCAAAATGCGATGTTTTCGTCGATGCTATGGTCGGGAACGGAGGCATCGTTTATAATTTGGCTTTGCCTGCGCTAACGCATATCAATGACATTGACCCTTCTGTCATAGCCAAACATGATGTTGGGTGTTCTTCAACAAATATTATTAAAAGCAATGTCGACTACAAAGCATTAATAATAAAATATAGCGGTAGCGTAGGAAATGTTTTTATGTACTTTGATCCGCCATATCTATTTGAAACTATAAAAAGTAAGCGGCCATTGTATCGATATAGCTGGACAGAATCGGATCATATTATTTTCCTTTCAGCTGCATGCATAGCAGATTTTAACGTAATGATCTCACATTACCCATGCCCACTTTACGACGACATGCTCAAAGGTTGGTACACACATGATTTTCAGAGCATAACCAGACAGGGCTTAAGGACGGAACGAATTTACATGAACTACCCGCCACCGGTTATTTTACAAGACTTCCGCTATCTAGGGAAGGATTATAGGGAACGTCAACGAATAAAACGCAAGATTGAACGGCATATCAAAAGACTGGAAAAAATGCCAGCTGACGAAAGAACAGCGATCCTATCGTCGATCACAGTAAAATATAGTGCTACTACCGCAAAATTTATCGCACCTGGTCACACAGTTGAAAATAACTGTGAGGACCATACAGCCAAAAACGACTATGAGATCCTGAATCGTTCTAAAATATTTCCAGACGCGCCTTTAAATAAGAAGTTGTTGGCCATGGACACATTTCTAATCGACAAAATCAGATAAATATGAGCGACCAAACAAACAACCGTATCAATTTTAATGAAAATTGGAACGGTAAACTTCTTTGTAACTGTTTCACAACGATAAGGCTTTTTGATGTTAAATACGAATTGGGAGGTATTTACGACATATCATTAAAGGATAAAGTATCGGGTCCGGCCGAAATAGTTTTTCTAAAAGAAATAAATCTAAATCAGATAACAGTCGCAATGGCTTATACCGATATAGGCTATTCACCTGCCCAGGCGCGGGAGATGATTAAACAGTTTTATCCATCTGTTCCCGACATTGAAAATGCAAAATTTATCTACATCGTTCTAAAACGCACTACACAAGATGTTAACCTTTCTAACCAAATTAACAAATTCAGAACTGTTCAAGGTGCTGACATTCCAATACAGGGATGACTTCACTACATCAGCTTTACTATGGATGTTTATCATAGCTATAGCTCAAAAACTTCAACTAACTTTTTTCAACTAATAAGCACGAAAAAAGCGGTGTCACATTGGGAGTGTGTACACCGCTTGAGTTTTTACCAAACAAACTAATTATGCTAACGCAAGAAACACGCCAAAAAACCAAATACAATATAAAAAAACGGTTACTTAAGCTTCCAGGCGAATATTATAAAAACCGTTACCAGTTGTGTTTATTGATCGGAATCACCGATAGAACGCTAATAAGATGGATTGAAACAAAAATCGATCAGCATTTTAGCATCCCTACAGACCAGTTCTACGAAATAGCCGGTTTCCTTGATTGTAATCCTACAGACCTAATTAACATGCCTGATGAAAGATAATTATAACTCCGATCTGTACAAATCAGTCTACAACTCTGATGCCGATGAAGTGCTTTTAAAAAAAATTATAGAGTTACAGAACACGATCGATACTGCAAAAATGAGCCCAAACAAAAGCTCAAAAGCTATTGAGTTCTACGAAAGTGTCATAGCTACAATGAAATATGCCTGGGCGCAACTGGTAGAACTTGAAGGCGTCCACCTAAAAAACAAGTTCCTCAATACTGAAAACGGCTATTTGAAATGCATGGTCAGTGATTTACAACAGGAACTAAACAAATATAGAACGGTCGAAAAACTGGTCGTAACTGGAGAATTGGACGAAATCGTAAAAGCAGTAGATAATTACCTTAAAAATAGAAAGCCAAATGAGCAATAGAGATATAGAGAGCGAAGAAATAGACCTACTGGAACCGGAATTAGAGGAAGGGGAAACACTAAGCCCGCACGACATAAAATTTTGGAAAACAACTTATGAAACCAATAAGGAGACAGGAAAAGCAAGGTTAAAAAGCATCACCATCAACAAACTAAAATTATTGAAGGTATTTTTTCTTTTAGGTTTCCGTAGGTTAGATATTGACGATCAGTCAACTTTTATTCGGATCGAAAATAACAGGGTAATTAAACGGATCAACATTAACCAGGTAGTTGACACATTCTTCGAGTATCTGGACGAAAAGGATTATTGGTTCGACGACGAAAAGTCGCTTAACCTCGATATGATCAAGGAAAAATTTATAGCGAGCCCCGGCAGTTATTTTAAGGAGGATAAATTGTACAGGCTTAACCTGTTTACAAAAGAAAAAATCGTATTTAACACCGATACACTTACCGAAAAGTTTCTCTATTACAAAAACGGCTATGTCCGCATTACCAAAGCTGGTGTTGATTTCAATGACTACAGTAAGCTTGATAAATACATATGGGAAAGTGAAGTATTAACGCGCAATTTCACCTTTACAAAGTACGATGACAGTTATGTAGGACAGTTCGTTACCAAAATATGCCAAAGTGAAGCGTCAGATATTAATGAACGTATTAAAGCCTTAAAAATAATTATGGGCTATTATATGCACTCTTTTACGGATTGCAAATTAGTTTCACTAATGCTTACCGATAGTAAAATCAGCGATGAAAATGAGGCTAACGGTCGTACGGGAAAATCGTTATTCTGCAAATTGATCGGCTACATGTTAAGTAAAAATCCCGAAGACCTTTCAGTGAAAACGTTTATTGATATATCAGGCAAAAATTTCGATCCGAAAGAAAAACACCGTTACCAAGATGTAGGCTACGAAACTAAAATAGTTGTGCTTAATGACTTGAAAAAATATTTCGATGTAGACTGTGTTTATAATGATGTTACTGAGGGTGTAACTGTAGAGCGCAAAAATATGTCTCCCTATCGCGTTAAACTAAAAATGATACTTACTACCAACAAAACTGTCAAAATTGAGGGAGATAGCTCAAAAGACCGTTTCTTAGAGTTCGAGTTTTCAGACTACTTTAGCAAAAGGCGTACCCCGGAAATGGAGTTTAGACACTGGTTTTTCCGTGATTGGGATGCCGATCAGTGGGCGCAATTTGATAATTATATGATTAGTTGTGTTCAAGATTATTTCGTCGCTGACTGTAAGCTCATGGAACCGGAACATATAAACCTTAATGCACGTAAGCTTAAAGAAAACACGGCTGTTGTATTCCTAGATTATATGAGCGACTTAAAAATACAGTTCAACCAGTGGTACAATAAAGCCGATTTGTTTAACGGATTTATTAAGCGATACCCGGATTATGATAACCAAAAATTCAAACAAATGCACTTTACTGGATGGGTTAAACTTTACACCAAATACATGCCGGAGTTTGAAGAGTTCAACAAAGAACGGGATGAAAAAAGGAGTGATGATGTAATCGAAATGATGTTTAGAAAAGCTTCCAATGTGGAAGATGAAATAATGTAATTATGAGAGTTCTATTAGCATGTGAAGAATCAAAAAACCGCAAATGTTGAAAACTTGAATCAACAAAATTTAAATGATTTTATCCACAAATTGCAGCACATAATACAATCTAATCAAACCCACTACAAAATTAGTCAAAATACTAGTAAACAGGTATTTAAAATGAAACAGAAAAATTAAAGTTACTAATTTAGCAGGTTTTTATTATGACAAATCGTCGGTGAAAAAGTTTGATTATAATCTATTTTATGCACAGTGTAAGAACACTTACATACGTTAAGCCAATCGATTACTTATATTTGAATAATAAAAAAGGGTTAACCCTGCCAGGTTAACCCAAATATTTTATAATTTAATTTCAAAATTTATGGAATCGAACGAAAGTCGAAACGGGGTCTCAGGCCCCCCACAAATGTTGATCAAAGGTAACACCTTTGATCTTCACAAACAAGAGGTCTTTGTAACAATTGGCAAAGATTTAAAAAAAATTTTAGCCATGTTGATGTATTTGCTTCAATTGCTTTACATGCTGCTAGAATTTAAAGCCCTGATACCGAAATTATTTTAGGTATCAAAATCATTAGCTTGACTAAAGTTAAACAAGAAACGGCCATAAGTTTAAAACCTATGGCCGTTTTCTTTTATTAACGCTCTCAATACAATAGTAGTAAAATTAATTAACCTGGGCAACCAAATCGATCAAAATATCGGCATCTGCTGCCGTAAACTGATCAGTGTTAAAATCTACCCGCCATCCCCCAATTGATTGATGGATTGATCCACGATAAAATTTATCTACTAAAATGTGGTAGCCACTGCCACCACCATTTGGTTGCGAAAGCTCGACATCCTTTATTTCGTCTCCGAAAGCTGCTTTAAATTCAATCTTGCTCATAAAATTTTTATTTATTACCTGTAAGAACACTTTTTTTTTGAATAAGTTTTTTGCGTGCCTCTCCCCTACCGGAGAGGTTTTTTATTATATATAATCTACTCCTTTCCATTTCGAGGAAATATCAATATTTAACGTCGTTTTCTATATATACTATTCCCTTATTCCTAAACGTAGTTAAGAAAAAGTAAATCAATTAGTTAAGTAAAACAGTATATATTCCAAACCTATTCCGAAACTGTTCCGATATATTCCGTTAAACAGTGATGCCGGAATAGGTAAAATTACAAATAGGAATTTTTCGGAATAGCTACGGAACACCTTATTTTTCGTAACTACCTGATTATCAAATAATGGGAGAGCAAAACACCTAAAACGGTACAATTTGACCCCCACTTTGTAAATGACAGTCGCTGTTGTCAGCAAACCAACTTTAAACCACGTTTACATAGTTCCATCTTTGTAATGTTGGTACTCCCAATACCAAACCAAACAAACTAAAAAACTAATGCAATTAAACGAAAACAGCAGTTCGGAAGAAACTTTTGCTAATGTGATTTCCGTTGTTACCGATCGGGTGCTTGGCATTGATTTACCAACACCGCAACCGGCGAAACAACCTCGCAACCAGCATTTAAAAGTGGATGAACCGAAAAACAAACAATTTACAGCCCGCTGCACAGAGAGCGAACACGAAGCCATTAGCGCTGCAATGGCAGCCAACGGATGTACAGATATTGTTCGTTTGATGCTGTTTTCGATTAATCTGCATAAGAGAGACCTTTTTTCATCATTCAAAATCAAATAAATATGGGCTTAGGTAGAAAAGCAACAACAACTCTTATGGAAAACGACCAAAACCAAGAAAACAATAACCAGGACTTAATTATCCTTGAAGATCAGGACACAAAACTTATCGATGTTGCCGATATGGTACCGGTAGATAAAAACGAACTTGAAGAGTTAATTGCCCAGAACTTACAGCAGAAAGAAGAAATAGGCGCTTTAGTGGGCTTGTTCTTAAATTTCATCCCTCTGTTTAAGGATGGTGTTAACCCTTTATCGTTGGTTTCACTTATTCCAAAACTGATAAGTGATCCACAAATTAAAAACCAGGTTGCTGCAATATTCCCGATCATCGAAAAATACAGTTCATAATGGAAAGCGTAGATTTAGGCAATGTCCTGAGCAAAAAAGTTCAGGTAACCCCGATTACAGTATTGGATGAACCCGCCAGTAATTTAGTGATGGATGATCCTGCACCGGTCGAAGTAATCGAACCCGAAGTGATTGAGGATCGCCCAGAACCCGAACACGGTTACATGCCTCCTGATCATATTGCGGAAACCATAGTTAACTGCCTGGATGGGCTACAATCGTGGATCATTCCGATTGCCCGTAAAAAAATGTTTTTCACCGATCGCGAATTGGAGTTATTGCAAACGATGGACACTACCGGCGGCACTGTCTACCCTAAAAACAGCCCCGAAACCACGGTTATGGATAAGCTTTTGAAACATAAAGAAGTTATCAAAATCATTCCCTTTGATGAAGGCGAAAAAAGTAGGCTGGTTGCATCCACTGCCCGTTATGCAGAAACTACCGAAATGAAGGTTAGCCCATTATCGGGATTGATGCTTGCATACGGTGAAGTGTTTTTAAAAAGGGCGGCAATATTCGTAAACGATTAAATAAACACCATGAATAAAAGATTTATTATCGGCGCTGCACTTTCTGCGCTGATGTTTGGCGGAGCGGGTGCATCTGCTGCAACCACTTCAGTCGGAACCTATAAGGAAATGAAGTCTGGAGCAATTGAAACCAGACAACAAAGGCATCAACGCGTAGTTTTTCAAGGTGGTGGTCTGGATTTGATCGAACAGGGAGCGCCAGGCTTATCGCCAAAAGCATACGGGCTGCTAGTTGGGAATGGTGGCAGTAAACGCAGCAATAGGTTGCGATACAGCCACAATGCCAAATTAAAGAGACGGTGCAAGAATTAATTTATCAATCAATAATTGGGCTTTTGTTAGGGATAATTTTAGGTTCAATTGTCGTAAACAGGGAATAGTCATGATTTTGGCACTAGCAATTTTTATTGTTTTCATCTTTGCCCTAATTTTTTGGGATGATATTATGATCATCCACTGTAATTGGGGATTAAGAAATTTTATATACGATCACCTTTACAACCTGTATTCGGTACTTATAAAAATATTCAATTTATGAAACGATTACTTTTTGGCGCCATAGCCGGTTTTAGCGTTGCTGCAGTCTTTTTTCCTAGGATGATCCGCAATATTTTAACTGAAAACAGGCTTTTGAGCGACAATGCCCACATCGAACGCCATAAAAAAACAATCGCAATGATTACCAAAAATAAATTAACCGATGAAGACTACAGAAACCGTTATCCCAACAACACTTAAAGCATTTGGCCAGGAATGGTGCCTACAAGGTGAATTTTCCGATTTGGATGAAATGGAAGCTAATAAAGCCCGATGGGTTAAAATTGGACACAAAGCCATGATCAAAAAAACGAACAGATTATACGTAACCAGGTTCAGGCAATAATGGAAAGGGATTTACATTACAGCGCTATCGTTGTAGGCCGTAAAGGCGTGGGTAAAAGCACTTATATGGCAAAAACCGCACTGCAATATCCTTCCGATTCAAAGGTGCTTATAATTGATGTAAACGGGTCACCCGCCTACAACAGTTTTAAAACAATTGAACCTAACCAGATCAAACTATTCCGTAGCGGTCACGCAAAAATTTTAGGCACCCCGACTGATGAGACCTTAGAAATAATCGCCAGGGATTTCAGGGGCGGATTAATTGTTTTCGAGGATGCAACGAAGTATATTTCGGGAAATGTTAAGCCAAATATAAAAAGGTTTTTGGTTGACCATAGGATGTTCCAATGTGATCTTATTTTCGCGTTCCACTCACTTAAATTTGTGCCTCCTTTCTTTTGGTCGATGATCGCTTACTGTACAATCTTTAAAACGGCTGAGGTATTTAATAATAAATATCAGGATCGTATTCCCGACTTCGAAACCATTAAAAAAGCATACGATAAAGTTAAAGCATCAAAAGATATCCGGTTCCATATAACCGTTGAAACATCAATTTAATTTACATGGGTTTAGAGGCTCAATTCACAATTAAAGCATATAGCAAAAAGGAGCTGCACGCACTTTACAAGGTCTCTGCAAAAACTTTCCGTGCCTGGATTGAGCCAATTGTGGATTTAGGCTGCTATAAAGGCCAAAAATATACACCGGCACAGGTCGAAAAATTAGTATTTCATTTAGGTAAACCATAAAATCAAGAAAATGAGTAAAGAAAAAAGTAATTCAACCAGCAACGGAATTGGATTTTTAGGGCTACTGACAGTAGCTTTCATTGTTTTAAAACTTTGTAATGTTATTACCTGGTCGTGGTGGTTGGTAACCATTCCAATCTGGGGCACAGTTGCCATTGTTGCAGCAATCTGGTTGCTGATAATTCTGGCATCTATAATCTTTACATAATCTATGAAAACACCTGACAACGATCTTTTTGGCAAAACGTTTTTCACGGCAAAGCTAAAAGATTCTGACGATTCGATATCAGGGTTTTACACGCGTGATAACGATGAAAACAGAAGTCCGGCGATAATCAACCCGGATGATGGTGTCTTACACCACATTAAACGCGAAACTTTGGAAATGTACATGGGCGGTGAAAAGTTCATAAAAATATAACAAGCCAACACAATAAAAAAAGCCTCCAAATCGGGGGCTTTTTTTATGCCTGAAAAGTCCCATAAAGTCCTTTGCGTCCAATTGAAAGCACATAAGTCCCTTTACTGTTACCCAAGGTGTTAGGCTGGCGTAAACTTGTAATCAAATAAGCAAAAAACTCAAACCAAACACTTAAAAAATGGGACTTTCCATCGACAAAAAACAGGCCGCAACAATTGTGGTAGCAACGGTTGTAGCCGCCGTTATTATTTTTCTCCTTAATAAATGGCTGGTAAAAAAAGTAACAACCGCAAACGGTGAAACTGCCAGTTTCGTAGGCCACCCATCAGTTGGTTATATCTAGGCCAAAAACCATTCATTTCTAAAAAAAACAAACAAACTAAAAAATCACAAACACTAAAAAAATGAAAAAGAATATTTTTGGCGGTAAAGCCGCTCTTGCCTTCGCTGATCCACGTTTCGTAAATCACAACTATAAATCTGCCGAAGATTTAGAGCGTGAAGCCGGCGACCTTTCTAATTTCCACGGTGGTGGTATCGGATATGTAGGTCAAGGTGACCAGTTCCTGGATTTCGCCGGAAGCGGTGTTTCACTGGCATCAGCTGCAAGGAATGCAAAACCGTTTATTGTTACCTTTACAAATGCCAACGCTGCACCACGTGAAGCCTTGATCTGCCCTGGTATGATCCGAGACGCTGTTGGTTTAATGAAAACGGGTGCTTTTAATGATACATCTGGCAATGCCGGCCTATCAGGTCAATCAGGTTCACCAGGTTCCATTGAGTATTTCAACGCATTTATCGATAAATTCCCATCATTGGTTAGCGGTATCAAGATTGCAACACAGAATTTAGCGCAAATGGATCAGGCGCTTACATTGGTAAAGGAATCACCGTTCCAGAACCATTCATCAATGGTTATAACGCCTGGTATCTATGCAAGCGAAGGAAACTTTAACACAGCTATCTTAACGATCCCTACACCATTTTATTTAACAAATGAACACAAAGTTAGGTACACCGTTTTAGGCAGCACAACTGTTGTTATTACTTTAATGATCGGTGTATCATTAAATGTCGCAAAGGCTTTACGATCGAAAGTAGACACAGCAAAAACCAATATTGAAAACGCAGGTGGTGCAGCTGTAGTTTCTAAGTTTATCGGGTAGTAAATCCTAAATGGATACCGCAATAATCAAAATAGTTGCGCAGGAGCCACAGAGCGTCGCGCAACTATTTAACCTTTACGGTTACGATATGCCGGTAACACCTCGTAACCTGCAAAACCTGTTAAAACTTTACGGAACAGAACCTTTACCGATCAGTAATGCCACCGGTGATGAAAAACCAAAGAAATCTTTTGCAGAAATCATGAACATGGTAGCAAGTGGCACACAGACACTTGCAAAGGTAATTTCAGCAGTCAAAGGAAATTCAACGAATATCGTAAACGGCCAAAATGTAAGTGTCTCGGTTGATGGAAATCAAACCGGCGCTACAGAAAGGGTTTTCGGCATAGACCGAAAACTGTTTATCATACTGGCAATACTGTTATTAATTCTCGTAGGCGTTCTACTATTCCGTAAAAAACAATGACAGGCTGGGCAAAAGGGATAACAAAAATAACCAGGGTAGCCGATTTGGGCGCTACACCTGCAAGGGTAAACCGCCGTACCGGTGAAATGTTCCTAAGTATCCGCCACATGAAAGCGATGCCAAAGGAACACAGGCTGTTTGTAATGCTGCACGAAAAAGCACATGTAGAACTGCAAACTACCGATGAAGTGACTGCCGATGCAAAAGCTTTTAAGGAATATGCCGATCTGGGCTATTCCTTAAATCAATCGGTAAAGGTATTGACCAGTGTACTGAACGAGGATAATCCCGAACACCACTGGCGCATGTATCTACAGCTACAACGGGCAAAAGCTTACGATTACAGCCATTACGGCAACAAGAAAATTTATAAAAATGGGTAACACATCTTTATTGAGCAAGAAAAAAAGAGAGGCCAAAAATCAATATGGCCTCTCTAATACACCATTCGGAAAGGTAATGTCACCAGAGGAAGCGCAAGCAACGTTTGCGGCAAATCTGCCGACTTCTGCCGAGATCATTGCAAATGGCCCATTGTACAATCCGTTGAACCTTCCCGAAGCGGAAGTAAAAAAAATGAACGCTTTGGGCGTTACTGCGGTCGGTGCTACAAATATCATTACCGCGAGTGAGGATGACGACGACGAAAACCAAGATACTGACGCGTTTTATTACGATGACAACAATATTTTCTCTTTTACCGGAGAAAAGAACCGTGGTAGAAAACCAAACGCTGACCTTTCGAAGTTACCGGCATCAAAAATTCGGGTAGCCAAACCAAATGTTAAAGTCTTATCTGATAAGGATGGTAATGATTTCGAATATTTGGGACAATGGAACGGCGATCTTTCGTTTTTAGATGAAGTGGCCAAAAATATTGCGCCACCGCCCGCGGGATCATTTCTTTACCGCAAACCAAGCGGCGCAAGATTGGCCGACAAAATCAAAATGGATTATTACATCGGCCTCGATCCTGACAAATCCGATTTCTTTATCGGCCTGCAAGGAAATCAAATATTTAAGCCGATAGGCCACAAGTTTGTAAATGAACCGGAAATAAGCAATTTCTCATTCGGCAACGCTGGCATTCTGGGTAATAATACGATTGCTCCAATGGGGCAAACATTTGGCTTCACCCCATACAATGGAAAGCAGACACCTTACAAGGTGAGTTCTATGAGTACCAATTTCGGAAACCTATCCTATTCAAACAATATCAAACCAGTTGGTTTAGGTGCATTTTATAATCCTGTGGCCATCGGGAATCCTTTAAGCTTTAATGCTGCTGGCAAGCCCAAAACGAGTGATCCGACGGAGGAAACCAGTAACGGAACACCAGGTACAGGTTTTGAAAAAGTTGCCAACGGTATCGCCGCTATTGCTACTGCCGGTGCAGCTGTTATAAATGCGGTAAAAAGCAACAGGCAGCCAAACCTTTCTGTAGGAGCAAGTAACGGCGATTTAGCCGGCTACATTGCTTCACAAAATGCAGGTGGCGGTTTTGGAGCAGGTGGTTTTGGTGGATTTGGTACCGGTGGCTTTGGCGAAACTGAATATGGTAGCGATGGTGAATCTTACCAAACACTGCCTAACGGACAAAAAGTTTTAGTCACCTCTAACGGATCAAAATCAAATACACTTCTTTATGTCATTGCGGCAATCGCGGTAGCCGGATTAATCTTTTACTATATCAAACACAAAAAGAAGCCATGACAGTGCCAAAATTAACCGATTTAAACAAGTTTATACTTCCGGTAATTCTTTTGGCCGCTGTAGTGTATTTCATCTGGAAAAACGGCAAAAAAGCAGGCCTAACAATTATACCGGATGTCCCGTACATCGATGATCAGGGAGTAATGACAAAAAACTTCAACCCGAATACATTGGCTGAAGAGCTGTTCGATGTTATGGATGGCCTATTCACATTAAGCGGTACTAAGGATGCTGTATTCAGAAAGCTTTACGAATTACCGACCGACAATATGGTTATTGCCGTTTACAATGCCTTTAATACAAAATATGGCTCGAAAGGCAGTGGATCATTAACCAAATGGATTAGCGATGAAGCATACTACAACTATGGCCTGGGATATAAGGACAAAGCTATTAAACGCCTCAAAAGTTTACGATTACAATAATTAAGAACCTTTTAACAAACACTCAAAATGTCAAACAACACAAAATACCTGATCATTGCTGCCGTAGTAATTGCAGCTGGTTATTTCCTTTGGAAAAAATATTCGTTGGTTAGAAAAGTTGCCTAAGATGGAAACCAAAGATACCAGCGGAGCTATTGCACTAAGCCTACTGATCGTAGGTGCGATTGGTGCAATAGTCTACCTTTTTTTAAGGAAAAAGAAAGGCGAAACTGACGTTGCTGCAGCTGCAAAAACAGCACCGATAAACCAGTCTGTGGCCGCAAAGATCAATGCAGGTTTCAGCACTAATATGAGCAAATCGAGCGATGACCAGATTAAGCAATACGCTACCTGGCTTGATAAGATCGAGGAAATTGTAAATAAGATGAAGGCCGGTAGTATCAAAGCTGCCACACCTGAACTGATCTATAATACCAGAACGATCATGAACCTGGGTGATGATAGCTTAAGAAAAACCGTTCAGCGCTGGGAAAGCATCAGAAACCGCAAAATAAGTAGCCATGCTGCATTCAACAATCAAGGAAGTTTCTACGATGACAGTGAAACCGTACCAGGGCTATTGAGCAGATTAATTGAACTTAACCTAATCGGATAATGAGCGTAATAAGTGATTTAGTAAACAAGGGCGAATTGCCCAAAGTAACCGTTGAGGTTAAGATCAGTAAAGAAAATATGATCGACCTGGCAGCTATTGCGGTAATTGCCGCATTGGTTGTTCTGTTGATCAGCCGTACACTTTTAAAGAATCTGTAAATGGATATTACCCGTAAAAAATATATCGAAAGTATTAAGGATGCAGTAATTACCGCTACATCAGGAACTACATTGTTCCCATCAGTGATGCTGGCGCAGGCCGCGTTAGAGGGCGGTAACGGTGCATCAGTATTAGCTAAAAAGTACAATAACCATTTTGGCATTAAGGCATCGGGATCATGGAAAGGATTAACCGTAGTAATGCCTACAACAGAATATGTCAAAGGTGTTGCTATCAAAGTTCAAGCGACTTTTAGAGCGTACGCATCACTGTTAGACAGCTTCTTAGATAGAGTAAATTTCTTGAAAGTTAATTCAAGGTATGCGAAAAATGGTGTTTTTTCTGCGAAAACTCCCGAAGATCAGGCAAAAGCTTTACAGAAAGCTGGTTACGCAACTGATCCAAATTACGCCAACCTAATTATAAATATCATTAAGACTTACAACCTTAAACAGTACGATACAGCGGAAGCAAAAACGGAAGCTGTAAGTAGCGTAAAAAAAAAGGCATAACGGTAATTGTGGTCGTTTTAGCAGCAATCCTGGCAACATACATCATCTACAGAACAGTTAAAAAATGAGACCTTCCGAAAACGCAATACAGGCAATAAAGAACAGGGAAAGATGCAGTTTAGTTTCTTACCGATTACCTGGTGAAAAACACTATACTATTGGTTGGGGGCATTATTGCGATAGGACACCGGCATTAGACCGTGCAGGTGCAAGAATTTCCCAGGCACAGGCAGATGCCTACCTGGTTCAGGATGTCGAAGAAAAAACTGCCTATCTGAATACCATCTTAAAAACAGAAGTAAGCCAAAATTTGTACGATGCGCTTGTATCTACTTTCTATCAGTACAACCCAAAGAATCTTTATTTAAGGGGTATTGTTCAGGCCATAAACTTAGGGGCATCTGTTTCAAGGGTTGCAAAAATGCTTATGGCGCTGCCATCAAACAAATACAACAAAAAGGCCAGGAAGGTTGATGCGCTTTTAGCCACAACCGGCCAGGTGTACCACATCGATAACATCAAAGTATAAAACCAAACAAACTATAAACCAAGCAGACTTAAAAATGGGCGTAACCAAGCATTCACCGGTGTATAATAGGGAATCGGTTGCGCCCGGTCTCTTTTAAAAATCTTAAAAATGGGTTACATAGGCGAAGAAACAATCGGGGTATTACCACCGGCCATACCAGCTGACGAAATATCTGCACCAGAAAATTACGTTCCCGCACAATTAGGAAACAAAGGTATCGTCGGCGTTACCAATACAACTTTTTTATTAAACACGAATGAATCAACACCCGCGGGCGAAAACAAGGTAATGAAGCTGCACCAGGGCACCTATGCAAACTCTGCCATAGTGGTACTGGAAGCGGCAGAGGGCGCGGCTCCAAATGCGATTATCGCACGCCACTGGCAGGATGGTAGTTTACCTACGCCTACCGACGGTTTGCCGATGACACATTTAAGTATTTTCGAAATCGTTGGAACCGAAAATATCCGTCGTTTCAGGATCGTATCAGCCGATAACAAAGCACACAAAGTTCAGGTTCAATATTTAATGTAATGGAATACAATAAAAAACGAGTTTATCAGATACCGGTCTTTAATACCGGTGGTGGTAACGGTTCACCTGGTGACGGTGTGTTATTGGCCTCTGATCTGGGCGACTGGTTAGACCTGCCGGAAAAAAGCCTGAATATCTTCGACGAGCAAATCAATATTCAGTATAAACTTGATATGATGAGTTATCCGGACAAGGCTATTTTGTTCCTTGCAGGGCAATTTGGCGTTAAGTCGGATTTCGTAGGCTCTGAACTCATTTTGGGTGTATTGCCACTGAATACGAGGCCAAAACACAAGTTAAAACAAAATTTCACGTGCCAGTCAACAGAATGCTATTTGGTAATAGAACTTAACGGCGAAGTAAAATTGCAGGCCGTTTCTGGTGATCTTCCGGTAACTATCGGAGTTTCCGAACCTGATCCGTATTTCATTAACGTTGATTACAATCCAAAAATCGAAGATGACAACGGAACCGTCTTTACTGCAACCAGATCGCAGAACTTTACGCGCAATAATTGTGGTATCGGTTCAACCGGATCATCGGTAACATTCGAAAAAACCTATACATCAACGATCAGCCAGGTTGATGCAAACAACCAGCGGGCGAATGATGCGAATTTTGCGGCAGAAGGCCAGGCATGGGCAAACGATCCTGCAAACGGTGCTACATGTTCTACATTGCCGTCATTTTCTGCACAAAGATCGCAAAGCTTTACACGTAATAATTGCGCTTCCGGAGAAACTGGCTCATCTGTGCCATTTATAAAAAACTATACCGGTTCAACCCAACAGGCCGCAGATGATGCTGCCGCTAATGATCCTAACTTTGCAACCGAAGGACAGGCATTTGCTAATGATCCGGCAAACGGCGGAACATGCAGCGTTCCTGCACAGCGTTACTACGCCCAGAGGACACAAAGTTTTACCCGAAACAATTGTGGTGGAAATGCAACCGGATCAGCGATACCGTTCACTAAAAATTACCAGTCCGACATTAGCCAGATTGATGCTGATAATAAGGCCGCAAACGATCCTGATTTTGCAACCGAAGGACAGGCGTTTGCGAATGATCCTGAAAACGGGGCAACTTGTACAGTTAACTTCCCCAAATATTACCTTACGTTAAGCGGTGGTGTTGGAGAAATCCGTCAAATCTCGGTGGCTTTAACGGATGAAAATGGTGATGAGGTAAGTGTAAGTGAAGGGATACGTTTTACATGGAGTGGTGTTCTTAACCCTTTAACGGGAGACATTGATCCGTCAAACATTGGTGGAACGCGGACACTTGCAGCAGAATCAACCTCGCTAAACCTTTATTCATATTCTTCAAATACACATTACGTAACAAACTTAGTTATCACGGTTCCTACGCCAAATGTTGTTGATGGGCATGATATTATTTCGCAATCATAATTATGAAAAATAGATATTTAAAATTAAGCGATGCAAAAACAGTGTCGTACCAGGTTAACCCAATCGGGGTAAATGAGGTTTCTATTTACATGGAAAATTCGGGCGTGATCAACCAGGTTATTTTATCGGGCGCCCACACAGCTAAACTTAAAACCGGATTGACAGGCACTTATCCTGTAGGTGAGCAGTCCTACCCTTTCACTTACAACGCGGGCGACCGTGTTTTTGTCTCATTCACTTACGATGATCTGATGACAGCATCCGCAAACGTTAAACTTAAATGCACAGATAATTAATTATGGCAACTTATAACTGGTCATTGAGACCGAATGTACCTAACAGATACAATCTGGTTATTGAAGACACACCAGACAATGTGAGGCCGAATAATGCTGTTTATATTGCATTATGGGGCAATGACATTACGGGCAACGGTAGCCGGATGTACCCGTACAGAACATTTGAATTTGCTAGATTTATCAGTGCAACTATAATAGTTGGAAGTGGCGTGTACAGGGAAATTGCAAGAATAGGAGGCCAGGGGTTCGCTGATGGTGATGTAGTTATCGACAACACAATAAATGGAGAAGATTTAACTGTAAGGCCTAATGGTTTTATACTCAAAACAAAAGATGCTGTAAACTTATATGAATCCGGTTTTTGTACTCTATTTTCTGCGAGAAACATTTATTTAAATGCGCCAAATTCCATCCATCATAATGTAATTTCTTGCAGAGGCTCTATTTTTGGGGATGCAACGAATATTATGAGCGTAACGTCTTCTGGCAATAACACTTTCATTAGTTCTAAAATCAATCCAGGCGGTAGCACTCCTGAAAATCCTACAACATATATGAGTTGCTTTTATTTCTCAATATTTGATGGATGCGATTTTACACTCCAGTATTATGGAGCTACAGAATTGCCACCAATTTGGGACTACTGTTTGTTCCATAATTGTAGGTTTAGAATGCTCCAATCCGATGACTATGTTGAGATTAATAATAAAGTAGATTTACTGGCATTTATTAAAACCGTACACCCTAATTATATAGGCCTTACCAACTGCGTTTTCGGAGACCCTCAGTTTAACAACCCAAATGTTGGCGATTATAGTCTGTCCTTTAACAGCCCAGCCAAAAACGCAAGTTATTTCGGTACATACGTAGGTGCTTTGTCCCTAGGTTATCCGATTTTGGCCCGCGCAGATGAAACACAAGGTACATTTAGGTTTAGTAGTGCCGTAAACGTTACGATTGGAGACAATGAAATCAAATTAAACAATAAAAATTTAGATGCATCAATCGAAACTAAGGTAATCCCTAACCTGATACAAAGGGAGTTGGCCGTAGCGCCTATTTATGGTTTCATTGCTGATAGGAACGGTCATTATATCGATAGTATCGCCGACCTTGCAACTACCGTGGTAACAGCAAGTGAAGCCCTGAAGCCAAATACCCCTTACATCGTCGAAGGTTCTGCTATAACTTATGTAAATGCTGTAATCCAGCCTGGTGAAAGGTTTACCACTACCGATGTAACATCATATACAACTGAGCTGGCAGGAGTGTGCAGGGAAATTACAGAAGCTCCACAGCGACATACAATTGAGGCACGGTTTAGTGATGGTGAAGCCACTATTTTGGAAGGTAGCCCGCTAACGCCTACTTACTGGTACTATGTGACAGGAACAATCAATTACAATGGGATTGATTACACCGACAAGACTTTTGAGGCAATAGACTCAAATGCTTTCATCGGTGCCGGAACAGTGATCGAGGCTATGAAAGACCAAGCCTACCAGCACTATGAGCCAAATGTTAAATTTAAATCGAACAACATTGGTGATACCAGGTTGGGTAAGATCATACGCGGTAACGGTGATCCTGATTACGAACGTGGCACAGGAAAAGAATTCCCGATCAGTGCCAAATTTATGCAGGTAAAATATACTATCCGTGTAAACAATTTAAAACCTTAAAAATGTATATCGTTCAATCGGGGGAAATATCGCCAGACCGCCTATACGAAGTAATAGGAACCAAAAGCGTTATCTATAACGGAGAAACCTTTGATACCGGCGATAGCTTTCGGGGCGTTTACGGGATTACAGATTTTTCTTACACTGGTAGTGGATCAGAACAGTTGACGGAACTTTCGGAGATAAGGGGTAGTTCGATCCTTTTTGAAGTATCCGATGGGGAACGCAACTTTGAGATTGAACAAACTTCCGTACAGGGTATGTCGATGATATTTGAACTTAACAATGAAGAAAAAATTGTACAGGAAACAACCGAAATAAAAGGCATGAGTATTACCCTGGCAGACTTTCCCTATTATGCGTTCCAATGGACAGAAACAAGATATTTATAAACCAAACAAACCAAACAATGAAGAATGACAACTTATCAATCGGTAACCTGGTTGATCGCGCCACTTCCAAAACACCAAGCTTTTGGAAAAGGTTCCAGAAATACGCCGCTATCGCCGGTGTCTTAGCCGGTACGGTTTTAACGGGCGGCTTTGCCGTACCGGCAGCTGTTACTACTATTGCAACAATTGTTGCGTCAATGTCCGGTGCCGCAATCACTATTGCTCAGTTAACGAAGGAGGATGCAGCCGATGACAGCGCCGAACCAGCAAAATAAGCTTATCGCCTTTTTACCCTACCTGCTTTCAATCATCACGTATTTTGGCGGTTCTTATATCAATTCATTGAATTATACCGATAAAGTCGATAACCTGATCACCACGGTAAACACTATGAACCAGAAGATGGATAGTAAAACGGAAAAGGATAACGCAATAGATAAGCGCGTAAGCAAAATCGAATTTTACCTTTTCGAGTATAAAAAGCCGGTCGAACAGACCGTTACGGTAACACAGCAAAACTGATCGAAAGCCACCAATATGGTGGCTTTTTTTTGTTTAATGCCATAAATAACGATGAGAGCTCACATCGTTATTTATGGCCATGACTGCCGGCGTTTAAAAAAAACATACACAAATACCGGTCATAACACCGGAAATGACTATGATGGCCAACATAGTCAATTTTGGCGTTATGATCAGGATCTCATAGCCGTTTCTGTCTGTGAGGTCCCGAAATTAAATTGAAGGCGCATTATCGAAAGCCGTTAGATCGGCAATAAGCCCCAACGATTTTAGATAAGTGTCCGTTTCCTCTAAACTTGAATGCCCCAACTGTTGTTGCAGGCTCTTTATGTCGATACCTGCACGGTAATGCTCCACGACACCGGTATGCTTCCAGCTATACAGCGTGTAATCACTTCCAAAATCCAGTTCTTTTACAATTGCAGAATGGATTTTGCCAGCGAAATTTTTTGACAGCGTTTCGCTGCCCGGGCGCAGATTTTTACCAAAAACATAATCATTGCTTTTTGCCTTTTTCAGATCAAGCGCCTGTATAACCTCTAAAAAATTGAGTGAAAGCCTTACATAACGGATTTTGCGGTTTTTGGTGATGTTTGCGGGCATTACTATTTGCCGGTTTTTAATATCGACCATATTAACCCTTAACCGGCCGATTTCTGCCGGCCTGATGAAGCCATAAAACATGAACTGTACAAAGTACCACAACCGGATATTTTTTCCGGTTATGACCTCTTTTAAGGTTTTTACCTGGTCTGGATCGTACGCGATGTTTTTTCCGATTTCTTCCGGTTCCTTTTTTATGCCTGCCGCGGGGTTGGCCTCGATCATCTTACGTTCGACCATCATACCCAGCATTGCCTTTATTGCCGATCCGTATTTGTTCCTGGTAACATTGTTCAGTCCGTTTGCCTGTTTGTAATCCAAAAAACCGATTACATCCTCTTTTTTTAACGAATTGATCAGCCATTTTTCCCATCCCTGGACTTTGCAGTAGGCCAAAAAAAGATTGGCGATTGATGAGTAACTGTTAAAGGTAGCCAGGCGCCGGCTGTTTTTAATTGTCTGAATAATGATTTTGAATGCCTGACTTATGGTGTGGTCATTACGCAGGTTCACGGCAATAATTTTCTGTTCCGCGTGCTTTGCTTCATGGATATGGAACCCGTTTGAAAGGAGTTTGTTTATTTCCCTTATACGGGTCTCTGCAAAAGCCCTTTTTTCTTTGATGGTCTTTTGTTTATCAACTTCATAATCGCGTTTCCGCACCAATATACCCTTTTGCGCATCCCATACATAGAAAACGATATACCAGCGAAGGGTTTCGCTTTCGATCAGTCGGGCAGGTTTATAGGGAGGTTCTGGCATTTGGTTTAGATCATCAATTAGCTTAAATCTGTCCTTTACTGACGCAACGATTGCCGCAAACAATAAAAAACCGCCTTCACATATATGTAAAGACGGTTTTGGGTGGCTGATGGGGCTCGAACCCACGACCCTCGGCACCACAAACCAATACTCTAACCAACTGAGCTACAGCCACCGTGTTTTTTGATGTCACAAAAGTACGACTTTTAATATTCCTCGCAAATATTTTTTTCAAAGTTTTTACAACAAATTTTTAATTCCTTAACATTCAATTATTTGAAATTGAAAAAAAATTTCAGCAACAGATAAAATAGGCGATTTTAAAGCTAAAAACATAACTTTACAGCGTTTATGATCGAAATTTATACAGACGGAGCAGCTAGCGGAAACCCCGGACCAGGTGGTTGGGGTACTATTTTAAGGGCAGGGCAACACTACAAGGAACTGAGTGGTGGTTTTAGAATGACTACAAATAACCGCATGGAGTTATTGGCTGTAATAAAGGGATTAGAGGCATTAAAAAGTTTGAACCAGGAGGTGACCGTTTATTCAGATTCGAAATATGTGGTTGATGCCGTTGAAAAAAAATGGGTTTTCGGCTGGGTGAAAAAAGGTTTTAAAGATAAAAAGAACAAAGACCTCTGGTTGCGTTTCCTCGAACTATACAAACTGCACAAGGTAAAATTTATCTGGATTAAAGGTCACAACGATCATCCTGAGAATGAGCGCTGCGACCGTTTAGCTGTTTTTGCCTCGCAAGACAAACAAAATTTAGCGATAGATACTTTTTTTGAAGCAGAAAGAAATAAGGCAAACCTTTTTTAGTCTATCCCGCCGATTACATTTAAATCTTCAAGCTTAGCTTCTATATTCTCATCAACAGAGATCGATTTTGCAGTGTAAAGCAACATCATTTCTTCTGCTTTCTCAACCATTTTTCTGGAGCCGATAAAAACCGGAACCCTTTGGTGTAGTTCGGTCGGCTGGATTTCCAATATGCGCTCGAAACCTGTACTGGCTTTGCCCCCGGCCTGCTCTATAATAAAAGCCATCGGGTTACATTCGTACAGCAACCTTAGCTTTCCGTTAGGTGAGCGTGCGGTGGTTGGATAGATATAAATACCACCCTTTATTAAATTCCGGTGGATATCGCCCACCATCGAGCCGATATAACGTGAAGTGTAAGGACGTTTTGTTGCTTCATCTTCTACCTGGCAATATTTGATGTATTTTTTTACACCGTCAGGAAAATGCACGTAATTCCCTTCATTTACGGAATATAAATAGCCCACCTCGGGGATTTTCATTTGAGGATGCGATAAACAGAATTCGCCTATTGACGGATCGAGGGTAAACCCGTTCACCCCTTTTCCGGTAGTGTACACCAGCATGGTTGATGAACCATAAATAATATAACCTGCGGCCACCTGCTGCGTACCCTTTTGCAATACATCATCTATACTTGCCCTGCCATCCACCGATTTCCGGCGATAAATAGAGAAAATAGTGCCCACGGCAACATTTACATCGGTATTTGAAGAACCATCTAAAGGATCGATGCAAACAATATATTTGGCATTCTGCGAAACCGGAGATTCGATATGGATGATTTCGTCTTCTTCTTCAGTTGCCACAATGCAGCATTCGCCACCGCTGGTTAATGCGGCAATAAACTGCTTATCTGCATAAACATCTAATTTTTTCTGTTCTTCTCCCTGAATATTGGTTGTACCCATGTCGCCAAGAATATCAACCAAACCTGCCTTATTAATTTCGCGGTTTACAATTTTTGCGGCAATGCCAATATCTCTTAGCAGCCTGGAAAGCTCTCCTTTGGCATAAGGGAAATCTGCCTGTTTTTCTATAATAAATTGTCCTAGTGTTTTAACGCCATAAACCATACTTAGTGTACATTTTACATTATCTACCCGATAACTCTATAACCTCTAAGGTATGAATATTTTCGTCAGTAATGCAAAACCTGATCAGTGTACGCACCTTGTGCCAGCCGTGTTTTCCTGCTGCTCCGGGGTTTATATGCAAACATTTTATTTTTTCATCGAACATTACTTTCAAAATATGAGAATGTCCGGTAATAAATAATTTTGGAGGGTTAGTGTATATTTCTGGCTTTACAAAATTAGAATACCTGCCGGGATAACCGCCTATGTGGGTCATCCATACATCAACCTCTTCGCAGCTAAATCGATTTTGTTCAGGAAAGGCTGATCTGATGGTTGCATCATCAATGTTTCCGAATACCCCCCGCAAGGGTTTAAATGCGGCCAGGGGTTCTGCTACATCTGGACCAAAATCACCCGCATGCCAGATTTCATCTACCTCATCAAAGTGTTTGAAAACGGCTTCATCCAAAAAACCATGCGTATCAGAAATTAATCCTATTTTTTTCATGAATCAAAGGTAATATCAATCCGGTTTCCCACATTAAACATCGCAACAAATTATTTTCTGCGTGTTTAATGTTTCAGAAAAAACAATCTTTTTAACCTGAAAAATCATTAAAAACCTAAGAAAGCACCTTATTTTATCTATAGGATATTAGCATTGGAACAGGCCATCATTTCAAAGGAAAAATTAATGCTGTCTTACCTGTTTAAATGTCCCGTTGGGTTGTATAAAAGAAACAGACAAAGGTTTTGACACGCCTTCTTTCTTCTCGAATTTTAAACTAAAACCCTTTAAATTTTTGAAATTAAAAGTATCGTTTCCAACTGAAACGGTTTCATATTCGGGCTGACCGGGTACAGAGACAAATAAAACTTTACCTTTTAAATAAACTTTTGCCATCCCCTTTTCACCATAGCTTCCGGTATAATTTTCTAATTCTGCAGCACTTAATTCAACCGTTCTTGGCTTGTAATTAAAAATGGCAGGTTTCATTCCACGTTCTAAAGGAATACTGATCCCTTCAATTTTCCCATCCTGTCCGCTGATAAAATTGAAACGTAAATCGCTTTCTGCTGTATCAATTTTCCCTTTTTTATCTATCCCGCTAATGCTGAACACATCGTAATGGTAATGTCTGAGCAAAAGTTTTTCTTTACCCATCATGGCAAACAGCGAATCGTTTTTGAACGATACATTGATTACGCCATAAGCAGGGTTATCAAATAAACCATCATAATCTTTTAAAGGATGAGAAGGTTTTGTATTTAAAACATGGGCATTCTCTGCCGTTTTTTTGGTGGCTTTTTCTCTTTCTCTGGCTTCTTTTTTTGCTTTAATCGCCCTACTATTCCAATCGGTATTTTCCAGTTCCAGCATCCGGTCGGCAATGCTGCTATATACAATTTTCGGAACAGGGGAGCCGTTTTGATTGGTTAAAACCACTATACCCAATTTATCTGTAGGAAAAAAGGATACACTTGCCGAAAAACCATTAATATTACCGCCATGCTCTACCATATAATGGCCGCGGTAAGAGCTGATCATCCAGCCAAAACCATAGGTAGATAAATAAATGTCCTCATCCTCTTCTGGTAAACCACCGTTCATTACCATCTGCGAACTTGCAGCTTCCCTGATGTATGAAACAGGTAAAATTTCCTTTCCTTTATAAGATCCCCCGTTAATCCAAACTTTTAACCAGTGTGTCATATCGTTTACACTGCTATTAATGCTTCCGGCCGGACCCATACCATCTATATTAAAATAATCAATCTTTTCAATTGCGCCTTTATCATTCACAGTATAAGGTAAGGAAGCGTCGCTATCTTTTTCAAATTTGAAAATATCGGTATTTGAACGGTTCATCTCCAAAGGATCAAAAAACTTTTCTTTAATATTCTGCTCCCAGGTTTTTCCGGTCAGTTTTTCAACAATCATCCCCTGCGCAAGAAACATAAAGTTGTTGTACTGCCATTTCTCGCGCACTGCAGCAGTAGGCTCCATATAACGAACCCTTTGAATGATACTATCGCGGTTTGAAGTATTAAATACGAACCACGATAAATCATAACGCGACAAACCGGTACGGTGGCACATCATATCACGTACGGTAATCTGGCTGTTCATGTTATCGTTGTAAAATTTTAACTGTGGTAAATATGAGGTAGCGATGCCATCAAATGATAATTTCCCTTCTTTTTGTTGTAAACCAATGAGTGCTGATGTAAATGATTTTGTGCTCGAACCGATAGCAAAAAGGGTATTCGGCCTAACCGGTTTTTTGTTCTCCAGATCCCGGTAGCCAAAGCCTTTGCTATAAATTACCTGATCGCCTTTTACCACAGCCACTGCAAAACCAGCCACCTGCTGATCTTTTAATACGCGGTTTAATAGGGTATCAATCCCCGCCAAAGGATCGCCGGTTTTTTGTTTTTTAGATTGCGCAAGAGAAGATATTGCCATCAGGCACAGCAAAAACACATTTAGACTACGTTTCATTTAATTTAGGTGAGTTGGTTTGCAGCCTAAATTACAAATGATATAGCAGAAAACGCTTATGCTTCAAACTATTTCCTTAGTAAGCCAGAAAAAAATCTTTAAGTAAAATCTTATACTCCTGCGTATGTTCCTTTAAAGATTCATAAATATTAAAATCACTTTCTTTTAAAGGCACTTCCCCTTTTTTTAAACAGATGACTTGCCTGAAAGTAGGTTTATTTTCATCAGAATGAATATTAACGCGTTCGGCAAGTGATAAATTATATGGAGAAGCGATATTAATCACCTTATCGGCCTGTTTTATCGGGAGAATTAACCAGATCTGCCCTCCATCAGCCAAAAGCGAGTTTGATTTTTCTACCAACGAACTAAAAAAGTCTTCATCTGCATGCCGTGCGATGCCTTTTCTGATTTCTTCGTTTTTTAAATCATTTACAAAAAAAGGCGGATTAGATACAATCAGGTCAAATTTTTCATTCGTATTATATTGTTCAATTGCAACATGGTTAATATTCAGGCGCTCACTGAAAACTGATAACCGGAAGTTTTTGCTCGCAGTTTCAGCAGCTTGTTGATCAATTTCTACTGCTTCTATAAATGCATCAGGAAAACGTTGCGCCAGCATTAAAGCAATTACACCCGTTCCTGTGCCAATATCCAGAATCTTTTTTGGCGATGGATGCGAAACGGTTGCACCAAGCAATACGCCATCGGTATTAATTTTCATGGCGCAGCCTGTTTGATCGACATCGAACTGTTTGAATTTAAAAATATTCATCTTAAATTTCGTACAATTCTAAAGGCAAACCATCCGGATCGGCAAAAAAAGTAAACCTTTTATCAGTAAATTCATCAACGCGGATCGGCTCCGTTACAATTCCCTGTTCGTTTAATCTGGAAATTTCTTTCTCGATATCCTCAACCTCAAAAGCCAGATGACGCAAACCCTGTGCTTCTGGTCGCGATGGTCTTGCAGGAGGATTTTCGAAGGAAAAAAGCTCGATCTGATACACACCATTTACCGCCAGATCGAGTTTATACGATTTTCTTTCAGTCCGGTAAACCTCGGCCAAAACCTTAAAACCCAATTTATTTACATAAAAATCTTTCGATTTTTCGTAATCAGAACAGATAATGGCAATGTGGTGGATACGAAGCATAAAAATTAATGATTGAATGTCAAAATTATTGAATGACAGAATGAATGAATGATAGAATGCATTATTGAATTACAAAGCAAAGTTGCAAAATATCCTTATTAGTTAATCAAAATTCTTTTTAGCATTCTCTCATTCAAAACTCAATCATTCAATCATTCAAAATTCTATCATTCATTCCCTGATTCATTCTGTCATTAAATTTAAAAACGCTATTTTTGCAACTTCAAAAAAAAAGCATGATTCATTTCTTCCTTAGTCAATCGCAGGCGATTTTTGTTCTACAAACAGACAAAGCGCTTTCTACCACTGATATTACTAAACTCGAATGGTTATTTGGCGGCGCCAAAATCTCGCAGGAAACAGCCCTAACTGGCTTTTTCGTTGGACCAAGAGCAGCAATGATTACTCCCTGGAGCACTAACGCAGTAGAGATTACCCAGAACATGGACATGCAGGGAATCATTAGGATTGAAGAATTTAAGAAGGTTGACGAGGATTTTTCAGATTATGATCCGATGCTTTCTCAAAAATACAACAAACTGGATCAGGAGGTTTATACCATCAATATTAAACCTGAACCGATTTTAGAAATCACTGATATTGCAGCTTATAACAAACAGGAAGGACTGTCTTTAAGCGATGAAGAGGTTGATTATTTAAACTCACTGGCGCAGAAACTGGAAAGACCATTAACTGATTCTGAAGTTTTTGGTTTCTCACAGGTAAATTCTGAACACTGCCGTCACAAAATTTTCAATGGCAAATTCGTAATTGATGGTGTTGAGCAGCCTACTTCTTTATTTAAGCTAATCCGTAAAACCTCAGAAGAAAACCCTAACGATATTGTTTCGGCCTATAAAGATAACGTAGCTTTTATAAAAGGTCCGAAAGTGCAGCAGTTTGCACCTAAACGTGCCGATGAACCTGATTACTATACCACAAGCGATTTCGAATCGGTAATTTCACTTAAAGCAGAAACCCATAATTTCCCAACCACCGTAGAGCCTTTTAATGGTGCGGCTACAGGTTCGGGAGGTGAAATCAGAGACCGTTTAGCCGGCGGACAAGGCTCATTGCCTTTGGCCGGAACAGCTGTTTACATGACAGCCCTTTCTCGTCTGGAGGATAACCGTCCATGGGAAAAAGGTGTTGAAGAAAGAGAATGGTTATACCAAACCCCGATGGATATCCTGATCAAAGCATCAAATGGCGCTACAGATTTTGGAAATAAATTCGGGCAACCGCTGATTACAGGTTCGGTTTTAACATTCGAACATCAAGAAGAAGACAGAAAATTAGGTTTTGACAAAGTAATTATGCTTGCCGGTGGTATCGGTTACGGTAAAGCCAGCCAGGCACAAAAACTTAAACCACAGGAAGGCGATAACATTGTTATTTTAGGTGGCGAAAACTATAGAATCGGAATGGGAGGTGCAGCAGTTTCATCTGCAGATACCGGTCAGCATGGTAGTGGAATTGAATTAAATGCCATCCAGCGTTCAAACCCTGAAATGCAGAAACGTGCGGCAAATGCGGTGCGCGGCATGGTAGAAAGCGATCATAATTCGATTATATCGATCCACGATCACGGTGCAGGCGGTCACTTAAACTGTTTATCAGAACTGGTTGAAGAAACCGGTGGTTTAATCGACTTAAATAAATTGCCTGTTGGCGACCCTACCCTTTCAGCCAAAGAAATTATCGGTAACGAATCGCAGGAAAGAATGGGATTGGTAATCGGTAACGAACACATCGAAACCCTTCAAAAAATAGCCGATCGCGAACGTTCGCCAATGTACACTGTTGGTAAAGTAACCGGCGATCACCGTTTTACTTTTAAATCGGCAACAACCGGTTTAAAACCGATGGATTTAGAACTGGCCGCCATGTTTGGCAGTTCTCCAAAAATCGTAATGGACGACAAAACCATCGATCGTAAATATGAAGCGGTTACTTATAACAATAACGAATTAAATACCTATTTAGAGCAGGTGCTTCAGTTAGAAGCTGTTGCTGCTAAAGATTGGTTAACCAATAAAGTAGACCGTTGCGTGGGTGGCCGTGTGGCCAAACAACAGTGTGCTGGTCCGTTACAACTACCGTTAAACAACTGTGGTGTAATGGCTTTAGATTTCCAGGGTAAAGAAGGTATTGCCACTTCGGTTGGTCATGCACCGCTTTCTGCCCTGATCGATCCGGCAGCAGGTAGCCGAAATGCCATTGCCGAATCACTTTCGAATATTGTTTGGGCACCTTTAAAAGATGGTTTAAAAAGTGTTTCGCTATCTGCCAACTGGATGTGGGCCTGTAAAAACGAGGGTGAAGATGCACGTTTATATGCTGCCGTAAAAGCCTGTTCTGATTTTGCCATCGATCTAGGAATCAACATCCCAACTGGAAAAGATTCGTTGTCGATGAAACAGAAATACAAAGATGGCGATGTGATTGCACCAGGTACTGTAATTATTTCTGCAGGTGCTAACTGTGATGACATTACCAAAGTAGTAGAACCGGTATTGCAGAAAAATGGCGGATCAATTTATTACATCAATCTTTCTAACGACGGTTACAAATTAGGTGGTTCATCTTTTGCGCAGATTTTAAACAAAATCGGCACAGAAACTCCTGACATTAAAGATGCCGGTCAATTTAAAACAGCATTTAATACGCTTCAACAATTAATTAAGGAAGATAAAATCCAGGCTGGTCACGATATTGGTAGCGGTGGTTTAATTACTACTTTATTGGAAATGTGTTTTGCTGACCGTGATTTAGGTGCTTCGATCGATTTATCTTCATTGGCAGAAGCTGATAGCATTAAAGTATTATTTGCAGAGAATATTGGTATCGTATTCCAGGCTGACGCTTCGGTTGAAGAAACTTTTGCTCAGGCAGGCGTAACTTTCCATAAAATCGGTGAAGTAAACCAAACAGCTAAATTGGAAGTTAAAAATGCTGCAGATAACTTTAGCTTTGATATCGATCATTTACGTGATGTTTGGTTCAAAACTTCGTACCTGTTAGATAGCAAACAAACCGGTAATGGTTTAGCTAAAGAACGTTACGATAATTACAAAAACCAGGTTTTAAACTATACTTTCCCAACACAATTTGATGGCAAGAAACCGGTAATCGACGCTACCAAACCACGTCCAAAAGCGGCCATTATCCGCGAAAAAGGAAGTAACTCAGAGCGCGAACTGGCCAATGCCATGTATTTAGCTGGTTTTGATGTGAAAGATGTACACATGACCGATTTAATCACCGGCAGGGAAACTTTAGAAGATATTCAGTTTATTGGTGCTGTTGGTGGTTTCTCTAACTCTGATGTTTTAGGATCGGCGAAAGGCTGGGCAGGTGCATTTTTATACAACGAAAAAGCAAGAGTGGCTTTAGAGAAATTTTTCGCCCGTCCTGATACTTTATCCGTTGGTGTTTGTAACGGTTGCCAGTTATTTGTGGAGCTGGGCTTAATCAATAAAGACCACGCAGAAAAACCTAAAATGCTGCACAACAAAAGCGGTAAACACGAAAGTATTTTCACTTCTTTAACCTTACAGGAAAACAATTCGGTCATGTTATCAACCCTGGCAGGAAGCACTTTAGGCGTTTGGGTTTCACATGGTGAAGGAAGATTCTCGTTACCTTATACAGAAGATAAATACAAAATAGTGGCAAAATATGCCTACGAAAGCTATCCTGCAAGTCCGAATGGCTCTGATTATAACACCGCAATGATGTGTGATGAAACCGGCCGTCACCTGGTAATGATGCCGCACATTGAGCGCTCACTGTTCCAATGGCACTGGGCAAATTATCCACAAGGTCGTAAAGACGAAGTTTCGCCATGGATGGAAGCTTTTGTTAATGCACGCAAGTGGATTGAGAATAAGGGATAAGGTTGATGGATGATGTAAAATGGATGATGGAGTAAAAACCATCATCCATTTTTTGTTTACAGACCTCTATCTCAAGCGAAGTATCTTTACAGTGCCGTCATCTCGAACGAAGTGCAACGCAGTCGAGAGATCTATCGAGATAAATTTCTCCCCGCCTCGGAATGACGCAACTATTTAAATCAGATAACATAAAAAACGGCCCGGGCTCCGCCTAAACCGTTTCAATTTACCTAACCCCAACATCCACGGTCTGTGTCCTCACAGAACATCGTCAAAACTAATGATGCAAGTTTTTGCAAGTGATCTGTGAGGACACAGACCACGGAGTAAACAAAGTGTCTTTACAGTACCGTCATCTCGAACGAAGTGCACGCAGTCGAGAGATCTATCGAGATAGATTTCTCCCCGCCTGTACGGGCAGGCATTTCGTTACCGGTGAAACCTGCTAGCTTCAGTCGAAATGACGCAACTATTTAAATCAGATAACATAAAAAACGGCCCGGGCTCCACCTAAACCGTTTCAATTTACCTAACCCCAACATCCACGGTCTGTGTCCTCACAGAACATCGTCAAAACTAATGATGCAAGTTTTTGCAAGTGATCTGTGAGGACACAGACCGCGGAGTAAACGAAGTGTTTTTACAGTGCCGTCATCTCGAGCGAAGTGCAACGCAGTCGAGAGATCTATCGAGATAGATTTCTTTGCAAGTGGTCTGTGGAGACACAGACCACGGAGTAAACGAAGTGTCTTTACGGTACCGTCATCTCGAACGAAGTGCAACGCAGTCGAGAGATCTATCGAGATAGATTTCTCCCCGCCTGTACGGGCAGGCATTTCACTACCGGTGAAACCTGTGAAACAAGCAAGCATACCATGATAAATAATAACAGATGCTTACACCGGCTAGCTTCAGTCGAAATGACGCAACTATTTAAATCAGATAACATAAAAAACGGCCCGGGCACTGCCCAAACCGTTTCAATTTACCTAACCCTACATCTCCCTAAAAACCAAGAGCGTTAATAGAAAGCTTCCCCATCATCCATCTCACATTTTCCATCATCATATTCCTTGCACATCCCTTCTCACTTCTTTTCTCCAACCCTTTCCATATTTCTTATCCATAAAAGAAGCCACTACTTTATTATAATCTTCGATCGAAATATTTAAGGGCATTACACATCCAAAATCGCGGTAAGCAATGCCATATTTCTTTTCAAATACTTCCTGCCCTTTAATATAAATAGATACAATACCACCGCGGAGCAAAAACTTAACAGTTCCGTTTTTTAAATCGGTATTGGCCAGTTTAATGCTGTATTGTTTTGAAGTATCTGCCGGATTTACAACTTTAGCACTTAAATAAGCAGCGGTAAAGCAAGTAAATAGTATTATTAGGAGGAACTTTTTCATTTTCAACCATCTTTAATTAGAAATCTGAAAATTGATGGCCATATTATACCTCACCCTCACCGGAACACCTTTATTTTTACCGGGTTTCCAAAGTGGCGATTTTTTAATCACTTTCATCGCTTCTTCATCGCAGCCAAAACCGATGCCTTTAATTACCGATACATCAGTGATGGAACCATCCTTCTCTACCACAAAACTCACAAATACCTTTCCCGCTGCGCCTTCTTCCTGTGCCTTTGACGGATACCTTAAATTACGTTCCATATATTTAGACCAGGCTTTGGCACCACCTGTAAATTCTGGATATTCATCAACACCACTTGTAGTATATTCTGCATTATCGGCCGTTCCTGTTCCCTCTTTAGCAGTCCCAGCTCCATCACCATTACCTTTGGCATCTGGAATTACCAAATTTGGAGCAACAATTCCATCTTGCGTCCTATCACTGATCACAGCATTTTGTATTTCTTTAATGGTAGGAGGATCTGGAAGATCTACTTTATTTACAACCACTATATTCTGCGATAAAGCAACCGTTTTAACCTTTACAGGTTCTGCTTTTTTCGGCTCAGGTTTTTCTTCCGGTTTAGGAACATCTGGTTTCATCTGATGGATAACATCATCCAGTTTCACCACTGTTGGTGCAGTATCAAATACAACTTCCTTTGGCAAAAGCTTTGCATAAATCAAAGGCGAGAAACACAATAGTACAAATAAACTACCCGATACGAAAAGCGCTCTCGTCATAATCTTCGAAGATTTAGACCTTAAATCGTAAGCACCATAGTTTTTGTTGCGGTTTGCAAATACAAGATCGAGCCACTCGGTTTTGTACACGTTAATAGAAGAGTTGAACATAGTTTTAAAGTTTTATACCATGATGCAGCAAAATCAACGATTCCATAAAACATTTAAAAAATCTATTTTCGTTACAAAAAATGAAATTTTTCATCTGAAAAACATTTTTTTATTTCATTTTCAGTAAAATTCACATAATTCGTGCGATTGTTTTACAAAAATTAATAAAATATACTATTTTTGACAAAAAACATAACAAATTAATGAAAAGCTTAAGAACCATCGCATTAAAAGAGGCTCAAAATAGAATTTCGCCTGAAGTTAAATCTCCTTCAGCGAAAATTTCTGATTTTTATGGCTCGAATGTATTTGATAAGAAAAAAATGAGAGATTTCTTATCTAAGGACGTGTATGAAAAATTAATTTCATCTATCAACCAAGGTGAATTAATCAATTCTGATGATGCTAACCAAATTGCTACAGCTATGAAAGCATGGGCAATGAGCGCTGGCGCAACGCACTACACGCACTGGTTCCAGCCATTAACTGGCACAACAGCCGAAAAACATGATTCGTTTTTTGAGCCAAGTGGCGATGGTGCTATCGAAAAATTTGCTGGTAGTGCATTGGTTCAGCAAGAGCCAGATGCTTCAAGTTTCCCTAACGGCGGTATCCGTAATACTTTCGAAGCCCGCGGTTATACTGCATGGGATCCATCATCTCCAGCCTTCATTATGGAAAGTAAAGCAGGTAAAACCCTTTGCATCCCTACCGTTTTTGTATCATACACAGGCGAAGCCTTAGATTATAAAGCACCATTATTAAAAGCATTGGCTGCACTTGATAAAGCTGCTGTTGATGTTTGCCAATATTTCGATAAAAGCATTACTAAAGTAAATGCATCATTAGGTATTGAGCAAGAATATTTCTTAGTTGATGAGTCATTATTCAACGCCCGTCCGGATTTATTGTTAACCGGTCGTGCTTTGTTCGGTCACATGTCTGCTAAAGGCCAGCAATTAGAAGACCATTATTTCGGTTCTATTCCTGAGCGCGTATTCAGCTACATGGTAGATTTCGAAAACGAAGCTTTAAAATTAGGTATTCCGTTAAAAACCCGTCACAATGAGGTTGCGCCGTCTCAGTTTGAGTGTGCACCGATTTATGAAGAAATCAACTTAGCTATCGATCACAATCAGTTATTGATGGATTTGATGGAGAAAGTTGCCCGTCGTCACCATTTCCGTGTATTATTGCACGAAAAACCATACGCAGGCATCAACGGATCGGGTAAACACAATAACTGGAGCTTAATTACCGACACTGGTAAAAACTTATTGGCTCCTGGTAAAACACCTAAAAACAACTTAATGTTCCTTGCTTTCTTTGTAAATACAATTAAAGCCGTTAGCGAGCATGCAGATTTATTACGTGCAAGTATTGCATCAGTAAGCAACGATCACCGTTTAGGTGCAAACGAAGCGCCACCTGCAATTATCTCTATCTTCTTAGGTTCTCAATTAAACGATGTACTGGATGAAATTGAGCACTCACGCATCAGCAAAAAAATCAAAGAAGATAATGCACTTTGGTTAGGTATCCCTAAAATCCCTCAGATTTTATTAGATAATACCGACCGTAACCGTACCTCTCCTTTCGCATTTACTGGTAATAAATTTGAGTTGAGAGCTGTTGGTTCATCAGCAAATTCTTCTGCTCCGATGACGATCTTAAACGCGATTATGGCTGAGCAATTGGTTAAATTTAAAGTTGAAGTAGACAAATTGATCAAAAAAGGTGATAAAAAAGACATCGCTTTATTAACCGTGATCAAAAAATACATCAAAGAATCTAAAGGTATCCGTTTCGAAGGAAATGGTTATAGCCAGGAGTGGGAAGATGAAGCTGCAACACGCGGTTTATCAAACATCAAAACTACACCAAAAGCTTTAGATGCTTATTTAACTGAAAAATCTGCTGAGTTATTTGCTACAACAGGTATTTACAGCGCACGTGAGATTCATGCCCGTCATGAAATCATGTTAGAAAACTTCTACAAAAAATTACAGATCGAAGCACGTGTAATGGGCGAAGTGGCTAACACAGCCATCATCCCGGCAGCAATCGCTTACCAAAACTCTCTGATCGAAAATGTACAGGGTTTAAAAGCAATCGGTGTAGACAGCAAAGTTTCGATCGATATCGTTAAAAAACTTTCTGAGCATTTAGAAATTGTAAAAACCAATATCGATGCGATGTTAGAAGAACGTAAAGTAACCAACAAAATCGAAGATACGCGTGAGAAAGCAATTGCTTACGATGAGAAAGTTAAATCTTACTTCGATATTATCCGTTACCATGCTGATAAATTAGAGCAAATTGTTGACGACAGCGTTTGGCCTTTACCAAAATTCAGAGAATTATTATTCATGAAATAGATTTAAGCCGTAAGGTTTAAGGTATAGGGCGTAAGGTTTTAAACTTTACGCCCTTTTTTGTTCATTGGTTCATTGGCCATTGGTTCATGAGTACAGTTTTATTGCAAACTGTTAACTGCTAATTATTTCAAGTTTTTTTTGGAAAGCAATACCAGTGCTCATCGGTTAGAACAGTCCTGCTTTCCTTCCTGCTATGAAAGTTGTTGCTCAATTTTTAAAGTGATTGCAACAGCATCCATCCAATCAGGTTTATTTATGATAGGCCTGTGCAAGAGAAAAACCCGCCACAGTGAACAATCCTCTATATACTAAGCCCGATTGTACGGATGCGGTTTTGATCAACAGATTTTTCTTATCCATAAATTTAAAACCGCAGGAGGAAAAGCGGGACTGCAAACCGCCATAAAATGACAACTTTCACTTCCAAAATCTCTTTCAATTTTCTTATTAAAACAAGCCTTGTGCAGGTAAAACGCTGTCAAAGACTCATAGTTTAACCATCGACTCCGGACTTCGAACTCCCGACTTCCGACTTTCTAACTTCTTCCCTTTTACCTTCCACCTTAAAAAACTATCTTTGCGGCAACATGAGTGATAACAGGTACAATCAACGCGGCGTTTCTGCCTCAAAAGAAGATGTGCACAATGCCATCAAAAACATCGACAAAGGAATTTTCCCAAAAGCGTTCTGCAAAATCATCCCCGACATTTTAGGCGGCGATGAAGAATATTGCAACATTATGCATGCCGATGGTGCAGGTACCAAATCTTCTTTAGCTTATGTGTACTGGAAAGAAACAGGTGATATTTCGGTATGGAAAGGCATTGCACAGGATGCCATTATCATGAATATCGACGATCTGATCTGCGTGGGTGCTACTGATAACATTTTATTATCCTCAACCATTGGAAGAAATAAAAACCTGATTCCCGGCGAAGTGATTGCTGCCGTAATTAACGGAACCGAAGAAATTTTGGCCGATTTACGCGAACAGGGCATCTCCATTTACTCAACCGGTGGCGAAACAGCTGATGTTGGCGATTTGGTGAGGACCATTATCGTCGATTCTACCGTAACTTGCCGTTTAAAGCGCGAAGACATCATCAGCAACGATAATATTAAGCCAGGCGACGTTATTGTGGCATTAGCCTCATACGGACAAGCTACTTACGAAACGGAATATAATGGTGGCATGGGATCGAACGGATTAACCTCTGCCCGTCACGATGTTTTTGAGAAAGCTGTTGCCAATAGCTACCCTGAAAGTTTTGATCCGGCCGTTCCTTTCGACCTGGTTTTCTCTGGCCAAAAGCAACTCACCGATGAAATTGAAATTGAAGGTTTTGGTAAAATAACCGCAGGTAAATTGGTACTCTCTCCTACCCGCACTTATGCACCAGTAATTAAAAAAATATTAGAAAAACACGCTGGCCAGATAAATGGTATTGTACACTGCAGTGGTGGCGCGCAAACCAAGGTACTTCACTTCATCAATGATGATATCCACGTCATCAAGAATAACCTGTTCCCTGTTCCGCCGCTATTTAAACTGATACAGGAACAATCGGGCACTGATTGGAAAGAAATGTACAAGGTATTTAATATGGGCCACAGAATGGAACTTTATGTACCACAAGAGATTGCAGATAGCATTATCGAAATATCAAAAAGCTTTAACATCGACGCTCAGGTAATTGGCCATGTAGAAAAAGGCGACCAGAAACAGGTAACGATTGAAAGCGAAAAAGGAACTTTTGTTTATAATTAAAATAATAAAAACTCAATAAAAAAGGGCTGAAATTTTATTTCAGCCCTTTTTTATGCGTGTCAACAAACTTGTGAATAAAATACAATCCTATTAAATATTTTTCAAAAAAAAACATTTATTGAATACGAAGCACACTAAGATCTTCAATAAACGATCCCTCTATTGGATTCATATTCTGATCATTATGCTCTCTTATCTGCATACTACCGATATAATAACCAGTTGAACCTTGTGGCACCGTAATATTATAATCTTCTAATACATGTGTATAATAATGGAAATATGGTGAAAATTGTGATTCATATACATTTCTAATCTTTCTTACTCTAAGCATAATATCTTTTGGTAGTGCAAAAGATATATTATTGCGGGTAAAATATATGGAAACTTCTCTATCCAGTTCATGATTAAATCCATCATATAAATATTCATTATCTACAAAATCATAAACGATGTTAATAGGCATGTATAAATAATTGACGCCATCAATATCCCCTTGCGAAAGATGATCATTGTACCACCATACAGAGCCATCTTTTCTTGTCATTTGTGGTGAAGTATTCCCCCCTACTCTAGCTTCGGGTACACTTGAAGGATATAACATTATAGAATTAAAATCGAATGCTCCTAACTGAGCTCCTGATCTACCCTGTACATTATATGTAGCATATTGATAGGTCCAATCAGAATTGATGTTTGAGAAATTAATATTAATGTACTGATCCCGGTCAGTTCTACATTGCTCATGCATCAATCCTACTGCATGTCCAATTTCATGGGTAACAGTAGACTTATCTGCTCCAGCGGCTAACCTTATTAACTGCTGTCCACCAATCATACCCAATTGAGAATCTCCTCCTCCATTTGGTGGAGCACCCTGAAAATTCACATAATTTGCTTGATTAGTTCGTTGTATAAAACGGATTGATGTACTGGCCTCCCAATCGCTCATCGCACCTAAAATATCAGAACTATGAGCAGCATCATTAATTACATAGTATACAATCCCATTTGGCCACAATTTTTGAAATTCGGCTGTAAAGGTACTTCTAGGCGTAGATGTTTTACCACCACCTACTTTATTATACTCCAAATAAGCAATCTGGTCATTTGATAAAATAACATCACCTCCAACAACATATTCTACTTTACTGTTAATTTGTACAGTAACTTGCCCGCCGTTCTTTAAATGATAAGTAATTACTTTACCTAAAGTGTTCTGCTGTTCTTCTTCTTTAACAGAAGCTTCTTTTTTACAGGCACTCAAAAAAATGATAAGTGCTGCAAAAGCGTAATAGATTTTTTTCATGTTTAGATGTTTTTAAAATTTTATTTCATATTAGTTTAATCATTAGGTAAACATGTATGATTTACTATAAAAGCACAAAAGTTTAGGAATGCAATTGAATTAGATTTGGAGGGATGAACTACACAAGGCAGCACATTAATAACCTAATTGGTGAAAAAGAATATTTTCAGAGAGAGCGTGCGTTTCATAAATAGATTTTTTTGTTTTTCCGCGTTAAAGATGCAAATCAACTATTAAAGTCATTCTTTTTTTACATGAAGTAGTTAGTTTATTACATGAAACAATCACAAAAAACACCAAAAAGCAAGAATCCCCGATCAGTTGATCGGGGATTCTTGCTAATAGAAAATTATTCCAAACGTAAAATCCGTTCACCGTATTTAATTTCTGTTTCAGATATGATATCAAATTCATATTCTTTTCCTGCTGTTACAATAAGCTTTTTACCCTTAATTTTGTATGTACCTCTATCCGATACGTCACCTCCCGGCACTATATCTGCTTTACCATCAACCATGAGTGTAACATGTATCGCACTGCTAATAAAGAATCCGTTAGTTGGCTTGGGTACATTAATTTCATAGAATGTTTTTTCTTCCTTTACAGTTAGTTTTTTACAAGAAGTAAAACATAAAAACACGAGCATTAAATAGATAAGGTTTTTCATTTTTTAGTTTTATTAAAATAAACGGATCACGATTAATAAACGCTACAAATAATATTATAATTTACAATTAATTAAAAAAAACAAAAGCCCTCCGATTTTATACCGAAGGGCTTTTTTTATCTCAAAATCAGTGTTGATTAATATTTAACACGAACACCAATCTGCATGCTCCAACGTGATAAATAATCAGAATAAGCATAAGGTTTACCAGTATATTGATCTGTACCAAATGTTGGGTTAAAAGTATAGTTAGGTTTTACGACATTACCAGTTGTGGTATATCCTACAATGTTTAAAGGAGATATTACCTGGTTTGAAGAGAAATATCCTTGTCCCCATTTCTTATTAATCAAGTTACCAACATTGAAAATATCAAATGTGAAGCTAAAAACACTTTTTTTGTAGATATGAATATCCTGAACTAATTTAAAATCGAAATGATTTTCCCATGGTAAACGAGTACCATTACGTTTGGTGTTTTTTCCGATATTATCTCTTAAATAAGGATCAGAGTTTACATATTGTTGGAACAATTCATATTGTCTAGCTCCAGTCATTGTACCAGTAACACCAGTAACTGGATCTTTTATACCTGTTAAAGGAGTGATAAAGCTAGTAGCATCTACAGGAATAAAAAGTAAATCTGCATTGTTACTCGATGATTTTGATGGAGTTGCGGTCGTAGAACCATCATCACCATTTAAGTCGCCGAATACAACATAAGAAAGCGCTTGTCCAGATTGTCCATTATAGAATAAACCAAGATTAGTTGCGAATTTACCTCCACCGTAAGTAAATTTCTTACCTAACATGAATGATACTCTCGAGCCCATATCATTGTTATTAGTTGTTAAATCTAAATTATTCAAACCGTTAACATTGTAAGCAAATCTATAGTTTGATAACGCAGTAGAAGAAGTACCATCATTTAGGTTAAATGAATGGCCAATAGTATATGAAACACTTGCCATAAATCCACTACTGAATTGCTTATCTAATTTACCATAAACGGTGTATGAATAACCTTTATTCGTATTAGTTAAATATAAAATATTAGTATAATTTTTATCTATTTTACTATTGTTATAAAAAGGTCTTGTTACACCATTACCCATATCTAATGTATAAGAAGCCGGGTTAAGGTTCATATCCTGATACAATATATCCTTGATCGTTTTTGTATAAGTACCTTCAATAGTACCTACTAATCCCCAAGGCAATTTTTGGTCAACTGCTAAGTTAGCTTTTAATACTCTAGGTGCCTGAAAATTCGGATCTGTTAAATCAACTTCTGAAGGAAGTGGAGTTGTTGGTGTACCTTGATAAGGGTTGCTTGGGTTAAATACAATTTTGTTTGCTGCAATTGCGGCTGCATTTGCTGTATATTTAATTGTTGCTTTCCCAGTATTTGAATATTGGTTTGATACCCATACCATTGGTACACGGCCAGAGAATATACCTGCACCACCACGGATTTGAGTTCTAGAATTGTTAAAAACATCCCAGTTAAAACCTAACCTTGGCGTTACAATTATATTTGATTTTGGAGTTCTGTTATTTACCAGATTATTAGCTACTGCTACAGGTGATGCATTAAAAGCAGCATTTTCAACTGGATTATTTAAATATACAGGCACTTCAGCTCTTACACCGTAGGTTAATCTGAAGTTATCTCTAATACTCCAAACATCCTGAGCATATAAACTAAACTGAGCCATTTCAATTTTAGCTGGGGCTAAAGGATCGCTAGCATCTGTTGAGTAAGTTGTTTGATATTGAGTCATCCCTGTCTGAGGAGTGCTCATAAATCCAGCTAGACTTGTAAAGCTGTAATCACCATATACACCTTGTAAAAAAACGTTTTTAGTTTTATAGAATAAATTATCCGTTCCAAATGTAAGGTTATGGCTTCCTAAGTTAAGGTTAAAATTATCAGTTAAGGTAAAGTTATCCTGGTTTAAGCTATTTGCCTGAGAACTGTAATCAGCTCCAAATCTAAAAGTTCCAGCAACCGGATCAGCAATGCTAACGCTTGGGAACGCAGCTCCCGGATCTCTTCTATCCCTTACAGCTGTATAAGTTAAACGCAATAAGTTAGATGCATTATTTGATAATTTCGAGCTTAACTCAGCTACAACAGAAGTAGTTTTGTTACTTTGAGCATATCCATTGTTATAAAACGACATAGCCGTTTGAGAATCAGAAATACTGTAGTTACTTCCCTGAACATAGTTTCCGCGGATCATTAACTTATTTTTGTCATTGATGTTCCAATCAATACGACCAAATATATTATCAGCTTTTCTCGTTAAATTAATTCCATTAATTTTACCTACATCATAGCCATATTTGTTCATTACAAAATCCTTTAATGTTTGCGCAGTTGCAACATTGATTCTTGAAGTTCCATCAGGGCCACCTGGTTGGTTAGCAATAGGTTGATCCCTGTTTAAGCCTTCATACGCAACAAAGAAGAATAATTTATCTTTAATAATCGGTCCTCCCATACTTAAACCATATTGGAAAGATTTGAAGTCTGTATATTTATTTCTTGTGGTATAACTTCTTCCAACAAGATCTTGATTTTGATAAGTTCCAAACGCTGTTCCATGAACTTCGTTCGTTCCACTTTTTGTTACCGCATTTAAACTTCCACCAGTGAAACCAGCCTGACTAACATCATAAGGTGATAATGAAACCTGAACTTGCTCTATCGCATCAAATGGAATTGGATTAATATTTGCCTGCCCACCGTTAGTACCGTTACTTGCAAGACCAAAAACGTCTGTTGAGTTAGCACCATCAATAGTGAACTGATTATAACGTGTACTTTGTCCGCCAAAACTTATTCCAAGCGGAGATCCATCAGTACTACTATTTCTTACCAAAGCAATAGGACTTAAACGAGCAAAGTCATTGATGTTACGCGAAATAGTTGGCAACATATCCAATTGGTTTCGTGAAACCGAAGTGGAAGTTCCTGTTTTATTTCTTCCAATTACCGAATTCCTGCTACCAGTTACATTTACTTCAGTTAGGATTACCGAATTATCAACTAAAACTGGATCAAGTTTACTGCTTTCACCAAGGTTCAAATAGATATCCTTATTAATAAAAGGATGATAACCTACGAAATTCACCTCAATGGTGTAAGGACCACCAACACGCATGTTATTAATGACGTAGCGCCCTTCGTTGTTGGTTGATACAGAATAAACTGTACCTGTTGGTGTATGTGTTGCCTTAACACTCGCACCAGGTAAAACGCCTTTGGCATCTTTAACTGTTCCTGAAATTGAAGATGTGGTTACCTGTGCATTAGCACCAACAGTAATACCTACAAATGCAACAATAACCAGTACTAATCTTAAAAGTAAAGATTTCTTCATACTTTGTTTTTTAAATGTTTTTTGTTGTTGAATAATAATCTAATAGGGATTTTATTGCTGCAAATGTCCTAATAAAATTTAACACATTTTAACATCCAATGTTAAATAATTATTAAGTCGGGCAAAACTTTTCAACATTTAACACATATTGTAGCGATTATAACTTTCAGTTTATCAATACATTGATAATAAAGCTAAATTTTTAATAACGAAATTATCAGTTGATTATAATTTAAGCATAAAAGTTATGTTAACATTGGTATTTTTCAAATAATACATATCAACACCATTTTTTAAGCTTCAAACACTTTGATTATTTAACTTTTTGTTATTCAACCCATATATTATTCGGCAAAACACCATCATTATGGATACTCTTTTATAATTGGTTATTCAAAACAATATTCATCCATTGTAATTTTTAAATGCTATCTCAACATTGCCCTATTCAATTGACATTTTTTTTTTAGTTTTGAGCGATTATTAAGGAAATAGTATTCCTTTAATTTTCATGATGCAAAAGGTTTAATCCTTTATCCGGTAAAGAATCGGAGCATACATTATAAAATGCAGAACAATTAAGAAACAAATCTCTTTAAAATTAGATATGAACCGTCCATGATTATAAGTCTGTTAAATGATGATTAATTATGGTAAGCTCCATCTGACAGATAAATAACAAATTAAAAAAAACAGATGAATTACGACGTTATTGTTTTAGGCAGCGGCCCAGGTGGTTATGTAGCTGCAATCAGAGCTTCACAATTGGGACTAAAAGTTGCCATTGTAGAGCGTGAATCATTAGGTGGTATTTGTTTAAACTGGGGCTGTATCCCTACTAAAGCACTTTTAAAAAGCGCTCAGGTTTTCGAATATATTAATCATGCTGCTGATTACGGAATTACTACTGCCGGTGCCACTGCAGATTTTGCAGCTGTGGTAAAACGCAGCCGTGGCGTTGCCGATGGCATGAGCAAAGGCGTTCAGTTTTTGATGAAAAAAAATAAAATTGACGTGATTATGGGAACTGGTAAAGTAAAACCAGGGAACAAATTAGAAGTTAAAGGTGCTGATGGATCTCAACAGGAACTAAGTGCTAAAAATATCATCATTGCTACTGGTGCCCGTTCGAGAGAATTGCCAAACCTTAAACAGGACGGCAAAAAAATCATAGGCTACCGCCAGGCCATGGTACTTCCCGAATTACCAAAAAGTATGGTGGTAGTGGGTTCTGGTGCTATCGGTGTAGAATTTGCCTATTTCTACGCTACTATGGGCACTAAAGTAACCATCGTAGAGTTTATGGATAACGTTGTTCCGGTTGAAGACGAAGATGTGTCTAAACAATTATTGCGCAGCCTGAAAAAAGTGGGCATCGATGTAATGACTTCAGCAAGTGTTGAATCGGTTGATACCAGTGGTGCAGGTTGTAAAGTTTCAGTTAAAACAGCTTCAGGTATGCAAACCATCGAGGCCGATATCGTGCTTTCGGCAGCTGGTATTGTAGCCAACATCGAAAACATTGGTTTAGAAGAAGTAGGCATCAAAACTGAAAAGGGCAAAATTGTTACTGATGAGTTTTACAATACTTCTGTAAAAGGTTATTATGCAATTGGTGATGTAGTTGGCGGACAAGCTTTAGCACACGTTGCTTCTGCAGAAGGAATTATCTGTGTAGAAAAAATTGCTGGTCAGCATGTTGAGCCTTTAGATTATAACAACATCCCGGGATGTACTTATTGCACACCGGAAATTGCTTCTGTTGGTTATACCGAAAAAGCGGCAAAAGCAGCAGGTTACGAATTAAAAATCGGTAAATTCCCTTTCTCAGCTTCGGGTAAAGCAAGTGCTGCCGGTGCAAAAGATGGTTTTATCAAATTAATTTTTGATGCTAAATACGGCGAATTACTAGGTGCACATATGATCGGTGCGAACGTTACCGAAATGATTGCAGAAATTGTAGTGGCCCGTAAATTAGAAACTACCGGACATGAAATGATAAAATCTGTTCACCCTCACCCAACCATGAGCGAGGCCATTATGGAAGCTGCTGCTGATGCATACGGTGAAGTAATACATTTATAAAATAAACATCTGGATTAACGTCTCATTTTTTTACATTGAAAAAAACTTTCTTTTTAGCTGTGCTTTCTATTTTAAGCACAGCTCAATTTTTATATGCTCAAAAAAACATCCTTAAAGGCTATATCATTAAATTAAATAACGATACAGTTAAAGGATATATTGATTATAAAAACTGGAATAAAAATCCTGTATCAATCCATTACTACCCTACTTTAAATGATAAAGCACAAAGCTTGGATGTAAAAAGCATTAATGGTTTTGGAATTACCGACGATAAATACGTGGAATCGTATGTTTCAAAAGCGGTAAAACTTGAAACATCTCCACAACAATTAGGTAAACTAGGCTTCGATAAAGAACCTTCATTTGAAGATAAAGTTCTTTTTCTCCATATTTTAAATGAAGGCGATCTAACTTTACTTAAATATGTGGACGACCGAAGCCATTTTTTTATCTATGACGGGAACAAGACCGAAGAATTGATCAACAAGCGATATTATGTTAACGAATCAAAAAATCAGATTGCATATAATTCAGCTTATAAAGAACAACTTAAGGATCTGTTTATCAACAATAAAGACATCAATGAAAACGATATAGAAAAAGTTAGTTTTTTTGAAAGCGAAATTATCAGAATAGTTCAAAAATACAATCAGTCCAGGCCAAATTCATATAAGCCGATCAGCACTAAAAATGAGAAATTAACAGCTAAGTTCGGTCTTATTTTAGGCGGAAGTTATTCAACTTTATCTTTCAGAGATGTTGATTTTAAAGGTTCAACCAGTATTATTCCGGGGGTGTCCTTATTATTAACAATACCTCGGTCGTCAGAAAAATTGGGCATAAACTTCGATTTAGCCTATCGTTCATTTAAATTTGATGGTACATACCAGGATAAGCAATCTGATTTTCAATATTCAAATCAAACTTATGCTTTTGATGGAAAATATTTAAAGTTGAGCGCGATGTTCAGGTACACATTCGCTAATACTTCACTTAAACCTTTCATAAATTTGGGCGTTAGTAGTGCTTATGCTTTTAAACTTGAAGAAAATACAATTTTCGAAGATACTTTTCATTCAACAACAACTGTGAACCAACGTAATTTTTTCGATGAACTTCGTAAATTCGATCAGGGCGCTCTTTTTGGTGCAGGATTAGCCATTAAACACTTCAGAATTGAAGCGCGTGGAGAAATCTCAAATGGATTTTCAACAATAACAGCTATAAAAACAGGGATAACCAGTGGTTATCTCTTAGTAAACTATCAATTTTAGGTTTTTATACCGTAATTTAAGAAAACCCTTTAGTTAAAGCTAAAGGGTTTTCTTATTTTAGCCCGAGTTACATCACACATTTTACCTTTTACATCTTTCAAATGAAACTCCACACTATAAACACAGGCTTATTTAAATTAGATGGCGGTGCCATGTTCGGCGTTGTACCTAAGGCCATCTGGCAAAAAACCAATCCTGCCGATAGCAATAACCTCTGTACCTGGGCCATGCGCTGTTTATTGATAGAAAAAGGCAATCAATTGATTTTAGTGGATACCGGCATCGGAAATAAACAGGATGAAAAATTTTTTAGCCATTATTATCTGCATGGTGATGATTCTATGGAGAAATCACTTGCACAATTAGGCTTCAGTACTGCCGATATTACCGATGTTTTTCTCACCCACCTCCATTTCGACCATGCGGGCGGGGCAATCGTTAGAGAAAATGAAAAACTGATTCCTGCTTTTAAAAACGCAATCTACTGGAGCAACGAAAAACACTGGGAATGGGCCGTTGAGCCGAACGCAAGGGAGAAAGCTTCATTTCTAAAAGAAAATATCCTGCCAATACAAGAAAGCGGTCAGCTTAAATTTATAAAGGAGCAGGAAAATATAGAGTGGCAGAAAAATATCAATATCAGCTTTGCCTATGGCCATACTGATGCCATGATGCTGCCAAAAATTAATTATAAAGGAAAGACCATTGTGTATATGGCCGATCTTTTACCTTCAGTTGGTCACCTGCCCCTACCCTATGTAATGGCTTATGATATGTTTCCGTTAAAAACACTGACAGAAAAACAGGCATTTTTAGAAGAAGCGGTTAACAATAACTATGTATTATATCTTGAACACGATCCCATTAACGAATGCTGCACCTTACAACGCACCGAAAAAGGAATCCGTGTAGCAGAAAATTTTAATTTGAATGATATATAAATGATCAGACCAGCCAGCCCCGCAGATGCAGAAGAAGTAGTGCCATTGATTATCCAGGCGATGGGTAAACTGGCGAATAAATTAACCAATATTGATGAGGAGAAAGTTTTAATAGAAATCTTTACTTATTTTTTTCAACTAAAAGGCAATCAATACAGTTATGAAAACACACTGGTTTATGAAGAAGAAGGTAAAGTTCTCGGATCACTGAACGCTTATGATGGAGGAAAGCTGCCAGAACTCCGCAAACCATTTCTGAATTATGTAGCCGAACGCTACCAAACAAGCAAACTCAATCAGGGCACAGAAACTGAAACTGGGGAATTCTACCTCGATAGTATTAGTGTTAATCCTACAGCCCAGGGAAAAGGAATTGGGAAACAGCTGATTATTGCAGGCATAGATTGGGCTGAAAAACTCGGTCACCATACCGTTGGCTTGTTGGTAGAAAATAATAATCCTGACGCCCAAAGGCTTTACAAAAAAATGAATTTTGTTATTCAAAACGAAAAACAATTTATGGGTGGATTATATCACCACATGGTTTTTAAAATCAAATAATCTGCCTCTGGTCATTCACCTGGCACTGCCAAGCGCCCAACTCCAACTGCTTCCAAAATTTATTTCCATTTTTATTTGTATTTAATCTAAATAATACCAATTTTTGTAAACGATGGAAAAAGCATGTATCGACATTAACGAACTGGTTAACGTATTCTCAAATACCCATGGTTCTATTTATCAGTCTGATAAATTAAATTGCTTTTATGTAGATTTTGGCGGCAAGTTTGCCCGCTTTAACTGCCTGTCACTTCAAAAACTAAAAACGGTTGTCGAAAATATTGATATCGAAGCCCTTCTTTTAAATACCCACAAAGCCGATTTCGAACTGGTTACCTTTAATGGTTGCGAGCACATTTATTTATTAAGTGCTTTAGAAATTATCGCATTGAAAGATTTACTGCAAGGTACTTTTACCATGTTCAAGCTTAACCACATCATCAGCGACTGCCTGTATAGATTAGTTTACTAATTAATGGTTAATCGGTTAATTGTCTAAATTGGTTAACTGACACCTGCATGGGTTCATTAGCCATTAGTTTTTATTAGTTCATTAGTCATTTGTTTATAGGTATTGCAAATTGGTTAACTGACTCAAAACTCCTAATCGGGTTAATTGGTTAACTGTACAAATTGGTTAACTGACTCAAAACTCCTAATGGGCTAATTGGTTAATTGTACAAATTGGTTAACTGACTCAAAACTCCCAATTGGGTTAATTGGTTAACTGTACAAATTGGTTAACTGACTCAAAACTCCTAATCGGGTTAATTGGTTAACTGTACAAATTGGTTAACTGATCCCAAACGCCAGGCCCAAAACTTCTAACTGAAAATTGCTAACTGCAAACTGATCATTGTTAATTAACCATCACTACTCATCTGATCCTCAAGCACTATCCGTTTCGCGTTATTCTTCCATTTTTCATCATCCGTCTAACCTCTTACATCATCCATCCTGCCTTATTTAAACTCATTACAAATAACTAATTATCAGCAATTTAGACTAATTTCATATAGCAAATAAATTATAATTACGAACAAATTCGATTTACATTTGTATTGTTATTAAAGTACAGAAATATGAAAGATCTAATGCGTATCAAATGTTTAATATCTCAGGATATCGAAACATTATTAAATCAGCAAATTAAAAAAGAAGCTCACTCTTCATCACTATATTTATCAATGTCATCCTGGTGTGACCAAAATGGATTCGATTATTCAGCAGATTATTTTTTAAAGCAATCTGAAGAAGAAAGAGTACACCAGTTAAAATTATTCAAATATGTGCTGGATATGGGCGGAAATGCAATCTCTCCGGAAGTTTCAGGCATTAAAACTGACTTCGCCGGATTTAGAGAAGTTTTCGAAGATGCTCTAGAAGCAGAAATCGCCATTACACAGAGTTTTAAAAACCTGGCTGCAAGATGCCATAAGGAACAGGATTTTGTAACCATGGAATTCTTAAACTGGTTCTTAAAAGAGCAACGTGAAGAAGAATACAAAGCACGCAGAGCGTTAGAGTTGTTCGAGGTTATTGGTGAAGAAGGTACCGGAAGATGGGAAATCGATAAACATGTGAACAAAATCTCTTATTCAGAAGAATAACAACAACAAAACATATATTGAAAAGCTATCCTGAAAAGGGTAGCTTTTTTTGTGCTGTGATTTTTATTTCTGTTATCTCAAATAGAAAGCTCGTCATTGCGGGAGGCTTTTTCAGCCGATAGCCTGTTTTGATTTTTAGGGAAAGCAATTTTCTACAGTCCGCTACCTCTACCTCCTTACTAATACGCCTCTTTCTTAAAACTCATCAATGCCATCAAAATTCAAGTCCTTAAATCCATCAATAAAAAAGAAAAGCTCCGGTTTTACCGGAGCTTTCTTAGTTTAGGTTGTTTGGTTTATGTTGATTATGAATAAGTCTTGAAATTTTTATAAAAAAAGCGCCGTTACCAGCGCTTTTTTTAAACCAAATATATAATAATAATTAACGAGCATTACAAAAGTACAAACTTTATTGATATTCGCAAGTATTTTTAATAAAAAACTTAAAATTTTTAATAAAAAAAAAAAAAAAACACATCTAATAAATTAAAAATTAAATAAAAAAACATATAAAAACCAATTTTAACACAATAAAATAGCATTATTTTAAAAAATTAATGCACTTAATTAAAATAATTGGATAAAAAATGATAATATTTCATAAAATATAACCCAAACATCACACAAAAACCTCACAAACACAGATTATTATAAAATATTCATTTAAATTTCAATAAAATAAAGATTTGATGGACTGAATTATCGCACAGAATTTAAACAAACACCAGAAAAAAAATAACAATACCATGCATATGTTATGTATCCCACGATAGTTTACAATTTGAAGTTAACAGTTAGCAGTTTGAACTAACCGCAAACTAAAAAACTGAAAACTGTGTACCGAAAACTGCTAACTGATAAACTTTTTTTCTAAATTTGCGCCTTTTACAAATAACAATATGATTAAGAGACAGCAAATTAAAGATTTATTAAAGTCGACAGCATTTGACACAGAAGTAACGGTTATGGGATGGGTTAGAACCTTCCGTAATAATCAGTTTATTGCCTTAAATGACGGATCTTGCATGAGCAATATCCAGGTTGTGATCGATTTTAATAATTTACCTGATGAGCTGTTAAAAAGAATAACAACCGGCGCAGCCATTTCGGCAACAGGTAAACTGATCGAATCGCTTGGTAAAGGTCAATCTGTAGAGGTTAAAGCTAGCAGTGTAGAAATTTTAGGTGACAGCGATCCTGAAAAATTCCCTTTACAGCCTAAAAAACACAGTTTAGAGTTTTTACGTGAAATTGCCCACCTGCGTTTCCGTACCAATACTTTTAATGCCGTTTTTAAAGTACGCCATGCCCTGGCTTTTGCCATTCACCAGTTTTACAACGAACGTGGTTTTGTGTACATGCACACTCCTATTATCACGGCCAGTGATGCAGAAGGTGCGGGCGAGATGTTTAAAGTAACCACTTTAGATTTCGACAATACGCCGCGCGCTGAAGATGGTAAGGTAGATTTCTCACAGGATTTCTTCGCCCGCGCAACTAATTTAACGGTATCAGGACAGTTGGAAGGTGAATTGGCAGCGATGGCTTTTGGCAAGATTTATACATTCGGACCAACTTTCAGGGCCGAAAATTCGAATACTACACGTCACCTGGCTGAATTTTGGATGATTGAACCTGAATTTGCTTTTGCTGATTTAGAAGATAACATGCAACTTGCAGAAGACATGATGAAGTATGTGATTAAATATGCTTTAGACAACTGCAAGGATGAATTAGAATTTTTAAACAGCCGTTTAGCGGAAGAAGATAAACAGAAACCTCAGAATGAGCGCAGTGAATTGAGTTTATTGGAGAAACTGGATTTCTGTTTGGCAAATGATTTTGAACGTTTAACTTATACGGAAGCCATCAGGATTTTAAAATCTTCGAAGCCAAACCAAAAGAAACAGTTTAAATACCTGATTGACGAATGGGGAGCTGATTTGCAAAGCGAGCACGAGCGTTTCCTGGTAGAAAAACACTTTAAAAAACCGGTAATCTTAACCGATTATCCTGCTGATATTAAATCATTCTACATGCGCCAGAACGAGCCGGATGCTGAAGGCAGACAAACTGTTGCCGCAATGGACATCTTATTCCCCGGTATCGGTGAAATGATTGGCGGATCGGCCCGTGAAGAGCGTTTAGACCGCTTAACGAAACGTATGGAAGATTTAAATATCCCTCAGGACGAACTTTGGTGGTATCTGGATACCCGCCGTTTTGGTACTGCACCACACGCTGGTTTTGGTTTAGGCTTTGAACGTTTGGTATTGTTTGTAACCGGAATGACCAACATCCGCGATGTAATTGCTTTCCCAAGGTTCCCGAAAAACGCAGAGTTTTAGGGTTTAGGGAAACAAATAGCCCATTATCAAAGAAGTCAAGTTTTAAAAACTTGACTTCTTTTTTTTATGACGTAGTGAAAGATAAACATGGCTGAACCACAGATAAAAAGGATGCACACAGATAAAAATCCGTGTTTATCTTTGTGCATCTGCGGTTAAAAAACCTTAACTTAATTACCCGGCGAGACGCTCGTGGGCAGAAACGTTTTGTGTTTTAAACATTAATAGTTTCCCTATCACTGCCACCTAAACCTGATTGGAGCGAAAAGCCCGCAGCATAGCGAGGACTTGCAGCGTAAAGCAGGACTGAACAATCCCAAGCACTACTGCACCTGCTTTTCTAAAAAAAAGGTATATTTTACTATCTGGAAAGACTTTCGAAGTTTGTTAACTACCGCCCATCATCATGCATGGTATCGCTATACGGATTGGCATGCGCATAATCTACTGCCGAAACTTTATAATCGGTTGGTGCAAAGCTGGCCGAAGTGCTCAATGCCATCCCCAGTTCGTAGCGGGTTGGATAAGGTGTTTGCAATAAACTGCCTGCTGGGATGTATGGAAAACTCTCTAAATAACTCTGCATTACACTCGGGCTCACCCTCCTGTTGATATAAGCGCGGCTTAACTGATGCGTTTCCCTTAAACCCGCAGCGCCCAGCAGCTCTACAGCGCTGGCTACGGTAAGGTTATGGAAATTTTTAACGCGAACGGTTTTATCCTCAACCACAAGACCTTTCATTAAACTCTGATCTTGCGTAGCCACGCCTGTTGGGCAGGTATTGCTGTTACACTCCAAAGCCTGGATACAGCCTAAAGCAAACATCATTCCGCGGGCTGCATTACACATATCGGCACCAAGGGCAATGTTTTTAACCAGATCGAAACCTGTAGCCACTTTACCCGAAGCAATAATTTTTATGTGTTTTTTAAGGTCGAAGCCATTTAGTACATCGTAAACAAAAGCAACACCTTCGCGTAGTGGCATCCCTACCGAGTTAGAAAACTCCTGTGGTGCAGCACCTGTTCCACCTTCGCCACCATCTACGGTAATAAAATCGGGATAAATTTTGGTTTCTACCATTGCTTTGCAAATGGCGTAAAATTCGCTTTTGCGACCGATACATAATTTAAAACCAATGGGTTTGCCGCCCGATAAATCACGAAGTTTCTTAACAAACTCCAATAAACCGATAGGCGTATTAAAGGCAGAGTGTGCAGGTGGCGACAATACATCTTTACCTTCGGGTACCAAACGGATCCTGGCCACCTCCGGCGTTACTTTTTTAGCCGGCAACATCCCGCCATGCCCCGGTTTAGCGCCCTGCGAAAGTTTAATTTCGATCATTTTTACCTGATCGGTTTTGGCCCTTTCGGCATAGGCATCATAATTGAAAGTTCCATCGGCATTACGGCAACCGAAATAACCGGTACCAATTTGCCAGATTAAATCGCCACCCGGCTGACGGTGATAATCGCTGATTCCCCCCTCGCCTGTATTGTGTGCAAAATTGCCCATTTTGGCACCACCGTTTAAGGCTAAAATGGCATTCTGGCTCAAAGAACCAAAACTCATGGCCGAAATGTTATAAATACTGGCCGAATAAGGCTTTTTGCAATCTGGTCCGCCTACGGTAACGCGTGGATCTAAATTTAACTCGTGGTGCGAAATGGCGGCGATGCTATGGCTTAACCATTCGTAACCGTTATCATAAACGTTTAACTGCGTTCCGAAAGGAATGGTATCGTTATCTTTTTTGGCACGCTGATAAATCAACGAGCGGTTTAACCTGTTATAAGGTGTACCGTTGGTATCGCTCTCTACAAAATATTGGTAAACTTTCGGCCTCAGCTCTTCCATAAAATACCTTAAGCGACCAAATACAGGATAGTTTCTTACGATACTGTGTTTAGGCTGGTATAAATCGTAAACACCAAGCAGTACAAAAGGACCGGTGAAGATGAATGTCCACCATAAAAAAGGATGGTACAAGCCCAGCATAATGGTTAGGGCAATTAAAAATGCAGCAATGGCGACAAAAGCTTTTCTCATGTTGTTATTGTTAAGTATGATATCTGCACTGTAGAAGGATAATTTTGTTATCTTCTACCTTGTAAACAAGTCTGTGTTCTAAATTAATCCTCCTCGACCACCACCCGGAGTATTGATGTTTCAGTGGCTCCGGCTTCCCGGTTCCTTCAAAAGGCGTACGTTCGATTTCTTTTATGAGGGCATTTATCTTCTTGAGCACCGATTTATCAACCGATTGCCAATAGAGATAATCCTCCCATGCACCATCAAGAAACAATTTAATCATTATCGATCAAATCTTTTTCCTTAGCTAAACCATCCTCATAATCTTTTAGTCCCTGCTCAAGCCTCATTGCATTTTTTGGGCTTTTTAACAGATAAAAAGTTTCCTGCATACTATCATAATCTGCTTTCGATAGCACAACAACGTCTTCTCCTTTTGCCCGGGTAACAAATAAAGGGGTATGATTAGTGAAAACCTTATCTAAATAAGACTTTAAACTTTGCCTGAATGAGGTATAATTTGTGATTTCCATAATACTCGTTTATAATCTTCAAAATTAAAGATAATAAAAAACCTGTACAATTATTTGTACATATTTAGAACGTTTATGATTAATGTTATTTAAACAACAAACGCATTAAATTGTTATTTTTACGCTATGCTTATTAAGATTTATCCGGAAAACCCAAACGAAAGGGCTATTGAACAAGTTGTTGAAGTGCTGAAAAAAGGTGGCCTGATCATCTATCCAACGGATACGATTTATGGTTTGGGCTGCGACATCACTAATCCAAAAGCGATTGAAAAAATCTGCAGAATCCGTGGCATCAAACCCGAAAAGGCTAATTTCTCTTTCATCTGTCACGATTTAAAGCACATTTCCGATTACATCAAACCGATTGATAATACCACTTTCAGGGTGTTAAAGAAAGCTTTACCGGGTCCGTTTACCTTTATTTTTAACGCCAATAACAATGTACCTAAATTATTAAGTTCCAATAAAAAAACGGTGGGTATCCGTGTGCCCGATAACAACATTGCACGCTGTATTGTAAAAGAGCTGGGCAACCCCATTCTTTCTACCTCGATAAAAGATGATGATGATGTAATCGAATATTCTACCGATCCGGAACTGATCCACGAGAAATACGAGGACCTGGTTGACCTGATTATCGACGGTGGCTATGGAGATAATGAGGCTTCTACGGTGATTGATTGTACCACGGGTGAGTTTGAAGTAATTCGTGAAGGCAAAGGAAATATTGAGGAGTATTTGTAAGCTTTTTCTAGTAGAGCCAGATCGCCTGTTTTACCAGGCCTGTTAGATTGCTTGTTTTTTGGAAATGATGGTTTCAGTTCCCTGTAGCGCCTCTAGCCCTGCTTTACACTTCAAGTCCTCCCCGATTAAAATCGGGATGCGGGCTTTCCGTTTCAATCAGGCTTATTAACAAAGGGTGCTCTCCGAAGGTGAATAGCATTAGAATTAAAGCAGGTTTTATCATATTTGTATTTCGATTCGAATTTGTCAGATTGAATCGTATCGTGCGGGTTTTTGGCATCATGCTGGCTTGCTTAAAAAATTCCGCATCCCGCACCGAAGCACATCGTCAATCCCAGGTGGCAGCCAAATCAACTTTCGTTTCGCAGAAACAAACAAAACAAAGTGCCGCTGTTTTTTTGATGAGCGTGGGTAGTGAGGAGCCACATAGCCGGATTGACAAAGCGCTTTGGGTACTTTGGCGCTCCAAAGTACCATGCCTCGCGGCATAGAGCGGAAAGAAAATCCTTCTTAACAATTGTACATAAAATCTGCAGACATGAGAATGCAAAAATTCCCATATCCTAAGAATTTATCAACATTTCAACTATATATCAAAGAAATATATAAATTTATGTTTTTAAAAGTTTATTCCCCAAGCTTTTAGCCAAACTAACAACTAAATTAATATAACTGTAATACTGAATTAACATTCTACCTCTATTTTCGTAACCTAATCACTCTATATGGCGCTACCATTACTCCAGTAACTGTTTTCCGGTTAAAATCAGCCAAATAGTGTTCGCAATACAGCTATATATAAAATATAGCCAAAATTGTTTGCGCTAAATGATCAAAATCCTTTAATCCCAATCCTTATTATTCTTGTATGGCAAAACTTTACTTCTAATCATTCAAATCCTTGCGGGACCGTTCCCGAAAAATAAAGCAATTACTCCTGATTCGCTTCACTAACTTATTCAAAAAAATCATCCATCATTTCATATCCCTAAACAAATTATATGAAAAAACTTTTACTATTTTGTTTTACAATGCTTTTGGCAACATCGATATTTGCCCAGAGTTTTAGCGGAACGTACAATTTTAGCAGCGTTTCTACTACCACAGGTAAAACTGATCCTACTGCAGTTCCAACCGCAACAGGGGTTACCTTTGGTTCTTTTACGGCCAACGGAGCTGTTTCTACCAATCCGAATGCAAGTGGCAGGTTTTCTTTTACCAGCCAGCCAACCGGGGCAACTAATGCCAGTGATCTTTTTACAGGCGCAATAGACTTAACTAAATATTACGAAGTAACCATTACGCCGGCTTCGGGTTATACCTTAAACATTACCGGAATTAAGTTTTCAGTACAACGCTCGGCAACCGGGATCAGGCAGTACAGTGTCCGTTCGAGCAAAGACGGTTATGCAGCTAACTTACCGGCAAGCATATCGCCTGCCAATTCAGATTTACAGGTGGTATCTGGAAATGTATTTCAGGTAATCGATATAGCAACAGCTGCTGAGGTAGGCAGTACCATTACCTTAACCGGTTTCACCAGTATTGCTACCGCAACCACTTTTCGTTTTTATGGTTACAATGCCGAAGCTTCCGGGGGTACCTTTAGTATAGACGACGTTGCAATTTCAGGATCTGCGGTTTCTGCCACTGATAACACACCGCCTGTAAATGCCGCTACCTACCCAAAAACTTCGAATATCACCTCAACAGGTTTTAACCTTACCCATAATATCGATGAAGCCGGTAAAACTTATTATGTTGTTACCGCATCAGGCAGCCCTGCACCAAGCCCTGCACAGGTAAAAACCGGTTTAAACGGAAGCGGTACAACAGCGATTAAATCGGGTTCGTTAACCAATGTGGCCAATACCGATGTAAGTACTTCAGTTACGGGATTAACTGCGGCAACAAATTATGCTGTTTATGTAGTAGCCGAAGATGTGGCCACCACACCAAATATACAAACCACCGTATCGCTTTTAAATGTAACCACACTTCCTTTGGTAGATGTTACGCCACCCGTTTTTGCTGCAAATTCGCCTGCAGTAACGGGTATCGGTACCACTTCGTTTAACTTAAGCAGCAACATTAACGAGCCTGGTAAAACTTATTACGTTTTAGTAGCAGCCACTGCCCAGGCACCAAGCCCTGCACAGGTAAAGGCAGGACTCGATGGTTCAAATGCGGCAGCACTAAAATCAGGCTCACTTAACAATGTTGCCAATACAGATGCAACTGCAGGCATTACAGGTTTAACCGCCTCAACTGCTTATAAATTATATGTAGTAGCAGAAGATAACGCCACTTTGCCCAACCTGCAAACCGCTGCTGTATCAATAAACATTACCACTTTTGCCCCGCCTACCATTATCATTAGCCAGTATTACGAAGGCTCGGGTGTAAACAAATGGATAGAATTAACCAACTTAAGCAACAGTCCCGTTAATACCTCTACCCCACAGTTAAAACTGGGTTTATGGAACATTTCGGGCGATGCAGGCAACATCAATATCACCGGGGCACCATCGCAGGTGTACAACTTAACAGTAACCATACCGGCCAGGGGAACCGTGTTGATCGGAAATACCAACAATTCGCCTGAAGAAATCCCATACCTTACCGCCGCAAGTGCAGCCGAAACAAGCAATTCTGTAATTAACTTTAACGGTAATGATGGCGTAGCGCTTCTGGATGCTAACAACAACATTATCGATGCTTTTGGCCAGGATGTAAACGCGAAAGATGTTTCTTATGTAAGGCACCTTGATGTTGCAACAGCAAGCTCAACCTTTATCGCCGACGACTGGACCAGATTAACCGTAGATATTGTAAAAGATGCAGTAGATGATGATGATGCCAATAAACTTGGCGTTCATTTTCCACCAAACCTGCCTAACTGTGCCGCACCAACTATTGTGCCGGGCAATGCTCAATTTACCAACACCACACCAAACAGCATTTCGTTTACCTTCACCAAATCAGACGATGCGACCGAATACCTCATCATCAGAAGTTTAAACAGCACGCTTTCTGTTAACCCGACCGATGGAACAACTTATGCTGTAAGTACTGCATTGGGAGGCGGAGTGGTAGTAGCCCGCCAGGCCACACCTGCCTTTAACAATACCGGTTTAACAAGCGCCACCAAATACTATTATTTTATTTATGCCCTGAACAATACGTCTTGTCTGGGTGGCCCTAAATATTTAACCAGCGCACTCATTGCAAGCGAAACCACCAAAACGCTCCTCCCTTGTGTAAAACCAGCCAGTCAGCCACAAAATTTCCTGGTTACCAATGCCAACCACAACTTTGTTCAGGCCTCTTATGCAGCTGCAGCCAATGCCGACGATTACCTGGTGGTAATGGCCACCAAACCATCACTTACCGCTTTGCCAGCCGACCAAACCGTTTATAACGTAGGCGACAACCTGGGCGGTGGTATTGTAGTGAAAAGCGGTGCAGGTACCAGCTTTACCCGATACGGACTTACACAAAACACCCAATATTACTTCTTTATCTTTTCGGTAAACAGCAATTGTACCGGAGGGCCATTGTACCTGACCACAAACCCGCTCGTGGGGCAGCACAAAACCAGTATCCTCGATGTAAACAAACTGAATTTCTATTATGGCAACCTGCACAGTCACAGTAGTTATTCGGATGGTAACCAGGATGATAAAACCAAAATCCCTGTTGATGATTACGAGTTCGCAAAGAAATCGATGAACCTTGATTTCCTCGGTATATCGGAGCACAACCACTCGCAGGCCGGTATGATGAAAGCAAATTGGCAGAAAGGTATCGATCAGGCCAAAAATGCGACTACACCAACTTTCCTCGCCTTACACGGTATGGAATGGGGCGTAATCAGTGGCGGCGGTCACGTAATTGTTTATGGTATCGATTCACTGGTGGGATGGGAAAACGACAACTACGACATCTTTGTACCGAAAAACACCTATACCGGCAACACCGGATTATTCAGAATCATTAACAGGCATGGTTTAAATGCGGTAGCTACACTGGCCCACCCAAATACCACCGATTATAATAATTTAGTAGCCAATTACGATATCAGTGCCGACAGTGCAATTGTAGGAACTGCGCTTGAAAGCGGTCCGGCCACTTCAAAAAACATTACCTATTCAGATCCTGCCAGCTCAATGAGTTACCTGAGCTATTATAACAGGATGCTTGCAAAAGGTTATCACCTGGGTGCCACAATCGACCACGATAACCACAACCTTACTTTCGGTCGCCATACCAAGGCCAGGCTGGTAGTACTTTCGCCCGCCCTCACCGAAAACGACATCCTCGATGCCGTTAAAAAAATGCGCTTTTATGCTTCAGAGGATTCGGCAGCCAAAGTGCTTTTCACCATCAATAAACAACCCGTTGGCAGCGTATTTACCGTAGCAGGCGCACCACAGATCGAGGTTACTTCTAAAACCACAAAAGATGTAACCAGTATTAAATTAATGTATGGCGAACCCGGTACCGGAGTAAACCCAACAGAACTCTTAACCAGTACCACAGGTCAGTTAACCTATAGTCACACTGCCCTGGCCAATTTAAAAACAGGTTATTATTATGCAGACATTGTTGAATCAGACGGAAGCAGGATCATTACCTCCCCTATCTGGTACACCAGAGATGATGCTGTTGTAAAAAAAGATCAGCAAATCACTTTTACGGCCACCAAAACCGTTACCTATGGCGATCCTGATTTTGATGCCGGCGCAACCAGCGACAATACCAGCATCAATATTGTGTACACCAGCAGCAATACCAGTTTTGCAAAAATCAGCAATAACGATATTCAGATTGTTGGCGCAGGTACCGTAACCATTACCGCTACCCAACCGGGTGATGCATTTTATAACGAAGCATCAAAACAATTAATCCTGACGGTGGCTCCTAAACCAATCAATGTAAAGGCCGACGCCAAAACAAAGGTTGAAGGAACGGCAGATCCGGCATTTACCTATGTTTCTAGCCCAGCTTTATTGGGTACCGATGTATTTACAGGCGCCTTAACAAGAGATGCAGGCGAAACTCCCGGCGATTTTGCCATCAAAGTGGGTACCCTCGCCATTAATCCGAATTATGCGATTAACTATACCGCAGCCAACCTGCATATTTATGCCAAGCCGGTTGCAGCCTTAAGCGGTAACATTTCTATCCCGGTAAATACCACCGCACCGGCAATTACCTTCACCGCAACCGCAGGTACCGCACCATTTACTTTTAAGTATAATATTAATGGCGGGGCGAGTCAAACTTTAACATCAACAACAGGCACTGCAACCATCATCCCACCAAGCAATACCGTGGGTACCTTTGTTTACACAGTAACCAGCATTGCAGATGCTTACAGTACACAGCCTCAAAACATTTCTACTACCGTTAAAATTAACCCTATCCCTGTGGCTGGCATTGCCGGAACTACCGCCTTATGTTTAAACGGCACTGCACCAACAATTACTTTTACCGGTGGAAACGGAACAGGTCCATATGTATTTACCTATAACATTAACGGCGGTACAAGCCAAACGGTGAGCACTACAGGAACCAACACAACAGCTACCCTAACCGCTCCGGCAAACGTTGCAGGTACCTTTAACTACAATTTACTTCAGGTGAGTGATGTAAACGCAGGGCAGGCACAAAGCGGAACCGCAACCATTACGGTAAGGGCTTTGGCTACTGCAAGCATTTCGGGCTCAACAGCAATACCAAACCTTGCTGCAGCACCTAATATTACTTTTACCGGAGCCAACGGAACCGCGCCATATACCTTTACCTATAATATTAATGGCGGGGCAAACAGAACGATAACTTCAACAGGCAATACGGCAACCGTTTCTGCGCCAACTTCGGCAGTAGGAACATTTGTATATAACTTAGTCAGCGTGGCTGATGTAAACTGTGGTCAGCCGCAAACCGGTTCAGCAACCGTAATTATCCGTCCATTACCAATAGCCACCATTGCAGGTAACGCTTCGGTGTGTAACTTTGGTTCATCGCCAAACATCACCTTTACCGGATCAGTTGGGACGGCTCCTTACACTTTTACCTATACCGTAAACGGCGGCAGCAACCGTACCGTAACCACCAATTCAACTACTGCTACAGTTAGTGCGCCAACCAACGCGGTGGGTACATTTACCTATACATTAGTGAGCGTGGCCGATGCTTATGCCAGTCAAACACAAACCGGATCTGCAACTGTGACCGTAAATGCTTTACCAGTGGCTTCGATCAGCAGCAATAAAGGTTTGTCCATTTCCAAAGGTGATGCCATCGTGTTAACCGCAAGCGGTGGTACACAGTACAACTGGTCGGGCGCCGATATCATTAGCGGACAGAATACGCCTGCTTTAACCATCCGCCCCAAACAGAGCGGCACTTACCGCGTTACCGTAACCAATGCAAGCGGTTGTGTGAGCGATCAGACCATTTCCATTACAGTAATTGACGATTATAAACTGGAAGCCAGTACAGTAGTAACACCCAACGGGGATGGTTACAACGATAAATTTATCGTGAAAAACATCGATTACTATCCGAACAATACCTTAAAAATATTCGATAAGGCCGGAAGGATGTTATACACCAAACACACGTACACCAATGATTGGGATGGAACCATAAACGGCAGTCCGTTGAGCGAAGGCACCTATTATTACATCATCGATTTGGGTAATGGCATCGGTACATTTAAAGGTTATATCAACATCATCAGAGACTAATTACAGACATGAGAGCAATTACAAAAAACATAAAGCAAATGCGTCGCGTAACGTTTCTATTTGCTGCAACTACATTATTTTTCGGATCTGCAAAAGCGCAGATCCTTCCACTCAATGCACAATATTTCCAGAACCGTTACCTCATTAACCCCTCAATGGCCGGTATCGACGAAGGTTTTAACATCAACGGGAGTTTCCGCAAACAGTGGTCGAACATTCCCGGAGCACCCATTACCCAAAGCGTAACTTTAGACCAGCAGGTAAACAAAGTGGGCTGGGGCGTAAACATCTACAATGAGAAATCGGGCGGGATCCAGCGTACTAAGGCGGTTGGAACTTTTGCCTATCACCTGCCATTAAACAGCAACGACCAGAAATTAAATTTCGGGATCTCTTTCGGCGCAAGTCAGGATAAACTTGATTTAAGCAGCATAAGGAACAGCGACATTAACGATCCTTCTATTGCCCGTTTTAACGACAGGGGCTATTACCTGGACGGCGATTTCGGGATTTCTTATACCTCCAAAGGATTAACTGTTGAAGGCGCTGTGCCCAACATGCGTTCAGTTTTCAGAAAAGACGATTTAAATTTTGCCGATAAACCCACCTTTTATTCTGCAGTAAGTTACAAATTCGCTTTAGGATCGGGCATTAATGGCATTAGCCTCGAGCCAAAAGGTGTTTTCAGGGGCATTAAAAACTACGAAAATTTATGGGATGCAGGTGTTAACGCCAACTTTGCCAACGATAAATTATACCTGATGGCCATGTACCACAACACGCAAAATGCTACCGTTGGCTTCGGAATGAACTATAAATCGACTTTATATTTTATGGCGTACTACAATACCGCCACTTCAGCCATCAGCGGTTATACCGACGGTGATTTCGAAGTGAACATTCGTGTAAATATTAGCAAGAAACCATAACATAATTATTCCAAAAAACTGTTTCAGTTTTAAAAAATGGTCGTGATTCCGAATAATCGAGGATTTTAATGCTTAAAGCATTACATTTTTACCAAAGCCGCAGAATAAAATCTGCGGCTTTTTTTATGGATCGCAGTGTCCCTATCCGCCTAACGGCACCTTTCCCCTGAAAGGGAAAGGCCTTGAAAAACAAATTACCGCACCCTGCAATATGCTCCATGCGATCTGCTCTCTGGTATCGGCCTCGCAGATTTCCGCTGGAAAAAGCACGAAAATCTTTGCAGCTCCCCTCATTATCCCACAGCTCAAGGCAGGATCAAAGCGGGAGCGGTGGGGATAAGCAAGGTTAAGAGCCTAGATGCTGCCGCAATCAAGATTTCCGTGGCTTTTACAAGGAAGGATGCAAACCTTGATTGTTGGTTTCTTTATCATCAAGGATAAAGAAAGAGCCCCTCGGTGGCGGCGAACCGATAGAAAATTTTAATCTGTAGAGTTTAATTTAATAGATTTCTCCATTACGCTGCGCTCCAGTCGAAATGACGGATTGTTCGCGGTAGAAATTACGCGTGATATTTCTTTGCTCCCTGCTACCGGCCTCGCAGATTTCCGCCGAAATAAGCATTGAAATTCCTGCAGCCCACTCTCAATACCTCACTGCCCAAGGCAATATACAGTCCCGATTTTTCATCGGAACCTCCATATTGCCGCAATGAGAATTTCGATAGCTTAGTTCAAGAAAAGGTGCAAGCCTTGGGTTTTTGTTTCTTTTGGGCCAAGCCAAAAGAAAGAGCCCCTCGGCGGCGGTGAGCCGAGGCAAGACTGAGTAAGGGGCAAAATAGAAAAGAAACTTAGCCAGTGAGCAAACATAAACCAGTAATCAACACTTAGAGATCCTTCATGCCTCAGGATGACAATAACTCTTTTTAATGGGATTGCGGCAATGAGCCGATAGAAAATTTTAATCTGTAGAGTTTAATTTAATAGATTTCTCCATTACGCTGCGCTCCAGTCGAAATGACGGATTGTTCGCGGTAGAAATTATGCGTGATATTTCTCTGCTCCCTGCTATCGGCCTCGCAGATTTTCGCCGAAATAAGCATTGAAATTCCTGCAGCCCACTCTCAATACCTCACTGCCCAAGGCAATATACAGTCCCGATTTTTCATCGGGCCCTCCATATTGCCGCAGTGGGAATTTCGATAGCTTAGTTCAAGAAAAGGTGCAAGCCTTGGGTTTTTGTTTCTTTTGGGCCAAGCCAAAAGAAAGAGCCCATCGGCGGCGGTGAGCCGAGGCAAGACTGAGCATAAGGCAAAGGAAAACTTAGCCGGTGAGCAAACACAAACCAGTAATCAACACTTACAGATCCTTCGTGCCTCAGGATGACAATAATTCTTTTTAATGAGATTGCTTCGGCTCGCTCAAACCCAGCCTCGCAATGACGAAAATTGGTTTTTAGTTACCACATCAGTAACCCTTAAAAATCTACCAGAAACATGAAATATGCTACTTTTCTTTACATCTGGTACATTTTTTTTTTGCACTTAATTTAAAACAATAATTTCGTTTCACAAACCTACTACAAACCTACTTTATGAAAATAAAATTACTTACTTTACTAATATTAATTGGTATTGGCGCAAAAGCGCAAACCTACAAGCCAGACAGGCAGCATAACCTTGTAGTGGTGTATCTCATTCCACAAGACATTCCCCCCTTACCTAATTACGAAGAAAGAATTAGCAAAGCCTTACTTTATGGGCAAGAGTTTTTCCGCCAGCAAATGATACAACAAGGATTTGGCGATAAAACATTTGGCCTTATAAAAGATAACGCCATGCAACGGGTGCAAATATGTACTGTTAAAAGTAATAAACCCGCTAGCGAGCTAAGTAATGCCGGCGCAGTTAAGGGCGAAGCAGATGCCTATCTGGCATTGCCGGAAAATGTAGCTAAAAATACCAGCCAGCACATGCTCATCATTTCCCCATACGACAATAAGCTTTATGGCGGTTGGGGTAAATACAGTATTGTGTACGATAATTTGGGTTTGGATATGACTAATCCTAATAAAGACAATTTAGCGCTTTGGGTAGGGGGTATGTTACACGAGCTTGGCCATGCCCTTCAATTACAGCATAACAACGAACCCTTTCCCGTAGGTGGAGACATGCGGTTGCAGGGCGCACCTAAAACACAGGCCCAACGTTACCCTGATACCTACAGGCCTACCTTAATGGGCATTGGCAACTATAGCTTAGAGGTTTTACCCAACAACCCTACAATTTTAACCAAGGCAGATTGTGCCATGCTCGATGTTTGTGAAATTTTTAACGATGTAACCATCCCCAGGTATTACGACGAAAAATTATCAGCAGTGGATATCATACACGGTACTTATAACACAACTACCCAACAGCTGGAATTTAACGGAAAATTTCTAAACAATACGCCGGCATTTCCGGTGAAACACATTGCTGTTTTTCTCGATCCAAATATTGAGGGCGAAGGTGAGGGCGCTAATCATGATTACAACGCCATATCATACGAAATAGAACCTATTGGTACCGACAGTTTTTCGATCGCTTTACCTTTATCAGGTTTATCTTATCAGGGCAATACAACTTATGAGGTCAAAATTAAACTCATCCATACCAACGGATACATTACGCAGGGTATTGCACACATTTATTTTGATTCGAATATACCCGGGTTGGCTACAGAATTTGCTCCTAAAAATATAACCAGGGCTGACAGAACCAATTGGACCATTACGCCAGGCAACAAAATTATTGGCGGTAGCACCAAAATTGATGAAGATGCCAATGGAAATATTGGTTTGGCAACGAACCTTATAGACAACAACCCCAGTACCACGTGGAATTCCTATAATGATGCCAAAACCATGTACCCTCACCAGGTAACCATTGATACAAAAACACAGCAGGATTACGTTGGCATAAGCTATCTCCACAAAAAGGGCTTATCAAATGCCATTAAAAATATTGAACTGTACGGTAGTAATACGGGCAAAGAGGGCGATTTTGTTTTGTTAAAAACAGACGTTTTAGGGAGAAGCGACGGGGGCAAATACATCAGCTTTAACAAAAAAGAAAATTTCAGGTATTTCCGTTTTGTGGCCATAAGCCCTCAAAATAGTAATGATGGATGGGCGTATTTAGCTGAACTTAACTTATGGCAAGGACCTGATCCCATTAACCAGACTAAGCCTGCAAATACTTTAGTTAGCCGTGCCGGGTGGACCATAAGAGCGGGCAATAAATTAAAGCCCGATAATGTAACCACTTACGAAGACGAAAATAAAACTACGCCTGATGGTCAATCAGCTGTTAACGAATCGGCCGAGTCTGCAATTGACGGTAGAGATAAAACCGGTTGGGAATCTAATTATGATGCTTATTTTCCACATGAGCTCATCATTGATACCAAATCGGTACAACGCTTTACCGGATGGAGCTATAATCAGCTTTACGATATGTATGTGATGGTTAAAGATGTTGATATTTTAGTGAGCGACGACGATGTAAATTATACATTGGTAGGCAGTTATACACTTAATTATAACAACGGAGTAAATCAGATTAATTTTGAGCCCAGAAACTTCAGGTATTTTAAATTTGTTACCAAAAACGCATTCGACGGGCTACATTATGCTGCCATTGCCGAACTTAATTTATATAACGACCCAACGGTTAAGGGAAATGTACCGTCACCAGCTTTAAAGGTAAATCAAACAGCTTTCGATTTTGGTTCGCAGAATACAGGGACCAATTCTACCGTACAAACGTTTAACCTGAATGCAACGGGCTTAACTGATGCAGTAAACATCACCACAACTGCACCTTTTTACCTCTCGAAAGATAATATTACCTACAGCACTTCACTGGTTTATACCGCGGCCGAACTTGCAGCAGACAAAACAGTTTCAGTACGTTTTAGCCCCACAACAGCCTCGGCAGCATCGGGCACTATCAGTATTTCGAGCACCGGGGCAACTACACTGAATATTACTGCAACAGGTGTAGCTACCACCCCACCCGCAACACCATCACATATTGTCATATCAGAAATTTACGGTGGCGGCGGAAACTCTGGCGCAACTTACAAAAATGACTTTATCGAATTGTATAACCCGGGGAATACAGCAGTCGATTTAACCGGATGGAGCGTTCAATATACAAGTGCTACCGGTGCTGGCAACTGGACAGCAACCAACTTATCTGGTGCCATTGCTCCAAAGGGTTTTTACCTCGTTCAGGAAGCAGCAGGCGCAGGTGGTACAGTAGATTTACCAACGCCTGATAAGATTGGCACGCTTAATTTATCGGGTACCACCGGAAAAGTATTGTTAAGCAATTCGGTTACCCTTCAAACAGGAGCAAACCCGACTGGTGCAAATATTATTGATAAAGTCGGTTTCGGAACAGCAAATGGTTTTGAAGGTACTGCGCCCGCAACAGCCACAACCAATTCTACATCCATAGAAAGAAAAGCAAGCGCTACATCAGATGCCACTACCATGGGAACTGGCGGTACAGAAGAGTTTGCCGGTAACGGATACGATAGTGATGATAATTCTTTAGATTTTATATTGAGACCGCCAAATCCGCAAAACACCTCTGTAACTGAGCCGGCTTCTACCTCTGGCCCGAATTTAGTTGTTACACCAAAAACTCTGGCTTTCGGCAATCAGGCCATTAATACCACTTCGGCACCTAAAACCTATGTATTATCTGCCGGTAACTTAACCAATGCCACTACCCTGACTACAACTGCACCTTATTCTATTTCGAAAGATAACATTACCTTTTCTTCCACATTAACTTACAGCGTGGCAGATTTAGCCACAAACCAAACGGTGTATGTAAAATTCAGTCCAACGGTTGCAGGCAATTCAACTGGTGCCATTTTACATGAAAGCACTGGTGCAACTTCGGTTTCACTTTCATTAACCGGTCTGGCAGTTGATCCCAGCCAAACAGCTTTTAACTTCGAAAACTGTACTACTGCGGGGAGTGCTGCACTATCCGATGGTTTTTATCAATACAGCGTAACCGGTGCACAAACCTGGGCTTGTACCACTACATTCGGACACGATCCGGCCGATCCTACAGGTGTGGCAAACACCGGAAATGCCCTTCAGATTAATGGTTATTCAGGCGGTAATATTTTGAATGAGGATTGGTTAATCTCGCCGGCTTTAAATATCTCTTCATTTAAGTATGCTATTTTATCTTTCTACACAAGATCTGCTTTCGCAGGAGATAAATTACAACTCAAAATTTCAACCAACTATACTGGTTCGGGTGATCCTGCACTGGCCACCTGGACCAGCTTAGACGGTAAATTTCCTGAAACAGGTACCGATAAATGGACCAAATCGGATAATATAGATTTATCAGCCTACAAAGCAACGCCGGTTTATGTAGCTATCGTATATAATTCTACTACTTCGTCGGCCAGCCGCTGGACAGTAGATGATTTTGTGGTAACCAATTCCAATACGCCACCTGCGGTAGATATTACTACTTCGCCATCAAGCATTAGCTTTGGTTTTCAGGCGGCCAACACCACTTCTGCAGCAAGTACCTTTGGTTTTTCTGCCGGTAACTTAACGGATGATGTAACCCTAACCGCCCCGGCTAACTTTACCTTATCTAAAACCAGTACCGGAACGTACAGCAGTACCATTACTTATGCAAAAGCCGATATCAACAATACGTCGCCAACAGTTTATGCTAAATTTTCACCAGCTACGGTCAATACCAGTTATACAGGAAATGTAAACATTGCCACTGCTGGTTCAGCAAACAAAACGGTAGCCTTAAGCGGAAACACTTTCGATGCTGCCAATACTTTAGAAGTGGTAAACTGGAATATCGAATGGTTTGGCAGCCCTGCCCAGAACCCATCGAACGATGCCCAGCAGGCCGCTAATGTTAAAACAGTGGTGAATAATCTCAATGCCGATATTTATGGTTTTGCTGAGGTTGTAGATACCACTTTGTTTAGAAATACCGTTTTACCGGCCGGATACAATGTTTTATTCAGTGATTTCGGATCCTATGCTGATAATAAAGCAGATGCCGATTACCCCCTGGCGCAGAAACTGGCATTTATGTACCGTACCGATCTGATTAAACCCATTTCAACTTTAGGGATTTTAAGAGATACCTATAACCCGGCTGTACCTGCAACCAGTGCCGATGGTAGCCCTTACAAAAACTGGTCGTCGGGCCGCTTCCCTTACCTGATGCAGGCGCAGGTAAATATCAACAATAAAGCAGATACCGTTTATTTTGTAGAGATCCATGCCAAAGCCAATACCGGTACTACAGCCGATCAGATTGATGCCTACAACCGCAGAAAAGCAGGAAACAAACAGTTAAAAGACTGGCTGGATCTTAATCTGGCTGGCAAAAAAGTAATCATTCTCGGCGATTTTAACGATGTACTGGATGCGGATAAAACCATCGCCCCAATGCCCGGCACCGGAACTTCGTATTCAGATTTCACCCAGGATGCGGCTAATTATTTCCCGGTAACCTTACCTTTAAGTTTAGCGGGCAAACAATCTACCGCAGGATTTAATACAGTAATTGATAACGTCATCATCACGAAAAACCTTAACCTCAATTACATCCCGGCATCGGCAGAGGTTTTAGATGCCGTTAAAAACCTGGTTTCCAATTATAGCACTACCACAACCGATCATTATCCTGTTAAAACGAGATACCTGTTCGGCAATGGTGCGCCTACCCTCGATGCCATAGCAGATCAGGCTATCTGTTATGCTCCGGCTAACCAAACCATTGCTTTAACCGGAATTTCTGCTGGTCCTGAAACCACACAAAACACTACACTTTCGGTAACTGCTGATAACGCGAGCCTGTTTGATGTATTAACCATTGCAGCAAATGGTACCGATAAGGGCACCATTACTTACCATTTAAAAAACAACATAAGTGGCGAAGCCAATATTACCGTTACAGTACTGGATGATGGCGGAACAGATTTTGGGGGTGTAAATAAAATCACCAAATCTTTCAAATTAACGGGTACCTCAACCGCTACAGCAACTGTTACAGGTACAGCTGCAGTGTGCGTAAATGACGCGGACCAAACCATCACCTTTACAGGAGCGAACGGAACTGCCCCCTATACATTTACCTATAATGTTAATGGAGGAGCAGATCAAACTGTAAGCACTACCGGCACAAGTTCATCCGTAACGGTTTCAGTGCCAGGCAATGTTGAGGGTACATTTGCCTATAATTTACTGAACGTTAAAGATGTTAACTGTGGTCAGGCGCAAAGCGGAACCGCAACCATTACCGTAAGGGCTTTAGCCACTGCAAGCATTTCGGGTTCAGCAACAGTACCCAAACTGGCTGCAGCACCTGATATTACCTTCACCGGAGCCAACGGAACGGCACCATACACTTTTACCTATAATATTAATGGCGGGGCAAACAAAACGGTAACTTCAACCGGCAATACTGCGACCATTTCAGTGCCAACTTCGGCAGCGGGAACCTTTATATATAATTTAGTAAGCGTAGCCGATGTAAACTGTAGCCAGCCGCAAACCGGTTCGGCAATGGTAACTGTAAATGCTTTACCAGCGGCCACCATTGCAGGTAATACCTCGGTGTGTAATTTTGGTCCATCGCCAGACATCACTTTCACCGGATCAGGCGGAACAGCACCTTACACTTTTACCTATACCATAAACGGAGGCAGCAACCGCACCGTAACCACCAATTCAACTACCGCAACGGTTAGTGCGCCAACCAATGCAGAGGGTACATTTACCTACACTTTGGTAAGCGTGGCTGATGCTTATGCCAGTCAAACACAAAGCGGCACCGCAACCATTACCGTGAGGGCTTTAGCCACTGCAAGCATTTCGGGTTCAGCAACGGTATCCAAACTGGTTGCAGCACCTGATATTACCTTCACCGGAGCCAACGGAACGGCACCATACACTTTTACCTATAATATTAATGGCGGGGCAAACAAAACGGTAACTTCAACCGGCAATACTGCGACCATTTCAGTGCCAACTTCGGCAGCGGGAACCTTTATATATAATTTAGTAAGCGTAGCCGATGTAAACTGTAGCCAGCCGCAAACCGGTTCGGCAATGGTAACTGTAAATGCTTTACCAGCGGCCACCATCGCAGGTAATGCTTCGGTATGTAACTTTGGTCCATCGCCAGACATCACCTTTACCGGATCAGGTGGAACAGCACCTTACACTTTTACCTATACCATAAACGGAGGCAGCAACCGCACCGTAACCACCAATTCAACTACCGCAACGGTTAGTGCGCCAACCAATGCAGAGGGTACATTTACCTACACTTTGGTAAGCGTGGCTGATGCTTATGCCAGTCAAACACAAACCGGATCGGCAACAATTACTGTAAGGGCTTTAGCCACTGCAAGCATTTCGGGTTCAGCAACGGTATCCAAACTGGCCGCAGCACCTGATATTACCTTCACCGGAACTAACGGAACGGTGCCATACACCTTTACCTATAATATTAACGGCGGGGCAAACAAAACCGTAACTTCAACCGGCAATACTGCGACCGTTTCAGTGCCAACGTCAGCATCGGGAACCTTTATATATAACTTAGTAAGTGTAGCCGATATAAACTGTAGCCAGCCGCAAACCGGTTCAGCAACGGTAACAGTAAATGCTTTACCAGTGGCCACCATTGCAGGTAATACCTCGGTATGTAATTTTGGTCCATCGCCAAACGTCACTTTTACCGGATCAGGCGGAACAGCACCTTACACTTTTACCTATACCATAAACGGAGGCAGCAACCGCACCGTAACCAGCAATTCAACTACTGCTACAGTTAGTGCGCCAACCAACGCGGTGGGTACATTTACCTATACATTAGTGAGCGTGGCTGATGCTTATGCCAGTCAAGCGCAAAGCGGATCGGCAACAATTACTGTAAGGGCTTTAGCCACTGCAAGCATTTCGGGTTCAGCAACGGTATCCAAACTGGCCGCAGCACCTGATATTACCTTCACCGGAACTAACGGAACCGCGCCATATACCTTTACCTATAATATTAATGGCGGGGTAAACAAAACCGTAACTTCAACCGGCAATACCGCGACCGTTTCAGTGCCAACGTCAGCATCGGGAACTTTTGTGTACAATTTAGTAAGTGTAGCCGATGTAAACTGTAGCCAGCCGCAAACCGGTTCGGCAACGGTAAACGTAAATGATTTGCCAGTAGCCACCATTGCAGGTAATGCTTTGGTATGTAATTTTGGTACATCGCCAGACATCACCTTTACCGGATCAGGCGGAACAGCACCTTACACTTTTACCTATACCATAAACGGAGGCAGCAACCGCACCGTAACCACCAATTCAACTACCGCGACAGTTAGTGCGCCGACCAATGCAGAGGGTACATTTACCTACACTTTGGTGAGCGTGGCTGATGCTTATGCCAGTCAATTACAAACCGGATCGGCAACGGTGACCGTAAATGCTTTACCAGCGGCTTCGATCAGCAGCAATAAAGGTTTATCGGTTTCGAAAGGTGATGCAATTATTTTAACCGCTACCGGCGGTACACAATACAGCTGGTCGGGCCCGGATATCATTAGCGGACAAAGTACTGCTGCCTTAACCATCCGCCCTAAACAGAGCGGCACTTACCGCGTTACCGTAACCAATGCGAGTGGCTGTATGAGCGATCAAAACATTGCCATTACGGTAATTGATGATTATAAACTGGAAGCCAATACGGTAGTCACACCAAACGGAGATGGTTACAACGATAAGTTTATCGTAAAAAACATCGATTACTATCCGAATAATACCTTGAAGGTGTTCAATAAAGCCGGAAAGATTTTATACACCAAACACGCTTATACCAATGATTGGGACGGAACCATAAACGGCAGTGCGTTGAGCGAAGGCACCTATTATTACATCATCGATTTGGGTAATGGTATCGGTAAGTTTAAAGGTTACATCAATATCCTTAGAAACTAATTACAGACATGAGAGCAATTACAAAAAACATAAAGCAAATGCGTCGCGTAACGTTTCTATTTGCTGTTAGCACATTATTTATAGGATCTGCAAAAGCGCAGATCCTCCCACTCAATGCACAATACTTTCAGAACCGTTACCTGATTAACCCCTCAATGGCCGGTATCGACGAAGGGTTTAACATCAACGGAAGTTTCCGCAAAAAGTGGTCGAACATTCCCGGTGCACCCATTAGCCAAAGCGTAACCTTAGACCAGCAGTTAAACAAAGTGGGCTGGGGCATGAATATCTACAATGAGAAAGCCGGCGGGATCCAGCGTACCAAAGCGATGGGTACCTTTGCCTATCACCTGCCGTTAAACAGCAACGACCAGAAATTAAATTTCGGGATCTCTTTTGGCGCAAGTCAGGATAAGCTCGATTTAAGCAGCATAAGGAACAGCGACATTAACGATCCTTCCATCGCTCGTTTTAACGACAGGGGTTATTACCTGGATGGCGATTTCGGGATTTCCTACACCTTAAGAGGGTTAACCGTTGAAGGTGCCTTGCCCAACATGCGTTCCGTTTTCAGAAAAGACGATTTAAACTTTGCCGATAAACCCACCTTTTATTCCGCTGTGAGTTACAAATTCACCTTAGGATCTGGCATTAACGGCATCAGCCTCGAGCCAAAAGGTGTTTTCAGGGGCATTAAAAACTACCAAAACTTATGGGATGCAGGTGTTAACGCCAACTTCGCCAACGATAAATTATACGTAATGGCCATGTACCACAACACGCAAAATGCTACCGTTGGTTTCGGAATGAACTATAAATCGACTTTATATTTTATGGCTTATTACAATACCGCCACTTCAGCCATCAGCGGTTATACCGACGGCGATTTCGAAGTAAATATCCGCTTAAATATTAGCAAGAAACCATAATATATAGCCGTCATTCCAAACTTGTTTCAGTTTTAAAGAGAATCGTCGTTATCCCGAATCCGGAAATTTTAATGCATAAAACAAAATATCTTCACCTAAGCCGCAGAATAAATCTGCGGCTTTTTTATTGGTCGCAGCGCCCCTATCCGCCTACCGGCACCTTTCTATTGAAAGGGAAAGGCCTTGAAAAACAAATTAACCGCACCCTGCAATATGTTCCATGAGATCTGCTCCCTGCTATCGGCCTCTCAGATTTCCGCCGGAAAAAGCACGAAAATCTTTGCAGCTCCCCTCATTACCGCACAGCCCAAGGCAGGATCAAAGCGGGAGCGGTGGGGATAAGCAAGGGTAAGAGCCTCGATGCTGCAATCAAGATTTCCGTAGCTTTTTACAAGGAAGGATGCAAGCCTTGATTTTTTGTTTCTTTATCATCAATGATAAAGAAAGAGTCCCTCGGCGGCGGCGAACCGATAGAAAATTTTAATCTGTAGAGTTTAAATTAATAGATTTCTCCATTACGCTGCTCTCCAGTCGAAATGACGGATTGTTCGCGGTAAAAATTACGCGTGATATTTCTCTGCTCCATGCTACCGGCCTCGCAGATTTCCGCCGGAAAAAGCACGAAAATCTTTGCAGCTCCCCTCATTACCCCACAGCCCAAGGCAGGATCAAAGCGGGAGCGGTGGGGATAAGCAAGGGTAAGAGCCTCGATGCTGCCGCAATCAAGATTTCCGTAGCTTTTTACAAGGAAGGATGCAAGCCTTGATTTTTTGGTCCCTTTTTCATCAAGGAAAAAGGACTAGCCCCGGCGGCAATGAGCCGATAGAAAATTTTAATCTGTAGAATTTAACTTAATAGATTTCTCCATTACGCTGCGCTCCAGTCGAAATGACGGATTGTTCGCGGTAGAAATTACGCGTGATATAGCTAAACAATTAAGATTCCCGCCTCCGCGGGAATGACGATCGCTTTAGAAAACATCCCTATACATCACGCTATCTGCTCCCTGCTACCGGCCTCGCAGATTTTCGCCGAAATAAGCATTGAAATTCCTGCAGCCCACCCTCAATATCTCACTGCCCAAGGCAATATACAGTCCCGATTTTTCATCGGGGCCTCCATATTGCCGCAATCAGAATTTCGATAGCTTAGTTCAAGAAAGGATGCAAGCCTTGGGTTTTTGTTTCTTTTAGGCCAAGCCAAAAGAAAGAGCCCCTCGGAGGCGGTGAGCCGAGGCAAGCCTGAGCATAAGGCAAAGAAAAACTTAGCGGGTGAACAAACACAAACCAGTAATAAACATTTACAGATCCTTCGTACCTCAGGAAGACAGAAAACCAGTTAAACTAATAGCGAAAGCAGTAAGGTTCCCGCCTGCGCGAGATCAATAGCTATCCGATAACGACCATATAGAAACTTATTCTTCACAAAAACCACCCCCTATCCCTCCTTTTTCCTATTTTTACCCTTATGGCTAAACTCATCAACCTTGAAGCATTTCAGCGTTTCTTCCGCTCCGGACAAGTGGGCGGGTTTTTATTACTGATCTGCGTAGCCATCTCCTTAATCATTGCCAATACCGCCTCAAAAGAAAGTTTCGAAGCTTTTTTAGCCACCAGATTAGGCTTTGGCGAAGTAAACTACAGTATTTTAGCCTGGATAAACGACGCCCTCATGGCCATATTTTTCCTGCTCGTAGGACTCGAAATCAAACGTGAACTCGTAGAAGGCGAACTCTCTTCCCTTAAAAGCGCAGCTTTACCCGTTATCGCCGCCTTAGGGGGCATGCTGGTACCCGCGTTGATTTATAGCCTGTTTAATAAAGGTGCAGAAACCGCCGGTGGCTGGGGCATCCCCATGGCAACCGACATTGCCTTTGCCCTCGCCATTATCGCCATGCTGGGTAAAAGCGTACCGGCCAGTTTAAAAATATTCCTGGCCGCTTTGGCCATTGTAGATGATCTCGGTGCTATCCTCGTTATCGCGTTTTTTTATACGCAACAGATCCATTTCGAATACCTGGCCATGGCTGGGGGCATCCTAATGCTTTTAGGCTTAATGAATTATTTCGGCGTAAAGAAGCTCGTATTTTACCTCATCCCGGGTATATTCCTCTGGTATTTCATCCACCACTCGGGCATCCATGCCACCATTGCAGGGGTATTACTGGCTTTCACCATTCCCACCAACGAAACCGACATCGAATCGCCATTGGAAAAACTGGAACATTTTTTAACCACTCCGGTGAATTACCTCATTATGCCGGTTTTCGCACTGGCCAATACGAATATCACTTTCCAGAAAGAAATGCTTACCGGACTGGTATCCCCTTTAGGCCTCGGCATTATCGTAGGTTTATTTGCAGGAAAAACCATCGGCGTAACCCTTTTCAGTTGGCTCGCCGTGAAACTGAAATGGGCCGATTTACCCACCGGAGCAGGCTGGAAACACCTCCTAGGTTTGGGCATGCTCGCCGGAATCGGTTTTACCATGTCGATTTTTATTGCGTTGCTTTCTTTTAGTGATGCACTGCATGTATCCGAAGCGAAGTTTGCAATACTAACCGCCTCAGTTTTATCGGGCGTGGTGGGTTTTGTGTTTTTGAAATCGGTGAAAGATTAATCATGTTTTTACCGCAGAGGACATAAAAGCTATACGTGAAAGTCGCAAAGTACCCTCCTATACGCTGGATGATAAATTTTCCTACTTCCGCTACCTAAGCCGGAATTAGCCAACAGGCCATTAGCAAATTAGAGCAGAGCGAAGAAATTGAGGATAGTGCTTTGGAGAAAGTAGCAAAGGTTTTGGGCGTGACAAAAGAAGCGATACTCCAATTTTCGGATGATGCAGTAATTAATTATTTCAACACTTTTAATGATAATAGCTTCAATAACGGAGCATATAACTCTTTCAACTGTAATTTTAATCCAATTGATAAATTAATGGAGGCATTAGAGGCCAACAAAGAATTATACGAAAAGCTATTGGCTAGCGAAAGAGAGAAAATAGAGATATTGAATAATAAGTAGAAAAAATAACTGTAAAAGTAAAAGCCCGACCGGAAATGATTGGGCTTTTTTATTTGAATACTTTAGAGAAATTGAATACTTTCAAAATAATTCTAATTGTAAAATTTACAAATAGCTATCAAAAATCTCATGTAACTTATTTCTCCACTTTAATGGTACATCCTCCCAGTTATCTCCCCATGAATCAGCAACTTGGTAAGCTTTAAATGGCTTTTCATAAGTTGCGTTATAACCAATTTCATCTTCAACGCAGTTATTCATCATAATAATTTTGCCATTATTACCTAACGCATCTCTGATAGGCTGATTGAATTTAAATGCATTAGGCTCGTTCTCATCTTTATCATGCACTACAATAGGCTTTATCCCCATTGAAATTAAGTATTTTACTAATCCAATTATTGCAGCTTTTCCTCTTGCTTTAATTATTTCAAAGTTTGATACAATTTTCAAAAACTTAGCCCTATCAATCCGTTTAAGTGATTCTTTAAACAGAATATCTTCAGTATCCCCTTCGATAATTATAACATGATTAGTAAAAAAAATCCTTGAGACATAATTATCAATTTTAAGAACCATCTTAACATATTGTTGATCGTTATCTTGTAAAGCTTTAAATTTTTCTGTTACACTAAAAGTATCACATTCAACGTGATTGCCACAGTTATACAATCTATTTAAAACTTGATTAGGTTTACGTGAAATATCTATAAGGTACGGAGAATGTGTCGAGGCGATGATTTGTGAACTGTTTTTACTTAATTCATATATAGCATCACGCATTTGATTTGCTGCACTTGGATGTAAATAGATCTCAGGCTCCTCAAAACAAATAATTAAAGATCGATTATGTTCATCTTCTCGTTGCGATAACCATTTTTGGCGATATCGTAACATTCCAAAAACTGCTGCACGAATCATTCCTGTTCCCTGATTATCTATCGAAGTTCGAATGTTACTAGACATTTCTACAAGGAAAGATGGTTTTAAATTTGTAGGATCGCTTAGGTTCGTACTAGCGTGTAGCTTAGATTCTGGAAATACACTCGACAGTACAGAATTCAAATCAATCATCATCTTTCCAAATTCAGAACTATTATCTGCTGGATCCAATTCTTTTGCAAGGTTATTTAAATGAACCTGTGCTTCTTTAAAATGATCAGAACTCTCTCTAACCGTTTCAAATAGTTCTGCTAGTGTTTTACTCAAAACTCCATTTCCAGAGCCGCTTAGTTCCATGGAGGATGAATCAACTGGGATAAGTAAAAATCTTGGCAACATTTTAAGCACATTTCCGGGTATACCTCCAGGATTTTGAAACCATTCTTCCTCTTCTTCAAGTTCAAATAACTCGTCAATCTGTTCAAGTTTGTCTAATGCCCCTTTGCTTTTACCTATAGCTTTATTCAGTTCAGTAAAAGATTCTCCAATAATTTCCGCATCAATTCCCTTAGAGATATAATCATTAGGGGTTTTACAATTTTCGTATTCTACTTTGATTTTTCTCTTTTTGGATTTGAACTCAACTATTACATCTTTTCCTAATTCGTAGGTTTTTCTATAAATAACAGAAAGACCACTTTCTTCCATACCATCTTCAATATCGTAAGTAAATATCCTGCCTTTAAACCCCCTCCATTGTTTAGCTTCTACAGGTAAGTTTCTGAATTCAGCTTCTAAAACAACGGTAGTAATATCTACTTTAGTTTCTTTAGTCTCATCGTCTACTATCGAATGAAATTCCGCATTAGCTAATTGTTTTCTCCAGACAATAAAACTTCAATAGCTTTTAGAATTGAGCTTTTCCCGCAATTATTTTGACCAATCAAAAATGTAGCATCTCCAAATTTTACTTCGACATCCTTGAGTCTCTTAAAACCGGATATTTTTAAACAATGTAATTTCATTTTTATTTATGTTCGTCCCAATATGTATTTATGTAAATCACTTCTTAATATTCTATTATCATATCAACTTTTCAGGGCTATATTTCCATGTGAATTTGTGACATCCCTTTATCTCCTTTGCTATAATCTCCTCTAACATCAAACGTGATTTCCAAAATATTAATGTTCTCTGCTTTTCTAAGATCATACATTTTCCATCCCATTTTGCCTGAAGAAGAATATCCTCCAACCTGATAGGCTCTTAAAGCCTCATTTCCGGCAGTGGTTTTACCATAACGGTGAGGCTCGACTTCTCTTAATGTTCCTTCATAGTTAAATTCAATTACATTTTGATTTTCGATTGCTTCAATAATTAGTTTGTTCATGATCATTTGATTAAATTTCCTAGTATTTATTAGTTGTTTCTATTAAGCAGATGTTATCAATTCATCAATAACATCAGCAAAGTCAAATTCATGGATTAACATTATCGTATGCCCATCCTTTCTCATATTTATAGCTTTCTCTACTTTGCGCCCATAACAAGAAAAGGCCCATGCAGGGTTACCGTTATCACCAATTATTAAATAGTCTGTTTTAAGTGTTATGCCATCGGTTGGTATACCTCCCTGATTGAGAATCTTTTTCTTTAAACCCTCTCTGCTAGTTCTTTGTAGTATACCTGTAATACAGAAAGTCTTGCCATCAAATGTAACATCGGGTTCGCTCGTGCATAAACCAGAGATATTGATGCGCTCGGTTTCCCTTCTAATTTGTTCATTTATGTCTCCATCTAAGTTTATTCCAAGCAAAATTCCTTTTAAAGAACTAATTGCTTTATCAGCTTGCGCTTTAGAGGTATACATATCTAAAATCAGTTGGTCTGGTTGTTTCATATAATCATAATCACGAATAGGTAAAACAGCTGAGTACAAACAACAATTTTGTGCGATTTAGTATTACAAAATGGTTGTTAAAAAAAGGATTTGAGAGAAAAAACGGAAAGGATTGAGCTAGAATTATTTAGATATAGTAATATAGATCAATAAGTTGAAATTTGCAAATTCTAAAATCACTTCTTAGGGTATAAAGCTGAATTAACACTTACACGCACTTCTCTCCACATATTCCTTATTACCCTTACTATTGTAATAAAAACAACCACCTTTAGAACCTTGATATAATTTTTGGCCGGATTTATAGGTACCACACGGCGTATAAGTCTCAGTATCTGTACTCGTCCCAACTTCATTTTGTTTGCTACAGGCAAAAATGCCAATACTTAAAAACAGGATACAATAAAATCTTTTCATGGCACCAAGATACTTGGCCAGGAGGAGTAAAATTTACGGGTTTCCGTATTACGAGAAATTTTATTTAAAATAATCTGTTAAGCCAACACCCTTTCAAAAATCCCAATAACCTTTAAATCAATAGTTTCTTCATCTCTTAAAACAAGGGGCTTAAAATACTCATCAGTAGATAAAGGATGTAAGGTAATTTCTTCATGCACCCAACTATCATCAGTTTGGGCTTTCTTGCTTCTGTATTCTTTAATAGTATACTGACCACCTAAATCTTTATCATATATATTGGTTGATTCAACTAAGCAAATCAATCCATTACGGGAGCCTCCGCTATATTTTCTAAATAAGGCAATGGACCCGTTAGGAATAACTTTATTCATAGATTCGCCAATAATCTTGCAAGCAAATAGATCGGTATTTGTCCTTAAGCTTTCAGGCAACTCCAAAAAGCTAATATTTTCAACTTGCTGATAATCGGAAAATGAACCCGCAGCAATATTTAAATCATAAAAAGGAATGCATTGCCCGTTGGTTTTATTCGGATGTATGTTTAGCGGCTTAACTTCAGCTAAAGGTTCTTTTAACCGCCAAAATTTTTTAAAATGGTTACGCAGTGCCGGATCGCAAACGTAAATAAAAGTTCCATTAATTCCTCTTAATAAAATGGTTTTATAAATATTAATAATATAGCTTTTTAATATCTCAGGATCTCTAATAGAGTTTTTACCATTTTTATCCTGATATAATTGGTCATAAATAATTAGTTTTTCTGATATAGGATCATAGCCGATTTCAGGCCCAATGATTACACCAGTATAATTTAGATCATAACCCTGAATAGTATGTATACAACCAACTTCATTTATGGCATTTGGTGTATTTACCCAATCGACGGTTACAGCATTCCACTGCAACTTTGTATCCTCTATAACAATATCAAATTTACTTTTATCTTTATTTGAAATCCATTTCCAGGCAAAACCTGCAACTAATCTGGATAAACCGAATTGCTGATCTTTTAATTTTATATCATTGACCATATCATCTAAAGATTCGTAGAGATATGACTCATAGTTTAAACCAGGGGCATAAGGTTTTAATGCATTATTTTGCTCGGTAAACAAACCTTGAATAAATTTTACATAATCCGCACCACCCTTAACCCTAAATTGGGTTTTCAATATCTCGTAACGGGTATCAGCTTTTTGTTTTAAATTCTTAAATGCACTGGCCGACACATCAGAAGGTTTTATGCTTTGCTGTTCATCATAAAATAAGATGCTTTTATTGGCTTGTTTTAAAACCCAGTCCAACTCAGAACTCGTCATTTTGTCGAAACCTAGTGCCTTACAGTTTTGATCAAAGGCACCAAAATAAGCGCCTAAATTTACCCTTTGCCTTAAACGATGTGATTCATCAATAATTAATAAATCGTATTTCTTTTTAACCACATCGGCAGGCCCGATAACCATATTCGATTTTAAACCTTTAATCCCTTTAAAAACTTTTTCTATTGTTTTTCTAAAAGAGGACATAGGAACTACTAAAGCCATTTCAAGATGACCGTATTGTTCCTTAACTTTTTTAAACAATTCAAAAAGTTCCAGATCATTCTCGTCAAAATCAGTTAAATTAAAATCTTCGGTATCTGTTTTTAAGAGCTTAAATAAAAATATAGCTAAAATGCTTTTTCCTGTTCCTGCACCACCTTCAATTAAACTTACTTTTGCCCGCTCATCCAACAAACATTTAAGTATCGTTTTTAGACCAGTAACCTGTTCATCCGACAAACTTTTATAAGGCGAATATTTAAAAAGGTCGCTATTATCAATATATTCCAAAGAATGTCTGGTAATACCCAGCGTTCGGAGTTCAGACCAAATATCTTTAAATATATCCCAGTAAAGTTCCTTCTTTTGGTAAAAATGATGGTTAGCAATGCCCAAATTACCATTCTGTAACTGATAGCGGCCGTCGGCTGCTAGGTATTTTATTAAATTAGATTCAATATCAAGCGTTGCAGATTTGTTAAAAAGATCACTTAAAATTAAGTGTGCTGATTTAAGATTTTTTTTATGATCACTTTTTAAATGGGCTTTCATACGACTAACAAGGTCGGTAGTTTCCCCAACGTAAGCTTCATACTTATTGTTTTCACTTAAAAAGTAAACTAATGGCCAGGATAAAAAATTCTGATGTTTTAAACTTAGATCTGTTAAACTTTGTTCGGAAAATTCAGAAGTGCTAATTAGATAACGTTTACTCATTTATAGTTCATTATACTTTTTAGCCGTCCCTTTTGCTTTATTAACTGGATACTTGGCGTCGTTAATTTTAATTTTATCAAGAATGATTTGCTCCACATCCAGATTGTATTTTTCAGCCAGCAACAGCGCATAAGAAAAGACATCAGCGAGTTCTTCTTTTATCTTATCAACATTGGCATCCTCGGCATTTTTCCATAAAAACAGCTCCAGCAATTCAGCTGCTTCGATATTCAAAGCAAGGGCTAAATCTTTGGGATTATGAAACTGCGCCCAATCGCGCTCGTCTCTAAACTTTAATAATGCTGCTGTTATCTCTTCGGTCATAAGGCTAATTGTGGCCAATTTAAGAATATAGTGTTGATTTGGAAAACGTGATCACAAAAATAAAAAGTCAACTCACTTAATTCCTATACAGCTTTGAAAATTCAACCAACTTTTCTTTCATTAAATTCCCTTGCTGTTTAATTTTATCCTCTGTCCAAATCTCCTCCTTCATCATCAGTACCTGCTTTAAACTATCAGGTCCTTCTTTAGCATAAAAATCCTTTTTAGCCGCTGGCATATGATTGCTCAATTTCGAATTTTTACTGCTGCTAATTAAACATAGATTACCAAAGAGATCAAATATTCCACGGTCTATTTTATGTTCCTTTGAAATAGGATTTTGTGGATAGTAGTGCTCAACCGAACTTCTAAAAGTAAATTCAAACTCAGCAGACTGGTCACTTTTTTGTTTCCACAGAATATAGTCAAGGTAATTAAATACGAAATTCTCTACAGCTGTACCTCTATCCAAGAGATTTAGGTTATAGTTGCCGTGCTGTTTATTTATCGAAACTCCTTTATTGGAATAAATAATATCAAAATAATCAGTTGGATTTTCAGCAATAAACCTATCAAATAAATAAGCCTGGGCTAAGTTCTGCAAATAGATCCGATAATTTTCAGGATTGACATCTTGCTCGTTAAAAAGATAATTGAGTGCAGCATTTAACCAATGTTTGTAAACTAATGTTGGTGTTGATACATGGAACATGGCAAGCAGCATCAATATTTCTTTGTTCTGAGAATCATTACTTTCTTCCTGATCAAAGGTATTTACATAGCCAACCCTGTTATTATCATACAATTTCAATGTTTTTAAACTCCATTGATCTTTCTCCTTAAAAAACTCTCTTTTAATAATGTACTGATCAAATAAATGTTTCGTTTTTAACAGATTAAAACCAAATGCCTTCACAAAATTAACCTGTTCATTTATACTAAGGAGTTTTAGTTCGACATCAAAAAAATCTTTAAGGCGCTTATCATCTAAGCTGATATTTTTTTGGGTTTGGATTCTTAAAACGTGTAATAGAAAATTGGAGAAATTTATTACAGAATTGAATCGCTCTGGTGCTTCTTCGTTATGATTTTTATTTACTTCAAAAGCTCCTTTAAATTCAATAATCTCGCAAATATTTAATTCAGTTTCAGCATCAATTGAATTAGATTTTTCTGCAAACGTCTCTATGTTTGCCTGGTTTATTTTTACAGCAACTTCATCAAGACTTGAACAATCAAGTTTATTCCAATTCTTTGTGAAAATTGTACTACGTTGTTTAGGGGAAAATCCATATTGAACATAACGTTCCATATCTGAACAAGCTTCCCAGATTAAGTTGAAAGCATGGCATAGATCGGGGTCGCTTTTTAAAACATTTAATAAACTGGCTTTTAATACCTCATGTTTTTCTAATTGTTCGCCCCTGTTATTCATGATTTCAAAATAATGGTTTAAATCAGTTTCCGGGGGCACCGGCACTCTAATAAGACAAACATTAGCAATTAAGTATTTATAAAAATGAAGAACTGCATCTTTCGTAGTTAAAAAGCTTTTTAGTATTTTTTGGGCATCAAGATAGCGTTGTTTTATATAAACATTATATTCTTGACTATTTTCAGTATCAATATTTCCCTTTTCAATGGCTGCTAAACTTGCTGTCGATTTTTTTCTACTATCAAAACTCAATTTTAAGTTAAGGGGAATAATGTAATTTAAGTCGTCTTTAAAAGTATGATGCAATGCATGTAGTAATATCTTCAAAGTGGTTAAACGCTGTTGACCGTCAATAGTCTCAAAAGAAATTTTGTTTTCTACTTCCCGCTCATAAATGATTAAAGAACCAATATAGTAAGGCTGTTTGCATTTGTGATCGTCAAAAGCAAAATCATAAATGTCTTGAATCAATTGTTTAATTTCTCCCTGTCCCCAGGTATAATTGCGCTGATAGATTGGAATAACATAATTATCATGCCTTCCAAATAATTCCCCGATTGAAAAAGATGGTATGTTATTCATAAATGTATTGGAGCTTTAAAAAAAGATTTTTGATATTTTTAGTTTTTTCGGAATCAACTACAGTATTCAATGCTTTAATTTTCACGCTAAAAAAATCGTTAGGCTGCAAGGCATTTTTAATAGTCTTAAAAATTTGTGGATTCTGAAGGGCGTAATTATCTACCGTGGCGAGTTGTACGGCATGTTGGGTTAACCTCACTGTATAAGCCCAAATAAAAATTCGTTCTATAGCTCGTTCGATCTCTACTTTTCCAAATTTATCTATATAGTACATTAAAGCGCAGTCGAATAAATTCCTTACATATTTATCCCCAGTTCTAAATCTACCATCATAGGTATCTAAAACTTTGAGAATATCTTTTGCTATTCCTTCTTTTTCGACAGTAATTTTTAATTCATTTATGGTTTTCACATAATGGGCAATCATTTCAAAAAAACGCTTTCCATTAATCACCACCTGATCCAACTGAAACGGATAACTTAATTCCCTATGGTCAATATTTCTGTTAAAGTCTTTATTATAACCATCAACATAGAAATGACTGATGCGATAGATATTTGCGAAGGGATAAGGCTCCTGGATGTTAGGACTTATGCCTTTAAAGATTGAAATATCATTTTTAGTAAATCGCCTTGCAGAATTACCGTTATTCCAATTTCTAATTCGAAATAAATAATTGGAGAAGGTACGTTTTAGTTTTTTAAGTTCCATATTTTCCCAGCCTTCAACAATTCCAATGCGCTCTTTTTCTGAGGTGTGATCCACCATTTCACGTAGATGAAATGCTTTTAATAAATCATGGGGATTTAAATCCACACCTCTTGCATTCTGCGAATCAAAAAACTGAAAAGCTTCAGATATATCACTTAAAACTACTTTTACTACTTCACACCGGTCATAAAAAAAACCAATGGTTTCAGCATCAAAATCTACAATTCTACGTTGTATTTCCCGATAGTTTTCCCTGATGTTATTTTTACTTAAATTGTTCTTAAAACTTAATTTATTTGTAAGATCCAATTGAGGAATGTTGAGGCCAGCATTTTTTAGCTTTTCTTGTAAGGTGTCGTTATTTTGTATGGCTAATGCAATTAACAACAGTGTAATGGTTCTTTGTTGACCATCAACAATATCGTTAACAGTGGTAGTTTCTTCAATTGAATCGTTTTGATGATAAACAATGGTACCCAGACGGTAAGCCGGCTTATCTTTAAATAATAAAATATCATTTAATAAGTCATTTACATTTTTTAACGACCATTTATAAGGCCTTTGATAATTTGGAATTCTCAGTTTTTGATCAAATAATAAACTTCGAAGAGTAATTACCTCTGGTGTTATCCTTTTATATTTATCACTTTGGAGCTGAGTATCATGGGGTAATGGTGCTATATCAAGCACCGATAAATCAGTAATGACTTCGTCAAAACGATTAGAACAAGAGTGTTCTTCAAGTTCGGGATTAAGCATGTAGATATTTGAGCGTTTAATTTATTATTTATTGACTGCAGCTAATATACAGCTTAAAAATGAAAAGATATTAATGTAGATAAAGCCTCACTAGGAAGCTTTATCTATCAGGTGATAATAGCATTAAGTCGTATGGCACGGCAATGAACACCAATAACATCCATTAATCCGATTTAAGGAAGGATGTATTCTTTTCGCTTCTGCAACTGCTGGTCCACATGAACTGAACACGCCTAGGTAATCATAGTTAAGTTCTGGATAATACCCGCAATCATCTTTGTGAACCTCATAATCGCCATTGGGCTGTTGGTTCAAATTTAATCTGTAATTAGCCATAAGATTTGGTTTTAAATTTTAATTCAATCAAACCTCCACAATCCACCTCACCATTCCTTACGGTTTCCCCCATCCTCCATATTATTCATCTGAGTTAAACCAAAAGAAAATTAACCAGCAATTATCCCGGTTTTTAGGAGAGCAAGAATAAGCCATTGATACCATATTCAAATCTGTGTTGATCCGTGTCCATCTGTGGTTAAATCCCTAAGCCTAATCAAATTAGCCAATCCCCTTTTCGAAAAAAATAACCCCACCACTATAAGTTGTAAAAAATAAATTTTAACTTAATGTCAATGAACAATTTTATTAACATTTAAAAAACAAGTTATGTCAAAAATCAATGACGCCGGCCATCATAAAAATGTGGCCAATTTCGAAAACCTCATTGCTTATTTAACCGGTTACGGCGCGGTGTACAACCCCAGCAATGTGAACATCCAGTTAAAAAGTTTAAATGAGAAGGCTGTGGCCGCCAGAACCATTACCGAACAGGTACACGACCTGGCTGCTAAAAACAGTAGTGCCATTGCTGCCCGCGACCTGGCTTTTAAGCCCCTGAAAAAACTGAGTACCCGCATTGTGAATGCCATAAAAGCCAGCAATGTGTCGCAGCAGGTAGCAGACAATGCCGCAACCAATAACCGGAAAATCCAGGGCCAAAGGACATCAGCAAAGTTAACAGACGAGGAAAAAGAAAAGCTGGCGGCCAGTGGAACCATTGTGAACCAGGTATCGGCCTCGCAACAAAGTTTCGATGCCCAGCTCGACAATTTCGACAAGCAGATTAAACTGTTAGGTACCATCCCTACCTATGCCCCCAACGAAGTAGAGTTACAGCAAGCCACCCTTACTACCTTGTACAACGATTTATTGCAGAAAAACCGCGATGTGGTGGCAAAAACCTCCGAACTGAGTGGCCTTCGCCTTAACCGGAATAATATCCTCTACCATCCCGAAACCGGTATTGTGGCACTGGCCTTATATGCTAAGAATTACTCAAAATCTATTTTTGGTGCAAGCACGCCGCAGTACAAGCAGATTTCGGGAATTCCATTTAAAACCGTAAAAATTTAAACTCATGAAAAAAATCATCCCAACCAAAATTTAGAACAGCAACAGACATCAAAATCGGTTGCTGTTTTTGTTTTATAGCAATTTCGGGAAATGTAAATTGCAAACTACCGGCTAAAAACTGTTCACTGCAAGTATAAATCCATCCACTGCAAGTATGATACTAGCAACTGCGGTTAAAATTCTGTTAACTGCGAACTAAAAACTGTCAACTGCAAACTAAAAACTGTTCACTGCAAGTATAAACCCATTCACTGCAAGTATAATACTCACAACTGCGGTTATAATTTTGTTAACTGCAAACTAAAAACTGTCAACTGCTAACTAAAAACTCCCTACCACTCCGGTAAAGTTGTTAACTGCCCCGATAGAACTATCGACGGAAAGTTCAGAACTGTGAACTGCAAGTTCAAAATCCCGTTGGAAAGTATAAAGTAACCGACTGCAAACATAAAGCTGCGAGCTGAAAGTATAATGTTGCGAATGGAAAGTTTAGAACTTTCAACTGCAAGTTCATAACTATCGATGGCACCGGTAATGCTGCCATGCGCAAAATAAATTCTGTGCACTGCAATTGTAGTTCTGTTAACTGCAATTATAATGTTGCTCACTGCATGGGTTACCTAAATACAGTTCAAAGATTTCTTCCCAAACCTTCGGGATCGAAATGACGGATTGGTCGTTGTAAAAATTATGCGTAATATCCCTCTACTCCCTGCTACGGCCTCGGATATGATGGAAGGAGAAAACGTTAAAGCTTTTGCACTCCCTTTTCCCTAATCACTATCCCGAGGCAGCACGCCCTCCCCGATCCTTCATCGGGGGCTTGTGCTGACGACTTAAATGCTTTGACGAATTTATCCGAAATCAGATCCAAGCCTTGGGTTTTTGTTTCTTTTGGGCCAAGCCAAAAGAAAGAGCCCCTCGGCGGCAGTGAGCCGATAGAGATTTTCATTACCAGAATTTAAGTTTAACAGATTTCTTCCCGAACCTTCGGGATCGAAATGACGGATTGATCGTTATAAATTACGCGTAACATTCCTCTGCTCCCTGCTACCGGCCTCGGGTATGATGGAAGGAGAAAACGTTAAAGCTTTTGCACTCCCTTTTCCCTAATCACTATCCCGAGGCAGCACGCCCTCCCCGATCCTTCATCGGGGGCTTGTGCTAACGACTTAAAAGCTTTGACGAATTTATCCGACATCAGATCCAAGCCTTGGGTTTTTGTTTCTTTTGGGCCAAGCCAAAAGAAAGAGCCCCTCGGCGGCGGTGAGCCGATAAAGATTTTCATTACCAGAATTTAAGTTTAACAGATTTCTTCCCGAACCTTCGGGATCGAAATGACGGATTGATCGTTGTAAAATTACGCGTAATATTCCTCCGCTCCCTGCTACCGGCCTCGGATATGATGGAAGGAGAAAGCGTTAAAGCTTTTGCACCTACATTCAATCAGCACAGCACTGAGGTAGCACGCCCTCCCCGATCCTTCATCGGGGGCTTGTGCTGACGACTTAAAAGCTTTGACGAATTTATCCGACATTAGATCCAAGCCTTGGGTTTTTGTTTCTTTTGGGCCAAGCCAAAAGAAAGAGCCCCTCGGCGGTGGTGAGCCGATAGAGATTTTCATTACCAGAATTTAAGTTTAACAGATTTCTTCCCGAACCGTCGGGATCGAAATGACGGATTGATCGTTGTAAAAATTACGCGTAATATCCCTCTGTTCCCTGCTACCGGCCTCGGATATGATGGAAGGAGAAAGCGTTAAAGCTTTTGCACTCCCTTTTCCCTAATCACTATCCCGAGGCAGCACGCCCTCCCCGATCCTTCATCGGGGGCTTGTGCTGACGACTTAAAAGCATTTACGAATTTATCCGACATCAGATCCAAGCCTTGGGTTTTTGTTTCTTTTGGGCCAAGCCAAAAGAAAGAGCCCCTCGGCGGCGGTGAGCCGATAGAGATTTTTATTACCAGAATTTAAGTTTAACAGATTTCTTCCCGAACCTTCGGGATCGAAATGACGGATTGATCGTTGTAAAAATTACGCATAATATCCCTCTGCTCCCTGCTACCGGCCTCGGATATGATGGAAGGAGAAAGCGTTAAAGCTTTAGCACTCCCTTTTCCCTAATCACTATCCCGAGGCAGCACGCCCTCCCCGATCCTTCATCGGGGGCTTGTGCTGACGACTTAAAAGCTTTGACGAATTTATCCGACATCAGATCCAAGCCTTGGGTTTTTGTTTCTTTTGGGCCAAACCAAAAGAAAGAGCCCCACGGCGGCAGTGAGCCGATAGAGATTTTCATTACCAGAATTTAAGTTTAACAGATTTCTTCCCGAACCTTCGGGATCGAAATGACGGATTGATCGTTGTAAAAATAACGCGTAATATTCCTCTGCTCCCTGCTACGGCCTCGGATATGATGGAAGGAGAAAGCGTTAAAGCTTTTGCACCTCCCATTCAATCAGCACAGCACTGAGGCAGCACGCCCTCCCCGATCCTTCATCGGGGGCTTGTGCTGACGACTTAAAAGCTTTGACGAATTTATCCGACATCAGATCCAAGCCTTGGGTTTTTGTTTCTTTTGGGCCAAGCCAAAAGAAAGAGCCCCTCGGCGGCGGTGAGCCGATAAAGATTTTCATTAC
>NZ_JBQEPB010000005.1:0-602508 GCF_052045455.1 Pedobacter sp. 22226 | reverse complement strand
TCAAAAGAGGAGAAATGTATGTCGAGAATTATAGGAGAGCGTCATAAAAGATAAGAAAAACTCTTTATTTGGAGTTTTTCTTAAAATAAATTTGCAATTGTGGTAAACCTAGAATACGAGCGGAGTGCAACGTAGTCGAGAGATCTATCTAGGCAGATCTCTCCGTTCCACTGCGTTTCAGTCGAGATGACGACTTTTTTTATGGATCTGTTAATGGTAGGGAAATGTTGTTGTGCTGTCGGGTGTTCCCACCTGACGAAGCTTGTATCTGTAGAATTTATAAAAGATAAATAGTATATTGATTTGATTCAGTATCAGATCGTAATATCTGACACCAGAAAGAAATGCACCAATATTTTACAGCTACAGCTTGGTAAAACTAAATAATTAGTTTACATTTAATTAATGAAATCTTTTATATTTCTACTTTCATTATTAACCATAGGCAAATTTTGTATTGCACAGCAAAGTTATACGCTTTCAGGTACGGTTAAAGATAAACGTGGCGAAGCATTACCCGGTACAGGTGTTTATGTAAGCGGTTATAAAATGGCCGCGGTTACAGATAATGATGGCAAATATACCCTGCCATTAAAACCAGGCAATTACGACATTTTGGTGCAGTTAATAGGCTACAAAGCCTTAAATAAAAATGTAGTGATTTCGGATAAAGCGGTAAAACTTGATCTCACATTAGAAGAAAGTATTACCCAATTAGCTGAGGTAACCATTAAACCCGATCCGAACAGGGCAAATTATATCGAAATGTTTAAAGGTTACTTTATTGGTACCACGCCTAACGCAGCACAATGTAAATTAATCAACCCAAACGTGCTGATTATTGATTACGATAAAGAAGAACATAAACTCACCGTAAAAACCAATGAATTCCTGATTATCGAAAACAAGGCACTCGGTTACCGCATTAAATACTTATTAAACAATTTTGAGTATGATAGTAAAACGAGGATTATTTATTATGAAGGATTTCCATATTATGAGGATTTAAAAGGATCGGCACGCCGGAAGAAAATTTGGGAACAAAAGCGGATTACTGCTTATTTAGGTTCTTCACAACACTTTTTTAAGTCGATTTTTAACCACCACGCCACAGAAGATGGTTTTATCATTAATAAACTGATCACCAAAGAAAATCCTGATAAACCATCCGACAGCGTAATTAATGCCAATATTAAACGTTTAACAAAAGCTCAAACCGGTTTAACCAGGCCTTTAACCATTACCATAGGAGATTCTTTAAGCTATTGGATAAAAAAGAAAAACCTGCCTGGTGGCATATCCATTTTAAGCCGCGCCCCTGTTTTACAGGATACCCTGGTGCATGTGGAGAACCAGAATATAAAAAGCATTAATTTTACCGATAAGCTTTATGTAGTTTACACCAGAGAAAGAGAAGATCCTGCGTATGCCAACCGGATCGGTTTATCAATTGCAAGGCCGCTGGATATGCCCGATTATCAGATTTCTACCATCAGTCTGCAGGTTGTTCCGGTATATTTTTACAAAAACGGCTCCATTTACAATCCCCGATCTATGATTTATTCGGGTTACTGGGCCTGGGAAAAAATTGCCGATAGTGTTCCGATGGATTATTTATTGCCGGTTAATGAGGAGGGGAAAAAGTAAAAATATGTTTAAGAGAGAACCTCAATGCATTATTTTTATGAAAAGCAGCCATAGTGCCCCCCGGTTTTGCCAGCAAAACCGGTAATTCTATTTGGGGTTTTGTAGCATCGCAGCACCCACTTTTGTTAAATAAACCCGACAGAGCGGGTAGCCCGCAGTGAAGCGCAGCGTAACGAGGACTACAAGCGATGGCGGGGCTACTTTGCTCATGGAAAACAGAACGTTCGTTTTCAAATAAAAACGGCTTTATTTCTAGATTAATCCTCTTCAAAAGATCCTTCGCTTCGCTCAGGATGACAACTCTTATTAACTGTAAATGTTAAATTTGTTAAAAATCTTTTGCGTTTTTAATAAATATTAAGCCTTTTAATTACATTCGTCTCTATGATTAAAAGCCTTTTAGTAGCCCTTATGCTAATCATTCTGGGTACTAATGTCGATGCTCAAAATACCTTCTCAATCAGTGGTTTGGTTCGAGATCAAAAAGACGGACTACCCGGTGCAAGCATTTATTTAAGTGGTTATAAAATTGCAACGGTAGCGGATAATGATGGCCGCTTTAAACTTACCAACCTGAAACCCGGCAGTTACGATATTCTTGTTCAGCTGGTTGGTTACCTCCCCTACTCTAAAAGTGTAATTATTTCGGATAAATCGGTACAGGTAGAATTGGTTTTGAAAGAAAATGTTGCCCAGCTTGATGAAGTAGTGATCAGGGCCGATCCTAACCGGCAGAAATACATTAACCAGTTTAAAGAGTTTTTTATTGGCAAAACGCCCAATGCAACGCAATGCAAAAATTTTAAATCCACAGGTTCTGAATGTAGATTATGATGTAACCAAAAGTACCTTAACGGTTTCTACAACCGAGTTTTTAGTGGTCGAGAATAAAGCTTTAGGTTATCGCCTTAAATATATGCTCGATCATTTCGAATACAATTCGCGCACTCACATTATTTATTACTCTGGTCACCCTTTTTTTGAAGAGCTTAAAGCTTCTGCAGCAAAAAAGAAAAAATACATCGCCGCCCGCGAAGTGGCCTATTATGGCTCTTCGCAACATTTTTTCCGTTCGCTTTACGCCAATAAAACGCAGGAAGAAGGTTTTATCATCAATAAAATGATCAAAATCCCCAATCCTAACCGTTATCCGCAATATGTAATCAATACCAATTTAGAAAAAATTAAAGCCGTACCTGAAAAAACCGGAATCAGGCAAACCAAAGGTAAAATTGATACTGCCTTACTGGCCTTTTGGACGAAACAGCAGGAAATGCCAAAAACCATCGATAAATTTTCGAGGGCGGAGGTGATTACAGATACGCTGGTGCATTATTTCAACCAGAACTTAAAGTACATCAGTTATACCGATGCGCTATTAATTCAATACACTAAAGAAAAAGAATCAATGGCCTACTCTAAAACTGGTTTCTGGATCTTCAGACCTTTAGATGTGCCTGAAAATGAAATTTCGGTTGCAAATTTAACCGGCGAAGGCGTCCGTTTTTACGAGAACGGCGGCATTTACGATTCCCGCTCACTCCTTTTTGAAGGCTATTGGGCCTACGAAAAAGTGGCAGATATGGTACCGATGGATTATATACCACTCCCAAAAAAGTAAATAATGGAAGAGGTATGATGGAAAATGGAAATGGATGATGGATCTGAAACTAAAAATTGTTGAAAAGTAACCTTTCTACAGCCTTAAAATTACTAAAAATATTAGTAATTTTAATTTATGATTGGCGAAGAAGAAAAGCAGTATTTTAAAGGGCGGGGCGCCCAGGTTAATCCACACAATAAATTTTTAAAGGATGTTTACGTTAAAGAACATCATGAAGGGATTGATGATTGGGAGGAAAGCGACCGCAAAACTGCTTTCATTTTTGAAAATTCGAAAACCATCGTAAATAAGGTTGACAGCCCGGATGTGGGGATGGCCTACTCTCTTAATCCCTATCAGGGCTGCGAACATGGCTGCACTTATTGTTATGCACGCAACTCGCATCAATATTGGGGGTATAGTGCCGGGATAGAATTTGAGCGGAAAATCATTGTAAAAAAAGATGCTCCGGAACTTTTTAAAAAGTTTTTAGAGAAAAAAGGCTGGGATGCCACTACCATTTCACTCTCGGGCAATACCGATTGTTACCAACCGGCAGAAAGAAAGTTTAAACTAACCCGCCAGTTATTAGAAATTGCCCTGGCTTACAAACAGCCGATTGGCATGATTACCAAAAATTCCTTGATACTTCGTGATCAGGATATTTTGCAGGAAATGGCCAAGCTTAATCTCTGCATGGTTTATGTTTCCATCAATAGTTTGAATGAAGATTTGCGGCAGGTAATGGAACCGCGTACTACAACGGCCAAACAACGCTTAAAAGTGGTAGAGGAGTTGAGCAAAGCCGGAATACCCATGGGCGTAATGGTTGCACCACTTGTACCCGGGCTAAGCGACCATGAAATTCCTAAAATTTTAAAAGCTGTGGCTAATGCTGGAGCCATTAAAGCGGGTTATACCGTAGTGCGGTTAAACGGAGCCATCGGCCAGATATTTGAAGATTGGCTGCGAAAAAACTTTCCTGATCGTTTCGATAAAGTCTGGCATTCTATACAGAGTTGCCATGGTGGCAATGTAAACGACAGCCGTTTTGGCGACCGAATGCGCGGTGATGGCAATATTTCACAAATGATCAGAGATAATTTCAGGCTGCACTGCCGTTTAAACGGCTTAAATGTAAAAGATATCATTTTAGATCATACCTTATTCAAAGTTCCAAGTAACCAGGTAAGCCTGTTTTAGTATTCGGGGAGAAAAATCCCCCGCTCTCAGGGCCGTGGTTTATAATCACGGCCATCTCAATGTTTGGTCCTATTAAATATAAATTAAACACAAATGAAATGATGAACACAGATGCAGCACATCTAAAATCTATGTTTATCTGTGTCCTTCCATGGTTTAAAAATTTGCAATCTACCCCTATAAAACTTAGTTTTAGCCCCATGAACATTGCATTAATAACGTACCTTGATAAAGGCGCTTACGATACTACTACCGTTGAAAGTGAAGATGATAAACTCTTACATTTCTTAAAAGATAAAGGATTAAATATTGAAAAATTAATCTGGAACGACGAGCAGATTAACTGGGAAAACTATTCGCATGCCATTTTAAAATCGCCCTGGGATTATTTCGACCTGATTGAAGATTTTTATGAATGGCTTAATCTTTTGGAAGCTAAAAAAGTGAAACTGCTTAATCCAATAGATGTGGTGAGGTGGAATTCGAACAAACTTTATCTCCAGGAAATTGAAGCGGCGGGCTTAAAAATTATACCCAGCGCATTTATCAAAAAGCAAGAAAATGTAACGCTTGAAACTTTCTTCGAAAAATTTAATACTGATAAATTAATTGTAAAACCCTGTATTAGCGGGGGTGCAAAAAATACTTTTAAAGTAACCAATGAAAATATTGAAGAAATAAACCAAAAATTGAATCAGCTTATCCAGGAGGAAGATTTTATTATACAGCCATTTTTACCCGAAATATTGGAAAGTGGAGAATGGTCTTTCATTTTTTTTAACGACGTATATAGTCATTCGTTGATTAAACAGGCCAAGCCCGGCGATTTCAGGGTTCAGCCAGCACATGGTGGCACTGTTCATCCGCAACAACCTGATGAAGAACTAATTGCAACAGCAGCAGAATATGTTAGTTTATTTGCTAAAAATTGTCTTTACGCAAGGGTTGATGGTACTTTTGTAAAAGGAGAGTTTTTATTAATGGAGCTTGAACTGATTGAGCCATTTTTATTCTTAAATACCGAACCTCAAATTTATGATCGGTATTATCAGGCGTTGATGGAGTTGATTTAAAAAGAATCGTTATTGCGAGGAGAAACGAAGCAATCTTAAAGCCTATGCTCCCCTCAAGTCGTCATTTCGAGCGAAGCGGAGTCGAGAAATCTATCTTTGGAGCAATTTCGGGATAGACTTCTCCATTTCGCTACCAATGAAAAATCGGTACGCTACAGTCGAAAGGACGAAGAAAGTGAGACGACGGCCATTGGTTTTAGGTTATTTAGCAGCAAAAACCTGCACCCAATACTTATCCGTTTTGGCTGCGCCCATTTCTTTAAAAGAGGCAGTCATGATATTTTTGCAATGCTCCTCACTCTTAATCCAATCGTTAAAAACCTGTGCTTCGGTAGTTTGTCCGAAAGCAATATTCTCCCCTACCGATGTCCAATTGTAGCCGGTAGCTTTAACACGGGCACCAACAGTTTCACCATTAGCAGAATTGTGGGTAAGTTTTGCAATAGAAGCAATGTAACCGCTTTGGTTAATGGCTGCAGCACCTAAATTAACATTCCAGGTTAGCGCTCCAACCGGAGGCATAATGGTTGTACCACAATTGCAGCCTGCCAGGCGGGTATCGTTTACTAATTTAAGTAAAGCGTCGTTATTGATGTTGGTGCTGACATTGAGTACCACAGGATCAGTGGTTGTTGTAGTATCGTCAGCTCCTTTTTTACAGGATAAAGCACAGCATAGCGCTATACATGCTAACGGGAAGGCAATAAATTTCATTAATAGTGAATAGTTTGAGGAAAGGTACAATGATTTTCTTTAAAAAAAATAATTTCTGTCTACCTTTTCGTACTCTAAAAACAACTATAAATTTTAATGCGCTTTAATTAATCTCTAAAACAAAAAAACTCCCGATTTTCATCGGGAGTTTTTTATTTATTTACTCGAAGAATCTTCTTCTTGTTTCGGCTCTTCTTTTTTCTTCTCGCCCTTTATGTGGTTGATTGAAATAAGCTCGGTAGTTTTATCATAATCAATTTCTAAAACATCTCCTTCGGTTAATTCACCTTTAAGGATTTCTTCAGCAATTGGATCTTCTAAATATTTCTGGATCGCTCTTTTTAAAGGGCGGGCTCCAAAATTACTATCGAAACCTTTATCAGCAATGTATTCTTTTGCGTTATCAGTTAGTGCAATTTCATAACCAAGGGTATGAACGCGACCAAATAATGCTTTTAACTCGATATCGATAATCCTGAAGATTTCTTCTTTACCTAAGCTGTTAAATACCACTACATCATCAACACGGTTTAAGAATTCAGGCGCAAAAGCACGTTTTAAAGCACTTTCGATTACGCCACGGCTGTGAGAATCGGCCTGATTTGTTTTCGCAGCTGTAGAGAAACCAACACCCTGACCAAAATCTTTTAGCTGACGGGCACCAATGTTAGAAGTCATGATGATGATTGTATTTCTAAAATCAACTTTACGTCCTAAACTATCGGTTAACTGTCCTTCATCCAAAACCTGTAATAAGATGTTAAATACATCAGGGTGAGCTTTTTCAATCTCATCCAATAAGATTACGGCATAAGGCTTTCTTCTAACTTTTTCAGTTAACTGTCCGCCTTCTTCGTAACCTACGTATCCCGGAGGCGCTCCCACTAAACGTGATACCGCGAATTTCTCCATGTATTCACTCATATCGATCTGGATCAAAGAATCGTCGCTATCGAACATGAAACGGGCCAGTTCTTTTGCCAATTCGGTTTTACCTACCCCGGTTGGACCTAAGAAAATAAATGAACCAATTGGTTTTTTAGGATCTTTTAATCCAGCTCTTGTACGTTGAATCGCTTTAGTTAATTTCTTGATCGCATCGTCCTGACCAATAATTTTCTCAGCTACTTTATCGTACATGTTTAACAGTTTAGCACTGTCTGTTTGTCCAACACGTTGTACCGGAATACCAGTCATCATCGAAACCACTTCAGCTACGTTATCTTCTGATACTTCGTAACGTTTGGTTTTGGTTTCAGCTTCCCACTCTGCTTTAGCTTTATCTAATTCTTCAATTAAATTTTTCTCTGTATCGCGGAGTTTTGCAGCTTCTTCGTATTTCTGGCTGCGAACAACTTTATTTTTTTCTAACTTAATGTCTTCGATTTTCGCCTCGATGTCAATAATATTCTGCGGAACATGAATATTGGTTAAGTGAACACGAGAACCGGCCTCATCTAAAGCATCAATTGCTTTATCTGGCAAGAAACGGTCAGAAATATAACGCGAGGTTAAAGTTACGCAGGCCAAAATGGCTTCCTCTGTATAAGTTACACCGTGGTGTTCTTCATACTTATCTTTAATGCGGGTTAAAATTTCTACAGTTTCATCTGGTGTAGCAGGTTCAACCATCACTTTCTGGAAACGACGGTCTAAAGCGCCGTCCTTTTCAATGTACTGACGGTATTCATCTAAAGTTGTAGCACCAATACATTGAATTTCGCCCCTTGCCAAAGCAGGTTTGAACATGTTAGATGCATCTAATGAACCTGATGCGCCGCCGGCACCAACAATGGTGTGGATCTCATCAATGAACAAAATTACATCTGTAGATTTTTCAAGCTCGTTCATCACGGCTTTCATACGTTCTTCGAACTGGCCACGGTATTTTGTACCGGCTACCAAAGAGGCAAGATCTAAAGTAACTACACGTTTGCCAAAAAGCACACGCGAAACTTTACGCTGTACAATGCGTAAGGCCAAACCTTCTGCAATTGCCGATTTACCCACACCTGGCTCACCGATTAAAATCGGGTTGTTCTTTTTCCTGCGGGATAAAATCTGCGATACACGCTCAATTTCTTTCTCGCGGCCAACAATCGGGTCTAAACGACCTTCTTCTGCTGCCTTGGTTAAATCACGACCGAAGTTATCCAGAACCGGGGTTTTAGATTTTATATCCGAAACCTTTTTAGGTGTACTAAAGCTTTCTTCTTCGCGGTAATCGTCATCGCCTCCTGTAGAAGCGCTGTTTGAGATATCATCTCTGAAACCATTTTTATTCACTTCAACCTCCTGTTTAAAAACATCATAAGTAACGCCATACTGTAATAAGATCTGCGAGGCGATATTATCATCATCTCTCAAAACCGATAACAATAAATGTTCGGTGCCAATTAAATCGCTTTTAAATATTTTAGCTTCTAAATAAGTGATTTTTAAAACTTTTTCTGCCTGTTTTGTTAATGGAATATTGCCTAAGTTTACTGTAACACTCGAAGTACCGCGAACGGCATCTTCAATTGAGCGGCGCAATTTACCGGTATCAACCCCTAACGATCGTAAAATTTTTATAGCCATACCATCGCCTTCGCGGATGAGGCCCAATAATAAATGTTCGGTTCCAATGTAATCATGCCCTAAGCGGAGCGCTTCCTCCCTACTAAAAGAGATTACATCTTTAACCTGTGGTGAAAATTTTGCTTCCATAATACCTTTCTTAACAGCTACGTCTCTAAACTATAAAATAAATTATAAAAAGCGACTGTACCATTTTGTTTATTTTATCAACAATTGCGCCATACGGGTGGATAAAAGGCAGTAAACATATCCCCCAACCTAAAAAATACGGTATGAATATCGTCCTGATAAATATATATCTATCTACGTAATAACTGTTTTATAGGTTTTAAAAGGGAATTAATTAAGTATGCTCCCTTTTAAATATCATTTTGTCGGTTTATTGTAAGGATTTTTTCGATTCGAATAACTGACAATTTGTTGCTTTTTACTAAAGCAATTTACAAGTTTTGACAGAAAAACAAAAAGAACGTGACATCATTTAACAATTTAACCAGACAATTATCAATAACATTGAAACCCTATTAATGAATACAACAATATTAATACGAAAATAACTGTTGAGAGGTTGTTTTTGTTTTGGAAAAACGATGTTACAGAGCTGTATGGAGATGGAAGAGGTAAGATGGATGATGGAACTGATTTTTTTATAGTGAAACCTTAATTTTCTTAACTTCTTAATGTTGAACAAACCATGCTAAAAATAATTTTATCATTGAGTAGTTAAGGACATTCGGAGAAATTATGGAGGAGGGAAAATGGATGATGGAACTGAATTTTTCATAGTAAACCTTTAGTTATCGCAACTCCATAAGGTTGAAATAAATTATGAAGCTATAATTTGATTAAGCCCAAATATTGCTATACCTCATTATGCTATACCTCATTATAAAAACTCCGTAAAAACTGTAGCGGAGCATCAGATGGTGCTGATTTGTTACAGTATTCGATAATATCATTTAAATTAAAATGCCCGGATATCGATTGAAAAGTTTCATCGTCTGAATCTTCAAAACCCATACTCCAATCGCTGAAAATACATTGATCATACTTGCCAATCTGTAGTAAAACAACCGATTCATGTCGGGTATCGTTCATTATTTTTTTATAAAGCTTACGCACAATTCTTTCATCACCTTCCAGCAATTGCATAAACCTGCCTTTGCTTTTGGTAATCTGCTGACCTTTAACATATAGTAAAATACCGGTAATATTATTTTGTTTGTTAAATTCTCTGCTTTGGTTAATTAAGGTTTTAATCATGTCGGCATCAAACACCTTACTTTCTACACTGCTGTAAATTAAATAGAAAACGGGGGGCATATTTATATTTTCTGGTTCCATACAGCAATTATCATTAAAATATCTGAATTCCGGGTTAATATTATTTCAAAAAAAACCTGTTGAAATGCTGTTATACCTCTTTAATACAAACGGTTAACTACCTGATATTTACCGACTCCGAGCTCCTCTCAACTATTTCAATCGTTAGAACTGCATCAAAAGAAGCATAAGCTACTATTATGTAATATTAAACCCACATAAGCTGTATAATTATTTTACATTAGCATAGATAAGGTTACCGAAATTAGTTTATTGGGCATCACGATTTGTACAGTGAGCTATGACGCTATGCGCTTTAGCCATACCTGAATAAGGCTTATCATAAGAATAATCAGATAAATAACCTAAATAAATCACTAACCAATTAATTAAAAAACTTATGAGAAATGCGACAAAAACATGGCTAGGCACATTGCTGGCCCTTACTGTTCTTTATTCCTGTAAAAAACCGGAGATGAATCCTGAACAGGAAACAGATCTTTTTGAAGGTAAAAAAAAGGAAATGGCAGTTAGTTCGCTTATTGCAGGCACCTCTTTCAGAGTAGTGGGTTATATGCCATCGTGGGCAGGAGCCGTTAACCAGATTCAATTTAGTAAACTTACCCATGTAAACTATGCTTTCGTACTGCCAAATTCGACCGGTGGATTGCAGCCTGTAGAAAATCCTTCCAAACTGCAAAGCCTGGTTAGCGCTGTCCACGCCGCTGGTGTAAAAGTGCTGATAGCAGTTGGCGGGTGGAATAATGGGAATGACAGTGCTTTCGAAAGCCTGGCTGCAAATTCGGGCTACCGGACCAATTTCACCAATAATATGATCAATTTTGTAAATCAGTATAACCTCGATGGGGTAGATATTGACTGGGAATATCCGGATAATGGAAACTCGGCCAATAACTACACACTCCTGATGCAACAATTAAGCACAGCATTGCATAACAATGGAAAACTGCTCACTGCAGCAGTAGTTTCTGAGAATGGCGGAAGTATCCAGAATGCTGTTTTTAATGCTGTAGATTTCCTTAACCTTATGGCTTATGATGGTGGCGGCGCTAATCACTCTACCTATAATTATGCGGTAAACTCCATTAATTACTGGCAAGGCAGAGGGCTTTCGGCAGCTAAAACTACTTTAGGCGTACCTTTTTATGGCCGCTCCTCTTCTTCATACCTTGATTATAAAGATATTCTTGCTCAGGGCGGAAGTCCGAATTCAGATACCTTTGGCAACATTGGTTACAACGGCATTCCTACCATCAAAAATAAAACAAACCTGGCATACGACCGAACCGGGGGAATTATGATCTGGGACCTGAACGCGGATGCTACAGGGGGTAATTCCTTACTCAGCGCCATTAATGATGCCATAATTGCCCGTGTAAACAATGGCGGATCAGGCATCCCTTATGGAACGGTAATCACCCTTAAGGGATTTAACAATAAATATGTTAACAGCCAGAACGGCACGCAGGCGATGACCTGTACAAGCACAACGGCGCAGGCCTGGGAACAGTTTACTGTTGTAGATGCCGGTGGTGGCAAAGTAGCCTTAAGAAGTATGGGTAAATATGTATCATCAGAAAATGGCACACAGGCTGTTACCTGTAATCGTACCACGATCAGCGATTGGGAAAAATTCGACTGGGTAGTTGCAGCAGACGGCAAAATTGCTTTCAGGGGCAATAACGGAAAATATCTTTCGAGCGAAAATGGTACACAAGCCATGACCTGTACCCGTGCTACTGCTTCCGGCTGGGAGTTTTTTACTAAAAGTTAATCGTTAATAACCGGATCCTTAAATCTATATTGGTGCGGAGTGTTTAACTCCGCATTTTTCATTTTCTCAGCGCTAAATTCCGCTTAATACGGCTTAAGGTTTCAGGCGCAATTCCAAGATAAGAGGCTATAAGATTCTGTGGCAAACGTTCAATGATCTGCGGATTTGATTCAGCCAGTAAGAGGTATTTTTCTTCAGCGCTATGTGTAATGGAGCTCATTAATCTCCGTTCTTTGGTAACTAAACTATTTTGGTAAAGTAAACGGAAATACCGGTCCATAATGGGAACGGCAAGTGTTAAAGCATCATAATCTGCACGCGAAATCATAAAGAGTTCCGAATCTTCTATGGCATCGATATTAAATAAGGCAGGCTCACCTGACAAAAAGCTGTTGAAATCTGAGATCCACCAGCCCTCCCAGCCAAAAACACTCATGTGTTCATCGCCTTTATCATCAACATTATAAGTGCGTAGGAGCCCTTTTGCTACAAATGCCAGGTGCCTGCAAACATCGCCTGCCTGCAGCAAATACTGACGTTTCCTTAATTTTTTAGGCGAAAAAAAGGTTTTTATTTCCGCCCGATCCTTATCTGTAAGCGCAACTTTTTCCTCAATATGGCTGAAGAGTACATTAATCATGGGCGAAAATAATCTTTAGGCAAAGATAAATTTTTCATTGAAAGAACTTCAATTACTGATTGCTTGATCCAGATCAAGTGTATTATCTGATCCAGGTCAAGTACGAATTATCTTCGCCAGGCTAACTTTGCTTAAAATTATAACATCATGAGTAAAATTGCATTAGTAGTTGGGGCAAGCGGCATAACCGGAAGTAATCTGGCAGAAAGCCTGATTTCAAAAGGCTGGAAAACCTATGGCCTGTCGCGGACACCAAATACAGAAATTGAGAAACTTAATCCCGTTGCGGCAGATCTTTTAGATATTATAAGCCTTAAACAGGCCCTGGCAAATATAGCACCCACCCACGTTTATATCACTACCTGGATGCGCAACGATACTGAAGCCGAAAACATCAGGGTTAACAGTTTGATGGTGCGTAATCTTTTAGACGTGCTATCAGAAAAAGGATCGGTTGAGCATGTTGCATTGGTAACCGGATTAAAACATTACCTCGGGCCGTTTGAAGCCTATGCAAAAGAAGGTTTTTTACCTGAAACACCCCTGAGGGAAGAACATCCGAGGTTAGACCTTGAAAATTTTTATTATGCACAGGAAGATGAAGTATATGCCGCAGCAGCACGCGATGGTTTTACCTGGAGCATCCACAGGCCACATACCGTTATTGGTAAAGCAGTTGGTAATGCTATGAATTTAGGAACTACACTGGCTGCATATGCCACCATCTGTAAAAAAACAGGTCGACCGTTTAAATGGCCGGGCTCAGCTGCACAATGGAACGGCATTTCGGATGTTACCGACGCCAGGATATTGGCAGAGCACCTGATCTGGGTTTCTACTACTGATGCAGCCCGTAACGAAGCTTTTAATGTGGTTAACGGAGATGTGTTCCGATGGAGCCGGTTATGGAAACGTATAGCAGCTTATTTTGGGGTAGAACCAATAGGTTTTAAAGATAAAATCCGGCCACTGGAACTAGAAATGAATAACGATTCTGACACCTGGAAACAGATTGCAGAAAAATATCAATTAAGAGAAAAGGAATTAAGCCGTTTGGCATCGGCCTGGCACACCGATCTTGACCTGGGGAGACCAATTGAAGTAATGACCGATATGTCGAAAAGTAGAAAACTAGGTTTTACTATTTTTCAAGATACAGAGGAATCGTTTTTTGAACTCTTTGAAAAACTAAGTGCTGCACATTTAATACCTTAAACTTTAACAGGCATGCTTGCGAAATTTTTGAGGACTGATTGGCATATGTAAAATTAACAAAAAAGGGCTTTCACCAAAGAAAGCCCTTGCTATATTCACTACAATTCTACACCGTAGTAAATTTCAATCTCCCGGTAAACTGATGCCTGGGCACGATCTATCGCTTCACTTGCCGAGTAGCCATACTTAAGGTACACATCAAGGTACACGTTAAATAATTGAACCCAGTAGCCGGGGCCCCTCCTGTCCTGAACTCCGGTTGTGTTACCAATAACCTGACCAGGTTCTATTTCTGAACCGAACGTATTTGCTACTGGTTTCTCCGAAACAGAATTCAGGGTTTTACTTTGAGCGCTGACTGAATTTGATGCAAATGTGGCTAACGATAAGGCCACAGTGCCTGCAAAAATTAATTTTTTAATTGTTTTCATGGGATGTATTATTTTATTTCACACTACTAAGATATATTTTTTTTAAGTCTTTTTTCAAAGTAATATTTTTTTAGTCCCGCAGCTTTAAAAACAGCAATTTGCAATAGTCCGTTGTTGAAAGTTAAAATCATCAGTCAGATAGATGAAGCTAACTCTACTCTCCCCATAATGGAGAAAATGTTAGCACCAGTAGATAAATAAGCCAAACAAACCGTTTTGTTATGGGCTTGTTGTTCTTATCTTTGCAAACAATTTCAGTACAGCTGTTATTGTAGTGAGGTTAAGGCAATCTAAAAGTTAATCCTACCTTTATTATCTTAAAGAAAAAACATTAAACTAATTAAATCACATATCTTATAATGTCTGACGAAAAAATAATCTTTTCAATGGCAGGTGTAAATAAAATTTACCCGCCACAAAAACAGGTTTTAAAAAATATTTACCTTTCTTTCTTTTACGGGGCCAAAATCGGGGTAATCGGTTTAAACGGTTCTGGTAAATCTTCCCTTTTAAAAATTATTGCCGGTTTAGACAAGTCTTATCAGGGCGAGGTGGTTTTCTCACCGGGTTACTCTGTTGGTTATCTGGCACAGGAACCGATTCTGGATCCTGAAAAAACCGTCCGTGAAGTAGTTGAAGAAGGTGTAGCCGAAGTAACGGCCATTTTAAAAGAGTACGAAGAAGTGAATGAAGCTTTTGGTTTAGAAGAAAACTACTCTGATCCGGATGCCATGGATAAACTGATGGCCAGACAAGGCGAACTTCAGGATAAAATTGATGCATTAGGTGCCTGGGAAATCGATTCGAAATTAGAAAGAGCGATGGATGCCTTGCGTTGTCCTGATCCTGAAACCAAAATCGGAGTATTATCTGGTGGTGAGCGCCGCCGTGTGGCCATGTGCCGCTTATTGCTGCAACACCCTGATGTATTATTATTGGATGAGCCTACCAACCACCTTGATGCGGAAAGTATCGATTGGTTAGAACAATTCTTACAGAACTATGAAGGTACCGTTATCGCTGTTACCCACGACAGGTATTTCTTAGATAACGTTGCCGGTTGGATTTTAGAGTTAGACCGTGGCGAAGGTATTCCATGGAAAGGAAATTACAGCAGCTGGTTAGATCAGAAAGCAAAACGCTTATCTCAGGAAGAGAAAACAGAAAGCAAACGCCAGAAAACTTTAGAGCGTGAGTTAGAATGGGTACGCATGGCACCAAAAGCACGTCACGCAAAATCTAAGGCACGTTTGGCTAACTATGATAAACTGGCCTCAGAGGATGGCAGAGAAAGAGAGGATAAATTAGAGCTTTTCATTCCTGCCGGACCGCGTTTGGGTAATGTTGTGATCGAAGCCACAAACGTAACCAAGGCTTATGGTGATAAAGTATTGTTCGATAATTTAAACTTCTCATTGCCTCCTGCAGGTATTGTGGGTATTATCGGTCCAAATGGTGCGGGTAAAACTACTTTGTTCCGTTTAATTACCGGACAGGAAGAAGCTGATGCCGGTACTTTCCGCGTAGGAGAAACGGTAGAACTGGGTTATGTAGATCAGATGCACAATGATCTGGATGCCGATAAAACGGTGTACGAAAACATTACCGATGGTTTAGATAATATCCAACTGGGTGCTAAAGCCGTTAACGGACGGGCTTATGTATCGAAATTCAACTTCAATGGCGGCGATCAGCAGAAAAAAGTAGGCATTTTATCTGGTGGTGAACGTAATCGTGTACACCTGGCCATCACTTTGAAAAAAGGAGCAAACGTATTGCTACTGGATGAGCCTACCAACGATATAGACGTAAATACATTGCGTGCACTGGAAGAAGCTTTAGAAAACTTTGGCGGTTGCGCCGTGGTAATCAGTCACGACAGGTGGTTCTTAGATAGAATTTGTACGCACATCCTCGCTTTCGAGGGCAACTCTGAAGTTTATTTCTTCGAGGGTAACTACTCAGATTACGAAGAAAACCGCAAGAAACGTTTGGGTGATGTTACGCCGAAACGCATCAGGTACAAAAAACTAGATTAATACTAAGTCCCGATAAAAATCGGGACTTTTTTGTTTGAGATCGCAATTGAAATGTTTTAAAACAATTCGGGATTGGAAAAAGATAACTTCAAAAGTAAGAGGCTATCTTAATTTAATTTTCTTTCAAAAATGTCACGTTGAGCTTGTAGAAACGCTTACGATAAATCTAAGTAGGCCCTTCGACAGGCTCAGGATGACAAATTTTTCTCATAATCTATGCAGGCTGAAAAGGCACAGGTCTTTGATTTTCTTTCGCTTTGCGTTTCCCCCTGAAAAAGAAATACAGGTTGATAAATAGCATAATCCCTAAGTAAATGGCAAAACCACCTATTTTAGAACTTAGCGCTTCAACTAAACTGCGGTAATCGTTTGCGCCAATCGTAATCTTCATAATTAACAGTGCGAAACCGATATTGAGCAGGTAAAAGCCTGTTTCGAAAAGTTTGTTAGTCGCATTCGCGATTTCTTCCCTCCCTTTAAAAATATCAAGCATATAGATTTTACTGTTTTTGAACAGCGTTTTTGAAACATAAAAAGTCAGAAAAAGTGCAATTGGTAAATAAACTGCATAGCCGATTAAAATTTTTGTCGTTTCCATGATGAAAAGTTTAAGGTGTTATTTTATTAATTTATGTATGGTATTGGTAAGCAAATAGATATTTAAATAATGAAGAACAGACAGGATACATACAATGGTGGCCACTTTTACCGCCATTACTTCTACCAACTGTTGCGATGAACAGATCGTCTCCCAGCCTACCAATGTCATGGCACAGTAGCCAATGTTTACCAGGTAGTAAGAGACTAACAGTGATTTGTTAATCTGCTGACAAAGGTCTAAATGATCGGGAATGAGTTCGGCTACAAAGATATTTCCGTTGCGGTAGCAGATCTTCCCTACCACTACGATAATGAATACGATAACCGTTATAAAGATGCCATATCCGAGTATATTATAATCCATAACCTACCACTTAAATTATTTAACTTTCAGTAAAAATTGAAAATAAAGATTAAAAAAATATGCCATTTTTACGGCGTTTTTAATCTTTTGTATGTTTCATTTCTCCCTCACGATGTAAAAGTAAATTAAATTTATTAAACTTTCAAATATTATTGAAAATTCATAAAAACAAATAAATTACAGGAAGTCGTTGGTCGCCAAGCTCATTTTTACTACCGTCATTTCGAGCGTAGTACAACGAAGCCGGGAAATCTAGTGTAGATCTCTCCATTCCACTGCGTTTCAGTCGAGATGACGACCTATTAAATTAGAAGTAACTCTTGCGACTTGTCATCCTGAATGTAATGAAGGATCTTATTTACCATTGGCTTCTATTTTATTAAAAGATTCTTCACTTTGTTCTCTCACAATCCCGTCATTTCGAGCGTAGTACAATGAAGCCGGGAAATCTAGTGTAGATCTCTCCATTCCACTGCGTTCCAGTCGAGATGACGACTTATTAAATTAGAAGTAACTCTTGCGACTTGTCATCCTGAATGTAATGAAGGATCTTATTTACCATTGGCTTCTATTTTATTAAAAGGTTCTTCACTCTGTTCTCTCTCAATCCCGTCATTTCAAGCGAAGTGCGGCGAAGCCGGGAAATCTAGTGTAGATCTCTCCATTCCACTGCGTTCCAGTCGAGATGACGACCTATTAAATTAGAAGTAACTCTTGCGACTTGTCATCCTGAATGTAATGAAGGATCTTATTTACCATTGGCTTCTATTTATTAAAAGATTCTTCACTCTGTTCTCTCACAATCCCGTCATTCGAGCTTAGTGCAACGAAGCCGGGAAATCTAGTGTAGATCTCTCCATTCCACTGAGTTCCAGTCGAGATGACGATGCTTTGTTGTATTTTGTTAATGATAGCAGAGTCGAAAGGTTGTTAAACTGGTTTTTAATTTAAAGATTCTTCACTGCGTTCAGAATGACAATCAGTTTAATTTACAGGAATTAAGTTTCTGCATCATGCTGACCAATCGAACTTATGACTAATGACCAAATGAATTTCCAGCCGCAGATTTACGGAAAACACGGTTTAATTTATCAAAAGATTCTTCACTGCGTTCAGAATGACAGCAAAGGAAAATTTAGTTTCTGTCTGCAGTGGTCAAATTCCTGCATCATGCTAACCAATAAACTAATGACTAATCAACCAATGAACTTAACTTAGTGCCTGTTTTTCAGCGCTTTTTTGATCGCCGCATCCGTTACACCTTCCATAATCTTATAGCCGGCAAGGTTGGGGTGTACACCATCAACCGTTAATTCAGGTCGTTGCCCCTTGCGATCATCGACCAATGGGGTCCAATAATCCAGAAGGGTATAATTTTTTTCTTTTGCGTAAGCAGCAATCATTTCGTTCAGGGAAACAATAATTTCAGCAGGTTCAATGCTTTTGTTCCATGGATATTGGTAAACAGGTAAATACTTGCAAAGTATTACTTTAATGTGGTGTAAGCGGGCCAGTTCTGCCATCGATTTGATGTTGTTCAGAATTTTTTCGTTGGTTACATGCCCGGTATTGCCAGAAATATCATTGCTACCCGCTAAAATAATGACCACTTTTGGTTTAAGATTAATTACATCCTGCCTGAAACGGATCAGCAACTGTGGCGAAATCTGTCCGCTTATGCCCCTGTCCACATAAGAATTATTGTTAAAATATTCAGGATCTTTTTGCTTCCAGAATTCGAAAATCGAGCTTCCCAAAAATACTACGCGTTTTTCTTTTCGGTTTGTTGGCGGCAAAAGTTCATTCTCTTTCTGGTATTTGGTAAGGGCTGCCCAGTCATCGGCAAAGTTTTCTTTCTTTGGCTTATTATTTAGTGAATCTGTTTTCTGATCCTGTGCAAACAAATTATTTGCAGAAATCAGCAAAAGAAAAAATAGAAATTTACTTTTCATGGGATATTTAACAGGTAAATGAGCGAAACGCTAAACTAAATAATTTGGGCTTAATTATTTTATTCGTCGCCATTCGTTTTACTTTTTCTATTTCCAAACTGGCTTAAATTATAGCTCAGGGTAGCTTGTACAAAGCGGCTGATAAACCTCGTTCTGTTTTCAGAAATTGAGTTATTGCTGATACTCGTGCTAAAAAGTGCGCCCTGATTAAATAAATCGTTGGCCTGAACAGAGAAAAGCAGTTTGTTCCCCTTAAGAAAAGAGGTATTTAATCCCATATTCACCAGCAAGGGATTTCCGGCATATAAACTATAACCAAAATTTAAACTTTTAGAGGCCGAGGCATTTACCCGAAAACGTTTGCCTGGAATCCAGCTGGCACTTCCGGTTAAAGCCAAAACCTGCACATTTTTAATGTTCTGGTTCATTACAGAATAGGTATTAGAGCTGAAACTGTATGATGCGCTGGTATTAAAAGAATATTTTTTCTCATTCAGGTTAAACCTGAAGGCATTCGAAACGTTAATGCCGCTACTCTTGTTCAATACGTTATCGGTATAAAAAACATTGTGACTGTAAGCGATATTCCCATTTACAGATAACGACAGTTTATTATCAAGCATCCTTTTATTAAACGAATAATTTCCACCTACGTTATAAATACCATTTACATTTTCGTAAGTGGTTTGCTGTTTTAAACTGTTCAACGTATCCCTGAGAAAAACCGTATTGCTTACCACACTGTTAATGGCAAAAGTACCTGATAAACCAGCCATAATACTTAATCCTGATTTTAACCCAAATCTGTTATAACTCAGATCGGCGGTGTGGCTCGATGTTGCTTTCAGATCGGGGTTACCAATAATCAGGTTTTGCACATCATTATTGTTCCTAACTGGCTGCAGCTTGTTAAAATCGGGCGAATTGGTGTAACCATTGTATCCAAAGCTTAAATTTCCATTGTCTTTAATCTGATAGCTTAAATTGGCAGAAGGGGAAAAATTCAGCTGATAATTTTTAAGTTCCTGTCCGGTATTCTGATATTTACCGGTGATGATGCTGGGTGAAAAATTAAGACCAAAATTATAATTGATCCGGTTGCTGTTGGTGTTATAACCAATGCTGATGTTCTGGTTGATAAAATTGGAAACATAATCCTGCCCAAGCGAATCGACTACAAAACGATTCCCAAATGGGTTGGTAACGGTGGTGGTTTGCAGGTTCTGGCTCCTGCTTACCGAAAAACGGTAAGATAAATTAACAAAACTGTATCCGGTACTATCATTCGTTTTTTTCAGGGAATTTGAAAACTGGATGTTCCCGCCAAAATTAGCGCTTGAAGTATTGTTTTCTACCAAACGATTTAAGAGCGAATCTTTAACCAGTATATTGGTGGTTTCATTGTAATAGCGGATAATATCATTAATGGTACTATTGGTATTTCCGCCGCTGGTTCCAAAATTAAAACCCATGGAAAGTGAGCGCTTGTTATTGGCCAGCCTCCGCGACCAGTTAATGCTGCCATTAAGGTTTGGATTACTGTTACGCGAACCTGAATTAGAGCTCAAATCCTGTTTAATATATCCGGTTTTATTGGAGGTAGAAAAAGCATCATTCCGGGTATCGGCCAAAGATCCGGCCAACGAAGCATTGAAATAATTCTTTTTAGTAGCCCCGTTTAAACCAAGGTTAATGTTATTATTCAGAGATTTTGAATTACTGGCACTCTCCCTTAAATCGTAAATGGTACCCTGTGGGTTAAAGGTTTCGAGGTAATTGCTCTGAATGGATTTGTTTGTGCCATTACTAAAATTATAACTCCCGTTTACACTAAATTCTTTCGAAATTTTATCCCTGATGTTACCGCTTAAACCTCCGTTATTCATTTGGTTAAACTCATTATTGGTAATACCATAACGACCTCCAAAACCGATCTGCTTTGTTTTTTTCCAGATATTGCCACTAACACCCAAATTATGCGCATTATTGGTTGCTGAACTTAGGTTCATTCCACCAAAAACGCCTTTATCCATGCCCGGTTTAGTAACCAGATTCAGCATTTTTTGTGGTGTACCCGTTTTTATCCCTGTAAAATTAGCTTCATCGCCATAATCGTCTATTACCTGAAGTTTGGCAATAATATCTGCCGGCAACTGCCTGATGTAATCTTCTACGTTACTGGTAAAAAAATCTTCACCATTAACCCGCAGCTTCGTCATTTTTTTGCCCATTGCTGTTACAGCACCTTTTTCATCAACCTCGATGCCCTGCAATTGCTTTAACAGGTCTTCTACCTTGTCGTTTTCCCTAATGGTATAGGCCCCGGCATTGTACTCGATGGTATCTTTTTTGATTTTAATTGGATCTACTTTTACTTTCACCTCTACATCTTCCAATTTGATGCTTTCGGATTTGAGCATAATCGGATCCAGCTCAACGCCTTTTTTCGAAGGTTCGATTTCGTAAACAGAGGCATAAGGTTGATAACCCAATGCTGTAATGCTAAGGTAGAATTTGTTGTGGTTTACTTTCAGGAATGTAAAATTGCCTTTCGAATCAGCATTTGAACGAAGGGTATCTTTATCGGTAATCAATCGGATACTTACGCCCTCAACGGGCTTTTTTAAAGAATCGATTACTTTGCCGCTTATTTTAAACTGAGACTGAGCGAGAGCGTTAAAGGAGAAAGTGATCAGTATAAAAAATAATAAAAAGCATAAATTATTGCTTTTTCTCATCCCTCGGACCTCTTTTATAAATTACCAGACCATTTAAGAAATTACGGAGGATCTGATCGCCGCAAGGTTTAAAATTCTCATGATCTTCATTCCTGAAAATGTCGCCCAGTTCAGCCTTGGTTACCTTAAAGCCCACCAAATCACAAATGGTAATAATATCTTCTGTTTTTAATGATAAGGCTACTCTTAGTTTTTTTAATATATCGTTGTTGCTCATGCTTATTTAAGTGATTGAATGACAGAATGATTGAGTGAATGATTGATTGATTGAGTGAGTGAGTGAATGAATGAATGAGTGAATGTTGTAAAGTTTAATTGTTAAAGGTTTTAAGGTTGCAAAGCGCAGATTCAACTCCAAACGCTCAACTCCAAACTCTTCTTTAACTTGCTATTTCTAATTTAAGTTTTTTCCCTTTAATTCTTTCGCCGCTTAAATCTTTTAACAATTTTTCTACTTTGCCTCTTTTAATGGCCACATAACTGGTGGTATCTTTAACTTCAATCAATCCGAGATCTTCTTTTGCCAGGTTACCTTTTTGCAAAAATAAACCCACAATATCAATCTTGTTAATTTTATCTTTTTTACCATGGGCCAGATATAAAGTTACCCATTCGCTGGCCTCAGGCAGTTTATATTTGTCTGATAAAACTTCTTCTTCAATATCTTCCGGCAAATATTTATAATTCTCTTCTGTAGTTAAAATGGCATAAGCCGTTCCTTTGGCGTGCATCCGTGCGGTACGGCCATTACGGTGAATATAGGCATCTTCGGTATAAGGCAACTGATAATGCACAATATGCTCTACCTCAGGAATATCCAAACCACGGGCGGCAAGATCGGTTGTAATTAAAATCCTGTGACTACCGTTCCTAAATTTTAACAAAGCCTTTTCGCGGTCGAACTGTTCCATGCCGCCATGAAAAACATCATGCCCTAAACCATTTTCAAAAAGAAGATCGCTAATGCGGTCGACGGTTTCCCTGTGGTTACAGAAAACCAATGTATTTTTATCGCCGATTTTACTTAGCAGCCTGAAAAGATAATCAAGCTTTTCATCGGCAGGAGCCGTTATTTTTTTTAGTTTTAAATCTGGCTTAGCCTTAATATTTTTTGAAAAATCGACTTCAACCGGATTATTGATTTTCACAAATGCAGGAATCTCTTCCATTTTGGTTGCTGAAGTAAGAATGCGTTGTTTTAGCGAAAGTAACGAACCAATGATATAAGACATATCACTTTCAAAACCAAACTCTAACGACTTATCAAATTCATCTAAAACCAATGTTTCAATAAAAGATTCATCAAAATTCTGATGTTCTAAATGATAGGCGATTCTACCTGGCGTGCCAATCAGCACAGCAGGCGGATGGGCAAGGTTATTTTTCTCTATCCTTACGGCATGACCGCCATAACAGCAATTTACCTTAAAAGAAGTACCCATTTGTTTAAAAACCTGCTCAATTTGCAGGGCAAGCTCTCTGGAAGGCACCAAAACCAAAGCCTGAACACCCTTAACCCCATTTTTTAAATTGGAAAGTAAAGGCAATAAAAAGGCCAACGTTTTCCCCGAACCCGTTGGCGCAATCAATATTAAATCTTTACCGGTTTTAGCTGCTTGTAAAGAAGCTTCCTGCATTTCGTTAAGTGCAGAAATATTTAATTTTTTTAAGGCATTTTCTATCATTCCGCCATAAAGGTAATCATTTCTCTCTATGGCAAAAACCAGGTTCTGCGTTAAGGTTTGAAAAACCTGTTTCTAAGTTTGCGTATTGTAGAAAAATTTAACGTCTTATCTAACAGCATCAGCATATTGCCGCGTTTAGACATAGAAGATTGCACTTTTTCATTAACGGCATCAACTGATGATAAAATCCTGTCAGCCAGTTTATCCGCAAATTTATTGGCTCTGCAATTTTGTAATAATTGAAGTTCTTGAATTAATTCTGCTCTCATAATTAAGAATTTTTAATGAATGTACTAATATTTAACGACCCGATAAATGATTTGTTTCAATAATTTATAAACTGATCCGAACTATTATCACTAACTTGTTGATAACTAACTTTTTGTTAGCAAATAAACAACCTGCACTTAACACATATTTAATTTATAGCGCTTATTTTTATAAAAACCTGATTACCATTTATTAACCTCAAAAACACATAATGTATGACGTGGAAAAAATTTAGTGGTGAAATTATTCAGTCTTCCATCCTCGAAGAGGTTGAAAAAGCAATTATCAGAGAAAGTGAAAAGGGATTTAAACTTAAAGTTTGTATCGGTACCGACTCGCAGGTTAAAGGAGCGATAACCGATTTTGCAACAGTAATCGTATTACTAAGAGAGCATCATGGTGGCTTTATGTACATCCACCAGGAAAAAAGCACGCAACAGGTAAGCATTAAGGAAAGAATGTTGATGGAAGTACAAAAATCGATTGAAACTGCTTATTCCATCTGCGATTTGCTTGATATTTATGATGTAGCGCTCGAGGTACATGCCGATATCAACACCAACCCGTCATTTAAATCGAACAAAGCACTGAACGACGCCATGGGATATATTTTAAGCATGGGATTTATTTTTAAGGCAAAACCGGAAGCATTTGCAAGCTCAACCTGTGCGGATAAGATGGTGCATTAGGATGGAAGATGTGGGATGGAAAAGGGATGACGGGGTTAGTCCGGAAGTAAGGGGGTCGGAGGTCCGAAGCTTTGTGCCGTCATTGCCAAGCGTAGTGAAACGCAGTCGAGAAATCTGTGAATTAGGTTGATAATCGATGTGCTTGATAGATCGTTTTAGGTCAGTTTTGTTCTACACAAGAGAATCCGTCATTGCAAGGCACGAAGCAATCCTAATGCTTTCGTTATATTTTAATGTTTGTTGGCATAGTCATAGTTGTAAGATTGCTTCGTACCTCGCAATGACGAATAAAATTTACTCTTTATCTTTGTGAACTTTGTGGTGAAAAACAAGAGTTCCAATTTTTCTCAACAAAAACTTCATCTTTGTTGTTGTAGTTTAAAACAAGCACTTGAAAACATACAGATTAGAGTTTACCCAAAAACTCCCGATTGATTTAGATACCGCATGGGATTTTTTTTCTTCGCCCTTAAACCTGGCAGAAATTACCCCAAAAGATATGACTTTTGATGTGACTTCGCCAAATATGGCCAATACCAAAATGTATCCCGGTTTAATTATTACTTATAAAGTTTCTCCCATTTTTGGCATTAAGTTAGGTTGGGTAACCGAAATAACCCATGTTAAGGATCAAGAATACTTTATAGACGAACAGCGCTTTGGCCCTTTTGCTTTTTGGCACCATCAGCACCATTTCGAGAAAATAGACGGAGGTGTTTTAATGCACGATACCTTACATTACAGCATTGGCTGGGGACCAATTGGCCCAATTGCAAACGCCATGATTGTTAAGAATAAGATCAATGAAATTTTTAAATTCCGGTATCAGAAAGTTGAAGAATTATTTGGCAAGTTTAAATGAGTTGGTTACCATTTTTTAGTAGAAATGGTTTCTGTCTTTTTTTTAGCTTTCTCTACCCTATTGGTTGCTAAATACTTTTTAAAGTCTTCACCAAATTTGTCGATCTTATTATAGGCACTGTTAACAACATCTTTCCAGGCACCGGCATTAAGTTTACCCGGATTTCGTTCTAAAGGAGTACCAATCCTGGTTGTAGCAACAAAATTGCCATAACGGTCGCGCTGGTATGGAATGTATAAAAAGTCGGTTAGCCAAAAACGATATTTTCCATTACGAGCTTCGAACACAAAATTGTAGCTGATTTCTCCGCTTGGGTGCCCGGCAACTAAAATTGTTTTATCAATCACCATGGTTCCTTTGGCCAAAATAGAAGTATCGGTAATACTTTCTGCCTTCATCGATTTTTTATAGGCCACATCAACAAAAGATTTAGCCCTTTGCAATAAAGTATCTCTACTTAACGATTGAGAATCGACCACTTTATAGTAAATAAATTTACCGTTATCATCTTTAGAAAACTGTTTTTGCTGTGCCGAAAGATCAATGGAAAATGCAACTAAAAGAAAAAGAATAATGTATTTCATCAGAATGGATTAATGTACTTGCCAAATATTTAAAGATACTAAAAAGCCGTTCCGATTTTACACCGGAACGGCTTAATATTTGAAAATTTCTTCCTTAAAAAGCGTAAACAGCGGCTAAAGAAAACTGGCCGGCGTTTGGCGCTATTGCACCACTTTTGTTAAAGAAAGGTTTATCGCTATTATGATCTAACCTTACCTCAGGGATAAAAGTTAAGCCACCCGATTTCACATTTGCAGTAAGCGTAACCGCTGTAGTAGAAGTAGCGGCGGTAGTACCATAAGCTTTGGCTTTAAAATACTCACCCCTTAAACCAATGGTAACCGCATCAGCCACCGCATATTGAGGATATAGTGCTGCACCCGCATAACTTCCCTGCACCGAACTATCTTTAATATCATAATTAGCGGCATTTAAACCTAGTTTAAATTTCTCTGTAATCTGATAAGAAGTAGTTAAATCGATAATGGTTCCGTAACCGCCATAACCGGCACCTGATAAGGCATTGATATAAGCCGTCCAGCCTTCAACCGGGGCAACCATTAACTGCCCCCCAATTGCTGATACACCACGCGTTGCACTGTAAACATTCCAGTCGTTAAATAAACCGGCCATTAAGCTTACTTTATCGCTGAATTTGTAAGTGGCTTTAATACCCGCATTTTGGAACGGACCATTTGTAAATAAATACGAAGTTGAATAATTAAAGTTTCCAACCGGAGAAATAACTTCATATCCGACAAAAGTACCCATGTAACCAGCAGTCATGCTAAACTGATCAGTAAAATCGTAATTAACATATAAATTCTGGATATTGAACGACGAACCGCCAGCCGCAGCATCAGGAATAGATTGCGATTGCCCCCTTGGGCCAAAAGACAACTCTCCTACAAATGAGGCTTTGCCTGTTTTTTTCTTCAAGGCAATATCAATCATACCCAACGAAACCGAATTATGGTCAGTTACAAAAGACGTTTTTCCGTTTAATGGATTTTTCGCAAAATCATATTTAAAGTACGTATCAACCGACCCTGAAATTTCAAGTGGTGACGTGGTGGTTTCTTGCGCCAGGGCACAGCTTGCGCTGGCCATTGCGAAAATAGCAGTTAAAAGTTTCTTCATGTTTGAGCTTGATTTGAGTTTAGATATTATAAAATCCTTAAGAAATTGGTTCTGTTAAGGGGCTGTTTCTTTCGATATAGATCGCTCTTTCTTCAACTAATAAGGTACCTTGTGAGTATTTCTCATCGTGTTGAGAAGCATCTAATCCTAATTCTTCTTCTTCTTCAGAAACCCTGATCGGATTAATAAGGTTTACCAGTTTAAAGATAATGAACGATACCACAAAGCTGAAAGCAATTACGATTACCGCACCTTTTAACTGCGTAATAAAGAAAGCAGGGTTACCATAAAATAATCCGTCAGCACCGGCAGCATTAACCGTTTTTGTAGCAAAAACACCTGTTAATAACATCCCAACAATACCGCCCACACCATGGCAAGGAAAAACATCTAAAGTATCATCTAAGCTGGTTTTTTGTTTCCATGAAACCACAAGGTTAGAAATAACAGCGGCAATGGCACCGATAAATATACTTGATGAAATACTTACAAAACCGGCACCTGGCGTAATGGCAACCAAACCTACCACTGCACCAATACAAAAACCTAAAACAGAAGGTTTTTTACCTCTTGCAACATCGAAGAACATCCACGATAAACCAGCAGCACCCGCAGCAGTATTTGTAGTTAAAAATGCAGAAACAGCTAAACTACCGGCACTTAATGCAGAACCTGCGTTAAAACCGAACCAACCGAACCATAATAAACCTGTACCGATTAATACGTAAGGAATATTTGCAGGCGGAACTTCTTTATGCTCTAAGTGAGATTTTCTGCGTTTTAAAACCAGTGCACCAGCCAAAGCGGCCATACCTGCAGAGATATGCACTACAGTACCACCGGCAAAATCCAAAACACCCATTTTAAACAGGAAACCTTGTGGATGCCAGGTCCAGTGTGCTAACGGAGAGTAAACGAAAATGGCAAATAAAACGATAAATAAGATATAAGAAGTAAAACGGATACGTTCTGCAACAGCACCTACCACTAAACCTGGGGTAATGATGGCAAACATTAACTGAAATACAGCAAATAAAGAAAGTGGAATGGTTAAATCAGCACCGCCCTGAAGATGTGGTGCACCAGAATTTACACCTTTAAAAAACAGAAATGTTGATGGGTTTCCGATAAAACCGCCAATGGTATCACCAAAAGCTAAACTAAAACCAACAACTGTCCATAAAACGGTAATTACTCCTGCTGCTACCACACTTTTAATCATGGTAGACAGTACGTTTTTACGGTGAACCATACCGCCATAAAAGAAAGCAAGACCTGGAGTCATTAAAAATACAAGCGCTGCAGCGATTAAAATAAATGCAATATCAGGCGCACTGTATTTACCCTCGTCGAAATTTGGAAGAAGTGGAATAAATAGAGCGAAAATCGCGACGATCATTAAAATCGCGAAGGGCGCAAACTGTTTAAAGGAAAATTTACTCATAGTTTTTAGTTTAATTTGTTAATATTATTTAAATAATGTGATTTTTGGTTATTTATTTTTATAAAAATACGACATAATGTATTTTTTACACTATTAAATTGAAATATTTTAACAAAAAACAGTGATTTTTATAAAACAAAGCAAAAATTAACCTCAAAAATAAAAATAACAAAAAAAACAGCCGATTTTAATGCAAGTTTTTAATAAAAACAAAACACACCATTAATTGTATTTTATATCATTTTACCTAAAATTTATAATAAATTAGCTTAAAAAACTATCTTAAAATAGAAAAACCAGTGAAATTTCACTGGTTTTTCAAAAAATCACATTAAAATTTGATATTTCATTAAAAATACTCAGAGCCCTGCACCACCCCTCTTTTTTCTATTTCTTTATCCATATAGGTCTGAATTGCCGATTTATTAAGCCCCCAATTTGGTGCAATTAGTAAATCCCAGTCGGAAATTCCAAAAAGACGCTGTATCACAATATCCGGACGCAAAAGGGGAATCAGTTCGCAAAGCAGATCTGTATATTCTTCTAAAGAAAACAGTTTAAATGGTTCTTTTTTATATTTCGCCCCCATAATCGATCCTTCTACCACATGTAAATGGTGAAATTTCACAAATTTGATCTGCGGGAAGCGGTTAATTTCGTGAATATAGCCACGCATCTGCTCTCGGGTTTCCCAGGGGAAGCCAAAAATGGTATGTACGCAAAGATCGAGTTTGCTGTCTTTTAAAAGTTCTACGGCAGCCACGAACTCTCCATGACTGCAGCCCCGGTTAATCTGATCGAGGGTTTCATCATAAATAGATTCCATCCCCATCTCCAGGTCCACGTCAAAACGATCGGTATAACTTTCCAGCAAAGCCACTTTTTCGGCATCAATACAATCTGGACGGGTACCCACAGCAAAACCCACAATATCTTCGGTATTTACAGATAAAGCCTCATCATACATCATTTTTAAATAATGCGTAGGGGCATAAGTATTGGTATTGGGCTGGAAATACACAATATACTTATCGGCTTTGTAAGAAGTTTTGGCACGAAGCATGCCCTCTTCGAGCTGATCTTTAATATTCGGGTTTTTACGTGAAGGCTCAGGCGTAAAAGAATCTACGTTGCAATAAGTGCAGCCGCCATAACCTTTGCTTCCATCGCGGTTGGGGCAGGTAAAACCTCCATCTACAATTACTTTAAACACGCGCTGCCCTTTATATTTTTCGCGCAGGTGCGTGCCGTAATTTTTATAACCTTTTATACCTGAATCTACTAGTGTTCCCATTTGCTGCAAAAATACGCTTTTTGTTTGAGAGGTAAGATGGGTTGCGAGATATTAGGCATGAGATGTGAGATTGGGCAAACAATTAGCGGTAGCTGGAAATGGCTATTGTTTTCCAAAACGCTTTTTAAATTCGTCTTTTGGCATAATGTAGGTTAAATAGGTTAGAACATTGTGTTTATATTGTTCATTGGTGGGCTCTAAACTTTCATATCCATTAACTGACCCCTCGCTTTCAGAAGTAATTCGGATTGGCTCACCTATTCCTTTAAAATTAAAAACAGGAATCGGCTTTTCTTTAGTACCGTAGCTAGGATCTTTTAAATCGTCCTGATTTACCCATGCAGTTATTCCCTGACCTTCCAATACATCTGACAGAATATGATATTTTTGGTTGTCAATATCATACATTCTTATTTTATAAAATTTATGTTGATTCAAATCCAAAAACGGGACACCAATTATATTGCACTTAAACCTTTATATCCTATTGGACTTGCCCCCAACCCTGTAATGATCAAATTCAACATTTAAAGTATCAGAATATCCGCCTCTCAATTTTGGGACACTTAATTGAACGGGAATTATTTTTTTGTAATATGCTGAAAAGAATTTTGCGCCATTATTCTTTCTTACCGTAATTTTATTATACAAAACCACAAATAAGGGAAACAATACAAATACACCGATTATCCATCCTAAAGTTTGCTTACTCATTTGTTTTTTCAAAACGCTTTTTAAATTCGTCTTTTGGCATGATGTAGGTTAAATAGGTTAGAACATTGTGTTTGTATTGTTCATTGGTGGGCTCAAGATTTTGATAGACTACTTTAGAACCAGTTTTGTCCCCTCCCCACGTTCTAATTGGCTCACCTATCCCTTTAAAATTAAAAACAGGAATAGGCTTTTCTTTAGTACCGTAGCTAGGATCTTTTAAATCATCCTGATTTACCCATGCAGCTATTTCTTTACCATACATCGATTCAGATAGAGGAAAATACAATTGATCATTGACATCATAAACACTTACTATAAAGTATTTTTTAATATTCGGCTCACGAAATCTAACCGAAATAATATTTCCATTTAGACTTTTAAACCCGATTGCGCTGACTCCTGCCCGATAACTATCAAACCCAACATTATCTTCTGACAGATAGTATGGATCCTCTTTAGGTATCGACAACTTCATGGGAGCTATGCTATTAAAAAAATATTGTAATATTTTTTACCATCATTTTTCCTTACGGTAATCTTATTATATAAAAACACGAATAAAGGAAATAATATAAAAACACCAATTATCCATCCTAGAAATTGCTTACTCATTTCTTTTTTTCGAAGCGCTCCTCAAATTCTTCTTTAGGCATTACATAAGTGAGGTACATATATACATTATAATCAAATTGTTCGGGTGGAGTATCTATATTATAAACTTTACCGCTATCCTTAACTCCACTTCCAATAGCTGTTAATGGCCCATTTGCACCCCTTAAACTAAAGCACATTAAGGGTTTTTCTTTGGTGCCGTATTTTGGATTGTTAAAATCATCTTTGTTTATTTTAAGCATAACGGTAGAGTCTCCGATATCATTCCAAAAAAGTGTGGTCAAATCTACCATTCCAATCCTAACGTGCTTTTTGTAAAGTGGCGAATAAATATCTTGGTAACGATAATAGGATAACTTGCTGTTGCTCCCTGTCATATTTTTTCTAACCAACTTAGTTTCAATTTGTTCGCTTATAAAAGGGTTTTTATCAAATGGCATCTCACTAGTGTTCGGCATTTTAAACTTCAACTCTATAACATTTTCTATATAAGGCTTTATAAATGGCTCTACATGATCGTTTTCTTTGATAAAATATTTGTTATAAATAAAGATTATTAAAGGTAAGACTATCATGGCGCCAATAATATAGCCTAAAGCTCCACCCATATTTTGTAACCATCTCATATCTTTAATTGATTGAAACTATATTAACACCTTGCTGTTTTGATTTATTTTGTTCTTGAGATTTCTTAAATGCTACCAAAACTCCATCGAAGAGCCTATCTTCCTCTTTATTTGCGGCACGTTCAATAAAGAAATTAACAAAAGCCCCAGCTATACCTACTCCTATGCCTACTCCCCACTTGGTCCATTTAAATTTAGGTTGAGCGCGTGTAGCAATATTGCCTGCCAAACGCGAGCTGGCTGCCCTACGCGATACAATTTCTGCTTGTTCGGTCGCGCCATTCTGCGCCAAGCGCGCTGCACGGGCCTCCTGTTGGGCGGCCTGCCTTTCAAAATGGGCAGCTTGCCTTTGCTGGCTCAATGCTTCAGCACTATTCTGGGCTTTTCTTAGTTCTAGCAGTTCTTCTGTTGTACCGGTAGCAATACCCACAGGTTGGTTAACAGCCTCCTGCTTCAATGCCCCTTCGGCGTCACCTGAAAGTGTACGTTCAGGAAGAGACGCTTCCCTATTGTCAATAGCACTAGCCAATACCTTTTGCTGTGATTCATTTCTCCTTTTATATAGAAGCCTCCTCCCAAAAATGGTCTAAAGATTTTTGTATTTAGGGAAACCATAGCCAAACAACAAAAACAAGCATTACCAAAAACAAAACTCTAGATATTCCTTTGCTGTGAATAATATAAAAAAAGCTGTAAAGGAGCACCAATTATCCATCCTAGAAATTGCTTACTCATTTGTTTTTTCAAAACGCTTTTTAAATTCTTCTTTTGGCATGATGTAGGTTAAGTATTGTTCTACATTACATTTAAACTGGTTTTCAGTAATATCAACATTCCAACCATCTTCATAGCCTCTATTTTTACTAACCGAATCTGGCAGGTTCTCCCTTGCCTTAAAAACAGGTATTGGATTTATTTGGTGCCATAGTTAGGTTTATTTAAGCCATCATTGTTAAAATAACTTCTTTTTCATTTGTAACTCTGTCAAAAGCCAGTCGTTTATAAAGAAAAAAGAATACCACTTGCCGAACCTATTGTCGGTCAATCTGTCTGTTCATAACATTAAATTTAAAATTACCATATTTAAAGATGATATTTACTAACCTTACTTTATTTTAGACAAATACGCAGCCGCATCCTTATTTCCCAATTGTATGGCCTTTTGCAGATGTGCTATTGCATTTTTGGCATCCTTCTGCATATCATAAACCACTCCCAGATTGAATTCTACTCCTGAATAATATCCGATTAGTTCATTTTCCCCATTTTCTACCGCTAAAGCCTTTAGCAAATGATATTGTGCTGCTTTTAAATCGTTAAGATGCAATTTACACTCGCCCAGTAAAGCATGAGCTACAGGAAAGCCATTATTTATTGATTCTTCAAAATATTTTCCGGCTTCAGCATATTTTTTTTGATCATACAATTCAAGTCCTTTATCAAACTGACTAAGCCCTTTACCCTGTTCTAATTTTTGATTGATAGAAGCAATATTTGTTTCGTCATTAGCATTGAACAGAATTTTATAGCCAACAATGAGCATGAATGCAGTAAACAAGATACCGAATATGATTAGCTTTGTGTTACTTAAAGGTTGTTTTTTGCCCATAATTGGAATGAGATAAATATATTAATTTACATAATCAAGAATAAATTAACGTAATTATTATTGATCACATAATAATTCATCAGTCTAACAGCTAATTCTTTTACGGTCCATACTAAATATCAATGGTAAAACTTAATTATCCAGAAATTACGTTTATTCCATTGTTCATATCTTCGGCCATAGCACTTGCCAATTCCATTCTAGCCTGTTCAGAAAACCAGGTCGCAACAAAAGGGAAAACAAATGCTATTAGTCCACCGCCTTTAACAGCTAGCTTACCCAGGCTTTTCATATTCTGCAGTTTAACAGACTTAAGATCTGGTAATACCTTATTTAGATCTCTAGGTCTTACCACCTGATTACCATCTATTGATGATTTAACTAAACTTTCTGAATATTTACCCTGCCGTATATCATTTACAATCTGTTTAGCGGTTGGATTTTTATACATCTCTCTTGGATCAACATTTTCGATTTTTTTTAAATCACTAGCCAGCTGTGAGCCTTGCTTAAGCTCTGTATAATTGCCTTTAATGTCTTTAACATATTGTTTGCCATTAAAAAAAACAATCAGCTTTCCGTCGGGATCTTTGGCGAACCAGCCTGTTTTACCATCGAGCTCTAAAACGTCTGGACTCCCTAAATCTCCAGGGGTTGAGCCAGTTGGATCCTTGACATAACCGGGCAGTATTTCATTTTGGTCAACATCGTTCATCCTTTGATAATGTTCGTTATCACTTAGGGATGTTGAACGAATGACTTCTTTCTCTCCATAAGATGCTACTGTTACCGCAGTCATTGTCCCTCCCATCCATAAAACTACTTTAGTTACACCCCAGGCACCAACTGCTTCACCAAATGCCAATACTGCACCGGCACCCCCAAAAAATGACGCAATCCCGTTTGTCCAAATTTCTTTATTGTTTAAAGAATTAATTTTTTCAGCATATTTTTTCGCAACGGCTTCGCTAAATATTGGAGATAATATTCCCCCTGCATCACATACTAACATGGAATTTTGTGTAATTGCATTTTGCTTATTAAACCTTACGGTTTGATGCTCAACCTTCCAACTACCTTTCCCTAAAGATCCTGAACATTTGTGATTGATTTGGGTGGCATGATAGATGCCCAAGCCTATACTAGTTGCTGCCACTAAACCAACGATAAGCCAACCTACCGGCCCCAATGCAAGCAAAGCAGCTCCAACTAACAATCCTGCACCAAATGCTAGGAAACTCCACATCGAGTTTTTTGCACTTTTGCATGGAAATTCTTTATTGATATTCCTATCTTCTATAGTAAGTAATGTCCTTGAACCTTTCTTAAAGAATACACTAATTTCTGGCCTCGTGTCAATAAATTTTCTAGGCTCACTATCTGTTTGAAAGGTACAAACAGCATAAACATTTTTAGGTATGTAAGATACACTCATGATTCATTATTTTTATAAAAGTAATATTGCCCCATTCTATTCATATTTAATGATTTTATCTCTTTAAATTCGTGCAAATCTATTTCTTTCAAAAATGTATTGAGAAACCTTTTTAATGCAGCATGCTTTAATGCTTCTTTTTTATCGTTAAATTGTATATCAGAAAAATACAGAGATTGACCATTATTTAAAAGAATTTCAAATGCCATTCTGGATGATTTAGACAGATTATAATTTAAGCTATACAGACCTATTATATCTTCCTTAATATAAACGCTGGCTCTTCCTCCAATGTTAACAATAAGCGAATCTTCGGTAAAGGAAAAACTTACTGTTGAAGAATTAGCTTTAAGAATTAACATTACACCTAAAATCATTATTGAAAAAGTGATCATCACAAAAGAAAGTTTAAAATTCACTCCCAATACAAAATAATATACAGACATACAAAAGACCACTACCAATAATACCATTAAGCTTATTAGTAAAGGCTTTAATGTAATAATTTCATTAAATTCAAAATCTTTATTACTTTCCTGTTTCATTATGTCAAAGACAACTGTTTAATTATATTGATAAAATATTATGTTTTTAAATACCAATTACTGAAACGTACGGTTTAAAAATCCAAACCCGCCCCATGTGCAATTAATCTATTTTCTTTAAATCAAATTGTGTAATACATTGATAATTATATTTCACTTCTTCTTTTAGATTTGCCTTTGCACTTAACAATAAGGCTGTTTTCTTTTCCACAACACGCCTTATAATATACTCATAATTATATTCAGTGTAATTATATTCAATCATTGGTTTATAAAACTGATTATATTGCTCCTCCATTTTTTTATCATCCAAGCCCTCTCTAGTCAATTTTCCCACGGTCATAATCTCAACAAACTCACTATTCTCATCAATAACACCGTGTGTTAATTCCAGCTCAATCGGAACATTAACAAATATCTGGGAAGAAAACTTTAGCTTTTGCTTGTTCTCCCTATCTATCCATGGATCGTAATCATTAAAGAGAACATGAAAAAAGAATGATTTTTCGTAAGTTTTTATAAGATTTTCTTCCGAACCAAACTCTGTATCTCCACCAGCAAGAAAACTCTCTGCTGCGTTAAAATCATGCTGCAACAGTGATTTATAAAAAGCGGTTTTCATGAGCTCAGGTTTGAAATCCTTCCATTTTTGCTTTATCTTTTCAAAATTAAGTATGCTATTAATTGTATTTTCTTTGCTTAAGCCCACCGTTACGTTTTCTTTACTATATTCTAATGGTTCAGTAGCTATAATCGCATCTTTTAATGGTTCTGGATTAATTTTATATAAAAATTGTTCCAAACTTACTTTCGCTTTGTTGCTATCTTCGTACTTTAAATGATACTGTTTTTTAGTCGTACAATGAAAGCTTATATTATCTTCAACCTTTGTCGTATTTAATTGTTCACAACGGTAACGCGCTTCTACCAGTATATCATTCGCTACTTCTTCATTTTCACTTTTCTGTACAAAAGGATTTGAAGCGTTATTAGGTGATGACTTAGTATCTTCGTCTTCAAAAAATTTAAATCTGCTCATAATTAGTTAATATCTACCTGGCTACCGGTTATGGTTTGTACGCCTGTTGAAGTTTGCGAAATAGTTGTTTGAGAGTTTATGGCGATACCATTACTCGCTTTGGAATCGATATTTTTTGTATCAATAGTTACCGCAGTAGTGGCATTTTTACCAATATTTACCGCATCACCCGGCTTTTCGCCAGCGTTGGCATTAATTACCTGAGTGCCCTGAATATTGATTACCTTACCAATAATATCAATCGTTCCGTCTTTCTTCATTGTAATACTACTTAAACCGGTTTTAATTACGATCGTTTCAGCAGACTCTGCTGTAATCAGCCCCGGGCCATTTTCTATTTTTACAAAATTGGCTGCATTGGTACCCAGATTCAGCGCATGGTTTAGGTCATCAAAACTTAAACAGCTTCCCTTTCTCGATGTTAAGCCTTTGGTATTACTATTTTTAAACCCGCTGCTATCGCCGCTTTTTCCATGGTAAACACTGCCCATTACTACAGGCCGGGCCACATTGCCTTCTTCGAAAGCAATTACTACCTGGTCTCCTTTTTCGGGGATGACATGGAAGCCCCGGTTTTTTCCGGTATCTCCGTTACCTGCATTCGGGCTGATTACCCTTAGCCACTCCGTCGGGTCGTTGGTTTGGCATTCCCACTTAAATTTAACTTTAATCCGGCCCTGCCCCTGAGGATCATCATTATCTATCACATCCGCCAGCTGCATATCCGAATGTGGCTTTTCGTAATTCCTAACCATAATACGCTCAGTGGTAGCCACCAAACCTTCGAAAGTATTGCTGTATTTGCCTGTTCCATCTATCTGATGATTGATATTGGTAATCAGAAATTTACCGAGGCTTTCGGTTGCAAAAGCAAGCTCCTTTCTTACACTCATGGTAATTTCGGCAATGCTGCCAATGCTGAGAGAGGCATTATCGCCACCTGCATTTATCTTTAACAATTCGCTGATATGTGCTTTTTCTTCGTTTTCTACATGACTTTTTATGTCGCTGCCATTATCAACCCTGATTAAGGATGGCTGGTTAAAGGTTTTGCTGTACATCGTATTAGATGCCTTAATGGCATGCGCCAGATCAGGATTTCCATCTGCTTTGCCGGTACTTTCGCTATGCAGCATTTCATCCTGTTTAGGATTGTAGGCAAAACGCTTATATTTTATAGGCGAAACTTCCATGGCGTACTGCAGGTTATGTACATCACGACCGTAAAAAAGGGCTATTTCCTTTTGTTTATCGGGCTTTCCGAAATTAAGCTGTTTACCATCATAGTAGAACCATTCGTGATATTCGCCCGATAAGCGGTTAAGGAATGCGAAATCACTCTCACGGTATTGGATCAGATAATCGATTGCCGCTTTTCTGGAAGCATTGGTTACAATAGCCAAATCGTTAGCCGGGGTATCTTTTGTAGCCAATTTAACAATGGTATCCAGATCTTTATCTAAATATGACCCTAAATCTGGTCCGCGGTCTATTAAAATAGTAGGACTATATCCACTTACAATGAGTACGCCATGGTAGCCATGACTTTGTGAGAGTTCTACTTTTGTAACCAGTCCGGCAAAATGCTGCAGGTTTTCTAAAGAATGACCAAAAGAAGCGGTTAGGGTTTTGCCCACAAAATCGCGACTGTCATCCAAATTGATCAAACCGGGAGCACCCAACTGATCGTGGTTAAGATGTAGTTCGAAATAATGGTGCTGGTTAAAAGCCTGTAGCAGATTAAAAGATGCAAAGTGTGCAATTGCTGTATCTTCTATACTGATTTCTACGAGAAGTTTATTTTCCATAATGTATTCGTTAATTGTAGCCGTAGCGTTTTAAGCTACATAGTTTTATAAATGGCAATTTTATAAAGTCCCGGATAAAAATGCACCTCAAATGGCATACCTGCTGTATTTCTTTTGTGCGAAGCATCTATGGCTTTTTTAGTGTAGGGATGCACTTCTATGGTATTGCCTTTTTTCAGGTAGCCGTTGCCGATCATGGTATCGATATCGCCGGGCCGTACATGGATGCAACCATGTGATTCTGCCAGCTGGAAAATCCTTCCACTTGCAGTTGCAGCTTCATCAGGAGGTGTGGTATGGATAAAATCGCCCATTACCTGTTCCTTTCCATTCATTTTCCGATCGTTGTTAAGGTCTTTGAAGTATTTAACCGAAACATGTCCAAAATCGTTAAACAGCCATTTGGTTGGTATAGGAGAATTAGGATAAAGGTTACGCTGATAGTTAAGTACAGCTTGGGTAACTTTTTTCTGATCGTTTTTATAAGCTCCCCACTGCGCATTTACATCTGTTAATTTTTTCCAGCTTCCCAGCTGTTTAATCATCACAATATTTCCGCTTATTTTTACTTCAGTTCCCCATGCTATACCCGACCATATGGCATAACGACCATAACTTACATGCTTTTCGATACTTTTAATTACAAACCTGCCGGTAGTTGTAGAAGTTTGCGCATGACCATCGCCTCCCATTTTTTCGTTTGAAGGTCCGCCATGTGCATCATATTCTTTAATTTTTACGAGCGTATTCATTGATTATTATTTGTACTTTAAAACCTCAACCATAATCACGTGGGCGAGTTCTAGTTTTTTACCAGGATTAAAAGTTAATTTTATAGCAGTATTGGCATCAACGTTTATCTTTACAGGTAGTGGCTGCTCTGTTGTGCCTATCGTTTGCTTTTCTTCCTCTATATTTCCAAAATGGCGGGTAAAATCACCAATAAGCAAAGAATCTGTTAGGAATTTTGGCACCAGTAATATTACTCCTGCTTTTACCTTACTTTCTGTACCGTTATTCTGATAAGGCTGTACAATAATATTCTGATTATCATGTTGTTGTTCACCATTATAAATGGCCAGCGGCAGTTTACCTGTAAATTTCCTGTTTAATGATATTATGCCAGCCTCATTCAGCTTTGCCAAAGGGAGTTTAGTTACCGAATCTGTATAATTAAGGAATAACCGGGTAGTACTTTCACTCTTTTTATCTGTCAGGCGGACATTTTTATTTTTTGTACGGTCTTCATTACAGCTTAAACAACAGATCAATATTAACGCACCAGTAATAGCAGGCAACAGCTTAAAACAAGAAGGTAAACGCATCTTTTCCATGTACAATAAAAATAACCTAAAAACATCTTTCTTACCATTTAATACGCCAACTTACCTGGCAACATGCTGGTAAGTTGTATCATGACTCAAATCAATTGCCTTTTTGAGTAAAAAGGAACATTAATTTATACTTTACGGGAGATTTGAGACTTAACAGACGAACGTTTAGAACTCATCTAACGTTCGTCTGTTAAATAATGATTAAGCTTTTGGCCAGTCGTTTTCGTGTTCTGCATTGCCCAGCTTTAGCTTACGGGCCGATACTACGAAACTTAAAGTCATTGGTGTATTGTCGTTTACCGCAATACCCTCGTTATACTGGATGATGTAACCATCTTCGAAAGACAGTTCTTTCATTTTTGAATCTTCTTCGCCTTTTTTGAAAACAATTGTTCCGGAAAGCGGCTTGTACTGGTTATTAACCATTGATTCGATTACTGAAGTATCTTCAGTTGATTCGATTTCGATGTGGATGGTACCACCATAAACACCTGACGATGGACGGCCTTTTGCGTCAACATCTCTGTTTAATGAAAAGCTGCATTGTAGTACATCAAATTCTTTTGATCCTAAGTTTAAACGGGTTTTGAATGCCATTGTAGTAATGTTTTAATGTGGAAGATGAATTGCGGTGAGTGGTTGGCGATAAGCGTATGGGGGTTGGCGTAAGGCGTTCTATTGCCTCGTACCCTAAACCTTATGCCTTAAACCCCTCTTTAGGCTTTTGGCCAATCGTTAATGTGCTCGGCGCTACCTAATTTAAGCTTGCGCGCTGAAATCTGAAATTTGAGCGTCATCGGGTGATCGCCAACAATGTTAATTCCTTCGGAATATTTAACAATGTAGCCGTCTTCGAAGTTAACTTCTTTCATTTTGGCATCTTCCTCCGATTTTTTAATCAGCAGGGTTCCTGTAATGGGTTTGTACTGGTTGTTTACCATCGCCTCGATGATTGAGGTGTCTTCGGTTGATTCGATCTCAATGTCGATGGTACCGCCGTAAACTCCGGAAGAGGGTCTTCCTTTAGCATCTACATCACGGTTTAATGCATAGGCACAATGAAGTACATCGTACTCCTTGCCTGAAAAGTTTAATCTAGCTTTGAAAGCCATAGTTTTAAAATTTAAAGGTTATAAATTTGGTTAAGGCAGGCTAGCTACCGCCGTTATCAAACCAAATATTAAGCCAATTATGCGATATACTATTCATTAACAAGTAGTAACGTTGGTGGAAAAAGAAAAAAATTGGTTGATAATTGGCTCAGGACACATTAAAACTAACTTTATAGGTTTAATATATTGTTAATAATTTTTTAGGCTGCAAAATTAAACAGCTACAACTTTGAAAGATTATGACTAAAAAATGATACGTTTAATACGTTGTATTCACCCAATTTCAGCACCCGCCGGTGTACGCTAAACCCGGTAGCAGCGGGCACGATCCCGATTTTTTCTATCGGGTGAGTAAAGCGGATAACGGGGCTTTCGGAACCGATTAAAACCGAACCTTGCTTTTCAAAAAAATTTTAAATTATTCTGGCATAAAAAAACCTCGCAGATTTAGAAACTTGCGAGGTTTAATATTAAACTAAAGTAACCTAAGGCTGCTGCTCTTTTTTATTGATGAAAAAATAAACAGGAAGCCCCAGTAAAACAATAACCAGCCCCGGCCAGGTATATTGTTGCTTGTATATTAATAACAGAATGCAAAACGCTGCACCAATTAATAAGTAAATAACCGGTGTTATCGGATATAACCATGTTTTGTAAGGTCTTTCCAAACCAGGCTGTTTTATCCTTAAATAAATAACGCCAAAAACGGTAATCATATAAAAGAGTACAATAACAAAAGAGATCATATCTAATAGGTTACCATACTGTCCGCTTAAACATAGAGCAGAAGCCCAGATGCCCTGCATCCAAAGTGATTTTTCCGGCACTCCGTTTTTATTGTTTTTAAGGGCTGCTTTAAAAAACATGCCGTCTTCTGCCATACTCTGAAAAACCCTGGCACCGGCCAATACAATCCCGTTAACACAACCAAAGGTAGAAATCATCACCAGTACAGCAATTACAATGGTACCAATCCCGCTTCCAAAAATCTGCTCTGAAGCTACAACAGCTACCCGATCATTTAATGCAAAAGCAATACTATCCCGGTTTAAGGTATTGAGATATACAAAATTGACCAATAAATACAGAATCATTACTGCGGTGGTGCCCAAAACCATGGAACGCACTACATTTTTCCTGGGATTTTCGATTTCTCCTGAAACAAAAGTTACGTTTTCCCAGGCTACACTCGAAAATACCGAACCTACCATTGCAGCTGCAATGCCACCCATAATTGTTACTCCGGAGATAGATTCCCAGCCTGATTTCAGGAAATTTCCACTAAAATCTGTTTTGAGGTTATTGAAAGCTTTCCACCCCAGCCCCATATTATCGTTCCAAAAATTGTTTTTCACCAGCAGAAAGCCTAAAATGATTAAGCCAATTAGAGCAACAATTTTAGATCCTGTAAAAATATTCTGCAGTATTTTACCACTTTCAACACCTTTTGTATTGATATAGGTAAGCAGCAGAATAACACCAATGGCTAAAATCTGGATCCAGGTAATTTTATAACCGCCACTTTGAAAAATCGGCGCGGCATCGTTTAAGGCAGGTATTAAATAGGCTGTAAATTTACCAAAAGCAACGGCAACAGCAGCAATAGTACCTGTTTGAATCACTGTAAACAGCCCCCAACCATACAGGAACCCCATCATTTTGCCGAAAATTTCTTTCAGGTAAGTATATTGCCCACCCGCTTTAGGAAACATAGAAGAAAGTTCTCCATAAGAGATTGCGGCAGCAACTGTCATTACGCCAGTGATTACCCAAACCACAATCAACCAGTAACCAGAACCTAAATTTCTCATGATATCGGCACTTACGATAAAAATACCGCTACCAATCATTGAGCCCATTACCAGCATTGTAGCATCGAAAAGGCTTAATTTTCTTTTAGAAGGTTCTCCTTCTTTTTGAATTTTCATTTTAGTTCTGTTTAGTTTGGGGCTAATTTATTTAAAAAAAAGAAATTGTAGGATATTATTTTACGATGACAAAATTTTATTCATACACCTTGTAAAATTTTAACCACAAGAATATTTTGTTATCTTGCTAGAGCGTTGCTAGCGAAGAGTTTGGAGTGATGAGCTTAGCGCCGGGCATTTGGCAACCAGCGCCGATTAACCGATTTAAACAATTAACCAGTTAACCAAATGACCAATGACTATTGAACCAATAAACAACTAACCAAATATAAAACCAATTATTAACTATGGATTTTTTACAAAACAATTTAATTTACTGTATCCCGGCTTTGGGCCTTGTCGGGATTATAGTTATGCTAATTAAAAGCGCCTGGGTAAATAAGCAGGATGCAGGCGATAAAAACATGCAGGAGCTTGCCGGCTATATTGCCGATGGTGCTATGGCCTTTTTAAAAGCCGAATGGAGGGTATTGAGCATTTTTGCTGTTTTTACAGCAGCGTTATTGGCTTATTCGGGAACAATTACCGAAATTAAAGGCATTCCGATGCATTCAAGCTGGATTATTTCCTTATCCTTTATTATCGGAGCGGTATTTTCTGCAACTGCGGGTTATATCGGTATGAAATCGGCTACTAAAGCCAATGTAAGAACCACACAGGCAGCCAGAACCAGCTTAAAACAAGCCTTAAAAGTTTCATTTACCGGAGGTACGGTAATGGGCTTAGGCGTGGCCGGATTGGCTGTTTTAGGTTTAGGTGGATTATTTATTGTGTTTTTACAGCTTTTCCACGTAACTAATGCCAATAGTGTAGAAATGAGAACTGCTATTGAGGTTTTAACCGGATTTTCTCTGGGAGCCGAATCAATCGCACTTTTTGCACGTGTTGGCGGTGGTATTTATACTAAAGCTGCTGATGTTGGTGCCGATTTAGTAGGTAAAGTAGAAGCCGGTATCCCCGAAGATGATGTACGTAACCCTGCAACTATTGCCGATAATGTTGGCGATAACGTAGGTGATGTGGCCGGTATGGGCGCCGATTTATTCGGTTCGTATGTGGCAACCATATTAGCTACGATGGTTTTAGGACAAGAAATTACTGTAACAGATAAATTCGGAGGCATGTCGCCTATCCTTCTTCCAATGGTGATTTGTGGATTGGGGATTATATTTTCGATTATCGGAACCTGGTTCGTTACCATCAAGGATGAAAAATCGAGCGTGCAGAATGCATTGAACCTGGGCAACTGGTCGTCAATTGTGATCACAGCGGTAGCTTCATTTTTTATTGTGAAATGGATGTTACCGGAAACACTTAATCTTCGCGGTTATGAGTTCTCCAGTATAAATGTATTTTATGCCATTATTGTGGGTTTAGTGGTGGGGACCATGATGAGTATTGTTACCGAATATTTTACTGCAATGGGTAAAGGACCGGTAAATTCTATTATTCAGCAATCCTCAACCGGGCACGCCACCAATATTATTGCAGGTTTGGCAGTGGGTATGAAATCGACAGTGATCCCGATTTTGGTTCTGGCCGGAGGGATTATGGCCTCTTACCACTTTGCAGGTTTATATGGTGTGGCTATTGCCGCAGCGGGTATGATGGCCACCACAGCGATGCAATTGGCAATTGATGCCTTTGGACCAATTGCCGATAACGCAGGCGGTATTGCAGAAATGAGCCAGTTGCCACCAGAAGTTCGCGAACGTACCGATAATTTAGATGCGGTTGGGAATACAACTGCTGCTACAGGTAAAGGTTTTGCCATTGCATCTGCTGCATTAACTTCGCTGGCTTTATTTGCTGCCTTCGTAGGAATTGCAGGCATTACAGCTATTGATATCTATAAGGCCCCTGTGCTTGCAGGCTTATTTGTGGGTGGAATGATTCCATTTATTTTCTCTGCTTTATGTATCCAGGCGGTTGGTAAAGCTGCTATGGACATGGTACAGGAAGTTCGCCGCCAGTTTAGGGAAATTCCGGGAATAATGGAATATAAGGCCAAACCGGAATACGAAAAATGTGTGGCCATTTCTACCAAAGCATCCATCCGTGAAATGATGATGCCGGGAGCCATTGCCTTAATTACGCCAATTATTGTAGGCTTTATCTTTGGCCCTGAGGTTTTAGGTGGTTTATTGGCCGGAGTAACCGTAACCGGCGTGTTGATGGGGATTTTCCAAAGCAATGCGGGCGGTGCCTGGGATAATGCCAAAAAATCTTTTGAGCAAGGTGTAATGATCAATGGCGAAATGCACTATAAAAAATCAGAACCACACAAGGCTTCTGTAACCGGCGATACGGTTGGTGATCCTTTTAAAGATACTTCCGGCCCTTCAATGAACATTTTGATTAAATTAATGTCTATTGTTTCACTGGTTATTGCTCCATACATCGCAGTTAAGGCAATTGCGGGCGAACACAAACAAGAAGTTAGGAAAGAAATCAGAATTGAACAAAAAACCGATGCTTCGGGCAGCATAAAAACCGATACTTTAATCAATACAACCGATACTTTAAGTCGTTAGTTGTAAAATCGCAGATATAATACAACTGAAAGGGGGATTTTAACAGAATCCCTTTTTCTTTTTGGTAATTTTTATTTAGGTTTACCGCTTATTATCATAAAATCAACAAACATAAAAGACTAAACAACTTATGAATCTAAAAAAGCCTATTGATGTGCTTATAGCAGAATCTGCTGAAAGCGGTGAAGGCACGCTGAAACGGACACTGAGTAGTACAAGCCTTGTTGCATTGGGCATTGGAGCTATTATTGGTGCAGGCTTATTCTCTTTAACCGGTATTGCTGCAGCTGATCACGCTGGACCTGCTGTAACTTTATCATTTGTACTGGCGGCTGTAGGCTGTGCTTTTGCAGGATTGTGTTATGCAGAATTTGCATCAATGATTCCTGTTGCAGGAAGTGCCTATACCTATTCTTATGCAACCATGGGTGAGTTCATGGCATGGGTAATCGGTTGGGATCTGGTTTTGGAATACGCTTTAGGGGCCGCAACCGTTGGCGTTTCATGGTCTGGATATTTTAATAAATTATTGCATGAGTTTGGCCTCGAAATGCCACTCTACTTAACCAAATCATTTGCAGAAGTAGATGGTGGCGGAATCAATTTACCGGCTGTGGTGATAGTTTCTCTACTTTCATTGATGTTAATCCGCGGTACAAAAGAATCTGCAAGCCTTAACAACATTTTAGTAATTGTAAAAGTGGCTGTAGTAATTATTTTCATTGCATTGGGATGGAAATTTATTAATCCGGCTAATCACACGCCTTATATCCCTGCAAATACAGGTGTTAAAGGAGAATTTGGTATTTCGGGTATTGCAGCGGGCGCAGCATTGGTTTTCTTTGCATTTATCGGTTTCGACGCCGTTTCTACTGCAGCTCAGGAAGCAAAAAATCCACAAAAAGGTATGCCAATCGGTATATTGGGCTCTCTGGTAGTTTGTACGATATTATATGTGCTTTTTGCTCACGTAATGACAGGTTTAGTACCTTACACTGTTTTTAAAGGTGATGCTTCTCCTGCAGCTACCGCTTTTAAAGTTACCGGATACGGCTGGTTGCAAATGGGTTTAATTATTGCCATTTTAGCGGGTTACACTTCAGTAATACTGGTGATGCTAATGGGACAATCGAGGGTATTCTATACCATGTCTAAAGACGGATTGTTACCAAAATTCTTCAGCAACATCCATTCTAAATACAGAACACCTTTCAAAACCAATATCTTCTTTATGCTTTTTGTAAGCATTTTTGCTGGCTTTGTTCCTGTAACCGACTTAGGCCACATGGTTTCTATCGGTACATTATTCGCATTCTCACTGGTATGTATTGGTGTAATGTTATTACGCAAAACAGATCCTGACAGGCCTCGTCCTTTCAAAACACCATTTGTGCCATTTGTGCCAATTATGGGTATCATTGTTTGTGTGTACTTAATGTCTTCACTTCCAATTGAAGCCTGGATCAGGTTAGCCATCTGGATGGCCCTGGGTGTGGCTATTTACTTCTTCTATGGCAAAAAGAACTCGGTTCTTGGAAACAGTGGCAGAGTGGTAAAACCAGTAGATCCTCCTAAACCAGAATTGTAAGCAATTTAAATATTTTTGAAGCCTCAACGCAAGTTGGGGCTTTTTTTGTGTTAAATAATTGTTAATAAAACTACCTTTGCAAAAAATCGATAACATGAACCGCCATTCTACCGGATATAAAAAGGTAAATTTTCTGATCATTGCCTTTTTCCTGCTGTTTTCTTCAATAAGTTATGCGCAAAGAACAATTAATGATGTAATGGACTCTACAACGGTTAACCATTTACTCATTATTTCCAAAAAATATGGTTCATTATCGTTTAGCGGATATTTACAGCCACAGTTTCAAATGGCGCAATCAAATGGTACGCAGGCAGAATACCAGGGCGGAAATTTTGGCGAATTTACCAACAACCGGTTTAGGTTAAGAAGAGGCCGATTAAGGGCCGATTATATGCTGTTAACAGACGATGGTGCTCCATCAACCTATTTTGTACTGCAGTTCGACGGTACAGAACAAGGCGTTGCGGTGAGAGATTTCTGGGGACGTTATTATGAAAACAAATGGAAGATTTTAGCGGTTACTCTAGGGCTTTCCGGCCGGCCGTTCGGAAATGAACTTCAGTTATCATCTTCGGTTCGTGAGGCACCGGAACGTGGCCGGATGTCGCAGATTTTAATGAAAACTGAGCGCGACCTGGGGGTTACCTTTACCTTAAATCCCCGCTGGAAAGATGCCACACTTAAAAACATTGTGCTGGATTTTGGTATTTACAACGGTCAGGGTCTGGCTGGTCCTGCAGAATTTGATAACAGCAAGGATTTCATCTTCAGACTAAGCCACAAAACCTATGCTTTTAATAATTTTACCATTGCGGGCGGCATCAGCACCTTACAGGGTGGTTTAAATCATCGTTTGCCTGTAAGTTATAAAATGGACAAAATTAACAATCAATGGAACATGGTTAAAGATTCGTCGGCCGCCACCATTAATAAAGTTGCTCCACGCAGGTATTATGGTGCCGATATTCAGCTGGCTACCAAAACCAAAAGCTGGAAATCTGAACTTCGGGCAGAGGTAGTTTCTGGCCTGCAAACGGGTACCTCCACCAATTCTACCACGCCGGGTTCTTATCCTGTTGATAATAAATCGATCGCCCTTCCTTATTATACCCGAACATTTAACGGTGCCTACCTCACCTTTGTACAAACCCTGAACAGTACCGATAACCAGATTATTTTAAAATACGACTGGTACGATCCAAATTCGAAAGTGAAGGGAATGGATATTAGCAGCGCTAAAGGACTTTCTCCCGCCGATGTACGTTTTGATACTTTTGGCTTTGGTTTTTTACATCACTTTAATACACATTTTAAAGCCGTACTGTATTACGATATTATCAGAAATGAGGCTACCCAGATTCAGGATTATACGGCTGACCGGAAAGATAATGTGCTCACTTTAAGAACACAATTCTATTTCTAATAAATAATTTTACAATTGAGGATTTGATACAAATTCCGCTACCTTTGCTTAAAATTGTCCTGCTATGAAATTCGATTTTATGAAGTTCAACTTAAGCCAGATCCTGTCGACAACGATGGTGCTCTTTGCAATTATTGATATTTTGGGCGCCATTCCGGTGGTAATCGAGCTGCGTAGAAAAGCTGGCCATATCGAATCAGAAAAGGCTTCTTTGGTGGCCACAGGCTTAATGATTCTCTTTTTATTTCTTGGAGAATCTTTACTTAAAGTAATTGGTTTGGACGTAGAATCTTTCGCCATCGCAGGTTCTTTTGTAATCTTTTTCATTGCCATGGAAATGGTTTTAGGACTCACTATTTTTAAAGAAGAAGCACCAGAAACGGTTTCAATTGTTCCTTTGGCTTTTCCTCTAATTGCCGGAGCGGGAACCATGACCACCCTGCTTTCGTTAAAAACAGAATACCATACCCAAAATATTTTAGTGGGGATCATCCTGAATATGCTTTTTGTTTATTTCGTACTGAAAAATACCAACAGACTGGAAAAACTTTTCGGAAAATCGGGTTTAAATATCTTGCGTAAAGCTTTTGGAGTAATTTTACTCGCCATTGCCATTAAGCTGTTCAGAAATAATACAGGACTTTAGAAGATGGAAAATGTGAGATGGAAAATGGATGATGTATAATGTAAAATTAGCCAGTTCGTCATTTCGACTGTAGCGCAGCGGAATGGAGAAATCTAATTAATAACGTCGTTGTATTTTTCTCTCGCGGTAGCAATGACCATTTTACTATAAATGACAATCCACTCACCAAACTGTAACAATAAATCCGTATATTCATCTAAACATAAAAGCTCACCACATGAAAAGCTTTGAAGAATATACCTTAATTATTGGAGCCATCGCCGTTTTAATTGAAGCTGTGAAGTACCTAAAGAAGAATTTTAGGTCCTGGTTTGAGCATACATAATGTCTCAAAGCGGCCGTCATCTCGACTGTAGCAAAGCGGAACGGAGAGATCTACCCCGAGATAGATTTAGCTTCGCTGAGCACCTACGTGGTTCCCGATTACGTTGCACTGCACTCGAAATGACTTAAATTAATAAACGTCCCGATCTTAAAAATCCTACAATCCCTTAATCCTGATTAATCCTGGCTTTTCTTAATTAACCTTGCCACAAACATCGTATCGGCGTTATTTTCGTAGCCCTTTATTAATTCCATCTTTTCCAATTCTAAAGGAAGTGTGTTTAACATATGCTGCACAACCTCTTCATTTTCTTTAGCGAAAGCAGAGCAGGTAATATAAACCAATGGTTTACCAGGCTTTAAATATTTCACTATATTCTGTACAATGCCTTTCTGAATAGTAGCAAACTGATTGATCTTACGTTCCTCGAAAAAAGTAAGCATTTCGGGCGTTCTTCCCCATGTTCCTGAACCAGTACAAGGGGCATCCAGGATAATTCCGTCAAATTGATAGTGGTGCAAAATCTGATCATTGTTCTGCAAAAGATCGATTTCTTTTTTATGGTATTTTTTGATACCGGCCAAACGGAAACGTTCATCAAGGTTTAACAGTACACTTTCACGTAAATCAGAAACCAGAAGCTCGATAACGGGTTCTAAACTGTGCAAAAGCAAACTTTTTCCGCCTGATGCCGCACAGCAATCCCACCATTTATCCCATTTATTCGGCTTAAAATATTCACCGGTATGCTGCGAAGATAAATCCTGCACCTGATAACTACCCTCTTTTAAAATGGTTTCGAGTTTGGTACCGTTTGGTAAAGCCAATGCAGTATCAGAAATCGCTTTAACGGCTATATTCTCCTCCTCTAGTTTCGCAATAATTGCATTAGAATCGTCAGCCACCACCCTGATAAACAGGTCAGGCTGTTTGAAAAAGGAAGCAAAAAAGGCTTCTTTATCGATATCGCCGGAAAGCGCAGTATGAAAAGGATATACGTCTTCCGCATTAAAATCAGGGTATTTAGCCTTAATCAGGTTTAATTTAGCTGCTAAGGATAAATTAATACTATCCTTCAACTCAGGAAGGTTTTTCTCCACAATCTGGCTTAAAGTATCCTGACATAAAAAATCGGCAATACTCAACCGTTCTTCATTTGGCAGAGCAGCTAAAGCTTTACCAAGCCTGAAAAAGCTATAAATATGTCGTGTGGCCCATCTTCTGTCGGATGAACCCATTTGCTTGTGCTGTTTAAAATAAGCAGGTAAAAATCGATGCAAAGGCAAACTTCCATCGTAACTGCTTAAAATCTGCTCAAAGGCTCTTAACTGGTGGTCTGCTCTCATGCAATAATTAAAATGGAAGGAATAATTGGTTATTCAACAATATTTAAGGCGAAGTTTTTATATTTCAATAGCATTAAACTGGTGTTAATATAACCTAATTTTTCATCATGAATAAATGAAAAGCTATTATGAAGTCCTCTATATTTATCCTTTAAAAGATAATCTCTGTAATCTTCGCCATAATTTACCAATAGTTTACCGAAATAATAACCTATATCAAAGCCTTTAAAAGCATATTCACCAGGCTCAAAACCATATTTATAGCGGTATTTTTTGATAAAAGTAATTACAGCACTGCTTTTGTAATCTATTTTATAAGATGAACTGATGATGGTATTCAGGTCTTGTAATTTCTCGGCAGGATAATTCTGTTTTACCCAGTTGGGGTGACCAAAAAGGTTAATGGCGTATCCTCCGGTTGGCAAATTCTTTAATTTATAAAGCTTTTCTACAGTTGGCAATACAAAAGCACGATCGGATGAGGTTACCACTACTACGTATTGCTTTCCTTTAATCATTTTGGTTTCAAAAGTATAAGCAGAAGCATATTCCTGTACAATAAATTTTCCGTTAGTCTGGAAATAGTTCCTGATTGGGGCTGCAAAAGCCTCATCTTCCGTTTTCTTTGGATTGATCAGCACCACAATGGTATTGGCTGGATTAAAGTTTTTGGCGATATAAGTACCGATCTTTTTCGCGTGCAAACCGATATTATTGACCACAGAAACAAGATTAGGATTGTTAAATTCCCCCGGATCAGTAGCAGCCAGCGGCGAAACAACAGTAGCGTTGTTTTCTTTGGCATAATTCGCTATATATTTCAAACCTTCGGGAAAAACAGGACCTATAATTAAATTGCTCTGTTTAAAGCGTTCGTTTTTGTAGAGGGTAGAGATGTGTGCATTATCATCCTGAGTATCAAAAACATTGAGTTTAAAGTTTAAACCCTGGGCCGCAGCAGAATCCAGACCTAATTTAAAACCCTGATAAAAATCGATGGGCATGGCATATTTTTCAATATCGGCCTTTGTAGCGGTTTTTAAGTTCAGTTCATCCAGTTTAAAAGGCACAAGTAATGAAACACTGGCCTGGGTAAACTTTTTGAAGGGCTTTTTATCTGCCGGTTTTTCCTTCTCGGCCGGTTTACTTGTTTCTGGCTTAGGCGTTCTCACTTTTGGCGAACAAGCACCCAAAACCAACATCAATAAAACTGGCAACCAGTAAACCTTTTTATAAATCATACCTATCGTTTTTAACAAAATATGCTAGCAAAGTTTATTCCACCTTGCTAGCATACTATTTATTTTATACAGTTTGAACTGAAAACTCCAAACTGAAAACTTGCAACTAAACTATTCCCACTCGATGGTTGCAGGCGGTTTAGAGCTGATATCGTACACTACCCTATTAATGCCTTTAACTTTATTGATGATTTCATTAGAGATTTTAGCCAGTACCGGATAAGGCAAGTGGCACCAATCTGCCGTCATACCATCTAATGATTCAACTGCTCTTAAGGCGATTACATTTTCGTAAGTTCGTTCATCGCCCATTACCCCAACAGATCTTACCGGCAAAAAGATTGCTCCTGCCTGCCACACCTGATCGTATAATCCGGCTTCTTTCAGGTTATCGATGTAAATTTTATCTGCATCCTGTAAAATCGCTACTTTTTCGGCAGTAACCTCACCAATAATACGGATACCTAAACCCGGCCCGGGGAAAGGGTGACGACCTAAGATAAATGATTCTAATCCTAAAGCAGTACCCACTCTTCTTACTTCGTCTTTAAATAAAGTTTTAAGTGGCTCTACTACTTTAAGTTTCATAAAATCCGGCAAACCACCAACATTATGGTGCGATTTAATGGTTGCCGAAGGACCTTTAACCGAAACCGACTCGATAATATCGGGATAGATAGTACCTTGCGCCAGCCATTTCACATCCTGGATCAGGTGTGATTCTTCGTCGAAAACTTCGATAAAAACACGGCCTATAATTTTACGTTTCTGTTCAGGATCTTCTACCCCGGCCAATTGACTTAAGAATTTATCTTTCGCATCAACACCTTTAATGTTCAATCCGAAATCCTTGTATTGTTCTAAAACACTTTCGTATTCGTTTTTACGCAATAAACCGTTATCAACAAATATACAGTGCAGGTTGGTACCGATGGCTTTATGTAAAAGTACCGCAGCAACGCTACTGTCAACACCGCCTGAAAGCGCTAAAACAACTTTATCATTACCCACAGTAGCCTGAATATCGGCAATGGTGGTTTCTACAAATGCAGAAGAAGTCCAGTCCTGGTTACAGCCACAGATATCAACCAGGAAATTTTCTAGAAGGATTTTTCCGTCAATACTGTGCGTTACTTCCGGGTGAAACTGGATGGCGTAAGTATCAGAATCTTTAATGTGGTAAGCGGCTACTTTTACGCTATCGGTACTGGCAATCAGCTCGAAATTTTCAGGGATATCAGTAATGGTATCACCATGGCTCATCCAAACCTGAGAACCCAGATTAATACCTTTGAATAATTTATTCTCCTGGTTTACAAAATTTAAGTTGGCGCGGCCATACTCGCGTGTTGAAGAAGGCTGAACCGAACCGCCAGAATGCTGGGCAATATATTGTGCACCATAGCAAACAGCCAATAATGGATATTTTAAATGGTATTTTGATAAATCAATCTGAGGAGCATCTTCCTGGCGGACAGAATAAGGACTACCTGAAAAGATAACACCTTTTACATCTTCGGTAATCTCAGGAAGATTGTTATATGGATATATTTCACAGTAAATATTTAGTTCGCGAACCCTGCGGGCAATGAGTTGTGTAAATTGCGAACCAAAATCGACGATAATGATTTTTTCTAGCATCCGCAAAGGTACCAATTAGATATGAGATTTGAGAGCGGAGATTTGAGATTTTTAGCAGTATGCGGAGAGTTTGAGCAGAGGGCATAGCAATAAGCGTTAGCGCTAGGCGTTTCGAGTCGATTAACCGATTGAAACAATTAACTGATTAACCAATAGAAGACTTGCAGGACTAATGAACCAGTGAATAATGATTACCAAACAACCTTTAAACCTGCCGATTGATATTTATTAATGTCTTCATCTTTGCTGATTAAAGTTATATTTTTTTGAATGGCTTGCCAAATAAGCATTCTATCAAAAGGATCTCTGTGCCAGGTGGCATTTAATTGATGATAATTAGCTACATCATCTGGTAAAAGAGGCAAAAGTTCGTAGCCAGCCTCGACTGCAAGTCCAGGTAAAGCATCCGGTACGATTCTTAAAATGTCAAGTTTATTCATCGAATGCTTTAAAGAAATTTCCCAAAAACTGATAGTACTTACAAGAATTGTGTTTTTCTTATTCTTTAAAATTTCTAAAGAGACATCTGAAAGCTTAGACGAATACATTAACGACCAAATTAGCACATGGGTATCTAACAGGTAAATCATAGGCCTAAAAATTCTTCTTCTGTAATTTTGAAATTATCTTTAAATATAATTTCAGCTTTCCCATCCAGCAGACCTATTTTACGTTGATTATTGCTTTCTTCTAAATCAGGAACAAAGTAACCAATAACTTCTTTTTTCCTCCCATAAGTTACTGCAATACCAATACCCGCTTTAACATCTTCAAGTACTTCAGAAAAATGAGCTTTAAATTCTCCAACCGACATTGTTTTCATAGTTAATAGTTTTATAATCAAAGATAAACAAAACTTGTCAAGTTGTCAAGATAGAATTTTATCGTGACTTAGTCGGAGTCAGGGATTCGAAAGACAAAGTCGGTTAATCTATTTGTTGACATTAAACAGTTTTCAATTTGCAGTTTACAGTTATAGATGGACGTCCCAGAAATAGATCCTGAATCAAGTTCAGGAGGACGGATTAAGTGGGAATTACAATACCGATTTAACAATTAACCCTATAAACAGTTATCAATTTGCATTTTAAAGTTACCAATAAACGAATAATCAATGAACCAATGACTAATGACCAATTAACCAATGACCACTAAAACCTTAAGATTCCATCAAATTCACTTCTACCCCAAACTTCCTTAAAAAATCTACACCCTCGTCGCTAGGCAAACCTTTGTAAGCGGCGTAAGATTTTGAATAATATACCAGTTTAATTCCTGATGATAAAATTAACCTTGCGCAGGCAATACAGGGCGATAAAGTGGTGTATAAGGTACAGCCTTCTATCTTCGATCCGTTTTTAGAAGCATAGAGGATGGCATTTTCTTCTGCATGTAAAGCTAAAGAACAACTTCCTTTACTATCTCGTGCACAGCCACGTTCGGGCCATTCCTCATCACAGTTATGCGTTCCGGCCGGTGGACCATTATAACCGATGGAAATAATCCGGGTATCTTTTGTTAATACTGCACCAACGTGGGCACGCACGCAATGCGAACGGGCAGCCAGATCGGTGGCAAGGTTCATAAATATAGAATCGAAACTTGGTTTATCTGTCATGTATAAAATCAAAAAAGCCACAGAGCATTAATCCCTGTGGCTACAAAAATACTTTATTAAAAATTAATGTCCGCCAGAAAGTTTCTTGTCGAAACTAATTCCCTGCGACCTCAAAATTCCACTTACTCTCCAGGCATAAAATGCTAAATAAGAGAAACAGATAATACCCACAACATAGCTGTATTGGATACCTGTAAATTCTGATACCGCACCCTGTGCCCAGCTGATGATACCACCACCCATAATCATCATGATCAAGAAGCTACTTCCCTGGCTGGTATGTTTACCTAAACCACTTACAGCCAAAGTAAAAATACAAGGCCATAATGTACTACAGAATAAGCCTACACTGGTAATGGCATAAACACTCGTCATACCGGTAGTAAACATGCCGATTAGCAACGCCGTAATACCTATTGCAGAGAAAATTAACAGCATACGGGCAGGATTTCCTTTACTTGCCATATCAGCTGCAATTAATACCAATATAATTAAACCATATACATAAAATGGAGCCAGATCATGTTTCGCAATTGCGTTAACCGCTAAAAAGATTCCGAATGCCAGATAAGGAGCAATAAACCTTAATATTTTTTGTGTACTCACATTATCGGTGAAAGCCTCAACAGCACCGGTCCACCGCCCGATCATCATACTCGCCCAGTATAAGGAGATGTAAGGCGCAATATCTTTAATGGCAAAGCCAAGGTCTTTTTCCATGTAAGCAGGTAAATTACTTGCAGTTGATACCTCAACACCTACGTAAACAAAAATTGCAATCATACCCAAAACCAATTGCGGATATTTCAATGCTGAGCCCTTAATCGATTTAGTATCTTCTGCTGAAGCTTCAACCAAAGTTGGTCGATCAGGTAATGAAGATAATTTTAAGAAAACTGCAACAGCGATAAAGGCTACACCTAAAATTAAATAAGGAATTTTAACACTTTCGATACTGATATCGGTACTTGCATTTGCAGCAGAACCAAAAATGGCAAAACTCACAATAAGCGGACCTATTGTTGTACCGAAGTTATTAATACCACCGGCCAAAGTTAAACGCTGCGAACCTGTTGTAATTGGCCCTAATGCTATAGCCAGAGGATTGGCTACCGTTTGTTGCAATGAAAAACCCAGTGCAACAATAAATAAGCCCGAAAGCATTAAAGGAAATGAGTGCAGGTTAGCCGCCGGATAAAATAATAGAGTTCCAAGAGCAGAAATAACCAAGCCTAAGGCCAACGAATTTTTATAGCCCAGTTTGTTTACGATATCTTGTCCGATGATAACAGAAATACCATTATAAATTAACGCGCCTACAGTATAAGCAATGTAAAATGCTAATGAAACCAACTGACTTTCGGCCTGGGATAAATCAAAAGCTTTTTTAAATACCGGTATTAGGATATCATTACTGGCGGCCACAAAGCCCCAAAAAAAGAATACCGTGACCAAGGGAATAAACTGCCCCCACTTGGTTTGTGTTTGTTCTGAACTCATTTTTAAAATTTAGTTTTAGTGGCTCTAAACATAAATAAAAAAAAATGAAAACCACTAAATTTTATACAACCCGTGCAACAAAAATAAATGTTATATGTTTAGGTATAAAATTGCATATTCGCATATTATAAACAATACAATGCATGTTTGAAGCCATATTACTAGGAATAGGAGCAGGGATTATTTCGTCGTTTTTAACAGGGCCGGTATTTTTTGCAATGATCAAAACCAGCATAGAGAGAGGCTTCAAAGCTGGTTTTTCTTTAGCCATAGGAGTGATTATCAGTGATGTAATCTTAATTGGCCTGGTCCTTTTCGGCAGCCAGTTTTTCGATTATAAAGCAGAATTTGATAAATATGTAGGCTCCATCGGGGGCCTCTTTTTATTAGCAGTAGGTATCTATTACCTGGTTTCCAAAATAACGGTACATTACGATAGCTCAACCTTACAAAAAGTGAGTAAACGGGGTTATGTAATAAAGGGATTTCTGATGTGCATCCTCACCCCTTCTACCCTCATGTTCTGGATTATTGTTAGCGGAATCATCTCTGTAAAGCTCAACAACATGTTAAACGAAAAGTTGGTCTGCTTTTTTATTGCCATGGCTACCCAATTGGCTATCGATGGCGCAAAGAGTTTTTACTCCAGCAAACTCCGTTATAAAATAAAAGAAGATGCGCTGAAAAAACTCAATAAAATTGCAGGAGTTGTCATCATATTCTTCGCCATTTGGCTTATCGTTAAAACTTATCTGAAATTTTACGCATAATACATTGCGTTTCTATCCTCGATGTTTTAGGTAGTGAAGTACTTTTTTTGAAAAGCAGGTGCAGTACAACTATTATCGTTAGTCCTGCCAATGCTGCAAGTCCTCGGCAAATGAAGAATTTGCCTCCGGGCTTTCCGCGAATGTCAGGTTTAGACAGGAGAAGTAAGCAACATTAAATAAAGATGAAAACCTGCTTTGTCTTTTGTAGTTAAAAATTAAAAATATAACCGCGCATTTGTCACGCTGAGCGTAGTTGAAGGGCATCCTTCCTCTGTGAAAACTCAGTTTACCCGGTGATAAAAATGAGCGCAAAAAAATAGCCCATATTACTATGAGCTACTTTTTATTCAAAATATTTTAGGGATTAATAAGCCCTTTGGTTATTTCCTTCTTTCCAGTTAACAAAAGCTTTGTTTACCACTTTGTTACCGCCTGGGGTTGGATAATTTCCGGAGAAATACCAGTCACCTTTATTTTTCGGACAAGCCTCATGCAAGTTCTCTAAACTTTGGTAAATTACTTCAACCTCTGCAACAGTACCTTTTGGGGTAATAATCTGCGCAATTTTGGCCGAAATTTCTTCCGGAGTAAATGGTTTATAAATTTCTTTAACGTGGTTTACAATTTCCTCTTTCGGTAAAAGTAACGAAGCTTTACATTTGGTGTAAACATCTTCAATTACCTGCCACATGCCACGCTCAGTTAACAACTGAATAGCCGCATCAAAAGCCACAAACTGCCCCATTCTGCTCATATCGATGCCATAACAATCAGGGTAACGAATCTGAGGTGCAGAAGAAACAATAATGATCTTTTTAGGGTGCAAACGATCCACAATTTTAATGATACTCTGCTTTAAGGTAGTACCACGAACAATAGAATCGTCTAAAGCAACTAAAGTATCCTGGTGATTGTTAATAATACCATAAGTAGTATCATAAACGTGTGCCACCATTTCACTACGATCGGCATCCTGAGTGATGAAAGTTCTCAGTTTTACATCTTTTACCGCCAGTTTTTCAACGCGAGGAGCAAGCGACAATAAGTTGTCTAATTGCTCGTCTGTTAACTGCTCTTTGCGGTGTAAAAGGGTTTCTTTCTGGTGGTTACGTACATAACGTTGTACCCCATCAACCATCCCAAAAAATGCCACTTCAGCTGTATTCGGGATAAAAGAGAATACCGTATTTTTTAAATCGTAATTAACCGCTTTAAGGATTTTATCGCTTAATAAACGGCCAAGCTGTTTACGCTCGCGGTAAATCTCCACATCACTTCCTTTCGAGAAATAGATGCGTTCGAATGAGCAAGATAACCTTTCGGTAGGCTCGCGGAACTGCTCCATGCTCACCTCACCATTTTTCTTAATGATTAAAGCATGACCCGGATCGATCTCTTTAACATCTTTAAACTGGATATTAAATGCAGTTTGTAAAGCTGGCCTTTCGGAAGCCGCTACTACAATCTCATCGTCATAATAATAATATGCCGGACGGATACCTGCCGGATCGCGCATAATAAACGAATCGCCATTACCCACCATACCACAGATAGAATAACCTCCATCCCAGGTTTTGGCCGAGCGGCGCAGAATATTCGCAATATCAAGGTTGTCAGATATTTTGTGCGTAATCGCAACGTTATCGTGTCCTTCTTTTTTGTAATGATCAAAAAGCTCCTGGTTTTCATCGTCTAAAAAGTGGCCGATTTTTTCCAGTACCGTTACGGTATCTGCTTTTTCTTTTGGATGCTGCCCTAACTCGTACAATTGCTCCAATAACTCATCAACATTGGTCATGTTAAAGTTACCTGCAATTACCAGGTTACGCGTCATCCAGTTGTTTTGCCTTAAGAAAGGGTGGCAATTTTCAATACTGTTTTTACCATGTGTACCATAACGCAAATGGCCCATTAACACCTCGCCGATAAAGCTTACGTTGTTTTTGAGCCATTCTGTATCCTGCATTAATTCAGGTGTATTTTCCTGGATATCAACAAATTTGTTCTGTACATATTCGAAGATATCCGCTACCGCATTTGATGCCATGCTCCGGTATCGGCTAATGTACCTACTGCCCGGTTTCATATCCAGCTTAATGGTGGCAATGCCTGCGCCATCCTGGCCCCGGTTATGCTGTTTCTCCATTAAAAGGTATAATTTGTTAAGGCCGTAAAGTGCTGTACCGTACTTTTGCTGGTAGTAAGAAAGTGGTTTTAACAGGCGAATAAAAGCGATTCCGCATTCGTGTTTTATCTGATCACTCATTGTGTGGGTTTGAAGCCGCAAAGTTATCCTTTTAAACCATTACAACCTAAACAAAAATGTTTTCTTTTAAGATGATGAGTTTAAGCTGACAGATGTGTCAAATGTACGTTGAACTGCCTTTCTTACTTAGAATCGTGTATTATTAATTAGAATCTTTCTAAATAATTTGCATAGTTAGTGTAAAATTAACACTTTTGCGCTATTATTAAGATTTAGTCTAAATTGAAGAAACTTTACACATCCTTATTATTCTTTTTTATTTGCTTCACTGCGCTGGCGCAAATAAGAAACGTTGTGGTCGGAAAAGTAACCGACCCGCAGAACAAGCCCTTAGAACTTGTTAACATTAAAATTGTAGAAACCAACCAGTATGCCGTAACCGATAAAAACGGTTTATTCAGGGTAAATGGAACAGAAACCAACAACATTTTAACGTTGGAATTCTCGTTCATTGGTTTTCAAAGGTTAAGGTTACCGTTAACCGTAAAAGAAGGCGAAACCAATTTGGGCAATATTGCTTTAAAAGTGCTTGATTTAAGTTTGGAGAATATTGAGATTAATGCCAAGAGAAATTACACGGGCCAAACCAACTCATCATTAATCATTACGAGAGATTTAATTGAACAAACACCGGCTTTGAGTGTAAACGATTTATTAAACCAGATTCCGAATAGAAAAATTCAGCCGCCATCTTTACAATCGGTACAAAACCTTAACCTCAGGTCTGCCTATGAGCTGACTACTACAGGTAAAGGTGCATTTGAACTGAACAATGCATTTGGTATAGCCATTGTAATGGATGGAAACGTGATCAGCAATGATGCCAACATGCAAAGTTATAATCCATTGAAAACAGGTGTTAGCGGATCATTTGTTAGGGGTTCGTACACCAATTTTGGTTTAAAAGGAGCTGATAGCCCATCTATAAATGGTTTTCCTGTTACAAGTTATTCTGGCGATTATACATTTGGAGGTACCGATTTAAGACAAATCCCGGCAGATAATATTGAAAGTATAGAAATTATTGCTGGGGTTGCTCCTGTAAAATATGGCAACTTAACCGATGGTGCTGTAATTATTGAGCGCCAGGCAGGTAAATCGCCGGCTTATGTTCGCATGCAATTGAGGGATAATGCAACATCCTATAGTTTTTCAAAAGGTTTTCAGTTACCCCCTAAACTCGGTGCCCTTAATGTAGGTGTAAATTATGTCAATTCATTTCAGGACAACAGGGATAAATTAAAAGCTTACCGACGTGTAAATACCAACGCCATGTGGACAAATAGCTTTGGTACGGCCAAACAATTAAAAAATACACTGAGCGTAGATTACGGCAAAAACTTGGATGGCATTAAACAGGATCCTGACGACCCGAAGAGTACAAAAACCCGGTTTGATAGCTGGAACTTTAGTGTAGCCAACCGTAGTAATTACCGCTTTGGAAATGGTTTTTTGAAAAACGTAGGTTTAAACCTGAGGTATTCGGAAGGGCACCAGGTAAGTTACGAGGAACAATTGATTAATGAAGCATTTGTTGCCTATACTACAGCAACAACTACTGGTATCCACGAAGGAACTTACGACACGGGAGTTTATACAGCAAAATCATTGATTGATGGTAGACCGATTACCGCTAATGCAAACCTGGATTTTACCGGAGGATTTGAAACCGGTAATCTTGTTCATAATATCTCGTTCGGTGGAAGTTTTAGTTATAGCGCTAATAAAGGTTTAGGGCAAACCATAGATCCTAATGAACCACGGAGCGGAACAAAGGTTGTAACTACATCTTTATCGACCACGAGTTCGGAAAGGTTTTATGACTATAGATTGGCCTTGGCACAAAAAAATCTTGGTTTTTATATTGAAGATGTATTCACAACCAAAATATGGAAAAAACCCTTAAATGTAAGGGCCGGTGTAAGATCAGACCTTCAAAATGGATATGGTTCATTTGCTCCACGAACAAATATTAATTATGAACTGAACAAAAATATACGTTTAGGACTTGCTTATGGTTTATCGTTTAAAGCACCAGGACTTGCCCAACTGTACCCTGGGCCAACATTTTATGAAATCCCTTTACTAAGTGCTTATAATGGAAAAGTTAACGAAAGTACATATCTGGTTTATGTAGATCGTTTTGTTCCAACTGCTGCGAACCTGAAACCATCTAAGAGCGAAAGTATAGAGTTATCAGCCCAGATTAAATTGGATAAATTCAACTTATCGCTTACTGCATTCAATAAAAAATCAAGAGATGGTATAAATACTTCGCAAAATATGCTGGCAGTACTTTTACCAACTTATACAGCAACCTTAAACCCAGGGGCAAAGCCAACTATTACAGAAAATGGCAGCAAATACTATGCAGTTAACCATTACGAATTTAAAAACGATCTTTCTTCAGATAATCAGGGTTTTGAGATGATATTGAGTACCCCTGAAATAAAATCGTTAAAAACATCATTTAATGTTAGCAGTGGCCTGTTTGCCACAAGATATGGTTCAAAATCGAACACAATTACAAGCAAAATACCTACAACAATATCAACCGATCCTAATTATGCTTTTTTTGGTGTTTATGAACCTTTAAACAAGCGGACTTATTACAGCAATGGCCGTATCACAAGCATTACACATATACCAAAATTGAGTTTAGTAATACAATTTGTTGCCGAATTTGACCTGTTAAGTAAAACAGTGCAAGAGGAAAGTTCGAGGATTCCGATCGGCTATTATACAAGAGACAATAGGTACATCGCTATATCAAATTTCGATAAAGGTAATACATCTTATGGCCATTTGTACATCACACCACAAGAGCAAACAGAAAATGATCTACCAAAAATCATCTCAAACTATCACTTCAGCATTGCCAAAGAAATTAAAAAGCGGTTCAAATTCGCCTTTAATGTTTACAATATATTTAATTATCAACCTTATTATATCAGTGGCACTACCTACAGATTTCCAAATAGTGCTCCAACATTCGGTGCAGAATTATCATTAAAACTATAATAATCCGTGATATGAAAAAATTATTAATATTTCTTCTTTCGGCAATCGTTATTTCCGGATGTAAAAAAAATCAGGAGCCGGAGATAAAACCTGTTGATCTCAAAATAGCAACTAAATATGCTTCAGATGAGATTGGGAAAAAACTGCCCTTATTGGATATAAAAATCGATATAAAAAATATCAATACCAACGTATCCCAAACATTAAAAACAGATGCAACCGGTACGGCATCGCTTTCGGGTATCGCCCAGGGCAAATATGATATTAGCGCAAGCATTACCATTTCTGCTGCTAGCTACACCAGTTTAACCGGCGAAATCGTTGATAAACCAATAATATTTAATGCTTCGAGTAAAAATCTTACCATTACCCAAAGCAATGCGGGCAACATCCAGCTTAACCTGGTATCGGGCACCATAGGCAACTGGCTTATCAAACAAATTTATTATGCCGGTTCCAATACAACTACGGGAGCAAGTTTCCGCGATCAGTTTATTGAAATTTACAACAATACGGACTCTGTACTTTATGCCGACAGCTTATATATCGGCGAATTAACAGGAAAACAGAACTACACAGGCTCGACCTATTATACCCAACCTAATGGACAGTATGATTGGAATAAATCGCAGAACATGCCATCCAATGTAGATGCAAACAATGATTACATTTATCCCCGGGCCCTGTTAATGATCCCCGGAACAGGAAAACAATATCCTGTTCAGCCGGGTAAAAGTATTGTAATTGCACAAACAGCCATCAATCATAAAGCGCCTTTTACAGGTAGCGATGGTAAAACAATTACGGTACGGGATCCTTCGTTAACCATCGATTTAAGCGGTGCTGATTTTGAAGCTTACTATGCTCCATTTCTAGCTAAACCTCTTGCTTCTGATGTAGACAATCCTGCGGTACCAAATGTTGAAGTACTATCTTACTTTGGTACAGATTTAATTTTGGATGCACCAGGCAGAACAGGTTATGCCATATTTAAAGGCGATGGTATTACCGAAGTTAAAAAATTACCTCAATTCCCTTACCCAACTATTGCTTTGCCATCATCAGGAGCAGATAAATATTATCAGATTCCGAACAAACTGATTATTGATGCCGTAGAAATACAACCAAGTACAGCTTCGGCAAGGGTGCCAAAAAAACTGGTGGCTTCATTAGATGCAGGCTACACTTATGTGCCCAATAGTTCTTACAGTTCTCAATCTGTAATCAGAAAAACAGCCGCAACAGAAAACGGCAGGATCATTTTAAAAGATACAAACAATTCTTCTGAAGATTTTGATTATTTCACATTAGCCAACCCAAGAGGATTTAAATAACTATAAATACCTAACCGATTTTTTATCAATGATCGGTTAATCAATATACAAGATGAAAAAAATATTTTTATTATGGTTGTCCACACACTGTTTATGTTCAGTAGTTTTTGCCCAGCACATAGATACATCTGCAACCAATATCAGTTTAAAAAACAAATTATTTAATATTGATTCAGTTTCATTTAACGGATATGAATTTGCCAAAAACTCTCCTTTTAATATTAATGATTTAATGCCTGCCAAATACAGTTCTATTAATTTAGGCTACGTTTACGCTAAAGGGACTTTAATGGCTGCACAGGATGCGAGTAAGTTTAACTCAATGTTTTTAAAAACCGAAGGTATTACCAAACTAAAGCAATTAAATCTTTGGGGCTCTTTCAGCTATACAAAAACATTTGAGGATAGCACTATTTATAACCACCAAACCAGAAATACCCCTACAGCACCTTATTATTTTGGATCCCCAATCAACTCAAGTTACGAACGGGTTGTTTATAACCTAAAAACACTTGCAGAAAAGAATTTAATCAATAAAAATTTGCCCATCGGTGTCGGTGCAGATTATAGGATAGGAAATCACTTCTCTACAAATGATCCAAGGGGTTCGGTTAATGACTTTCAGTTAAATTTAGTTGGAACCCTGGGTTATACTTTCTTCGATCAGCTAAAAATAGGTGCAGCATATCGCTATGGATATGGTCAGGAGCGATTTAATATTGCCTATAAATCTACAAGCTACTCCCAGGTTACGCTACTCCCTGCATATTATAATTATTTGATTGAAGGTTATGGTGAGGCATATATAAAAACTACGGCCATGGGTTATAAAGACGATCAAAAACGCAGTGGAATAGATGGATATTTAAACTTCACCAAATCAATGTTTGGAGATTTTTATTTTACGTATGCCTATTTAAATGAGAAACAAAGATTTTTAGATACCAGCAGCGAAGGTTTTACTTATTTTGATGACTTTGACCTAAAAACAAATACATTTTCTTTATTATGGCTAAAGCATTTAAAGAATAGTAAATTTTCTGCAGTTGTTAGTTATGCCAATACTGAAGGTAAAGATTTAAACTACGTTTATATGGCCAATAACTATATATACAACCACAATAGTTTATCGTTAAAAACCAATTTATCAGTTAACAACAACAACAACATCTATAATTATTTTATCAACACAAACCAATACGAAGAGCAAAGGAAAGATGGTTTAACAGGCAATGACGTTCAATACAATAGGTTGGATTTACATGTTGGATTTGGCTATAATAGAATAATTAAAAACAACAATATTTTAGGTTTTAGCTTAACAGGAATTTACAATATACCGTTAAATAATTACTTTAACATACCAGCTGTCAACATCGGTCAATTTACGCAAAGAGTAATTTATTTTGATTATATCTATAACACTTCGACCAGGCTTGGAGGAAGCCTTACAGCAGATTATAGCTTTAAAGTATTTAATGAGATTCAGGCTGGGCTAAAAGCTAGTGCCACCTATTTAAACAAGGAAAAGGTAAAAGACAATAATTTTACTTACAGCCCCGGCAAAGATCGTTTTTCTTCCAATATCAGCTTAAACCTGTATTTTTAGCCCATGAATAAAATTTTTGCCCTTCTTGCTCTTGCCCTTACCGGATTAATCCTGTTTTCTTTTCAATCAGCAGATTTTAATAACGACGATGAACTGAGCATAGATAGCCTCCGCAAAGTTTATTCAAAACCTACCGATCAATGGCCAAAACCAACGGTAGATAAAGGTGCAGTTTTTCAGGAACTGGGCGAACTTCCACCCTCTCCTGTTGATCTTAAAAACGATTCGGTAAAGAATGTAGTAGAGCTGGGTAAAATTTTATTTTTTGATCCGCGTTTATCGGGTTCCAACCAGATTTCGTGCTCCAGTTGCCACGCACCAGATTTACATTGGACGGATGGCCGCCAGGTTTCAATCGGGCACGATCATTTGGCCAATATCCGCAATGCACCATCTTTAGAGAATGTTTGGTTTTACAAACGCCTGTTTTGGGATGGCCGGGCTACAAATTTAGAAGAGCAAGCCGGAAGTCCGGTGGCGGCACATAACGAGATGCACCAGGACATGAAAGCCTTATCTAAAAAACTCAGCAAGATTAAAGGTTATCAGCCTTATTTTAAGTCTGCCTTTGGTTCAAAAGAAATTACCAATAAAAGAATCTTCGAAAGCCTGGCCACTTTTCAACGCAGTATTGTAAGCAGAAGAACACCTTTTGATCGTTTCCTGGCGAAAGATAAAAAAGCCCTGACCGACCAACAGCTGATGGGCCTGCATTTATTCCGCACCAAGGCACGCTGTATTAATTGCCACAACGGACCATTTTTTACGGATAACGAATTTCATAACGATGGCTTAACCTATTTTGGCCGTAAATATGAGGATTTAGGTTTGTATAATGTTACCAAGAAACCTGAAGATGTGGGCAAATTTAAAACGCCAGGTTTGAGAAACGTAATGAAAACCGCTCCATGGTTCCACAATGGTTTATTCCCTGATATGGATGGTGTGATGAATATGTACAATGTGGGCATGCCGGTACAACGCGTAAAACCGGAGCAGGTTAATGATCCTTTATTGCCAAAGAACGATAAATTACTAAAAGGCCTTAAATTGAGTATTGCAGAAAAAGATGCCGTTGTTGCATTTTTAGAGGCCTTGTCTTCGCCCACCGTTCTTGTTCGTGTAGAGAAATTGCCGGAGTAAACAGTTTGAAGTTTGTCGTTGAGCGTTTGGAGTAGATTTAGCCGATTTTAAGGCATAATGACTTAGAAACCTTGCACCACGGACGGCTGTAAAATCATGAGCTGGCAGTAACAATTCAGCAATTTTAACCATTGTTTCAGTTAACAATTAACCGATTAACCGTTCTCAGCAATTAACCACATCTACATTTTACCCGATTTCAGCGCTTCACCGAAAAATATCGAGGCGTGCTCATCGAAAGCAATTGGATCACCGCTGGTGTAGAAATGCCTTTCACCATTTCTGGCCAGTTTTTCTTCTATCTCAGGATGTCTTGCCAAATAATCGATCAAGCTATCAGCAACAATTTCCCCTTGCGTTAGCACGTTGATATGATCTGGAAATACCTTTTTCAGTTTGGGCATTAACAGCGGATAATGGGTACAGGCCAGCAGAACACAATCAATATCTTTGGATTGACACAATAACTGATCGCAATACTCATTGATAAAAAAATCTGCTCCTGATTGTAAATGTTCATTATTCTCGATCAGCGGTACCCACATCGGGCAGCTTTGTTGATACACCTTAATTTCAGGAAAAAATTTATTGATCTCTAACAGATAGGATTGCGAATTAACCGTTCCCCGGGTGCCCATTACACCAACCTGTTTACTTTGGGTATAGCTATCGATTACTTCGGCCGTAGGCCTGATTACGCCCAGCACCCTCCTATCTGGATATTTAACAGGAAGATCTTTCTGCTGGATTGTCCTTAAAGCCTTTGCAGAGGCTGTATTGCAGGCGAGAATGACCAAACGGCATCCCTTTGCAAAGAGCCATTCCACGCATTCTAAAGTATATTTATAAATGGTATCGAAAGAATGATCGCCATAGGGCGAACGCGCATTATCACCTAAGTAGATATAATTATAACCGGGCAATTTATCGGCTATCGAACGGAATACCGTTAAACCACCATAACCGGAATCGAAAATACCTATAGGCGAAGCGTTTTGCATGGGTTGATGTTAAAAAGTTGGAATGTTGTAAAGTTAGGTTGAAAAGTTGAAATGTTGGTGTTGTTGGAAAGTTTAAACGTTGGTATAGTTGAAATGTTTTAATGGCATTATGAATAAAACTTTTAAACCTTTCAACCTTAAAACATCTTTCGGACAAAACCTTCCAATCTTTAAACTTTTCAACCTTAAAACACCCTGAATGGAACCTCCCAATCTTTAAACTCCTCTATAAAAAAAGCGGAACTAAGATAAACTTAATTCCGCTTTATATCTTGAATTGGTAAGGAGACTGATGACTCCTAACTCACTACTCACGACTACTTTTTAGGTGCAGCTGGTTTTGCAGCAGTAGCAGTGATTCCTAATTTAGTTTTAACTGAACCAGTGATATCATCACCACCTTCCCAGAAAACCAAATTGTTACCACCTTGTCCGTTTGCGATATCGAAAACGTAAGCTAAACCTTTTTCTTTAGCTACAGCAGAAATTGCAGTTGCAACTTTAGCCTGGATTGGCTGGAACAACTCACCTTGTTTTGTACCTATATCCTGTGAAGCTTTAGTACGTGCATCAGTGATGCGTTTTTCAAGATCCTGTAATTCCTGTCCGGCAACCTGTAACTCTTTTCCTACAGTTTCTTTGTTAGCTTCGCTCAAAGTTTTTTCTTTAGCCTGAGCAGCTGACAATTTGGTCTGATATTCTTTGATCATTGCATCAATATCAGCTTGTTTTTGTTTACCTAAGGTTTCTAAAGTTGTTTGAGCTGCTTTAGCCTCTGGTAAATTTGCGAATACCTCTTCAGAATTAATGTGACCCAATTTTTGTTGTGCACTTGCCATATTCGCTGTAAACATTAAACCTGCTGCTACAAAGAATACGTTAATTAACTTTCTCATCGTTCTATTTTACTTTTTTATTTTTTTCTAATTGTTTTTTCTAAAAATCAGGGGCGAATATACTAATTATTTACAGTCCCTGGCTTGTAACCTAATTTTACAATTACATCATTACTAACGTCGTAACTGCTGCTTGCATAAATCATCATGGTAGCTTCACTACTCTTGTCGAAAATGAAATCTAAGTATTTGGATTTTGCAATTTGTTTAATGGCTTCAGCCACTTTATCCTGAATGGGCTTAATTAATTTGGCTCTGCTTTGAAAAAGATCACCATCGGGGCCAAATTTAGAACGTTGAAATTCTTTAGCCTGTTTTTCTTTCTCGATGATTTCGTTTTCACGGCGCTTGCGCATATCATCTGTTAATAAAACCTGATCTGCCTGATAAGCTTTATACATCCTGTCGATTTCAGAAAAGTTCTGATCAACCTGTTGCTGCCATTGTTTAGAGGCTACATCGAGTTGACTTAATGCCGATTTATATTCTGGCAAATGTTTTAAGATATACTCGGTGTCTACATAAGCAAACTTCTGTGCAAAGGCACCAATAGAAGTGCAAAGCAGCAATGCGATAAAAAGATATTTCTTCATTTTTGTGTGTATTAATGATAATTAATAACCTAAGCTTTCTTTAAACTCATCTTGCAACGATTTATTGCATAATTAGTTATTTTTTTGTTCTTTATCAATTAAAATCCACCTAATTGTTGTGCGATACTAAAAGTAAAGTTTTGCTTTCCTCCATCTGCAACTCCAGGGATCCTGTCAAATGCATGTCCGTAATCGATACCTAATAAACCAAATATCGGTAAGAAAATACGGGCACCTACACCAACTGATCTCCTAACGTTAAAAGGATTAAAATCACCAAATCTGTTCCAGGTGTTACCCGCCTCAGCAAAGGCTAAAACAAATGCGGTAGCCTGCTGACTTGCAATTACCGGATAACGCGCCTCTAATACATATTTGGTGTAAATCGGGCTACCAGACTGCTGCGCAATACTTGGATCAGAACCATTTGGAATAACGGTGTTGTTTGCATAACCACGCATAGCGATCAGCTCAGAACCCTGTAAGAAATCAAATCCCTGCATACCATCACCACCCAGTTTGAAACGCTCGAATGCTGACTGGCCCACTGCTTTGTTGTATTGACCTAAGAAACCAAATTGCGCCTGTGCTTTTACTACTAAGTTACCAGCAACACGTTGGTACCACTGCGAATCGAATTTCCATTTGTGGTATTCGGTAAAGCGGTATTTTTCCCTGTCGGATGCCGTAGCGTAATTCACTTTGTTAAACAATGAATATGGTGGCGTAGCCTGAATAGTAAAACGTAAGAACGATCCTGATTTAGGGAAGATTGGCGAATCCCTTGAATCGCGGCTGATTTCTTGCGATAAACTTAAGTTATAAGAAGTACCGGTGTTAAATAAATAACCGGTATAGTTATTTAAGATATATTGTTGCAAACTCACCGCGTGGGTTAACTGGAAATAGTTATCCGGCCAGTTTAACCTTCTGCCTAAACTAACGGTTACACCATTTAAACGGATTTTTTGAAAAGCTGCATCACCATTACTTAAACCGTTTGATTGTAATGAGGTAAATGCACTTACACCAAAGCTAACCGGTTTCTCGCCACCAAACCAGGGTTGTGAGAAGGAGAAACTGTACGATTGGTAATATTTACCGTTGGTTTGTCCACGTAAACTTAATTTCTGTCCGTCGCCTTTTGGCAAAGGTTTGTAAGCTTTTAAGTTAAACAGGTTACGTAATGAGAAGTTGTTAAAGGTTAAGCCCAGTGTACCAATGATACGGCCACCACCAAAACCACCTGATAACTCAATCTGATCTGAAGGTTTTTCTTCTACTGCATATTCGATATCTACAGTACCATCGGCCGGATTAGGGCGAGGCGTAGGAACCGTTTTAGATTCATCAAAGTTACCCAACTGACCAATCTCACGGATGGTACGGATCAAATCACTTTTGTTAAATTTTTGTCCCGGTTTAGTACGGATCTCACGCAAAACCACTTTATCATTGGTAATGGTGTTACCTTTTAAAGTAATGCGGTTGTTGGTGTACTGCGGACCTTCATACATGCGTAACTCCACATCAACGGTGTCGCCGTAAATTTTGGTCTGTACCGGATCGATGTTAAAAGTTAAGTATCCGTTATCGGTGTACATACTGTTAATGTCGCCACCGTTTTCGCCACCACCGTTTAATTTTTTGTTTAATCTTTCTTCACTAAAAACATCACCTTTTTCGATGGTTAATACTTTCTGTAAAATACTATCCGGGTAAATGGCATTACCAGCCCAGGTGATGTTACCGAAATAATATTTTTTACCTTCATAAAGGTCCATCCTGATGTTAACCTTCTTTTTATTGTACTGGTAGATAGTATCTTTTAATAATTCAGCATCACGGTAACCTTTTTCATGCATTTTAGCAATCATTTTTACCTTATTTTCTTCATATTTCTCTTTTGAGAATTTTCCGGAACCATAAAAACGCCACCAGGTAAACTGTTTAGGGTTTTTAAGGTATTTTCTAAGTTTTGCTGCTTTAAAATCTTTGTTACCGGTAAAATCGATATGCTGAACTTTAACACGGTGACCTTTATCAATATAGGCTTCTAACACCACACTGTTTTCGGCATTTGGATCTTTACGGGTTTTATAATCAATTTTGGTAAAGAAAAAGCCTTTATCCAACAGGTACTTTTTAACAATGGCTGAAGTTGTGTTGTATAAGTTATCGTTTACGATTTTACCGGTTTTATCATTCAGTTTTTCCTGAATGGCGGTTTTTTCAGATTTACGAACACCTTTTAAATCGATGGAGCTTAAACGCGGACGTTCTACTACTTCGATTTCGAAGTAAACAGAATCCTGAACAAATTTTTGGATATTAAGTTTAACATCATCAAACAATCCCTGCGCCCAAAGCGTTTTAATTGCATCGGAAGTTGCTTCGCCAGGAAGAACGATTTTATCGCCCTTGGTTAATTTAGATAGTGTAATTAAAACTTCTTTATCTAAATATTGGGTTCCTGTTACTGTGGTACCACCGATGATATATTCTTTTGGACTAAAATAATCGAGATCTAAGCCACCAACCTTTAAAGAAGGGGTTGCCGGTGCCTGACCTTGTGGACGTACTTGAGCGAAGGCCGGAGCGGCTAAAACTAGTAGAATTAAAACTTGAAATATTCTTTTCATTAAAATAATTTGTTCAGTAATGGCCACGAAGGTAACAATGTTTTATAAAGCAAATTTTTCTTTATTGTGTTTCCCTTATTATGGTTTCATTTATCGTATAAAAGTGGTGCTAAGTTAGTTTAAACGCTTGTTAAAAAGTGTTAAAAGAAAAATTAGTTTAATTGTTCACTAATTTTGCCAAAACGGCGTTCGCGTTTTTGATAGTCTACAATAGCCTCGAAAAGATCCTCACGTCTGAAATCCGGCCATAAAACATCGGTAAAATAAAACTCTGTATAAGCCATTTGCCAAAGCAGATAATTGCTGATCCGATGCTCTCCGCTGGTCCTGATCATCAACTCCGGATCGGGTATATTTACGGTGGTGAGTTTAGACGAAAACAGGTTTTCATCAATATCATCTAACGATATCGCATTATCTTTTACAGCTGATGCTATTTTTTTGGCCGCCTCTATAATTTCCCATTTTGCACTATAACTTAATGCCAGTGTTAGTGTACATTTCTCGTTATGGGCCGTTTTTTCCATGGCTTCTTTCAAATCATCAATACACTCCTGCGGTAAAGATGCAATGTTGCCAATCGCGTTAAGCTTAATGTTGTTTTTATTAAGTGTTTCGGTTTCTTTATTGATGGTGGAGATAAGAATCTGCATCAAAGCATCCACTTCTTCTTTAGGCCGGTTCCAGTTTTCGGTAGAAAATGCATATAAAGTTAAGTACTCGATACCTACTTCCACGCAGCCTTCTACAATGTCTTTCACAGAAAGTACACCTTGTTCATGGCCAAAAACCCTCACTTTACCCTGGCCTTTCGCCCATCTTCCATTACCGTCCATGATTACGGCAATGTGCTTTGGCAGGCGGCTATAGTCTATTTGTTCTTTAAATCCCATTAATTATGTCAAAATCAGCTTAAAAGGAATAGCATTTTGAGGATACAAAGGTAAAAGATATGCCAACACTAACAAATAGATAAGTGTCCCTTTTTCGAAAATCGCCTCTTTGTGTGCCTGGCTGTCCAATTTGATAACGTGAAGGATCGGATAAATTCACCTGATTCTGGCCATTTCCAACAAATACGGGATTAACCGGATAGCGGCCGCTTACATCATCAATATAATCGGTAGAAGGTGTTCTGTAACCCAGTTCGGTAAAAACACTCCAGGTATCTTTATAATTATACCTTAAGCCCAGGCCATATGGAATGGTTAAAACTGCATTTTTATAGCCGTTTTCCTGCCCCTCAGTAGCCAGGCGATCTAACCGGTACCGCTCGCCGTTTACTTTTACAGTTGGTTTAAATACCAGTAAACCCACCCCGGTGAAGAGGTATGGCGTAAATTGCCTCGTTCCGCCACCAAGGTTGAAATTAAAAAAATTAAAATCCACCAGTCCGCTAAATTCGTTCAATGAAGTTCTAAAACGCAGGTTCCGCTCACGGAACTGCTCACTGCTCGAATAGGAATCATCAGCTTTTACCTCTCCATAGGTATAATTTAAACGAACACCCAGGTATTGGTTAAAATTCCGCTTCACATAAGCCCCGCCAGATAAACCACTAATATATAAAGGATTGTTTTGATTGAGATCACCAATATAACCTGCCCCACCAGCCATCAGCCCAACTTCCCAGGAGGGTTCGCCTATAGGTGCACGCTGTGCATGGACAAGCTGCCCGCTAAAGAAGAAAAAGAGGATAATGAATAGCTGTTTGCCTGGCGTCATACTTAGTAGTTACGGGTATCAATGCCCCATAATAATTTATTCCTTAACGTGTTTAAGTACGTTTCATTGTTAAGGCGGATCAGATTTATGCAAAAATCGGCTTTTTTGATGCTGATTTTAACCGAACGCTCTACTGTTACCGTGCGGCTATCGCAGGAAACGAGGAATTTCGATTCCCTGGCTTCTACCTCAAAAGAGAGGGTGTTGCCATCAGGAACCACTACCGGCCTAACATTTAAATTATGTGGTGCAATGGGCGTAATTACAAAGTTTTTGGAATCGGGGTAAATAATCGGCCCGCCGCAGCTTAGTGAATAAGCGGTAGATCCTGTTGGGGTGGCAATAATCAATCCATCTGCCCAGTAAGAATTAATAAACTCACCGTTCATGGAGGCATGGATAATCATCATGGCCGAATTATCGCGTCGGTGGATCGTAATATCGTTCAAAGCAAAGTTTTCTTCGCCAAATAAGCCATTATCCGATTCTAAAGTTAATAACGAGCGGGAATCTAAAGTATATTCGCCATTGCTCAAGGCCTTTAATGCCTGTCCGATTTCATTTTTATTGATACTCGCCAGAAAACCCAAACGGCCAAAATTAATCCCGATTACGGGGATCCCAGAATTGCGGATTAGCGATAATGTATCTAACAAGGTCCCATCACCACCCAGGCTCAGCAATACATCAGCATGGTCTTTAAGCTCGGCGTGGTCATGAAAAATAAGGGTATTTGAGGGCAGTTTGATTTTGCCGTGAAGGGATGTCTTAAATTTAGAATATAAAACGGGTTGGATATGATGTTCGGCAAAATGATCAAAAACCTCCTGAACATAGGGCAAAACCGTATCATTAAAATCTCTCCCGTAAATTGCAATCCTCATAAAGCAGGTTTATACATTTAAATAATTCATGAAAGAATCGTAACGCTCCTGCGACCCATCATCAATCTGTGTGTTATTATATACTTCTTTAACGAGGTAATCGTACCTTTCGAAAGAAGCTACCAATGAAGTAATTTCTGTTTTATTTACTTTGAGCGTTACTTCTAAACGTGTAGAATCTTCGAAAGCGTTTACGTAAGAAGAGAGTACCTGTGCATTATCGGCTTCAACAATCTGAGCGATGTGCGCAAGTGAATTATCACGGTTGCTGATTTCGAGCACAATAATTCCACCGGGTTCATTTACGGCGTATTGTTCTGCTACGGCATTAACCATATTATTGATGGAAATTAAGCCTACATAATTTTTCTGTTGATCCAGTACCGGAACAGCAGTAAGTTTTAACTGGCTCAACAGCCTGATTACATCATAAGTATGTGCATTGTTGAGCACAAAAACATTAAGTGTATTTACGGCAGCATCACTTAAAAGGGTATCGTGATCAGGGATATTTAATAAATCATCTTCAGAAACCAAACCCAGCAAAGTAGCCTCGTTAACTACCGGCAAATGCTTTAGTTTAAAATCGTTCATGCGATCTAAAGCTTTTTGCACCGTGTCAGCGGTTCTTAATGATGGAATTGCATCTGATATGATTTCTGCAGCAAACATTATTTCAATAATATCCTATCTAAAAATTTATCTAAAAAGGTATTAAATATTTCGGGATGTTCCATCATAGGCGCATGCCCGCATTTATCTACCCAGTTTAATTCAGAATTTGGCAACAACTGGTGAAATTCTTCTGCCACTTCCGGTGGGGTAACTTTATCGTTTTTTCCCCAGATCAATGATACAGGGATGGTAATTTTTGAAAGTTCTTTGGCCATGTTGTGGCGGATTGCCGATTTAGCCATGGTTAAAATCCTGATTACCCTCGAGCGGTCGTTAACGGTTTTAAATACGTCATCAACCAGTTCTTTGGTTGCCGTTGCCGGATCGTAAAAAGTAAATTCTACTTTTTCTTTGATGTAATCGTAACTCTCCCTGCGCGGAAAAGAACCCCCAAAAGCATTTTCGTATAAGCCCGAACTTCCGGTGAGTACCAGGGCTTTTACAAATTCCTGATGTGCAACTGTAAATACCAGTCCAACGTGGCCACCAAGCGAATTGCCTACAAGCACTACCTGGTTTAAATTTTTATATTTTAAAAAACGGTGAATGTACCTGGATAAAGCCTTTACACCGAGGGTTAAAATAGGCAGATCATAAATGGGTAAAATCGGGATAATTACACGGTAACGGTCTTTAAAGTGCTCTATAACAAGCTCCCAGTTACTTAGTTCGCCCATTAAGCCGTGCAGCAATACCAGTGTCTCGCCTTTTCCAGCTTCGATGTATTTAAATCCGTCTTCTTCTATTATCGGGTAAGTCATATATATTTAGATGGTATTGTGCTACTAAGTTAGTAGAGTAAAATTAAATTTATGCATTTCTATGCCATTTTTCTGAAATAAAATCGAAAACGGTATAAAAACTCCATTTGTAATGCGTAAAGCGGCTAGCAGCTGGCGATAAATTAGCCTTAAACCTTTCAAACCTCTACCTTTTACCTTAATTAAGCCAGTTTTTCTTTAACAATTTCGGCAATTAATTTTCCATCGGCTTTACCAACAAGTGCTTTATTTGCCAGGCCCATTACCTTCCCCATATCTTTAACCGATGTAGCACCAGATTGTTTGATTACCTCTTCGATAATTGCGGCAACTTCTGCCCTGTCCAGCTGTTTAGGCAGGAAGCGGTTAATTACTTCAATCTCTTCTTCTTCAACCTGGTATAAATCTTCGCGATTTTGCTGTTTATAAATATCAGCAGATTCACGACGTTGTTTAATCAGTTTCTGAAGGATTTTAAGCTCAGCTTCTTCTGTAATTTCTTCGGCTGAACCTTTTTCTGTTTTAGCCAAAAGTAAAGCAGCTTTAATTGCCCTTAAACCTCGTAATGTTGCCTGGTCTTTAGCCAACATGGCTGTTTTCATTTCCTGATTTATAGTATCTGATATCATTTTTATTACCCCAAACCCCTAAAGGGGCTTTCTTTTTATTAATTTGAATTATTTCTTATTAAATTTCCCACGTAATCCCCCCTTTCAGGGGGTTAGGGGGTTTTATTCACTATCGTTGCTGTTGCCTGTGCGGTTGGCATTATCAGCATGTCGTTAATATTTACATGCTTTGGTCTGCTCACCACGTACCAGATGGCATCGGCAATATCATCAGCAATTAAAGGTTCAAAATTTTCATATACCTTTTTTGCCCGCTCTTCGTCGCCTTTAAAACGCACCACCGAAAATTCGGTTTCTACCATACCCGGGTTAATTGCAGTCACTTTTATCCCGTGGCTAAGCAAATCGATGCGCATGCCTTTGGTTAAAGCATCAACCGCATGTTTACTGGCACAATATACGTTTCCATTTGGATAAACCTCTTTACCTGCGATAGAACCGATGTTGATGATATGGCCTGATTGATGAGGGATCATCCAGTTGGAAACAATTTTGGTTACATAAAGCAAACCTTTCACATTGGTATCAATCATCGTATCCCAATCGTTGGTATCGCCTTTATCAATCGGATCTAAACCCTGACTTAAACCTGCATTGTTAACTAACACATCTACTTTTTTCCATTCTGCAGGCAAAATTGCTAAAGCCGCGGTAAGGCTATCTTTATCGCGTACATCAGCAAGAACCTGTTTAATGGTGATGGCATATTTATCTTCAAGGTGATGCGCAATTTTAGCCAGTCGGTCTTCTCTGCGCGCCAATAGCACCAAATTGTAACCTTGTTGGGCAAATGTATGTGCACAGGCTTCGCCAATACCAGAAGTTGCGCCTGTAATTAATGCAATTTTAGACATGTTTATGAATTTTAAGTCACGGTAAGCCCCAAGCTAACACTTCAAGGTTTACCTACATCAGCAAAGGTAAGTTTTTTTGAATTGCAGGACTATTGAAAAATCAAACTGAATGTTAATTGACGTAATTTCAACTTATCTATCGGATTGGCATAAACGGTATCGTCATGCTGGAGCAGATCGCCTTTAGAATACGACAGTTTAATTTCGGGCGACATTTTGAAATATTCGAAATAAATATCAAAGCCAATCCCCGTTTCGTAAGAAAGATAATTACGCTGATTTTTTAACAATTTGTTTACCGGACTTTCACCTTCATCGAAGGTTTTCTTCTTCGAGGCAATATCTATCGAGTATTTTGCACCACCGAGCCAGTAAGCCCTGAAATTGTTCAGGCGGTTGGATTTTACTTTTATCCCCAGTGGAAATTCGAACATGGTAGCCTGCACTTTCCGCTCAACCAGTGATTGAAAATTTTTGGTCTGTCCGTTACCCAGGTTAATCGGTTCCTTTGGTTCATATTCGTAACTGACTACCCTATCGCTGAATATAAGTGAAGGGGTTGCACGGATATCAAAGTTATCGGAAATCATCCGGTTCATTACAAAGCCCAGTCCAAACCCTTGCGAGGGGGTACTGTAAATCGCATTTAAACGCGAAGTAACAGGAATGCCCGAATTGGGATCATAAGAAACCCCTAATGAATTTGGTACTTCGTAAAAAGGCTCACGCCAGTTTGTTTTTTTAAGGATTTTGTATTCTGCAGAGATGTATTGAAAATTAAAACCAAAACTCCAGTCTTCATCATCTATACCACCACCCCAGTTTTGGGCAAAAGCAGTTGCAGAAACAGCGAAGAATGAAAGAATGAGGCTTAATTTTCTGATCATTTGGTCCCTATGTATATCGAACTTATTCCAAACGTTAAAATTCTTTGTTTGGTACTTTTGAAACCGATTTTTTGCATCAGGCCTGTAAAATCCTCTCCATCAGGGAAAGCCGCTACCGATTCGGGCAGATAAGTATAAGCCCTGTGGTCTTTAGAAAACAGTTTACCAAAAAACGGCGTGATGTGCTTAAAGTAGAAGTTATATAATTGTTTTACCGGAAATACCTTTGGTTTGGAAAACTCTAAAATCACCATTTTTCCATTGGGTTTTAGCACCCGGTACATATCGGTTAATCCCTTTTCGAGGTTTTCGAAATTACGCACGCCATAAGCACAGGTAATGGCATCGAAAGTATCATCTTCGAAGTGTAAACCCTCCGAATCGCCCACCTGAACGGTAAAAGTTTCGTTCAAATTACGCTCGTTGATTTTTTTTCTGGCTACATCAAGCATGCCTTCAGAAATATCTACACCGATTACCTTTTCGGGATGAAGCTTTTTAATGGCTTCAAAGGCAAAATCGCCTGTTCCGGTAGCTACATCAAGCATAATCCGTGGCTGGATGGAAACCAGTTCTTTAATGGCTTTCTTACGCCACAACACATCAATGCCTAACGACAGAAAATGGTTTAAAAAATCGTAAGTGCCCGAAATGTTGTTGAACATGGTTGCAACCTGCTCTTTTTTAGTTGCATCTTCTACTTGGTATGGGGTGATATTCTGATTCATGATATGAGGCAAAGATAGATAAAAGTCGGGAGTCTTTAGTCCGGAGTCAGAAGTCTTTGACGCAAAGTATTCAGTGTATTGTCAAAAATGAGATTAAAAAAGATTATCAAATTGGACTCCGGACTTCGGTCTTCGGACTTCCGACTCAAAACCCTACCTTTGCGCCTATGATTATCAAAACGGCAACATTTGTTTGCAGCAATACCCAGATTTCGGCTTTACCGGCGCCATTAATGCCTGAATATGCATTTATTGGCCGCTCTAACGTGGGTAAATCTTCCCTGATCAATATGTTGGTAAATCAGCATGGATTGGCCAAAACTTCCCAGCGACCAGGAAAAACCCAGTTAATTAATCATTTTCTAATTAATGAGAAATGGTATATAGTCGATTTGCCGGGTTATGGTTATGCCAAGGTTTCGAAAACAAGCAGAGAAAAATGGGAAAAATTTATCCGCGCTTACATTACCAAAAGAGAAAGCTTACAGTGCGTTTTTGTTTTAATTGATAGCCGTTTGGAGCCTCAGGGAATTGACATTGAATTTTGCTACTGGTTAGGTGAAAAACAGATTCCTTTTTCTTTGATTTTCACTAAAGCCGATAAACAGGGAATGACCACCACCCAGAAAAATGTAGCTGCCTTTAAGAAAAAATTAGGGGAGTTTTTTGAAGAAATCCCGGCAACCTTTATTACATCTGCTGAAAAAGGAAACGGAAAAGATGATGTTTTAAATTTCATTTATGAGGTGAATAAAGACTTTGTTGTTCCGACAGATTATAAAAAGTTTTAGATGGTTTAGTAGTTCATTAGTCTTTAGTTTATTGGTCAATGGTTAATAGTTTTGTAGTTCATGGTCCATGGTTGGGTTGTCGATAGCAAGTTTCAGAAATCTATTTAACGACTGATTTTTCTTTAAACTATTAAATTTTCAACTATAACGATCAAACCATTGAACCAACTAACACAATTAACCGTTAACCAATTTATACAGTTAACCCTTTCTATTAAATGAAAAAATACTTTTCACTCGTATTATTCGCTCACTCAGTTTTTGCGCTTCCATTTGCCATGATTGGCTTCTTTCTGGGCGTTACCACTACCGAAAGTCCATTTTCGTGGTATAAACTGATTCTGGTTTTGCTTTGCATGGTTTTCGCAAGGAATTCTGCCATGGCATTTAACCGTTATCTGGACCGGAATATCGATGCTAAAAATCCGCGTACAAAAATGAGGGACATTCCGGCTGGTAAGGTTTCTGCAAATGAGGCGATGATTTTCGTCATAATCAACTGTGTCCTGTTTGCCATTACCACATACTTTATCAACCCGCTTTGTTTCTATTTATCTCCGGTAGCGCTGTTTGTGGTTTTATTTTACAGTTATACTAAAAGATTTACTGCACTATGCCATTTGGTATTAGGCTTAGGACTTGCACTGGCGCCAATTGGTGCCTATATTGCCGTTACCGGACATTTTGCCCTCGTTCCTGTACTTTATTCGTTAACGGTACTTTTCTGGGTAAGCGGATTTGATATTATCTATGCGCTACAGGACGAAGAATTTGACCGTGAAGAAAAATTACACTCCATTCCATCTGCGCTTGGCATCAAAAATGCTTTAAATGTTTCAGTGCTGCTACATGTGTTATCGGCTACCTGTGTAATTTTACCAGTGTTTTTTACATCTTTCAGCTGGGTTTATTACGTAGGTATTGTGTTTTTCTGTTCGATGTTGATTTATCAGCATTTATTGGTTAAACCTAACGATATCAGCAAAGTAAACAGGGCTTTTCAAACCTTAAATGGTTATGCATCGGTAGTATTTGCCGTATGCTTTTTAATAGATGCGTATTTGAGACATAAATAAAATGAGAGAATGAATGAGTTTTAAATGAGTGAGTGATGACCATTCTCTGATTCAATCCTTCTCACATTCAATAATTAAATATTATGATGATAACGAAAAAACCCAGAACATATATTCCGCAGGAACTAACCATTACCTGGGAAAATTTAGAACCGATTTTTACTGAATTACAACACCGCGAAATAAACAACGCAGCTGAACTGGAGCAATGGCTAAAAGACCGCTCGGAACTGGAAGCCGCTTTGGAAGAAGATTTTGCGTGGAGATACATTAAAATGAGTTGCGATACCGCTAATGAAGAGCTGGTAAAGAACTTTCAATATTTTGCAACAGAAATAGAACCGAAAATTTCTCCGTTAGGCAACGAACTGAATAAAAAGTTTGTAGAAAGTCCGTTTATGGAGGCACTTGATAAGGAAAAGTATTTCGTTTACAGCCGTGCAATTAAAAAAGCTTTAGAACTTTACCGCGACGAAAACATTGAGCTGTTTACTGAATTACAGGTAAAACAACAGAAATACCAAAGCACCACAGGTGCAATGAGCGTGCAAATTAACGGACAGGAATATACTTTGGAGCAGGCTTCGATCTTCATTAAAGATTTAAACCGCGAGGTTCGTGAAAATGCATGGAAAACGATCCAGCAGCGCCGCTTGATTGATAAAGATGACTTAAATATCCTGTTTGATGAGTTAATTAAGCTACGTAACCAGGTAGCGTTAAATGCAGGTTTCGAAAATTACCGCGATTACATGTTCCAGGCTTTGGGCCGTTTTGATTATACGCCTCAGGATTGTTATGATTTTGCCAATGCGATTGAAAAAGAAATTGTTCCGATTTTAAAAGAACAGGCTGAAAAACGCCGCGAAGCATTAGGTTTAGAGGTACTAAAACCCTGGGACCTGGAGGTAAGCGTAAGTGGTAAACCAGCTTTAAAACCCTTTAATAATGGTGAAGAACTGATAGATAAAAGTATTGCCTGTTTTAACGCCATTGACGAAAAATTGGGTGCAAAACTGGCTACCATGAAAGCCAATAATCTTTTTGATGTAGAGAGCAGAAAAGGCAAGGCACCGGGTGGTTACAATTATCCTCTGGCCGAAACCGGAGCGCCATTTATATTTATGAACTCGGCAAACTCGCTGCGCGATTTAACTACAATGGTTCATGAAGGAGGACATGCCATCCATACTTTTTTAACAGCTAACCTGGAGCTGAACGACTTTAAACACTGTCCGTCTGAGGTTGCTGAGCTGGCCTCTATGAGTATGGAGTTAATCTCAATGGATAACTGGGATGTTTATTTCGACAATGAAGAAGATTTAAACCGTGCTAAAAAAGAGCAGCTGGCCGATGTGTTAAAAACATTACCCTGGGTTGCGGTAATCGATCAGTTTCAACACTGGATTTATACCAACCCTAACCACACCGCTTCCGACCGCGAAGAAACTTTTAAACAGATTTATAACCGCTTTGGCGCTGGTTTTGCCGATTGGACAGATTTGGAACAGCAATTTGGTAACGGATGGCAGAAACAGCTTCATTTATTCGAAGTTCCATTTTACTATATCGAGTATGCCATTGCGCAATTAGGTGCCATTGCCGTTTGGAAAAACTATAAAGAAAATCCTGAAAAAGCTTTGGAGCAATACCTGGCTGCACTTTCTTTGGGCTACACCAAACCAATGAACGAAATATATGAAACTGCAGGTATTAAATTTGATTTCAGCGCAGAATATGTGAAAGAACTGGCCGGTTTTGTGAAAACAGAACTGGAGAAACTGGGATAAGGAGAGGTGAAAGGTTTGAAGGTGGAGGGCTGGAAGGTTTTCACCTCGTTTTACATCATACGGGTCGTGGCGTTTCGCCACGACTTTTTTGTTTTTATGAACCACAGATAAAAAGGATGAACACAGATTAATACTAGTTCTGGTTTTAGCGTCCCGCTAAGACCCTGTATTTTTTTTTGCCACTGAAACACAGAGAATACGGAAACCTTTACGCTCCTAATTCGCTCAGCGTGACAAACCGAATTGAATTTAAATAATACCACCGCCATTGGCAACAAACCCTGAACTTTGCACAACACAAATGACCGATAAACAATTGATTTTTTTTTTGCCACGGAAACACAGAGAACACGGAAACTTTAGATACGCTTCGACTCCGCTCAGCGTAACCAATCGAGTGGGATTCAACTAAAGCGATCGCTATTGTACTAAACTCTGAACTTTGGAAAAGACCAATGAACAAATGACCAATGAACCACTGAACTATTTTATGTAAAAAAATGTTAATTGGGTTAAACATTGTTAAAAACCACTGCTTAATGCACCTAATGATTTAGTTTCGTTTTAATTCCTAATCAGATAAAAGGAAAACTAATCATCAGATCCCTAATTAACAATGAAAATATTTGCTCCATATTTTATGCTCTCTCTATTATTTTGGAATACCGTTTATGCACAGCATACAAAAATCCGCATTACAGGTATGGTGGTTACCAAAAACGGAATTAAGGTTTTAGCTAACCTTAAATTCACCAGCCTGAAAGATACCTCGTTTGTTAAAATAGTTAGCACCGATAAAGAAGGCAATTATGTATTGGAAGGCTTTCCACAAGGTAATTTCAAGGTTGTGGTTAATGCAGTGGGTTATAAAATGGTTGAAGAAACTTTTCAGTCATTTGCAGGCAAAACCGATATGGATTTAAGTTTTAACCTCGAAGCTGGGGTAAAAGAACTCGAAAGCGTTGTGGTTGCTGGTCGTAAAGCATTAATTGAAAGGCATAACGATAAAACGGTAATGAATGTAGAAAACAGCATTGTTGCAACCGGCAATACAGCGCTCGAAATCCTTGCTAAAATGCCAGGCGTATCCGTTAATCAGGATGGGATCATTAGTATAAAAGGAAAATCAGGCGCAAATGTGCTGATTGATGGAAAATCGACATATTTATCAGCAGAACAACTGGCTACAAGGCTGCGATCGTTAAACAGTAATGAAATTAAAATGATCGAACTGATGACTAACCCATCTTCCAGATATGATGCCGAAGGGAATGCAGGGATACTCAATATCAAGTTAAAAAAGAATACCAGTTACGGCACAAATGGAAGTATAGATCTGGGCTTTGGATACGGAAAAAACGCGAAAAGCGATGCTGGGATCTCCATCAACCACCGGGATAAAAATGTCAATATTTTTGGCAGTTTTGCAAATAATAACAATAAAGCAAACGAAGACCTCGATATTTTAAGGATAGCAAAAGGCGCTGATCAGGATACTTATTTCCATCAATATAACACACAAATCAGATCTACACACAACAACAATTACAAAGCGGGCATCGATTATTTCATTAATGAGAAAAATACTTTGGGTTTCTTAACTACAGGTTATTTTAATAATGGCCACGACTCATCAAACGGAGGTACGGCTATCGGGCAAAATTTCACGAAAGTCGATTCTTCGATCATTGCCGATAATCCTGCAAAAAACAAATACCGCAACCAGGCCTATAATCTCAATTATAAAAGTGTTTTGGATACGCTCGGCCAGGAATTTTCTATCGATTTAGATTATGCAAAATACCACAGTGAAGAAAATACCCTTTACCAAAACTTCTTTTTTGATCAAAACGGTTCAAACTATAAATCGCCCACCATTTTCAGGAATGCCACACCTTCATTTATCAAAATTAAGGCTGCAAAAATTGATTATACATTGCCATTAAACGCTACCACAAAATTAGATTTAGGGTTAAAAAGCAGCTGGGTAAGTACAGATAACGATTTTCAATTCGAAAACCTGATTGGAACAGACTGGAAGAATGACGTAAACAGAAGTAACCATTTTATTTACGACGAAAATATCAACGCAGCATATACCACATTAAAACACGAATTTAAATCAACCAGTGTTGAAATCGGTTTAAGAATGGAGCAGACCAACTCAAAAGGCAATTCTATTAATGACAATAAGATCGTGAAACGCAGTTATTTTGATTTTTTCCCAAGTTTTAGCTTCAATCAAACCTTAAATCCGAATCATGAAATCGGTTTTTCATATAGCAGAAGAATTGATCGCCCCGATTATAAATCGCTTAATCCGTTTGTATATTTTGTTGATCTCTATACTTTTAGCCAGGGCAACCCTTTTCTCAATCCACAGTACACCAATGCTTTTCAGCTTTCTTATAATTATAAAAAGACATTGAATATTTCGCTGGGTTACAGCATTACCAATAACCTTATTATCGATGTGTTATTACCAGAAAACGAGAAGAAAACACTTTATCAAACCGTCAAAAACCTGGATAAACAATACGCTTATGATTTAACGATCGGCTACCCTACTGCGATTACAAAATTCTGGAGCATGGACAATACGCTTACCAGTACCTACAACCAGATCAAAACCTCAAACCTAGATAATGGTGGCTACGACAGAAAGAAAGTGAATTTCATGATTAACAGCAGTCACACTTTTACGCTTAGCCCTACAACTGCGGCAGAACTTTCGGGCGAGTATGCATCATCACAGATTTATGGCACTTATGCCATTAAACCATATTATGGTATTGACTTCGGACTTAAAAAATCATTCTTTGATAAAAAGCTCAATGTTAAGCTTGCTGCCAATGATGTACTTAATTCAAGAAAGGCAAGGATCAGCAGTGCACTTTCCGGCTTAGATTATAACCTCACCCAAAAACAGGAAACAAGGGTTTATCGCCTTAGTTTAAATTACATTTTTGGCAGTAGCAGCGTTAAGGGTACACGCGAGCGGAAAACCAGCGTAACTGATGAAGAAGGCCGGATTAAATAGCATTATGCTTCGTTTTTTTGCCTGATTCTTGAGATGATAAACATGACTAAAACCGATAACAGGATCATAACCAGGTAACTGTAACTTAGGTTTCGTTCATCCTTGGCAGGAATCAGGTTTACCACACCATAACTCAATAGCGAAACAATTACATAAGTAAAACCACCTGTTAAGCCACCTGCAATTCCTGCATTTTTAGGGAACTTGCTTAAACAGAAAGTAAAGTAGTTATTAAACGTATAGCCTGCACCAACATGGATAATAAAAGCAAAGAAAATTAACGACCATAGATTCGATACGAAATTTAAGCTCACAATCATCAATACCACAAAAGCAACCTGCAACAACGAATTGATCATTAATCTTCTAAAAAAGGGTTTATTAATGGTTGCTTTACCGATAAAGCCACCAACCATCCAGGCGAAACCCAGAAACAGTGAGCTATAACCTGCTACCACCGGAGAAAAATTTAAATGGTGCTCAATGATAAATGGTCCTGTCATGTTGTAAACCATCACCATGCAATAGGCCAAACCCAGCATTACAATACCTAGCGTAAAACTGGTGGTTTTAATCATTTCGGCATAAATGCCTGTTATTTTCTTCAGCTGAAAATCGGTAAAATGCCTTAAGGTTTCACCGCTGAATATGATTTCCAACATTGCAAAAACGACTGCAAATCCGGCTAAAAAGTAAAAATTAGATTCCCAGCCAAAAGCGGTTTGCAGATAACCACCTATAAATGGTGCAACAATTGGTCCGGTGCTCCAGATGATGGAAAATAAACTCAAATAATGTTTTAGCTGATCGCCTTCGAAAAGATCGACGAAATATGCCCTTTTTGCCACCACAATTGCACCTACCGTTACCCCATGGATAACCCGCATGAAATAAATAAGGTAAATGTTATGCGTTGTGGCAATAACAATACTGGCTACGGCAAAAATCAATAATGCATAGAGTGAAATTTTATACCGGCCAAAACTATCGAGTACGCTGCCAATAAAAAGCTGCGAAATCCCATAGCTGATTAAGAAAATACTTAAGGTAAGCTGAACCTGAACATTGCTTACCTGTATTGCCCCTGCCATATCAGGCAATGAAGGGATATAAATGTCTGTGGCAAAGCCCGAAATAGGAAGTAAGGCAAAGGCCAGTAATGTGGCAATGCCCTGGTTATGTGCTTTGATATATTTAATTGATGTTGTATTTGCGGTCATGATACTACCCTGTTGTCATTAATATTCTAATCAAACAAGGTTTTATGGCATTGCATAACCTTTTTCGATCAAACAGCGGCAAAAATATAACTTTTAAAAAGCCTAAAATTATGCGAATCAAATAAAGGATTATTCTAGCCAAATAATTGCCTTTTTTGACTTAAAATCAATAATCATACAATTTTTAAACCCGTTTTATCCTTAAAACCATCTGTAATGAAAATTATATGCGGCTTTAAACGTTTTTAACCAAACTTTTTATAAGTTTGAAGAAACAATCAAACAAAAGATGTTCGAAAAGCTATTCAGAAAGAAATCCATTTCCAAGATATTACAAGATGCAGCAAAAGGCTATGGCGACCATGAAAACACATTACATAAAACACTAGGTGTTCGCGATTTAACCGCTTTTGGGATTGCAGCAATTATTGGTGCTGGTATTTTTAGTACGATAGGTAAAGCAAGTGCCGATGGAGGTCCGGCAGTAATCTTTTTGTTTATTTTTACTGCAGTCGCCTGTAGTTTTGCAGCCTTTGCCTATGCAGAATTTGCCTCAATGGTTCCGGTTTCGGGCAGTGCATATACTTATTCTTATGTGGCTTTTGGCGAACTTGTTGCCTGGATTATCGGCTGGTCTCTCATTATGGAGTATTCCATAGGGAACATCACCGTAGCCATATCCTGGTCTGATTACTTTACCGGGTTACTCTCCACGATAAAAATACCTTTTCTCGGCATAGATGGAATCCATGTACCCGACTGGATGACAATGGATTACCTAAGCGCTTATAACGGACATAAACATGCGGAGGCACTTTTGGCGGCTGGTAAAAACCTGGCAGGCCTGGATCCGGCTACGGCTTTGGCCAATAACGCCTGGCTCACCGCACCACAAATAGGTGGTTTTCACCTCGTGGCAGATATTCCTGCTTTAGGCATTATCATATTGATTACCTGGTTAATTTACCGCGGTATGAAAGAAAGCCGCAACGCAAGCAATGCCATGGTGGTAGTTAAATTGGCTGTAATTCTTTTGGTTTTATCGGTTGGCATATTTTATGTTGACACGAAAAACTGGAATCCCTTTGCTCCAAACGGTGTTTCAGGGGTTTTAAAAGGAGTTTCTGCAGTATTTTTTGCCTATATCGGTTTCGATGCCATTTCTACCACAGCTGAAGAATGTAAGAATCCACAGCGTGATTTACCCCGCGGTATGATGTGGGCAATCATCATTTGTACCATACTTTACGTTGCCATTGCCCTGGTTTTAACGGGTATTGTTAAATCAGATACTCTAGCTGTCGGCGATCCTTTAGCGTTTGTTTTTGACCAGATTAATTTAAAATTAATGAGTGGTATTATTGCAGTAAGTGCGGTATTTGCCATGGCCAGTGTGCTATTGGTTTTCCAAATGGGACAACCACGTATCTGGATGAGCATGAGCAGGGACGGATTATTACCTAAATCATTTTCGAAAATCCACCCGAAATATAAAACACCTTCATTTGCCACTATTGTGGTGGGGTTTGTGGTTGCTGTTCCATCACTGTTTATGAACCTGACCATTGTTACAGATCTTTGTTCTATAGGAACATTATTCGCTTTCGTACTGGTTTGTGCAGGTGTTTTAGTATTGCAAAACAGACCGGATGTACAACGCGGAAAGTTCAAAATCCCTTACGTAAACAGTAAATTTATTGTTCCTGTAATATTTATCGCAACAATCATTTTCGCCTTTACACAATATAGTAAGGAAACCAAAGCATTCTTCTTCAATTCACCTAAAACCATTCAAACGGTAACTTTTGTTACTTCTTTAAGTGGCGATGAGCTAAAAATTGTAAAGGAAGAAATAGTTAAAAATGCTGCCCCACAGATTATATTAACAGAGAAAGTTGATGCTGAATCTTATCTAAGCGCCTTACCTGCTGATCGTTACGAACAGTTTATATCAGCTTCAAAAGTACCGGTAGAAAAGAAATATGAAAGCGGCTGGGGCTTGTTTAAACACAAAATCCCAATGTGGATCTTTTTGATTATCTGCATTATAATTACCTATTATTGCATCACCAAAAACCTTTCATTAATTCCGGTTTTAGGATTGATCAGCTGTTTATATATGATGTGTGAACTGGGCATCTCCAACTGGATCGGTTTTGGGATCTGGCTGGTAGTAGGGCTTGTGGTTTATTTTGCTTACGGGTACAGGCATAGTAAACTGGCACATCCTGAGGTTTAGTTTTAGCAAATGAAATACAATCCTTTAATACACCATCGGAGATCGATCAGGTTAAAGGGTTATGATTATTCAAAAGCAGGGGCCTTTGGCTCTATCGGTTGGTGTCTCACCAACCGAAACAAAATAATTCTAATATTTGTATCTTGTATATAGGTTGTCCCTGCAACTTAAATACTGATAAAACTATGAACATCTTCCATAAAAGACAGGGACAAATGGATTATAATTATCCATATTTTTATACAGATACCATCTGTAATTTCGCACATTTATTACATGATGATAACTTGAAAATGATCATCATAAATTCATTGAAGTTTTTAGTTGATCAAAAGCTTATTGAGATATACGGCTATGTTATCATGCCTAATCACATCCATTTGATATGGAATATGCTTAAATTAAACGGAAAAGAATCTCCGGCTGCCAGCTTTACTAAATTCACAGCACACGAGTTCAGAAAGTATTTTTTAGTTAATAATCCTATACTTATAAACCAATATCGTTCTCAAAAGAATGACAGGACTTTTCAATTCTGGAAAAGAGATCCACTGGCTATTCCATTAAGTCGTGAAAGCATTTTAATACAAAAACTAGATTATATCCATGATAATCCAATTAAAGAGAAATGGAATTTATGTACTCACCCTGAAGATTATGAATGGAGCAGCGCAAACTTTTATGAAACAGGAATTGATCAATTCAAAATCCTTACACATTTTAGAGATTAATTACTTCCGCCAGTGAGCCCCCAATAAAAATACGTCGTTCAATTCAAAATCCTTTATTTCGGTCGGTGAGACACCAACCGATAGTCCCCCCTTCTTCACAGAAAGAGGATCTAATTTATTTCTTCTTAATAAAAGCCATTGCTGTAATCATTACAAGCCCTAATCCCGATGCGATCATGTAATTATTCGCATGATCAAGATGGTATATCTTAGCTGCGGGACCTGCTATAAAGAGCACAATACCCAAAATCAAAAGTGCAGTTCTCATTTAATTAAACCGGGAGTCTGTGCAATTCAATGTCATCCGGCGTAACGAAAATCAACGGCACTTTTTCTACATCCACATAACTGCTGTCTAAACCAAAACTGCGCTCCTCAGATAAACTTAATTTTTTAAGGATAAAGTAATAATCCATAATGGTACGTTCATAGAAACTCAGTTTGGTAAATTTAGACAAGTGTTTCTCTAAAAGAACGAACCTGAAATCGCCGGCAATTTTATGTTTGTTTAACGAGGTATATTGACTGGTAATATCAATTTCGCCGTTTTTAACCAACTCTTCAACCACTTTACGATAAAGCAGGTTTACACGCTGCTCTACCCTGAAACCTAACCTGAAATCGATCCTGATCAGCTTACCCGGAATTAAGAACTCCACCTTATAATCTAAAGTATAAGGCTCATCCATTACATCAACGTGCACTAACCAGTACACATCAGCACGTTTTGGTTCCTTCTGGATAATCGAATAAATAATTTTAGATTCTATTTCTGTTTTAAAGTTTGCACTCGTTAAATAAACCAGCTGGGAAGAATATTTCGGAACAGATTCATCGTTACTTAATTCGCTTAAAATCTGATAATAATCTTCAATTTCTACATATTTAACAAACCGGTTTTTAATCTTGCGGGCAATAAACCAGCTCCACATCACGGTAAACAGTGCCGAACCAATTAATACGGTTAACCAGCCACCATCCGAAAACTTGTGCAGGTTACTGAAAAGGAAAGTACCTTCTATAACGACATACACCGAAATAAAAATGGCGATGAGGTATTTGGGAAAACGTTTGCTCCTTAAATAAACACTTACCAAAATGGTCGTCATCAACATTGCTATGGTAATGGAAAGACCATAGGCAGCATCCATTTTAGAAGATTCTTTCCAGAAGAAAACGATACTACAACAGCCCAGCCAAAGCATCCAGTTGATGGAAGGTACATAAAGCTGTCCCTTTTGAACAGATGGATAAACGATTTTGATTTTTGGCCAAAGGTTTAAGCGTACTGCCTCAGAGATTAAAGTAAATGAACCACTAATTAAGGCCTGACTGGCAATAACCGCAGCCATAGTGGCCAAAATTACCATCGGAACCTGGAAATGGCTAGATATAATCTGAAAGAAAGGATTCATTTTTGAACTTGGAATAAAAGTACCCTCATTCTGTAAAATCCAAACCCCCTGACCTAAATAATTCAAAATCAAGGTTATTTTAACGAAAATCCAGCTAATTCTGATGTTATTCCGTCCGCAGTGACCTAAATCTGAATATAAGGCCTCGGCCCCGGTGGTACAAAGAAATACACCTCCTAAAATGATAAAGGCCTTACTGTTTGTAGCCAACAAATGTATGGCGTAATAAGGATTAAGTGCTTTTAATATGCTTAGGTCTTTAACGATAAATAAAAGTCCGGCGATACCCAAAACAGTAAACCAGACAAACATTACCGGCCCGAAAAGCTTTCCTACAAGGTTGGTTCCAAATTGCTGGATAATAAAAAGCACCGTTAAAATGGCAATTACTACCGGAACTACAGGTATATCGAATTTACTGGTTAAGCCTTCAATTGCTGATGTTACCGTGATACTCGGCGTAATTACACCATCGGCAAGCAGCGCACAACCTCCAACAACAGCAGGCACAATTAACCATTTTGCCTTTTTTCTCACCAGAGAAAACAGTGAAAAAATTCCTCCCTCACCTTTGTTATCGGCCCTTAAGGTTATGATTACGTATTTAATGGTGGTTTGTAAGGTTAATGTCCAGATGATGCAGGAAAGCACTCCAAGTACTACATCAGTGGTAATTGACCCCGGATGGTGCGCAATGCCTTCTTTTACACCTAATATGCTGGTAAAAATTGCGTTGAGTGTGTATAAAGGTGATGTTCCAATGTCACCGAACACAATTCCTAAACTAATTAGAACACCGCCGGCGGTTAACGCGTTGACATTTTTATGATTTGACACTTCGTTGATATTTTTAGTGCGGCAAAAGTAAACTAACTATAACAATTTAACAACCAAATTATTGTGTATTTTTAACACTATGAAAATAATTTTTTATTGTTAAATTGTGTTAAATTATGGCTTTTAAACAAAATGTTTAATTTCTTTGTTTTAAATTAATACATTTGCTATACCAATTTGATGAAACTCTACGCTAAGATAACGTTACTCACAAAAATAGCATGCACATTGTGCATCGCATTGCTGTGCAACGTAAATTCTATGGCGCAACAAGCTGATAGTATTCACATTAGCTTAAAAAACAGAACCAAAAAAGTAGGCAGAATTCCTGAAATTAAAGCCAACATTACGCCTTACAAACCGCTCTACATGTCTATTGGAGGTTCAGGAATGTTCAATACTTATTCAACAACCACCAAAAATACAACGGTTGTAGCAAAGGATAAATTGTTAACGATTGTAAAAATATATCCCAATCCGGTAGAAGAACAACTTAATATTATACTTTCTATTGGAAAAGATGGCACTCAGACCACTATTAAAATCATCGATTTATTAGGTAATGAGGTGGCAACGCTTGCCAACGAACGCCTGAATGCCGGCGAGCAAACCAAAACCTTTAACATTCCAAACAGAATAAACCCGGGCATTTACTTTTTAAGGGTAATTGCAGGGTCAGAAAGCCAGGTAAAACGCATCTCAGTTTTATAACACCATTTTCTTTTCTATTTTTGATTGATGCGGGGTTAATCCTCCGTCTATTTTCTCATATATTATATTTTTAAGAATGAAAATAATCGCTATTGGCAGAAACTATGCCGAACACGCAAAAGAACTGAACAATCCGGTTCCAACTACCCCGGTAATTTTTCTGAAACCTGATACCGCAGTTTTAAAAGACAATAAACCATTTTACCTGCCCGATTTTTCGGATGATGTGCATTACGAACTTGAGGTGGTTTTAAAAATTTGTAAGGAAGGAAAACACATTGCCGAAAAGTTTGCGGCCAATTATTATGATGAAGTGGGTTTGGGTATCGATTTTACAGCCCGCGATATTCAGGCGAAACATAAAGAAAAAGGATTGCCCTGGGAGCTGGCCAAAGCATTTGATAATTCGGCACCCATCAGTATTTTTCTTCCAAAAAGCGATTTCGAAGACCTTTACAACTTAAATTTCGAATTAAAAGTAAACGGAGAAAGCCGTCAGGTTGGTCATACTAAAGATTTATTATTCTCGTTCGAGAAGATAATCAGCTTTGTTTCTCAGTACATCACCTTAAAAAAAGGCGATTTAATTTTCACAGGAACACCACAGGGTGTAGGTAAAACAAACCGTGGCGACAAATTGGAAGCCTGGCTGGAAGGAAAGCAACTTTTAAATTTTGATGTAAAGTAACGAATGATTAAAAACCCGATCCAGTACAAGTTAAAATTTTCCGTTTCAATTTGCCTTTTAATTGCTTCAACTTTTGTTCAGGCACAACAGATTTTTAGTAACAATAAATACCCGATTACCGATTTCAGACAGCCTTTAGATATTACTCCCCCTGCCCTTGCAGGCTCTTTCGGTGAAATTAGGGGCAACCATTTTCACTCTGGAATCGATTTCAGAACCAATCAGCGCGAAGGTTATCCTGTTTATGCCGTTGCTGATGGTTATATTTCGAGGTTAAGGGTACAGAACAGTGGTTTCGGACAGGCTTTGTACATTAATCATCCAAATGGCTTTACCACAGTTTATGGTCATTTGCAACGTTTTGCACCAAAGATTGCAACCATAGTTAAAAACCTCGAGTACGAAAAGAAATCTTTCGAGATTGATGAGTTTCCTGATGCTACATTGATTCCGGTTCACAAAGGTGAAATTATTGCCTGGTCGGGTAACCGCGGCAGTTCAGGCGGGCCGCATTTGCATTTCGAAATCAGGGATACCAAAACAGAAGAAACCATCAATCCACAGTTTTTTGGAATTGTAATTCCCGATAATATTCCGCCGGTGATCCATGGATTATATGTTTACCGTTTAAATGGCAAAACTTTTAACGAATCTACTCCCAAACAGGCCATCGCTATTACCGGTGCAAACGGCACTTATAAAGCCGCTGCTCCAGTCAGTTTAACCGGCGAAGTGGGTTTTGGTATTGTGGTAACCGATCGCCATAATGGTTTATCAGGAACCAATGGTGTTTATTCCATTCAGTTAGAAGTTGATGGTAAAATGGTGTACACCTCAGCATTGGAGCGCTTTGCTTTCGAAGATAGTAAGGCCATCAACTCGCATATCGATTATCCCACCTATTTAAATACCAAAAGAAGCATCCAGAAAAGTTTTGTAGATCCGGGAAATCCTCTAAAAATTTATAGTGGATTAGTTAATAACGGCCGTATCAACTTTAACGATGGCGCCCAGCATCATCTCCGCTACATCATTACCGATTCGAAAGGAAATACATCTGTTTTGCCATTTACCGTAAATGCAGGTTCGGCGCCGGTTGTAACGCCGGTTGTGCCGGCCGGAATCATTTATCCTTATAATAAGGTAAACGAATTTAATGCTGAAGATGTGAAAGTGGTTTTTCCGCAAGGTACCTTATATAGCGATTTAAATTTTACCTATAAAAAATTACCTCGGCCAGCAGGAAATGCATGGTCGGCAGTACACCAGATCCATAACAGGTTTACCCCATTGCACATTGGTTTCGATCTTTGGATTAAGGCTGATAATTTGCCAGAAAACCTGAGAAGCAAAGCACTGATTGTAAATTCAAATGGCTCATCGCAAGGCGGAAGTTTCGACAACGGTTACGTTAAAGCTACTCCTAAAAACTTTGGCAGCTTTTATATTGCTACTGATACCATCGCCCCACGGATTTTCCCGGTCAATATTTCAGAAGGAAAAAGCATGGCCGGTTTATCTAAAATCTTTTTCAAAATCAGCGATAATTTATCAGGTATCAAAAGCTTCAATGGTTACATTGATGGTAAATGGGCTTTAATGGAGTTCGACACCAAAACGGCAACACTTTGGCATAGCTTTGATGAGAGAACAACTTCGGGTAAGCATACTTTAGAACTGGTTGTAATGGATATGAAAGAAAATACAAGAAAATATACCGTCAATTTCTTCAGATAGTAACAGGATCTTTCGGATTAGGAATTTCATGATCAGGATGCCGTAAAAACTTATACTTTGAACGCAGAAATGTCATCTTTTAACATATCCCGAACAGTATAATACATTAATCTGTTTAAATTGCAGGTGATAATAACATTGTATCATTAAAACATTCAAAATTCAATCATTATATATGGCAGAGTTAAAAGAAGGTGATCAGGCACCGGCAATTACATCAAAAGACCAAAATGGCAGCGAAGTTTCCTTAAGTGATTATAGAGGAAAAACGGTTGTGCTTTATTTTTATCCGAAAGATGATACCCCTGGCTGCACCGCTGAGGCATGCGATTTCAGAGATAATTATCAGGGCTTACAGGCTAAAGGCATTGTAGTTTTAGGCGTGAGTGTTGATGATGAAAAATCGCACCAGAAATTTGTAACCAAACACAGCCTGCCATTTACCCTGCTGGCCGATACCGACCAGAAAATTGTAAACGACTATGGCGTTTGGGCAGAAAAAAATATGTATGGCAAAAAATATATGGGTACTGTACGCACTACATTTATTATAGATGGTGATGGAAAAATTGCACACATCATCAAAAAAGTTGACACCAAAAACTCAACACAACAAGTACTCGATTTAATCAATAACTAATTATGATATAGCGGGTAAAATATTACCTTTGCTATGTAACAACAACCTCTTATTTTAATGAAACATACAATTAAAGAGCTAGAAGATATTGCCTCTCAGATCAGAAGAGATATCGTAAGAATGGTTCATGGATGTCAATCAGGCCACCCGGGTGGTTCATTGGGTTGCGCCGATTTTTTTACCGCACTATATTTCGAAGTCTTAAACCATAAGAAAGAATTCAGTATGGACGGCATTGGCGAAGACCTATTCTTCCTGTCTAATGGCCACATTTCTCCGGTTTGGTACAGTACCCTTGCCCACGCAGGTTATTTCGATAAAAGTGAATTGGCAACTTTCCGTAAACTGGATTCCAGGTTACAAGGTCACCCAACCACACACGAACACTTACCAGGAATCCGTGTAGCTTCAGGCTCATTAGGTCAGGGTATGTCTGTAGCTATCGGTGCTGCTTTAACCAAAAGGTTAAACGGCGATAAATCTTATATTTTCACCCTACATGGTGATGGAGAATTACAGGAAGGCCAAAACTGGGAAGCTGCTATGTTTGCGCCATTCCATGAGTTAGATACTTTAATCTGCAGTGTAGATTATAACGGTCAGCAAATTGATGGTCCTACCAAAAAAGTACTTTCTTTAGATAGTCTTCAGGCTAAATTCGAAGCTTTTGGATGGCACGTAATCAATACCGACGGTAACGATATGCAGGCTATTGTTGAAGGTTTACATTACGCAAAAACTCTAACAGGAAAAGGTAAACCGATCTTAAACTTAATGAGCACGCAAATGGGTGCTGGTGTAGATTATATGATGGGTTCTCATAAATGGCATGGTACAGCGCCTAATGACGAGCAATTGGCAGCAGCTTTAGCGCAACTACCAGAAACTTTAGGGGATTACTAGCCCCCTTACCCCCTGAAGGGGGAGTAAATAACTTTTAATTTTAACTACAAATAAAGCCCCTTTAGGGGTTTGGGGTATGAAAACCTGCGAAGCAAGCTTGAACACCTTTAAATAAAAATATAAGCTCGTGAAAAAATATACATATACAGAAAAAAAAGATACACGTTCGGGTTTTGGTGCCGGCTTACATGAAGCTGGAAAGAAAAACGAAAATGTGGTTGCCTTATGTGCCGATTTAGTTGGATCGCTAAAAATGGATGCTTTTATTAAAGATTTTCCTGAGCGTTTTACACAGGTTGGTATTGCAGAAGCAAACATGATCGGTATTGCAGCAGGTATGACCATCGGTGGTAAAATTCCTTTTACAGGTACCTTTGCCAACTTCTCAACAGGCCGTGTTTACGATCAGATCCGCCAATCGGTAGCTTATTCCAATAAAAACGTTAAAATCTGTGCTTCTCATGCAGGTTTAACCCTGGGCGAAGATGGTGCAACCCACCAGATTTTAGAAGATATCGGTTTAATGAAAATGTTGCCGGGCATGGTGGTGATTAATCCTTGCGATTATAACCAGACCAAAGCAGCAACTTTAGCCATTGCAGAATACGAAGGTCCGGTTTATTTACGTTTTGGCCGTCCGGTTATTCCTGTATTTACAGATCCTGATCAGAAATTCGAGATCGGTAAAGCCTGGATGGTTAACGAAGGAACAGATGTAACCATTATTGCTACCGGTCACATGGTTTGGAAAGCAATTGAAGCTGGTGAAAAACTGGCTGAACTAGGCATCGATGCAGAAATCATCAACATCCACACCATTAAACCATTGGATGATGAGGCGATCTTAAAATCAGTTAAAAAAACCGGTTGTGTGGTTACCTGTGAAGAACATAACAAATTTGGTGGTTTAGGCGAAAGTGTTGCCCGTTTGTTAACTACCGAATTGCCAACCCCACAAGAGTTTGTTGCTACAAATGATACTTTTGGCGAAAGCGGAACACCAGATCAGTTAATGGCTAAATACGGCTTAGACGCGGTGAACATTGTTGAAGCGGTGCAGAAAGTAATCGGCAGAAAAAAATAGATTTGGAACATTAGATATGAAAAATTAGATGTGAGATTTGAGACATTGTGTCTAAGCGAATCTCACATCTCATATCTCGTATCTCACATCTAAAAAAATAAATGAAACAAGTTGAAGATTCAGAAATCCTTGCCATGTTTGCCGTTGAGCGAACGCGAAATGAAGCCTTTAACCTGTTATTGAAAAAATACCAGCAAAAAATATACTGGCACATCCGCAGGCTGGTGTTAAACCATGATGATTGCGACGATCTTTTACAGGAGGTGTTTGTTAAAGTGTGGAAAAACCTCGATAAGTTTAGAAGTGATTCTCAGCTTTATACCTGGATTTACCGCATTGCCACAAATGAATCAATTACTTTCTTAAATAAGCAAAAACAGCGCAGTAACACGCCCCTGGATGAAGTATCATCCAAACTTGCTGATAATCTGGTTGCATCATCTTACTTTAACGGCGACAAGCTCGAGCTCAAACTGCAAAAAGCCATCCTTACCCTTCCCGAAAAACAGCGGATCATCTTCAACATGAAATATTTCGATGATATGAAATATGAAGAAATTTCGGAAGTTTTAGGCACCTCTGTAGGCGCTTTAAAAGCATCATTTCACATCGCTGCAAAAAAAATTGAAGCTTTTATTACAAATGATGAGATAGACTATTAAACCTTTTCACATTAATTGTATCATATATCTGTGATGAACGAAAATATAGAAAATAGCGATTGGATAAACGAAGCCCCTGGCCTTGCGGCAATGGGGAAACGCAATCCATTCTCCGTTCCTGATGGATATTTCGAAAATTGTGATGAGGCCATTTCTTCTGCTGTCTTTTTAGATGGATTAAAACAGAAAACCAGTGACAATAATTTTGAAGTTCCGCAGAATTATTTTGAAGAATTAACGGAACGGATACAAACCCACATTGCCCTTGCAGAAATGCCTAAGGCAGAAGATACTTTTGCAGTACCCGAAAATTACTTTGATACTTTACAAGGCAGGATTACGGATAGAATTGCAGCATCAGAACCTAAAAAAGAGGCAAAGATTATTCCTTTATGGCGCCGTAATATTGTTAAATATGCAAGTGCTGCATGTTTTGTTTTAATGGCTTCATTTGGAGTTTATTTTTACCAGAACGGTTCAACAACAACAGTTCAACAGGTACAATCTGCGGAAGCAGTAAACGAACAAATGTTATATGATATTGATGAAAGTACCATCATTGACCATTTAGAAGCTCAAAATACCACATCATCAAATACCAAAACTACTTCTGCGTCAGATACAGAAATGGAAAACTACATCCTGAGCAATTTTTCATCAAACGATTTATCTCAGGAACTAAATAATTAATAAAGAAATGAAGAATTTACTATTTGTTGCTTTAATGTTTTTATTACCCACTACCCTTTTGGCTCAAAGACCAAAAGGAGAAGAAATAGAATCACTTAAAATAGCTTTTTTTACCCAAAAACTGGATCTGTCACCTGAAGAGGCTAAAATTTTCTGGCCAATTTATAACGATATGCAGGAAGAACAAAACGCCCTGCGTAAAGAGCGCATGCAGAAAATGATCTCTTTCCGTAAAACAACCGAAATTGATAATTTAACGGATGCACAGGTGCAAAGTTTAATTACGAGCGAATTCGATTTTAAGCAAAAAGACCTCAACCTGGATAAAAAATATTACAACAAACTTAAATCTTCATTACCGATTAAGGTGGTAGGCAAGTTTTACAGGGCCCAGGAGGGCTTTAAACGGGAATTGCTGAACAGGTTTAAAGGCGGACAAAGACAATAATAAAACGGACTTACAGCGATGTAGGTCTTTTTTGTTTTAAAGCACTCTATCATTTCCGTACTTTTGTGCTATGCTTACCCAACGTCAGTTGTTTTTACAACACAATGCACAAACCTCTCCCGAACCGCTCATGCTCGAATTTGTCAGGGCAAAGGGCGTTTATATATATGATGCTACCGATAAAAAACATCTAGATCTGATTGCCGGTATCGGTGTCAGCAACGTCGGTCACTGCCACCCTGCGGTAGTTAAAGCCATCCAAAAGCAGACAGAAACCTACATGCACCTGATGGTTTATGGCGAATATGTGCAAACACCACAGGTAAATTTTGCCAAAGCCCTTGCCGATATTTTACCCGAAAGCTTAAGTTGCACCTACTTTTTAAACTCAGGAACCGAGGCTGTTGAAGGCGCCATGAAACTGGCCAAACGTTATACTGGCCGTAAAGGTTTTATTGCCTGTAAAAATGCTTACCATGGCAGTACCCAGGGTGCTGAAAGTTTAATGGAGAGTGATTTTTATTCATCTGGCTATGGTCCGTTCTTGCCTCATGTAAGTTTTATTGAGCACAATAACATCGCTGATCTCGAAAAAATCACCACAGAAATTGCCGCTGTTTTTATAGAACCCATTCAGGGTGAAGCCGGAATTCGTGTGGCCGATTTAAGTTACATGCAGGCTTTAAAGGCTAAATGCAATGAAACCGGAACTTTATTAATCTTCGACGAAATACAGTCGGGTTTTGGCCGAAGTGGTAAAATGTTTGCTTTCGAGCATTACAATGTAGTGCCTGATGTATTACTTTTAGCCAAAGGTATTGGTGGCGGTATGCCAATCGGCGCTTTTATCAGTTCCCTCGAAATCATGTCGGTTTTATCGCATACCCCTATTTTGGGTCACATGACCACTTTTGGCGGCCACCCAGTTTGTTGCGCAGCAGGTTTAGCCACTTTACGTACACTTGTTGATCATCACATTGTGGATGAAGTGGAAGAAAAAGGCCAGTTGTTTAAACAACTATTAAAACACCCCGCTATAAAAGAAATAAGAGGAAAAGGTTTAATGCTGGCGGTTGAATTCGAAAATTTTGAGATCAACAAAAAAATCATTGATGCCTGTATCCTCGATGGGGTACTTTCCGACTGGTTTTTACATTGCAGCAACTCCATGCGCATCGCCCCACCTTTAATTATCACCAAAGAAGAAATTGAAGAAGCCTGTGCGATCATATTAAAAAATATTAACTTAGTTGTAGGGTAAACACATAGCGCTGAGCGCAAAGCGCATGGCGGTTAAACATTAAAACACAGTTAGCAGAATGAATGTACTCATAGTTGAAGATGAAAAGAGCCTGGCACTCGAAATGGATGAATTCTTAAGTAAAGAAGGCTTTATTGTAGAACATGCATGGAAAAAATCTTCTGCGGAAGAAAAGATATTTGTAAACAGCTACGATTTCATCTTACTCGATTTAGGTTTGCCTGACGGCGATGGTTTCGACATTTTAAAACTGCTTAAGGCTACCAAAGACCGCGATGATGCCGTAATTATTCTAACGGCCCGCAGCGCGGTTGACGATCGCATCAAAGGCCTTGATGAAGGTGCAGACGATTATCTGCCAAAGCCATTTTCATTAAATGAGCTTTTGGCGCGGATGCATGCCATTACCCGCAGGAAACATAAACTGGAGAAAAATGAAATCAACGTTCATGATTTTCTGCTCAATATCCAGAACAGAACGGTGGCTTTTGGCGAAGAAAGATTAAACCTAACCAAAAAAGAATTCGAGATTTTTAACTACCTGGTACTGAACAAAAACCGAGTAGTATCGCGCATGAGCTTAACAGAACATGTTTGGGGTGATATTTTAGAAGTAAATTCCGATTCTAATTTTGTTGACGTTCACGTTAAAAATTTACGTAAAAAACTAGCTGCCTTAAGCCCTACTGATTGGTTTGAAACGGTGAGAAGTATTGGTTACAGGATTAATTGCTAGTGCGTTTTGGGTTGTGCGTTTGGCCGCTAGCGTTCAATTAACCGATTTAAACAATTAACCAGTTAACCCAACGATAAATAAACCTTTATCCATTTTACATCAAACATCATCCATCTAAATGAAGTTACAGGTTAAGTTTTCTCTATACAATGCAATCACCAAAATCGCCATCATACTGGTATTGGGTTCGATCATTTTATTTTCGTTAGACCGACTTGCCTATAACCAGCTCGATAACCGTTTAATTAAAAAGAAAAATAAGATTCTCGAACATTTAAGTAATAATGAGATCGACAGTTTGCTAAATAAGGAGCAATCTTTCACCGATTACAACATTTTAAAGGAAGAGTTTATCGTATTAACCGATATTGCAGATAACCAGTCGGATTCTACCGCAAAGGTTTTTACCGAAAAAAGGGAGATAGAGGGCGATATAGAAGTTTACCGCATCCTGAACTATAAATTTTCCTACCAGAAAAACTGGTACAACCTGGAAATCGGCGAAACAATGACCGCGCTTCAATCGATTAAAAATTCAATCCGTTTTTACATGTTGATTGTGCTGGTTGCTGCCTTATTGATTACCCTGGTTGCAGATTTTACCTTTTCTAACTTCTTGCTGAAACCATTTTACCTCATCATTGATAAGAAGATTAACATGGTTGATGATCCCTCCCATTATAATTATCAAAACATCCCAACCAGCACCAACGATTTTAAAATTCTAGATAATAGCATCAATTCGTTAATGCGAAAAATAAACACCCTTTTTGCATTAGAAAAACAGTTTATTGCCAATGTTTCGCATGAGTTGCTTACTCCTATTTCCATTTTAAGCACACGCTTCGAAAACATGCTCAATACACCAGATATTCCGGTAGAGCACGAAAATAAAATCTACGCTTCTTTAAAAACATTAAACCGTTTAAAGCTGATTATCAATAGTTTATTACTGATTTCTAAGGTAGAGAACAATCAATACCTAAAAACAGAAGAAATTAGCTTAAAACAGGAGATAACCGATATTCACGAAGACCTGGAGGACAGAATTATTGATAAAAAGATCAATTATCAGTCTAAGCTTACCAAAGACTTCCATTTCACAGGCAATAAGGCCTTAATTCATACCCTTTTGATCAATATTATTAATAATGCGATCAAATATAATGTAGATGGAGGCTCGATTACCATTAGCGATAAAACAGAAGCTGAAAAATATATACTCACCATTAGCGATACCGGATCGGGCATGAGCGCTGAACTGGTAGAAAACGCTTTTGACCGCTTTAAACGTGGTAACAGTGAAGAAAATGGCTTCGGTTTAGGTCTGGCCATAGTTCAAAGTATTGCCAAATTTCATAAAATTAAAGTGGATATTAAATCTGAAGAGCATAAAGGCACCAGCATTTCGTTAATTTTTTAAAATGAAATTCGGCTGATAACCTGACCGATACGTCATCGTTACAAATTTGTACCTTTGCAGATCATGCTGGCACCAATTCATTTTAGGCGTTTCCCTTTTTTCGCTGTTATCCTGCTATTGTTTTCTGTTTCAAGCTTAAAAGCGCAGAAAATAGTCCAAATGCAGGATTCTGTGCCGCAGCATATCTTCACTTTTAAAGAAATTGAGGTATTGGAAGATGCCGGCAACCGCTACACTTTCGACCAAATTAACAGTAGAGCGTTTGATCAAAAATTTAAAGCCAGCCTAACGAGTACGCCGCAAACCAAACAGCTCAACAAAACATACTGGTTCAGGATTAAAATTAAACAGAACGACAAGGCAGATAAACCCTTTCTGCTCGAATTTTTCGACCAAACTATTGACCATATTACCGCCTACATTCCCCAGGCCAATCAAAAATATGTTGTTGAACAATTGGGTGATGCCAATCATTTCGGTCACCGGCTCATTCACCATAAAAACTTCGAAATTCCGCTTCAAAACGAAGGGAATGAAACACAGACCTACTATTTCAAAATCAATTCCTCTCAAATTGCCGATATCATTATTGTATTAAGAACCACCGAATGGTTTATTTCATATGCCCTGGACGAGTATTTCTATTTCGGGATTTTTTATGGAATGATCCTGGTTTTCAGTTTCTACAACCTCATTATGTTTATTGCCATCAGGCAAAAGCAATACCTGTATTATGTACTTTATAACTTAAGCGTCGGCTTTTTCGAAATGAGTACCGATGGTATTGCCTATCAGTATTTATGGCCTAATGCACCTGCATGGAACCAGGTTGCCTATGCTTTTGCACTCTGTGCCACCAGTATTTTTGCACTGTTATTTACGCGAGAACTTTTATACGTTAAGGCCAAAGCGCCTAAGTTAAACAGGTTTATTATAGGAGTTATTATTTTCAGGATAGTTTTCTTCGCCTATTGTTACCTGTTCGATCAAACGCTGTTCAGCTATAAATTTATAGAAGCTATTCCGCTGTCGGTTGCTTTTTTTACAGGCATTTATATCTACAGAAATGGCTACCAACCAGCACGTTTCTTTGTTTTGGGTTATAGTTTCTTGTTTGCAGGCTTTACACTGAAATTCCTGATTATGCTGGGCATTGGCTGGTTAAATTTTGGGGCCATCAGTTATTACAGTTTAAGTTTCTGTTTTGTGCTCGAAATGATCTTTCTATCATTTGCCATAGGCGATAAAGTGCGGATCCTGAAAGTGAAAAAAGATAGAGCACAGCAAAAAATCATCAGGCAGATGGCTGTAAATGCTAAACTGAAAGACAGCATCAACCAGGAACTGGAAAGCAAGGTAGAAGAACGTACACGTGAAGTTTATCACAAATCGTTAATTATTGAAAGTAAAAATCAGGCACTCGAAGAAGCAAATGCACTGCTACAACAACAGGCAGAAGAAATTTCGCGGATGAACGTGCTTTTAGAGCATGATAATGAAGAACTGCAAACCAGTGTCGAAAAGGTAACCCGAGACAGGGTAATGTCTACCGAGGTAGATTTTGAGGAATTCAGCAAGATTTACCCGGACAAAGAAACCTGTTACGAATTTCTTGCCGAATTAAAATGGAGTAATGGTTACCACTGCCGCAAATGCAGCAACGATCATTATTTTGCCGGACATATTATGCACAGTCGCCGTTGCAGCAAATGTGGTTATGAAGAATCGGTAACTACCTATACCATTTTCCATAATACCCGCATCCCGATTAATAAAGCATTCTATATGATTTTCCTGATTTACTCTTCTAAAGGGAAAATCTCTTCGCATAAACTCTCAGAACTACTCTCCATCAGGCAAAGTACCTGCTGGACATTCGGCTCGCGCATTAAAAAAGTGATGGATGACCGGAAGAAAACGCTTAAAAAAACCGCCAAAAACGGCTGGAGTCAGCTTGTTATCGAGTAATTAGCACCCTTAATCCGTCACAATTTTGTTTGTTTTAATGCTTTTTTCAAGAAAAAGGAAAGGGTGTTTAAGCGTATCAGATTGTAACCGGGATACGACTTGTCTAAGCTACTTAAACGCTGATTATCAGCATTAAAAAGGCCTTTTCAACAACGGTATTAAAGCGTATCGAAATCATCACAAAAACCTAAATATCAGATAGTTACATAAAATTTAACATTCAAAAAACTTGTATTTAACATTAATTGGGTGTTAACTTTACCGCATATAATATTATCAATGAGCAAAATTATGAGAAAAAAGTTTACATTGCTTATGGTGTGTATTCTATGCGGTATCTCACTGAGTATGGCACAGAATATTACTGTAAAAGGTTTGGTAAAAGATAAGCAGGGATTACCATTGCCTGGCGTATCTGTAAAAGTAAAAGGAACTAACCAGGGGGCTTCTACCGGAGATAATGGTGGATATACAATCAGCGCTCCACAAAACTCAACATTAGAATTTACATTTATTGGTTATAAAACGATAGAAGAAGCGGTGGGTGGACGTACAACCGTAAACGTTACTTTATCTGACGATAACCAACAGTTAAATGAGGTGGTGGTAATCGGGTATGGTACCACAACCAAGAAAGATTTAACCACGGCCGTAGTATCGTTATCATCTAAAGATATCGAGAACCAGCCTGTAACCAACCCGCTTCAGGCTATCCAGGGTAAGGCTGCCGGTGTGCAGATTACCTCACAATCAGGAAAGCCAGGATCAGGCGTATCGGTTACCATTCGCGGTAATACCTCAATCAATGCATCTAACAGTCCGCTGTATGTTATTGATGGGGTAACTTCACGTGATGCGAGTTTCTTAAACCCAACCGATATTGAAAGTTTAACGATTTTAAAAGATGCCTCAGCCGCTGCGATTTACGGATCGAGTGGTGCAAATGGTGTAATATTGATTACCACCAAAAAAGGATCGTCTGATAAAATCCGCGCAACCTTTAATGCATTTACAGGTTTTTCTAACCTTTGGCAAAAACAGGATGTGTTAAACAGGGACCAATACATCGCCCTGATGAAAGAATTGGGTTATGATACCAACGGTTTAGGTAACGAGAATACCGATTGGCAAGACCTTACTTTTGGCACAGGAACGCAGAACAGCTATCAGGCATCTATTTCTGGTGGTGTAAAAGGCGGACAATACTCATTATCAACAGGATATCAACAAGATAAAGGAGTGGTATCGCCTGCAAAACTGGATAAATATACCATCCACTTTAATGGTTCACAAAACATTACCAAATGGTTAAAATTAACCGGTAATGCGGCCATTACTCAAAATAACTCCATAGATGTAAGCGATAATGCTAACGTAGCAAGAGGCGGAACCATTTTATCGGCACTAACCACCCCTCCTACCATTGGCGTTTATGCAGCTAATGGCACTTATGCATTTAACCCTTACAAAGGTGGATCAGAAAACCCTGTGGCCAATGCTAACGCTGCAAGAAACAGAAACAGAAACTTCCGTTTTCTAGGTGCTTTTGCTGCTGAAATTAAATTCACACAGGATTTCTCTTTCAAATCGAGTATCAGTACAAACAATAACGATAACAGATATTCTTATTTCTTAGATCCGTATTCAACAGATTATGGCAGAACACAAAAAGGAATTATCAATTCTAATTTCAGTACCGACCATGTCTGGTTAAACGAAAACATTTTAAACTATACCAAAAACTGGGGTAAAAATGCTTTCACTGCAACAGGCGGTATGACTTTACAAGAATCTAAATATTACAAGTTAAGCTATAACGAGCAAAATTTTATCGGTGCAAATGGTCAGCTTTTAGATCATGGTACTTCAATTCCTCCGCAACTGCCAACTGCATCAGATTGGTCTAAACGTTCTTATTTAGCCCGTTTAACTTACGCTTACGACAGTAAGTATTTATTCAGCACCAACTTCAGGGCTGATGGTTCATCACGTTTCGGTCCGCAGAATAAATATGGTTATTTCCCTTCAGCATCAGTTGGGTGGAGAATTTCTGGTGAGAATTTCTTAAAGGAAGTAAAATCAATCAACGATTTAAAATTAAGGGCGAGCTGGGGTAAAGTAGGTAACGATGAGGGTATTGGAGATTATTCGTACTTAGAATTATACACCCCAACCACACAGGGTTCTTATGTATTTTCTCAATTACCAAACCCTGGTTTAAAATGGGAAGAAACTACACAAACCAATATCGGTTTAGATTTATCGATGTTCAACAGCCGCGTGGTTTTTACTGCTGATGCTTATTTAAAGAAAACAAAAGACCTTTTAATTAACCAGCCCTTACCAAATTCAATCGGTTTTGGCAGTATCGCTTCAAACGTAGGTGATATGGAAAATAAAGGTTTAGAGTTTGTTTTAACCACAAAAAACTTTGTAAAAGATAAATTTAGCTGGACAACCGACATTAACTTCTCTTTAAACCGCAATAAAGTAACCAGCTTAGGTGATAAAGTGAATTCAATTAATTTCGGTGATATTTATGAGCGTGATGCTGCTATCAGAGTAGTTACTGGTCGCCCATTGGGTAGTTTTTATGGCTATGTTTCAAATGGTGTAGATCCTCAAACAGGAAATATCGTTTACCAGGATTTAAATGGAGATGGTACAATTAATGCAGATGACAGAACTTTTATCGGTTCGGCACAACCTAAATTCACCTATGGCGTTAACAACACCTTTACATTTGGCAACTTTGGTTTAAACTTCCTTTTCCAGGGTGTTCAGGGTAACCAGATGTTCAATGCGTCGAGAATGGAACTGGAAGGCATGAACGATTCTAAAAATCAATCGGCCGTGGTGTTAAACAGATGGACAACACCAGGACAGATCACTGATGTTCCTAGAGCAATTAAAGATAATACCAGTAACACCTTAACTTCTAGTCGTTTTGTTGAAGATGGTTCTTACCTGCGTTTAAAAACCACCACATTATCGTACAACTTTGGTGCAGCAACGCTGGGTAAACTTAAAATGAGCAAAGTAATGCTTTATGCCTCTGCTTATAACTTATTAACCTTTACAAAATACACAGGTTTTGATCCGGAGGTTAACGTAAACTCGGCCAACGGACCGGCAATGGGTATCGATTATGGTACTTATCCTCAATCGAGAACTTTCTTATTTGGTGTTAACGTAGGCTTTTAATTCAGACAACAATGAAACTTAAAATATATTCATTAATTGCAGCAGGTACCATTACTTTGGCATTGAGCAGCTGTAAAAAAGATTTCTTAGATCAAACTCCCATTACACAGGTAGGCCCTGATGTAGCTTTTGCAGATGCAGCAGCAGCGGAGAAATTAATTCAGGGTGCATACGATGGGATGTATAACGATTTCCATATCTGGGATTACATGACGAATGGTGATGTAAGATCGGATAATGCTTATGCAGGCGGAGATAATCCGGCTAACATCCAGCTGGATTTATTTACGGTAATCTCTACAAACGGCAACGTAGGAAGAGATTGGAATGCTTTGTACAGTGATATTAAAAACTGTAACTTAATTTTAACAAACGTTCCGAACATTGTAGATGCCAAGCTTGATGCAGGCGACCGCAGAAAACAGATCCTTGCAGAAGCCAGCATTTTAAGGGCTTACATGTATTTCAACTTAGTGAGAACATGGGGTTCGGTTCCGTTAGTGGTTAAAGTACCTACAACCGATGCTGAATTCTACCCTACAAAAGCAAGTGTAGATGCCATTTATGCGCAGATTATTTCCGACCTGGAGTATGGTGCAGCCAATGCACGCGTTGCCGGCCCTACCAAAGGCATTATGACTAAAGGCGTGGCAAATGCACTTTTGGCTAAAGTATATGCCAGTAAACCAACTCCTGACTGGACTAAAGTTAACACTTATTGCGATGCGGTAATCAGCGGTGGTTATTCTTTAATAGCAAACTACGATTTCCTTTGGGATTCTAACCACAAAAACAATTCAGAAGCCATTTGGGAAATGCAATACGATGGTTACGGAGGTTTACACGGAAACTGGATGCCGAGTGTATTGGTTGGAACAGGATGGAAAAGGTTTAACACGCCTACCAATAGTTTAGCTAAAGCATTTGATGATGCAGGCGACGCGATCCGCAAGGCTTCGAGCATCAAGTTTAATAATGTGGTATCAGAAGGCTGGAGCGATTCTTACTGGTCAAAGGCCAATTACCCATACATCAATAAATACCGTGCAGATGATAAATCTGATAACTATATTTTGAGATTGGCTGATATTATTTTATTAAAAGCAGAAGCTGTAAACGAGTTAAGTGCTTCGGGGTGGTCAACTGCTGCCCCATTGGTTAATCAGATCCGTAGCCGTGTTAATTTGGGCGCTACACCTGCTGCAGATCAGGCATCCATGCGTTTGGCAATCGAAAACGAACGTCGCCTGGAACTGGCGTTCGAAGGTCACCGTTGGTTTGATTTATTAAGAACAAACAGGGTAATTCCGGTTATGAATGCACAGGTTGATGGTACAGGAGCAAACCTGAACTATAACCTGAATGCTTCAAAATTATATTTCCCGATTCCGCAGGATGAATTAGACAAAAATCCTAACGTACGTTAATTTCTATAAAAAACAGAGGCGGCCACGGTCGCCTTTGTTTTATAACTTAATTTCTATGATGTTAAAAAAAACCTTGATCTCACTCCTGGCAATGGGAAGTCTTTTCAGTGCCCAGGCCCAGATCAAAAATACAAACCAAGCCAAAATTGAGGCTTTATTAAGCAAAATGACCCTCGAAGAAAAAGTGGGCCAGATGGCACAGATTACCCTCGATGTAATCGGAACCGGCAAAAGCCGTTTTGAAAGCGACGAGCCTTTTACCCTGGATAAAGCCGCTATGGATAAAGCTTTAATTCAATACCATGTGGGTTCGGTGTTAAATACGTCCAATAACAGGGCACGTACCCCACAGGTTTGGTATAAAATTATCAGTGAAATCCAGGATGTGGCCATTAAAAAAGGTAAAAATAAAATCCCTGTAATTTATGGTGTTGATGAAGTACACGGTGCAACTTATACCGCCGGTGCAACGATGTTTCCTCAACAGATTGGTCAGGCGGCAACCTTTAACCGTAGCCTGGTTAAAAACGGCGCTTCAATCACCGCTTACGAGACCCGTGCAAGTTCTATTCCATGGAATTTCGCCCCTATCCTGGATTTAGGTGCTGACCCGCGTTTTCCACGCCAGTGGGAAAGTTTTGGAGAAGATCCGTATGTGGTTACCGAAATGGGGAAAGCAGCAGTTAAAGGTTATGAAGGAGATGATAATAATGTGGCCAATCCTTATAAGGTTGCCACTTCATTAAAGCATTTTTTAGGCTACCAGACCCCAACCACCGGGAAAGACAGAACGCCTTCTTTTATTTCCGACCAGGCTTTAAGAGAATACCATTTACCACAATTTAAAGCCGCTGTAGAGGCTGGCGCACATACCGTAATGATCAACTCTGGCATTATCAATGGCATCCCGGTTCACTCCAACTACAATATCGTTACCAAATTATTAAAAGACGAACTGGGCTTTAAAGGTTTAGTGGTTACTGATTGGGGTGATATCGAAAATCTTTTTAAAAGAGACCATATTGCTAAAGACGACAAAGAAGCGATTATGCTGGCCATTAATGCCGGAATAGATATGAGCATGATTGCCTATAACTATGAAGTATTCTGCGATAACCTGATTGCTTTGGTTAAAGAAGGAAAAGTGAAACAGGAAAGGATCGACGATGCGGTACGCAGGATTTTACTGGTAAAATTTGCAACCGGTTTATTCGAAAAACCAACAACCAACCCTAAAGATTACCCTAAATTTGCAAGTAAAGAGTTTCAAACCGCAGCTTATAATACTGCTGCCGAGTCGATCACTTTATTAAAAAACACCAATAATATCCTTCCATTAAAAAAAGGCATAAAATTGCTCGTTACCGGGCCCAATGCTAACTCGATGCGTACGTTAAACGGCGCATGGACCTATAGCTGGCAGGGTGAAAAAGTAGAAGAATTTGCAAAAGATTATAATACCATTTTAGAAGCTTTGCAAAATAAAAACGGTGCCGATAACATTAAATATCTACCTGGGGTAAGTTATAAAATGAACGGCAAGTATTTTGAAGATTTTGCTGATAAAATGGATGAAACCATTGCTGCCGCTAAAGATGCTGATGCAGTGGTATTGTGCCTTGGTGAAAACACTTATACAGAATCGCCGGGTAATTTAAGCGATCTGTACCTTTCTGACCTGCAAACTGAACTGGCCAAAAAGATTGCCGCAACCGGAAAACCAGTTATTCTGGTATTGAACGAAGGCCGTCCGAGGATTATCAGCAAGTTCGAAAAAAGCATGAGTGCTGTGGTTCAAACTTACCTTCCGGGAAATTACGGTGCTGATGCGCTGGTTGATATTTTATTCGGCGATGTAAATCCATCAGGTAAATTGCCTTATACTTATCCACAATTCCCAAATGCCTTATTTACTTATTACCACAAACCATCAGAGGCGCGCGAAACTGTAGAAGGTGTTTATAATTACGATTCGGATTATAACCCGCAATATGTTTTCGGTCAGGGTTTAAGTTACACCACTTTTAAGTACAGTAACCTTAAATTAAGCAGCAATACCCTAAAAGCTGGTGAAAGTTTAAGCATTTCTGTTGAAGTAAGCAATACCGGAAACCGGGCCGGCAAAGAAAGTGTACTGCTTTTCACTTCCGATCTGGTTGCAAGTGTAATTACACCAGATGTGAAACGTTTAAGGGGTTTTGAAAAAATCGACCTAAAAGCTGGCGAAAGCAAAACAGTAACCTTCACTTTAAAACCCGAAGATATTGCCGTTGTAAACGTAGAGGGCAAAAAAGTAACCGAAGCTGGAGAATTCAGAATCCAGATCGGCGACCAAAAGATAAACTTTAATTACACAAATTAAACCAATCCTGTTTTTACAGGTGCATTGTTTATACCCAAAAAGTATAGGCAATGCTTTTAAATATCTCACCAATTTTATACTATGCGAAATACCCTGAAATCTCTAACCAAAACCATAATTATGAAACCTGTTTACAACCTGGGCACTGCAATAGCCATCCTGATTGTTGCCTGTGCCTGCAGCAAAAGTCCGAAGGCAAGCGGAGGCGATACATCACCACCAACGTCTAACGAACCCGTTAAAACCGATGTAACTTTCTGGCTAACCAAAGGCGATCAGTCGCAATTGTTAAAAAAGCAGAATGTTGCCTTAAATTTTTCAAGCACAACCAACAACAATCCTACTATTGAGGTAGATCCGGCCACCACTTTCCAGAGCATTGATGGTTTTGGTTATACTTTAACAGGCGGTAGTGCAAGTTTGATTAATGCTTTACCTGCTGCGGCACAGGATAAACTATTAAACGAGCTGTTTTCGGGCAATGACGAGGCCATTGCCGTAAGTTACCTCAGGATCAGTATTGGCGGATCTGATTTAAGCGCATATCCTTTTACCTATAACGACCTCGCCGACGGAGAAACAGATGATAATTTAGCCAAATTCTCTATTGCTAAAGAACAGGCAGATTTAATCCCTGTATTAAAAAAGATCGTAGCCATTAATCCTTCAATTAAAATTTTAGGCTCACCATGGACAGCCCCTACCTGGATGAAAACCAATAAAAGTTTCATCGGTGGAAGTTTAAAACCTGAATATTATCAAACTTATGCCAAATACCTGGTAAAATACATTCAGGCCATGAAAGCCGAAGGTATTGTAATCGATGCCATCACACCACAAAATGAGCCCTTGCATCCGGGCAATAACCCAAGTATGTATATGACAGCTTTAGATCAGGCTGATTTTATTAAAACTGCTTTAGGCCCGATATTTCAGAGCAGCGACATTAAAACAAAAATTATTGTGTACGATCATAATGCTGATAAACCCGAATATCCGATCACCATTTTAAACGATGCTGATACGAAGAAATATGTTGATGGTTCTGCATTTCACTTATATGCCGGCCCGATTACTGCACTTACGCAGGTACACAACGCCCACCCCGATCGTAATGTGTACTTTACCGAACAATGGGTTGGTGGACCGGGCAATTTTGCCGAAGATTTAAAATGGCATGTATCTACTTTAATTGTTGGCGCAACCCGCAACTGGAGCCGTAATGTGTTAGAGTGGAATTTAGCTGCCGATCCGAACTACAATCCACATACCGATAAAGGTGGCTGTACCACCTGTTTGGGTGCCATCACCATTGCCCCGGCAGTAAGCAGAAACGTGGCATATTATGTCATTGCACATGCTTCTAAGTTTGTAAAACCAGGTTCGGTACGCATTGCTTCAAACATTACAAATAACCTCCAGAATGTGGCTTTCAAAACCCCTGATGGCAAAAATGTATTGATTGTGTGCAATAACAACAGTACAGAAACAGCATTCAATATTAAATACAACGGTAAAACCGTAGCCAGTAGCCTGGATAAAGGCGCGGTGGGTACTTACGTTTGGTAAAAATCTTTTTTGTTTAATTGTTAAGTTAGCCCCGTACGTACGGGGCTTTCTGGTTAATGGGCTATTTGGTTAGTATGAGTTCATTTCCTTAATGCGATCGTCACCCTGAATTTATTTCAGGGTCTACCATGCGAAAAGATGCCCTAAGTTGGTCGGGATTTGCAATCCCGACCTTCGAATTGTGGATTTGTAATCCACAGTCTAATTTTATTAGCATACCGATAGCACATTAGTTTTTGCTACGGATTCACAGAAAACACAGATAAATTTCTCGACTCCGCTAGAAATAACGGCACTGTGGGGTTACAACAAATTCTTTTTGGCAGGCCCTTTGCTTAACAAAGGCAAATCAATCCGATAAGAAAATGAAAAACATCATCCCAGTATTAAGCGTAGCTGCTTTATTCATGGCTGCATGCCAGGGCGGCACCGCAAAAAAGACACAGGCTAAAATCGATTCTACCATTGTAACCAATGCAGAAACTGCAACAGATTCGGTTCAATGTTATCAATACATTAAAAACCGGGATACCGCTACGTTATCGCTCAAAAATGAAGATAATAAAGTAACAGGCACACTCGGCTATAACTTATACGAGAAAGATAAAAATGCAGGTACAATTGCCGGAGTAGTTAAAGGCGACACCATTATCGCGAATTATACTTTCCAATCGGAAGGGCAAACCTCAGTGAGGGAAGTTGCATTCTTAAAAAAAGGTGATCAGTTAGTGGAAGGTTTCGGTGATGTGAAGGAAATTAAAGGCGAAACCAAATACAAAGATATCAGCAAGTTAAAGTTTGATGGATCGCTGACTTTTGGTAAAATTGATTGTAAATAATTTTCTAAGTTGGTCGGGATTTGCAATCCCGACCTTCGAATTGTGGATTTGTAATCCACGGTCTAATTTTGTTAGCAAATCGATAGCACTTTAGTTTTTGCCAGGGATTCACGGAAAACACAGATAAATTTCTCGACTTCGCTATGCTTCAGTCGAGATGACGATTTTTTTATTTCCCTACCGCATCCTTCGCTGCCTGTGTCCACTCTTCGCTTAGCTTCAGCACATAATCAGAATACTTTTGTATTTCATCAGGCTCTAACTTAGCAGCCCAGCCTGTTGCCTGATTTGCCCAGGCGGTATATTTATCGCTGATGGCTTTAATTTCTGTTGCATTTTTGCTTTTTACAGCAGCAACATATTCATCTTTTAGTTTGCTGTACTCAGCCAGGCCTTTATTTACTTCTTCGCTTGAGAAAGTTGGAACTTCGGTTTTAACAGTTTCGGTAGTAGTGGTGGTTACCTTAGTAACCGTATCGCCATTTACAGCAATATTGCTCGAATCTTTGGTCGTTTCTGTTTTTGTAGTGCTATCGCAGGAAACTAACGAGGTAGTAAGCAAACCTATTGCAGCTACAGATAAGATGGTGTTTTTCATGATTAATTTGGTTTTTAATCCTGAACAGACTAAATATGATGCCAAATCATAAAAAATCCGGTCAAATATTTAAATATTATGACCGGATATCTCAATTATATTAAATTGTGATGTTATAAATCCTCAAATCGTTCCCAAAAACCATCAACAGGCAATTTGGCAAAAATATTTACAGGTTCCTTTTTAACAGGATGTATAAACTGCAACCGGCGGGCATGCAAACAGATGCTACCTTTTCTGCTCCCCCGTGGATAACCGTATTTGTTATCTCCCATAATCGGGCAGCCCATTGATGAAAGCTGAACCCTGATCTGATGCGAGCGTCCGGTTAAAGGATCAACTTCCAGCAGGTAATAATCGCCCACTTTAGCCTTTACTTTATAAGATAGCTCTGCCCGCTGACTTCCGGTAACTTCGGTATTATAATAAGAAACCACGTTTTTCTGTGGGTTTTTAACCAGCCAGTGGATTAAAGTAGCCGATTCTTTTTCAGGTTTGTTCTTTACCACAGCCCAATAAGTTTTCTTTACCTCGCGGTTTTTAAAAACAGCATTCATCCGCTCCAAAGCCTTACTGGTTTTGGCGAATAAGATCACGCCACTAACAGGCCGGTCTAAACGATGTACCACCCCTAAAAAGGCACCATTAGGCTTATTATATTTTTTAGCGATATATTTTTTTACCTGTTCATCCAAAGGCTCATCGCCGGTTTCATCAACCTGCACAATATCACCCGCCCTTTTATTAATGGCGATTAAATGATTATCTTCAAAAAGGATGTCGTTATCGGTAATTGGCATTTAACCCCTCCGCCCCTAAAGGGGGACTTAATTTTAATTATATATTGATTTATTCTTTTAAATATTAACCTCATCTAATAAAGGCCCCTTTAGGGGTTTGGGGTTAATACTGTTCTTTCTCATTAGGAAAATCATTTCCCTTCACATCGCGGATGTAAGATTGTGCTGCGCCTAAAATTTCGTCGTACAAATTAATGTATTGACGTAAAAAGCGCGGTTTAAATCCTTTGGTTAGCCCGATCATATCATTTACCACCAAAACCTGTCCATCGCATGCCTGGCCTGCGCCAATACCGATGGTTGGAATATGCAAACTTTCTGTAACTTCTTTACCCAAAGCTGCCGGGATTTTTTCCAGAACTATTGCAAAGCAACCTGCTGCCTGCAAGGCAAGTACATCAGTTTTTAATTTATTTGCTTCTTCTTCTTCCTTCGCGCGAACGGTATAGGTTCCAAATTTATATATCGATTGAGGTGTTAGTCCCAAATGCCCCATAACAGGGATACCAGCAGTTATAATACGCTGAACGGATTCGATGATCTCTTCACCACCTTCTAATTTAACACCATGTGCACCCGATTCTTTCATGATCCTGATGGCAGAGTTCAAAGCTTCTTTTGAATTTCCCTGGTAAGAACCAAAAGGTAAATCAACTACCACAAAAGCACGTTTAACTGCCCTGATTACAGAAGCAGCATGGTAAATCATCTGATCGAGGGTAATAGGCAAAGTCGTTTCGTGACCAGCCATTACATTTGAAGCAGAATCGCCAACCAGTAAAACGTCTAAACCTGCATCATCCAAAATGGTTGCCATTGAATAATCGTAGGCCGTTAGCATGGATATTTTTTCACCACGCTGTTTCATTTCCTGCAAAATGTGTGTGGTGATGCGCTTAATTTCTTTATGTACCGACATGGGATTTGTTTTGTGTTGCCAAAAGTATTGTTTTTTCTTTAATTAAGCCGAAAGACCAAAGGTAAAAGACCAAAGCAATCTCAGACTAAAATCATTTTTTATGTAAACGGGGTTTCGTTTCTTTCGGCTTTGGTCTTTCTGCTTTTAGCTTTAGTCTTTCTGCCAAACCTTATTTTATTTTTCTCTTTACATTTCCAATCTTAAACCCTATCTTTGTACCCCGAAATGGAAGGGATATATTCATCTTTTTTTGCATCCTGCAAATACGGCTTTAATGCCGAAAGCCATTCTTTTTTCAACTCTTTTTTAATTCAAAATCCATATTGTAATTACCATGACTAACTACACCAAGTTACCTGCGATTTTATTACTGGCCGATGGCACAGTTTTTTACGGCAAAGCGGCCGGAAAAATTGGCACCACTACCGGCGAAATTTGTTTTAATACCGGGATGACAGGTTACCAGGAAATTTTTACCGATCCAAGTTATTTTGGACAGATAATGGTTACCACCAATGCGCATATTGGTAATTATGGTATCCACAAAGATGAAATCGAATCAGGTTCGATCAAAATTGCTGGTTTAGTCTGCAAAAATTACAACATTATTTATAGCCGTAAAGAAGCAACAGAATCTATCCAGGATTATTTCCAGAACGACAATTTAGTTGCCATTTCCGATATCGATACCCGCGCACTGGTTCGCCATATCAGGGATAAAGGCGCAATGAACGCCATCATTTCTTCTGAGATTACTGATCTAGAGGAATTAAAACAAAAACTGGCTGATGTACCTTCGATGGAAGGCTTAGAACTTTCATCAAAAGTAAGTACAACAGAACCTTATTTTTATGGCAACCCTGAAGCAAGCTTAAAAGTTGCGGCTTTAGATTTGGGGATCAAGAAAAATATTTTACGCAGTTTCGAAAACCGCGATATCTACGTGCAGGTTTTCCCGGCTAAAACTACTTTCGCCGAAATGGAAAAATTCAGTCCAGATGGTTATTTCATTTCTAACGGTCCTGGTGATCCATCGGTAATGCCTTATGCGGTAGAAACCATAAAAGATATCCTCGCAGAAGACAAACCATTATTTGGTATCTGTTTAGGTCACCAGTTATTGGCCGAAGCTAACGGTATCGGAACCATGAAAATGTTTAACGGTCACCGCGGATTAAACCACCCCGTTAAAAATATCATTAAAAACCATTGCGAAGTTACTTCACAGAATCATGGTTTCGGGGTAATTCCTGATGAAGTGAGAAACTCTGATAAAGTAGAGATCACACACGTTAACCTGAATGATAAATCAATCGAAGGTATCCGTGTTAAAGGTAAAAAAGCATTTTCAGTTCAATATCACCCTGAATCTTCTCCGGGCCCACACGATTCGCGTTACTTATTCGACGATTTTGTTGAGGTAATGAAAGGCGAGTTAGTTTGGTAGGCCTTAAAAGACCAAAGCTTAAAGACTAAAGACCAAAGGTAGGCAGATGGCTGGAAGGCGGAAGGTTTAGGATTAAAGACTAGAAACTAATGACCAGTGACGAAGTTAGGAGTTTTGCGGAGCAGAACAGTTAACCAATTTAAACGATTAACCAGTTAACCCAATAAACTAATCAACAAAATAGATCTGCGGATTTGCGGCAAAACCGGCCAACAATCCGCAGATTTCTTTTATAAGCTATTTTTCGCCTGCTTAAAACATCATTTTACCGACATTTTCAGCGATCCGGGTAATAATTCATTTTCAATTCATTTAAAGCTCCTTACATTCGCAGTATGGAAATAAAGAAAGCCATTATCAGCGTAAATAACCTGGTAAAAAAGTACGATGATTTTGTGGCCGTTCAGGGCCTTAGTTTTGAAGTTTATGAAAACGAGATTTTTGGTTTGCTTGGTCCAAATGGTGCCGGAAAAACCACAACACTTGAAATTATCGAAACTCTGCGCGACAAAACCTCAGGCGAAATTATTGTTGATGGCTTTTCGGTAGATAAACAGGCGCACAATATTAAACAGATTATCGGTGTGCAGTTACAGGCCGCTGGCTATTACCCCAACCTGAACCTGATTGAACTGATTGAACTTTTTGCAGGTTTATATGGTGCCAACATTAAACCGATGGAAATGCTGGAGAAAGTAAACCTTCAGGACAAAGCCAAAGCTAAATACAAGGCACTTTCTGGTGGACAGAAACAACGTTTCTCAATCGCCACTACCCTGATTAACCAACCCAAAATCATTTTCCTTGATGAGCCTACTACAGGTTTGGATCCGCAGGCCCGCAGAAATCTTTGGGACCTGATTACCGAAATCCGCGATGCAGGCACAACAGTGGTAATTACCACCCACTATATGGATGAAGCCGAACAGCTATGCGATCGCGTTGCTTTTGTAGAGCGCGGACAGATCATCGCCCTGGATACTCCGGATAATCTGATTGATAAATTGGTAAACAGTGGTTTTGAACGTAAAAAAGAGGTTAAAAAAGCCAACCTGGAAGATGTTTTCATCAACCTGACAGGGCAAGAATGGAGAGAATAGGCTTTCAAGGGTATTTGAAAAGCAAAGACAGTGCTAAAATCAGCGTTAGTCCCGCTTTTCGTTACAATCTTTTTGCAAACACCATGCTTAGCAATTAAACTATACTAAGCAAAAAGGATTTACACTTCAATCGGGTTTAAGAACATAAAATATTGCAACTATTAATCAATAGTAAATGAAAAAATACAATAACATTAAAGCAACCCTGGCCCTTGCCAAAGCGAGTTTCCGGTCGATTATGCGGAGTCCTTCGGCGGTGGTATTTACACTTGCTTTCCCGCTAATCTTTATCTTGGTGTTTGGCTTTTTAGGTGGCGGCGGAACGCATATCGATGTTGGGGTAACACCAGGTTCTGATGTAAATAACCCGGTTATGGGCATGCTTGAAAAAACCGGCATGATCCGTTTGGTTAAGGATAAATCAAAAGCCGATTTTGATAAACTACTCGAAAAAGGTAATGTAGATGCCATGATCGATGTACATAGGAAAGTAAATTCTGCAGCTTATTCAGTTAATGTGGTCTATACATCAGCATCGCGTGATAAAGGTGGCATTTTAAAATCGGTTTTAAACAATGTCTTTTACGATAAAACACTAAAACCAACGGTTGCAGAGATAAAAGAAAGCACCATAACCGGTCGCGAATATAAAACCATTGATTTTATCCTACCCGGACAGCTGGGTTTCTCACTTTTGAGTACAGGCGTTTTCGGAACCGCTTTCGTATTTTTAAGTCTCCGCCAAACTTTGGTGATTAAACGCTTTTTTGCTACACCGGTAAGGCGTTCGAGCATTGTAATAGGCGAAGGTATTGCCCGTATTGGCTTTGCTTTAATAGGCGCTTTATTTATCATTTTAATCGGTCACTTCTTTTTTGGCTTTACACTCGTGCACGGGGCAGCCACGGTCGTCAATATGCTCATATTGGCTACAATGGGTATTATTGTTTTTATGGGCTTCGGGTTTATTATTTCGGGCATTGCCAAAAACGAGAGTATGGTACCGCCCATATCGAATATTGTTACTTTGCCTCAGTTTTTATTATCAGGCACTTTTTTCTCCATCGAGGCTTTCCCGAGTTGGCTGCAACCCATCAGCAGGGCTTTACCCCTCACCTATTTAAACGATGCCATGCGTAAGGTCGCTTTTGAAGGTGTGGGCTTATGGGATGTTAAATTCCAGATTATGATCCTTTTATTATGGGGAATCGGTATTTATGCCGTAGCCGTTAAGGTATTTAAGTGGGAATAATCAACATCATAAAGGATTTTAAAAAGATAACCGTTTGGTTATCTTTTTTTTTGTGAAAAATTTTAATATCGGATAATAGAGTTTTTATATTCAACCGATAATTGTTATATTTGGGTATGTGGGATTTTGATTTAAGCGATTTAGAAGAGTTACAACAACAAATAGGCAGGTTGTACGATAAAAAGACCAAGTTAGAAAACTCTAGGCCCTTGCCTAATAGCGCCCTACACCGCATCAAAGAAGACCTTACTCTCGAATGGACGTACAATTCCAACAGCATAGAAGGAAACACCCTAAGCCTAAAAGAAACCCAGATGGTTTTACAGGAGGGCATCACGGTTAAAGGCAAATCGTTAAGGGAACACTTCGAAGCCTTTAACCACGAAAAAGCAATCGATTACCTTTATACGCTGGTAAATCATAAATATACACTAAGGAGCATCGACATTTTATCATTACATGGCTTGGTTTTGCGGAGCATAGAAGACGATTACGCCGGCCGTTTAAGAAATGGCGGCGTGCGCATTGTTGGTGCAAATTTCACACCACCAAATGCCAGTAAGGTTTCCGATCTGCTGGATCAACTGATCACATTTGTAAATGATAACCCGTTGGGCTTAAATGATATTGTATTGTCAACCATTTTTCACCATAAACTGGTATGGATCCATCCTTTTTTCGATGGAAACGGCCGTACGGTAAGGCTTGCCATGAATCTTTTACTCATGCGCAGGGGCTTTCCTCCTGCTATCATTCTCAAAAACGACAGAAAAAAGTATTATGAGGCACTTAATCAAGCTAACAAAGGTAAATACCATAAGCTCTGCCTGCTTATGCTGCAGGCCGTAGAGCGCTCTTTAAATATCTATTTAAATGCGCTACCCAATAGCACTTATGGCGATTACGAACCCATATCGCATATTGTTTCGGAGCCAGATGTGCCTTATGGGCAAGAGTATGTAAGTTTACTGGCGAGGCAGGGCAAAATAGATGCATACAAAGAAGGCAGGGATTGGCTAACCACAAAATCTGCAGTAAAAAGCTATATCCAAACGCGTAAAAGGAAACGTTAACCTTTTTTAACTTTTTGCGGTTTGATAATGACGTAATTTTACCGAAAAATATTTAATGAAAAATTTGATCATCTTTTGCAGTATCCTATTGATTACCAATACTTCAAAAGCGCAGTTTAAATTCCTCGCCAATAACAGTTCAAATCAATATAAGGCTAAAATTATTGTAGATAAGTGCGAAAACGGAACTTGTGATGGAAAAGCTACTGTTATACTCTACGATAAAATAAACGATCGGGAAATCGATACTTTTCATTCGGATGATCTCGAATTCGGCTTAACAGAAACCCAGAATGCAAAACTCGGCTGGCTTGAACTCGGAAAATACCAAACGCCTTTAATTTTCGGCGATTTTAATTTTGACGGACTAGAGGATATCGCCATCAGAAATGGCAATAAAGGTGCTTACATGAGTCCATCCTATGATGTGTACTTAGCCGCAGCCGAAAACAAATTTACCTTAAATAATGAACTAACTAAACTGGCCAGCGAAAACCTCGGCATGTTTGATGTAGATAAAAAACTTAAGCAAGTTTCCATCCATCAAAAAGACGGATGTTGCTTTGATAAGACGATCAATTACAAATACAGTAGTAAAAATGCATTATACGAAGATTCGTCGGTAATTGAAGATTCGAGCATTGCCGATTATGTTACGGTAATTACCCAAAAACTCGTTGATGGCAAAATGAAAAGAACCGTGCAAAAATTTAAGATGAAAGATTATTATAATCAATAGCCCAGGTTATTTTAACTCAGATGCACAAGACTGATTACCGTCATTTCGAGCGGAGTGCAACGCAGCCGAGAACCACAAAGTGTTCTGCAAAGCAAAATCTATCTCGAGATAGATCTCTCTCCCGAATATTCGGGACGCTTCAGTCGGGATGACGAATTTTTATTTAAAGCGCTGCTTTTACCAAAAATGGCAATATCTCTTTCTGAAAGCTTACAAAGTTTTTACGTACGTCTGAATCACTTACCGAGGTAAACGCAAAAGAGAATACAATGCTTTTACTAGCTTTAAGTAAGAAGGCCAATCCTTCTCTTCTGGCAGGGTTATTCTTAAAGTTATCCAATTGCAGGTAAGCAGCCAATAACAATGCTTCTAACTGATCTGATAAATGTTTTAAAAACTCTTGTGAGTTGGCGTTTTCGCGTACAAAATCCCAACCGATAAATTCGTTACAGGCCGTAAATGATAAACGGCTGGTTTTCATCACCAGGGCTTTTAAATGCTCTTCTTCTGATGCGTAACTTACCTTATTATTTAAAATCTCATGCAGGTTCTGATCCAGGTAATCCATCAGGATACTGTCTAATACCTGCTCTTTGCTTTCAAAATATTTATAAATCGTTGCTTTGGCAATACGTGCCTTTTTTGCAATTTCGTTTACGCTGGTTTTATGATAACCGTATTTTCTAAATAATTCTTTGGCAGCCTTTTTTACTGTTTCTTTTATTTTTTCAGCTTCCATTTTAATTGCTTACGTGTAATAGTGTGTTGCCCTGCAACGAAATGTTGTACGCTTTTAAGTTTTTTTCGGCAGGTGCTTTTTGCGGACTTCCATCTAACAAAGAAAATTTTGCGCCAGAACAAGGATCTGTTGCGGTTACGCCGCTATCATCAGGTGCTACTTTACAAATTTTCTCAGGATTTACTGTGCTGCAACGATCAAAAGCTACATAAGTGCCAAGTGGCGTTTTTACGATCAGCAACCCACCAACACCATTGTTAGGCACTACCAGCACATTATTTACCGCTTTAATACTAAATTCGGTTAAAGTAACATTATAATTTACCGGTACATCCGGAATATAACCATCTTCTTTACCGCAACCTGTGCCCAGTACCAGAACAAATAATATGCTGTATAAATATTTCATCATTAAATTAAGGCCGATTTAAACTGCTTTAAGAAACGCGCATCATTTTCAGAGAATAAACGCAGATCTTTAATCACATATTTCAGGTTGGCAATACGCTCAATCCCCATTCCAAATGCAAAACCGCTGTATTTTTTAGAGTCGATGCCACAGTTTTCCAAGACATTGGGATCTACCATACCACAGCCTAAAATTTCAACCCAGCCACTGTATTTACAAAGCTGGCAGCCCGCACCTTTACAAATGGTACAAGAAATATCCATTTCTGCAGATGGCTCAGTAAAAGGGAAATATGAAGGACGGAAACGTACTTTGGTACCTTCTCCGTACAACTCCTGAACAAAATAAAATAATGTTTGCTTTAAATCAGCAAATGAAACATTTTCATCAACATACAAACCTTCTACCTGGTGGAAAAAGCAGTGCGCCCTGGCAGAGATGGCCTCATTACGGTAAACACGGCCCGGCATAATTGCCCTGAATGGCGGCTGCCCCTGCTCCATCATACGCACCTGTACCGATGAAGTATGTGTACGTAGCGCAATATCACCTTTTTCGCCTCCTTTTTTAATGAAAAAAGTATCCTGCATATCTCTTGCAGGATGTTCCTCCGGGAAGTTCAAAGCCGAGAAATTGTGCCAGTCGTCTTCAATTTCAGGACCTTCTGCCACCGTAAAACCAAGTTTGGCAAAAATCTCTACAATTTCCCTGCGCACTAAAGCCAGAGGATGACGTGAACCAATCTCGAAACCTTCGCCAGGTAAAGTTAAATCCAGTTCTGAATTTTCACTTTTGGTATCTGTGCTTTCGGTAGATTCTTTTAAAGTCTGGTATTTTGATTCGGCAAGTTGCTTAAATTCGTTTAAAACCTTACCTAACGATCTTTTTTCTTCAACAGAAACTGATTTAAATTCGTCGAAAATCTCTTTAATAATGCCTTTGCTTCCTAAATATTTAATGCGGAATTGCTCTAACTCGTCTGCTTTTTCAGTGACGAAAGCATTAATTTTTTCGGTATATTGTGTTATTTTGTCCTGTAACATGGCTTCAAATATACAGGAAATTTTATTAAAGTTTTAGGTGTGCCGGGTTCAAAAGCATTCCTGAAATGCATTTATTACAAGAAAATGAACTGGCATTAACAAAAACTGAAGAACTGTCAAAGTAATACGATCTTTGATAAACACCCTTGTTAAGATTTTTCAGGTTATTTTAACAGATTTGTAGCGGAACCAGGCTTTTTCGCGTTTATGTGAAAAAACCATATAAAACTTATGAGAAAATTTCTAATTGCATTTGTGGCGATCTTTATCGTGAATTTTGGCTGTAAAAAAATAACCGACTCAGGTGGGCTATGTGCCTGCTCTCCGATTAATTACCCCTATTTGAGTTTAGTTATAAAAAATGCCGCAGATCAGGATTTACTGGATACTAAAAATACTGGCGCATTTACTAAAGACAAGATACAATTGTATTATAAAGAAGCAAACGGGAACACTAAACAGATTAACTTTTTTATACGTCCGCCATTTTCATACGGTTCCGATCAGTTTAAATTTTCACAGGTATATTCAGAAGAAATTGTAGCTGTATCCAATAATAAAGACAATACTCTTTTCCTTAAACTGGGAGATAATGTACCTTATGAACTGAAACTGCAAATGAACAGCACAAAAAGCAAGGTAGAAAAATTAACCATTGATGATAAGGAAGCACCTGCCGAAAACGGTAAAGTAAGCACTTATTTGGATGGGAATATTTTTAACCTGGTGCGATAGCGTAATGCTATAGATTAAAAATTATTATACAAAAAAGGCCCGTAAATAAATTTACGGGCCTTTTCATTTTGAAGATTATTTAATTACACCTAATTCTTTACCTACTTTGGTAAATGCGGCGATTGCTTTGTCTAAGTGATGTTGCTCGTGCCCGGCAGATAACTGTACGCGGATCCTTGCTTTACCCTGAGGCACTACCGGATAAAAGAAACCAATTACATAAATACCTTCTTCTAACATTTTAGCGGCAAATTGTTGCGCAATTTTAGCATCATATAACATTACCGGCACAATCGGGTGAAAACCTGGCTTGATATCAAAACCGGCTGCCGTCATTTTTTCGCGGAAATATTTGGTATTGCTTTCTAACTTATCCCTTAATGATGTGGTTTCGCTCAACATATCCAATACTGCGATTGATGCACCTGCAATAGCCGGAGCGAGGGTATTAGAGAACAAATATGGACGTGAACGCTGACGCAACATATCTATAATTTCTTTCTTTCCGGAAGTAAAACCACCAGATGCACCACCTAAAGCTTTACCCAAAGTACCGGTGATGATATCGATACGATCTATCACGTTAAAATGTTCGTGTGTTCCACGACCGTTTTTACCGATAAAACCGGTACAGTGTGATTCATCAATCATGATCAAAGCTTCATATTTATCGGCCAGATCGGCAATTTTATCCAGGGGCGCAACAGAGCCATCCATAGAGAAAGCACCATCGGTAACGATAATGCGGTGACGGCAATCTTTTGCAGCAATCAACTGTTTTTCCAGGTCTTCCATATCTGCATTTTTATAACGGAAACGTTGCGCTTTACATAAACGCACACCGTCGATAATAGATGCATGGTTTAGTTCATCTGAAATAATCGCATCTTCAGCATTGAACAGGGGTTCAAAAACACCTCCGTTGGCATCAAATGCAGCTGCATATAAAATGGTATCTTCCGTACCTAAAAATTTAGAGATTTTCGCTTCCAGTTCTTTATGTACATCCTGTGTTCCACAGATAAAGCGTACTGAAGACATTCCATAGCCATGATCGTCGATTGCTTTTTTAGCTGCCTCAATCACTTTTGGGTGAGAAGAGAGTCCTAAATAGTTATTTGCACAAAAGTTGGTTACTTCAGTACCACCACTTACTTTAATGTCGGCACCCTGAGGTGTAATAATGATCCTTTCGCGTTTAAATAATCCAGCGTTTTCGATTTCTTCAAGTTCTTTTTGAAGAACTGGTTGTAATGTTTTATACATGGCCTTTTTATATGGTTGATTTTACGTCCAAAGTTATAAAAAAAAGTCTTTTCTGACCTAAAAAGGCAATTTTAACAACATATTTACCAAACAAACGTTTGATTGATCCGGCAATCGTTAGCACGGCTTTTATTTTTGTTAAAATCCGGTGCATTTATTATTTTTTTTCATCGTTAACAAACTTTAACACCTCGCTATATGTATAGTGTTAAAAGTTATTCGATATTTATAGCTTACTAATCTACGTATGATAAGAATTTGCGCACTCCTATTGTTTTGCGGCCTCACTAATTTTGCTTTTGCTCAACATTTCACAGCCACAGGCATAGTTAAGGATACGAACGGGCAACCCGTACCCTTTACTTCAGTTTATTTAAAAGGCACCACTACCGGTACTTCTGCAAATGTTGATGGGAAATATTCAATAAAACTTAAGAAAGGAGAACACACCTTAAGCTTTAGGGCAGTTGGTTACAAACAACAAGAGCATATTGTTAACATATCGGCAGATCTTTCACTCAATGTAACGTTAACAGCAGAAAGCTATACTTTAGAAAATGTAAATATCAGGGCAAATGCCGAAGATCCGGCTTATGCCATTATCCGTAATGCCATTAAACAAAGGAAAACGCATTTAAATGAGGTTAATGCTTTCAGTTGCGATGTGTACATTAAAGGTGTACAGCGATTAAAAGGGGCTCCCAAAAAGTTTTTCGGACGGGATATTCAAAAAGTTCTAGAACTTGATACCAACCGGAAAGGCATTATTTATTTATCAGAATCGCAAAGTAAATTTAATTTCAGACGGCCTAATGATGTGCATGAAGAAATGATCTCATCAAAAGTTGCGGGCAGAAATAATGCTTTCAGTTTTAACAAGGCATCAGATCTGATTATTAATTTTTACGATAATTATTTACTCGAAAACAAATTAAGCGCCAGGGGTTTTATCTCTCCAATTGCAGATAATGCCCTTTTTTATTATAAATATAAGTTACTTGGCGAAAGCAAGGAAAATGGAGAAACCATCCACAAAATAGAAGTAATTCCGCGCCGCGAAAACGACCCGGTATTCAGGGGAATTATTTACATTGTTGATGACAGCTGGAGGATTTACAATACAGATGTGTACCTCACTAAAAATTCAGGAATTAACTTTATCGATACGCTGAACATCAGCCAGCAATTTACTAAAGTTAATGAAGTGTACATGCCTACTTCTATCAATTTTCAATTTGCAGGTAATGTACTGGGCTTTAAAATTGCCGGTTATTTTGTAGGTATTTACAGCAATTATAACCTCGACCCTAAGTTCCCGAATAACTTTTTTAATGGGGAAATATTGAAAATAACCGAAATGGTGAACAAGAAAGATTCTGTTTACTGGAAAAATAACAGGCCTATCCCTTTAACTGAGGATGAAAAAATCAATTACGTTAAAAAGGATAGTGTTGCTAAATTGAAGGAGTCGAAAAAGTACCTGGATTCGTTGGAAAAAGACAACAATAAATTCGGTATAGGCAAATTGCTGTTACATGGCTATAGCATTAACGACAGATATGATAAGGAATACTGGTCGTTCGACCCGGTTCTAAGGGCTATATTTTATAACACGGTAGAAGGTTTCGCAGTTAAATATGGTGTTACCTATAGAAAAGAGTTGGAGAACAGAAGATCTTACTCTATCCGCCCGGAACTGCGGTACGGTTTCGCCAACCAAAAACTCACCGGAAGTTTAACCGGAAGCTATTATTACAATCCGCTTAAACGTGCCAGTGTAGGAGCATCATTCGGAAACGGAATTTTCGATTTGAACAACCTGGGCTCAATGACAACCTTGGGAAATTCGATCAACTCGTTGTTTTATGAAAAAAACTTCGCGAAGTTTTATGAAAAAAGCTTTGTGAATATCAACACCACCCGCGAGCTGGCATCAGGCCTGCAAGGCAGTATAAGTGTAGATTATAGCAGAAACAAAACCCTTACAAATAATACGGATTTTAAATTTATCGATGCCAAAGACAGGGAGTTTACTTCGAACAACCCGTTTACACCTACGGTAGAAACACCGCTTTTCCCTAATTATAATTCTTTAAGTGCAACGGCAAGCTTAACCTATACCTTCGGACAGCAATATATTACCCGTCCTGATGGCAAATTTTATACCGAATCGAAATTTCCTAAAATTACGGTATTGTATAAAAAAGGGTTTAATGGTGTACTAAACAGCGATGTTGATTATGATTTTGTAAAACTTGAGGTTTCTCAGGACAGAATCGGATTAGGCCTGTGGGGTTATACTTCGTTTTTAGCTGGTGTTGGCAAGTTCCTGAACAATAAAAACATGTATTATCCTGACTTTAAACATTTTGCAGGTAACATTTCTACCATTTTCCCTCCAAATTTAAGGAAGTTTCAATATTTAGACTTTTATCAATTTAGCACCAACCAGCAATACTTCGAAGCGCACCTGGAGCATAATTTTGCCGGTTTCTTTATGAATAAAGTTCCATTATTGCGTAAAGCGAAGCTGGAAGAATTTATCGGCGGAGGTTATTTATCTTCTCCCGAAAAAAGAAACTACAAAGAATTTTATTTTGGTATCCAACGCCTGGTATTAAGGGCAAGCTATGGCTTCGCTTATGATGGCGGTACCAAGTTAACGCAGGGATTCAGGATATCTTACGGCTTTTAACATCCCAACCCTCCCCTAAGAAGGGAGGGCTTTAACAGTTGTTTTGAAAGTGCGAGCTAAGACCTTTCGCCTTAAACCTTTTCACCTTCAACCTTTTTTATTATCTTTGCCCCGCTTTAAACGCCGTTTGCAACGGTATCAACAGCGTTATGAAAAAATATCAGACACTACTTTACTATTGCTATAGTTACATAGCAGAGGCAGAACAATTTGCTGCCGATCACCTTAAATTTTGTAAATCATTAAGTTTAGTTGGCCGTATTATCGTTGCTGATGAAGGCTTAAACGGAACTGTTTCTGGTACTGCTGAAGCCTGCAAAGCTTATATGGAAGCCGTACATGCCGATGAAAGATTTGCCAAAACAGAATTCAAGATTGATGATGTTGAGGAACCTTCTTTCCTGAAAATGCACTGCCGTTATAAATCTGAAATTGTACATTCAGGCTTAAGGGATACTTCAATTATTAATCCGAACGAAAAAACAGGGAAACATTTAGAGCCGGTTGATTTCATGAAAATGAAAGATGAAGAGGATGTGATAATCCTTGATGTGCGTTCTAATTATGAACATAACCTGGGTAAATTTAAGAATGCAGTAACACTTGATATTGAGAATTTCCGTGATTTCCCCGAGCAGATTAATCAGCTTGCCCAGTATAAAGACAAAAAAATATTAACCTATTGCACCGGTGGGATTAAATGCGAAAAGGCATCTGCCCTATTGTTGCATCATGGCTTTAACGATGTGTACCAATTGCATGGTGGCATTATTAAATACGGAAAGGAAGCCGGTGGAAAGGATTTTGAAGGCAAATGTTATGTTTTCGACAACCGTATTGCGGTTGATGTAAATGAGGTAAATCCTACCATTGTTTCCGTTTGTTATAACTGTGGCAAAACCACGCCAAAAATGATCAACTGTGCCAATCCTGAATGCAATGAACACATCACCCAATGCGATGATTGTGGCAACGAACTTCAGGGATGTTGCTCGACAGCTTGTACGACTAATCCGCGCAAACGTCCTTATGATGGCACGGGTTATTATGTAAAGGTTCCGCAGCCGGTGGCGGTGAAAGGGTAGCTCCGCTTATTGCCTGTTGGTTGATGGTCAATGGTTTGATTGTTGATAGCTTATAGCCATAATACTATTGGTTCATGGTCAATGATTTGATAGTTAATAACGAATAGTAATTTAACTTAGCAAAAATTCGAGTAATTCTAAGCCATAATATTGAAGGAGATGATTATATTCATTTAAAATTCAATATTATGGCTTTCAAATTTGAAGAATTAAAAGTTTGGCAGATTTCACTCAATCTCAGTAACGAAATAGACATTATTGCTAAAAACTTCCCGCGGATAGAGCTATTCAGTCTCTCCAATCAAATTAAAAAAGCAGCAGACTCAGTAAACCTTAATATTGCTGAAGGTTGCATGGGTCAGTCAAAAGCTGAGTTCAAAAGATTTCTAACTTATTCTGTCAGATCTGGGTTAGAAGTGGTGAGCTGTCTCTTTATGGCTGCATCAAGAAATTATATTACCGAATCTGAATTTAAAAGGTTATACATGGAATACGAACAGCTTTGTAAAATGATATCAAAATTGAAGACTTCGCTTTAAGAAAGGTAATTTTTTTAATGGTTCATGGTTAATAGTCTTTTAGCCAAGTAGGATAAAACTAGGTTTTGAACCTTTACTATTTGGTTTGATGGTTGATGGTCTGATAGCCGCATTGTATAATCAGCCTAATCAAGTACTTACCGCTAAGTCACGAACGATTTGCTTAAGAAATTTGGCTATTAACCATGAACAAAAACCATCAACCCTAGGAAATCATCAAACCTTAAGCTAACCTAATCATTAATCGCTGGTCTGAGCAATTTGTCTATCAACCATCAACTAAAAAACCATCAACCCCAAAGCAACATTAAACTCTCGCCCGTATTAAACATTTTTTCATTTACTTTGTGTAATAATGGCTTTATCCAGTAACCATTTTATGCTAAACTATTTTCGTTTCCTATTACTGCTATCCTGTTTTACTATAAGCTCCTATGCATCAGAAATTAAAAGCATTGGTGTACCCTATATAGAAAATTATCCCAAATCTGTTTACTCGTCCGGCAATCAAAACTGGAGCATTACAAAAGATAAAAATGGAGTAATGTATTTTGGCAATGCCGAAGGACTTTTAACTTTCGATGGGCGTTACTGGCAAAAATATCAGCTACCTAACCGGCAGATTGTCAGATCTGTTGCTACCGATAATAAAGGAAGAATTTACACCGGCGGTTTTGGCGAATTTGGATTCTGGGCAATTAAAAGTAACAAATTAAGTTATAATTCACTCATTAATCTGTTACCAAAAGGGATCAAAATCAATGATGAGGTTTGGAAAATTTATGTAGATCAGGACCGGGTAATTTTTCAGTCGTTCTCCAAAATATTCATTTATAAAAACAATAAAATAGAAGTGGTTAAGTCGCCATCTTCCTTTTTGTTTTTGCATAAAGTGCGTAACAGGTATCTTATCGAAGTATTGGAAAAAGGCCTATTCGAACTGGTTGGCAACAAACTGATCCACATTCCGAACAGTGAGAAACTGGGCAAAGAAGGTATTCTTTCTATTCTCCCCTATAAAACAGATGGCTTTATTATCGGCACCAGCAAAAACGGATTATTTACTTATGATGGAAAAGATTTTACACCATTAAATACACCTGCAAATAGTTATCTAAAAACCTATCAGCTTAACAATGGGGTAAGTTTATTGGGCAAATACTTTGCTTATGGAACTATTTTAAACGGCTTGATTATTATTGATGAAAATGGAAGGGTGGTTCAGCGCATTAATAAATCGAGCGGGTTACAGAACAATACCGTTCTAAGTTTATATGCCGATAACGAACAAAACTTATGGACTGGGTTAGATAACGGAATCGACAGAATAGAGCTTAACTCTCCCCTGTATTTCTATTTTGATAAAACAGGACAATTCGGAACGGTTTATTCGAGCATTATTTTCAATAATAAAATTTACCTGGGCACCAATCAAGGCCTGTTTTATAGCGAGTGGTCGCCAGATAACCTTTTACCATTTAATTTCAGGTTAATTCCGAATTCGCAGGGGCAGGTGTGGGAACTGACCATCATTGATAATGAACTCATCTGCGGTCACAATAGCGGCACATTTAAAGTAAATGGCGATCAAATTAACTGGCTGTCAAGATCTGCCGGAGGATGGACAATCAAAAAGCTAAACTCCAATCCAAATTACCTTGTTCAGGGCACCTATACTGGGCTTTCGCTCTTTACAGAATCTCCCGGTTCGGGACTAAAATTTGTAACGAAGATTGGGGGATTTGACGCGCCATCAAGATATGTAGAGCAAGATAATAAAGGCGATATATGGGTGGCGCATGCCTATAAAGGCTTATATAAACTGAGTTTAAGCGCGAGTTACAACAGTGCAACCAGTGTTAAATATTTCGATGAGAAGAACGGTTTACCGGGCAATTACAACATCAATATATTTAATTTAGAGAACAAAATCGTTTTTTCTTCTGATGCGGGCTTTTATACTTATGACGAGCTAAGTGATAAATTTACCAAGTATGCCGCATTAAACAAGGAGCTTGGCTCGTTCCAATCGTCTAATAAAATTATTAATGCAGGTGGCAAAAAATACTGGTTTATTAACCATGGTAAAACGGCTCTGGTAAATTTTAGTGAGCCCGGTAAGGTTGAAATCGATTCAAATCAATTCAGCATCTTAGATGGCAGGATGGTGCAATACTACGAGAACATCAGTCGCATCAGCAATTCCATCTATCTCATCAGTGTAGATGATGGTTTCGTCATTTATAATCCAACTGCGCAACTTAACCAGCAGAAACAAAAACTTCCTTCCGTTTTAATCAGGCGTGTAGAAGATATTACCGATAAATTTACCCTGATTAGCGAGGCCGGAAACAGTGAGGAAGCCACAGAGATCCAGAACAGCCGCAACAACATCCGCATTTCTTACGCACTGCCCTATTACCGGCAGGCGAAGGTTAAATACCAGATTTATCTGGAAGGTTACTCCCGCACCTGGTCTGACTGGAGTTATGCCTCACAAAAAGATTTCACCAATTTAAGTGCAGGAAACTATGTTTTTAAGGTCAGGGCAAAGATAGATGACAGTACGGTAAGCGAAGAAACCGTTTATAAGTTTACCATTTTGCGTCCCTGGTACCTGAATAACTGGGCTTTACTATTTTATGCCATTCTGTTTGTGATTGTACTGATTATGGGCAAGAAAATTTATGAGAGAAAGCTTCAGAGAGATAGTCAGAAAATAAGCGACCGCTTGCAGGCAGAGCAGGAAGAAATATTAAAACAAGAAGCAGAAACTAACGAGAAGCAGATTATTAAGCTTCAAACAGAAAAACTACAGGCCGAGTTGGCTTCAAAAAACAGGGAACTGGCCAATTCTGCTATGACCCTGGTTTACAAGAATGAGCTCCTCCAAAAACTGAGTGACGAAATCACCAAATTAAAGGATGAGAATGGCAAAAAGCTTTCTGATGATCAAACACGCAAAATCCAGAAAGTAATAAACGATGGAATGAATGATGAGCGGGATTGGCACCTGTTCGAAAACAGCTTTAATGAAGCGCACGAAAGTTTCTTTAAGAAATTAAAGGCACAACACCCTGATCTCGTTCCGAATGATTTAAAACTTTGCGCCTACCTCAGAATGAACATGAGCAGTAAAGAAATGTCATCGTTGTTGAACATCAGTTTACGCGGAGTTGAGATCCGCAGGTACCGCTTACGCAAAAAACTAGAGGTACCACACGACAAAAATTTAACTGAATTTTTGATGGAACTCTAACCAAAATCACAACTTCATTTCCTTTATTTTTGCTAAAGCACCTAACAAAAGTTACGCTAATTAAAGATACAAAAAGCAACGATCTGCCGCTTTTTTGCCCAATATTAGAAAATTGGCACTACATCATTACCTCTCATAACGGTTTTCAGAGCCCCACAAAACACTTAGTGTTATTTGTACACTTGTGTAGGTGTTAAAATTATGTTAAAATCCTAAAAACTGCATTTTTGGGCTGAAATCGCATCTGGTTTAATGAGGTGAGATACCCCACAAAGCCAGATGATGTATTAATGTAGAGGTACAAACACTTGCACATCAGCAAAAACAACCTCACATTTAACTAACAATTAAACTAAAATTTATAATAAAGCATGAAAAGAATCTTTACAAGAATTTCTGTTCTCGCTGCATTTTGTTTGCTAACAATTAACGTAGCATTAGCGCAAAACATTACCGTAAAAGGTAAGGTAATTGATGGAGGTGACAAAACTCCGTTACCGGGCGTATCTATTTTAATTAAAGGCACACAGGGTGGCACACAAACAGATGTAAACGGCAACTACTCCATTAGCGCGCCGGCCAACGCCACATTAGTATTCAACTTTGTAGGCTACACAGCACTAGAGCAGGCTGTAAATAATCAGACTGCTATTAATGTATCACTAGCATCATCAACACAGCAATTAGAGCAGGTTGTGGTTGTAGGTTATGGTACACAAAGAAAAATTGATGTTACAGGTTCAGTGGCATCGGTAAAAGGTGAGGATATTTCAAAACAGGCTTCTGTAAACCCGGTTGGTGCATTACAGGGTAAAGTTGCGGGTGTATCTATTACCAATACAGGTACACCAGGTGGTTCTCCAACAATAACAATTAGAGGTACCGGGACAATTTATGGCAAAAGTGTACCCTTATATGTGGTTGATGGTGTTTGGTATGATGATATAAACTTTTTAAACCCCGCTGATATTGCTAACATCAGCATTTTAAAAGATGCATCTGCTCAATCTATCTATGGTATCAGAGCAGCAAATGGTGTGGTTTTAGTTACTACCAATAAAGGAAAGAAAGGCGATGCTGTAATCAATTATAATGGTACAGTTGGATTTCAAAAGGTTACCAATCAGGTAGAAATGGCAAATGCTACAGAATACGCAACTGCAGTGAATGAAGCTTATGCTCTTCAAGGTGCCCAACCTTTATTTGCAAATACCAATTTAGGAGAAGGTACCAATTGGTATGATGTAGTTTTAAGGGAAGCAATGGTTACTAACCACCAGCTTTCCATTAGTGGTGGAGGTGAGAAATCTACGTATAACTTATCATTAGGATATTTAGATCAGGACGGAATTGTTAAAAACAATAATTACAAAAGATATACGGCAAGATTATCTAACGATTATCAGATTTTCCAGCCATTAAAAATTGGATATAATGTTACAGCCACTTCTAGTAAATCTAAAGATGCTCCATCTACCATTTTCAGAGCCCTATACGCTGCATCTCCGGTTGTGCCGGTATTTAATGCTGATGGAAGTTACGGAGATCCGAATGCTTTCAATTTAGGTAACGGAAGTAATATGAACCCACAGGCAACTTTGGATTTCTTCAATCAGCAAACTACCAAATATAAAGTTACAGGTAATATATACGCTGAATTAAAATTTCTAAAAGATTTCACTTTTAAAACCAGTTTTGGTGGTGATTTCGGTCAGGAAGAAGTACGGGGTTATATTCCAGTTTACAAAGCCAGTAATACACAGCAGAATACCAACAGTAAGTTAGATATTGATCGTATTGAAAACAGAAACTGGATCATAGAAAACACTTTAACTTATGATAAAAAATGGGCTGACCATAGCCTGACAGTTCTGGTTGGACAAACAGCTCAACGGAACAAAATGTACACGATTAATGCAGATGCGTTAAATGTTCCTTACACGTCAGAAGGCGACTTATATTTGGCGCTGGGTAATGCAGCAAGCAGAAATATTACAGATAGTGGCGAGTTATCTACGTTTGCATCTTATTTTGCCCGTGTAAATTATAGCTATAAAAACAAATACTTATTAAATGCTTCAATCAGAAGAGATGGAGCATCACAATTTTTCGGATCTGACAATTTGTGGGGTAATTTTCCTTCAATCGGAGCTGGTTGGGTAATCTCTAACGAAGAATTTATGAAAGATCAAAAGATCTTTAGCAATTTAAAACTTAGAGGCAGCTGGGGTAAAGTTGGAAACGCAGGTGTTCCTTTCAATCCGTCAACTCAAACAGTTGATCAATCTGCAGGATTAGTAGCAATTTTTGGAGGCCTTCCTTATACCGGAGCAAGCATACGTTCAATCGTTCCCCCTTTCTTGTTATGGGAAAGAAGTTCGGGTACAGATGTTGGTTTAGAGATGGGATTTTTAAACAACAGGTTAACTGTTGAAGCCGATTATTATAACAGAAAAACGGAACAAGCCATTTTTGATATTCCAGTATTGGGGAACTTAGGTACAGCAAGCAGTTCCTTAATTGCCAACCAGGCAGATATTCAAAATCGTGGATTTGAATTTTCAGCTACCTGGGCTGATAAAACTGAAAGTGGATTTTCTTATTCAATTAGCGGTAATGTTGGTATCAATAACAACAAAGTGCTAAATGTAACTTCAGGTTCAAACCCTATTTACAGAGGTGGTGCCGGTATTACCAGTGGATACCTTTCTACCAGAACAGTGAACAATCGTCCTATTGGTGAGTTCTTCGGGTATCAGGTAGAAGGTGTTTTCCAAACAGATGCGGAAGCTGCCGCCTGGCCGGGCTTTAAAAAAGGCGATTTCAAATATGCTGATATTAACGGAGATGGAATTATTGATTTGAGAGATAGAGTTGTTCTCGGAAATCCAAATCCTAAATTCACTTACGGATTAAATACCAACTTTGCTTATAAAAACTTTGACTTAACACTTGATATACAAGGCGTTGCCGATGTTGACGTATTTAACGCCAACTTAAGTAATCGTTTCGGTAATGAAAACTATACTAAAGATTTCATTAATAACCGCTGGAATGGTGCCGGAACATCAAACACTTATGCATCTGCAAGTTTAGCTAGTGGTCTGAATAACGCACCTAATTCATTTTACGTAGAAAAAGGTGATTATATCAGACTGAGAAATATTCAATTAGGATATTCACTTCCACAAGCAATTAGTAACAAAATGAAAATGCAACGTTTAAGAGTATTCGTAAATGCCCAAAATGCTGTTAATATTTTTGGATATAAAGGTTTCAGCCCTGAGGTTGGCGGAGCTCCTACGAATGCAGGAATTGATACAAACGTTTATCCTTTATTCGCTACTTATAACTTCGGAGTTAACGTAACTTTCTAATCGACATCAAAATGAAAAAAAATATAAATTTACCGTCTTGCATTGTTGCTACAGTTTTTAGCACAATGTTATTTACATCGTCATGTAAAAAAGACTTTTTAAACGTTCCTCCACAAGGCCAGCAGCCATCTGTTACCTTCTGGAAAACACAAGATGATGCAATAAAAGGTGTGAATGCTATATATGCTCAACTTAGAAGTTGGGATAATGTTGCATTTAACGCAATTGCAATCGAAAGTACAGGATCTGATGAGGCTGATAAAGGTAGCACACCAACTGATGCTACATTCTTCAACTTATTCGATCAGTTTACTGTAACTGCTACACAAGGTAGCTTACAGGGATTTTGGACAGGTCAGTACCAAAATATAAGTCTTTGTAATCAGGTGTTAGATAATGTGCCCAACATCAGCATGGATGCATCACTAAAAACAAGAATTCTAGCTGAGGCTAAATTTATTCGTGCATACTCTTATTTCAGATTGGTTAGGGCTTACGGAAATGTTCCGTTAAGACTTACAGTGCCTAAAGATAACTCAGAGTATAACATTCCTCAAAGCGATAAAGCCGTAGTATATGCTCAAATCGAAAAGGACCTAACAGAAGCTGCTGCAGCATTACCTCAGTCTTATCCTTCAACTGACTTAGGAAGAGCGACTAAAGGTGCTGCCTTGGGTATGAAAGCTAAAGTTGCTATGTATCAGAAAAAGTGGGCAGATGTATTGGCACTCACTAATCAGGTAATGACTTTAGGGTACGATTTATTCCCTGATTTTGAAAAAGGATTTAGAGTAGCAAATGAAAACAGTGTAGAATCACTTTTTGAGGTTCAGGCTGAATTATTACCTAGCAACGCTGCGGCATCAAATTCTCAGTATAGCCAGGTTCAGGGTGTTGCCGGAGTAATGGGATGGGGCTTTAACACTCCTTCTGCAGAATTGGAGGCTGCTTTTGAGATTGGTGATCCAAGAAAAGATGCAACAATTTTATTCAGAGGAGAAACTACACCACAAGGTGATCTTGTTCCAACCACTGTTCCTAACGAACGTTACAACCAAAAATCGTATGTTCCTTTTAATACAAGGGTTTCCGGATTTAATGAAGGCGCGCAACAAAACATCAGGGTATTAAGATTTTCTGATATCTTATTAATGAATGCTGAGGCAGCAAATGAATTAGGTAATAGTGCACAAGCCTTAACATCTGTAAATAGAGTTAGAAAAAGAGCAAGAGGCGCAAGTACTACAGTTCTTCCTGATATTACAACTACAGATCAATCAACACTAAGAATTGCGATCTGGAAAGAAAGACAAGTTGAACTTGCTATGGAAAACGATCGTTACTTCGATGTAATCAGACAAGGTAGGGCACTTGCCATATTTGGTCCTAAAGGCTGGAAAGCTAATAAAAATGAAGTTTGGCCAATTCCTCAAACTGAAATTGATTTAAGCGGTGGTTTATTAAAACAAAACCCTGGTTATTAATACATCTTTTGATAAAGGTTGTCAGTTAATGCTGGCAACCTTTCTTTCCTTACACTGATACTATGTTAAACATTGTCCAAAGCAAAATTACTTACCTGCTGATAACAATTTTGTGTCCTTTTCTGCTTTTTGCAGCTTGTACTAAAAGCAAAAACACCACTTACGTTCCTGATTTAACGATTAAAAAAAACCTTTCCGATATCGAATTATTGGATCTGGTTCAAAAACAGACCTTCCAATATTTTTGGGATGGTGCCGAACCAGCCTCTGGCGCAGGCAGGGAGCGTTTCCATGTAGATAACGTTTATCCGGAAAATGATAAAAACACAGTAGCTACAGGTGCAACAGGTTTTGGTTTAATGGCCATTTTAAGTGGGATTGACAGGAATTATGTAAGCAAAAAAGAAGGATTAGATCGTTTAAACAAAATATTGGATTTCCTGTCCAAAGCCGATCGGTTCCATGGCGCATGGTCGCACTGGATAAATGGCGAAACAGGAAAAGTACGTCCATTTGGACAAAAAGACAACGGAGGTGATTTAGTGGAAACCTCATTCGTTGCACAGGCTTTAATCTGCATCAACGAGTATTATAAAAATGGTTCTGAACCCGAAAAAGCTTTGGCAAAAAAAGCCGATGACCTTTGGAAAGGTATCGATTTCAACTGGTTCCGCAACGGACAAAATGTACTGTACTGGCATTGGTCGCCAGAATACAACTGGGAAATGAACTTCCCGGTAAAAGGCTATAACGAATGTTTAATTATGTATGTGATGGCAGCTTCCTCCCCTACTCATACCATACCAGCCGAAGTTTACCACGAAGGCTGGGCAAGAGGAGGCGCAATTAAAGCAGATTTCGATCTATATGGGCATCATATTCCATTAGATTATCAAGGCGCAAAAAATTCTGTAGGTCCATTATTCTGGGCACATTATTCATATTTAGGTCTAAATCCTAAGGGACTGAAAGACCGCTACGCCGATTATTGGCAAAACAATGTTAACCAAACCCTGGCCATACATGATTACTGTGTAGCCAACCCTAAGAAATTTAAAGGCTATGGCGGAAATAGCTGGGGTTTAACCGCCAGTTATTCGGTAAAAGGTTATGCTGCCCACAGCTTGCAGGAAGATTATGGCGTGATCTCTCCCACCGCAGCCATTTCTTCTATCCCATATACTCCAAAAGAATCGATGAAGGTAATCAGACATCTCTACGAAGATCTTGGCGATAAAGTTTGGGGCAAATATGGTTTTTATGATGCCTTTTCTGAGACGGATAACTGGTACCCTAAAAGATACCTGGGCATCGATCAGGGCCCAATGGTAGTGATGATTGAAAATTACCGTTCAGGCCTGCTTTGGAAGTTATTTATGGGAAATAAAGATGTTCAAAATGGTTTAAAGAAATTGGATTTCCAGTTTCAGCCATAATATTAAGCTGTATATAAATGTTTAGCCACTATATATTTTAAATTAAATCTACAGAACCATGAAAAGAATAATTTTAATACTAATAGCAATGATTGGGATCGCATTTGTGCATTCAAGTTTCACAACAATCCCAAAATCTAAACCGGCAACAACAAAAAGCAATAAAAAAGCAAAATTTAATACTGTAAATGTAACGGCTACAAATTCTACCAGCGATGGCGTACATGTAACACTTCAAAACACAACAAGTGGAGGTGCTTATTATTTTTTTATCCCACCAAATACACCAAACGGAGTTGTTTTAGGGCAAATTCCTGAAGGTTCTGATGTTTATACTGTTGGCTTAACCTCAACAGGCGGTGCCCACAACATGTGGATTTACTGGGAACACCAATCCAATGTTACCGGATTGAGCGCAAGCGGAATGGCACTTGGCTGCCAAAGCTGTGCCCAGATTAAAATCTTTTAATTAACACTTTATCAATGGCTAAACATTTATTCAAAATATTTTTAATAATACCTCTGTTCTGCATTACCTATAAGGTTTATGCACAGCAAAAAACCTATTGCAACCCCATCAACATTGATTATGGTTATACCCCTATAGAATCATTTACCCAATGGGGCAAACACCGGGCAACAGCCGATCCGGTTATCGTTAATTATAAGGGCGATTTTTACCTTTTCAGCACCAACCAATGGGGCTACTGGCACAGTGCTGATATGCTGAACTGGAAATTCCACGAAAAGAAATTCCTTCGTCCATGGAATAAAACCCAGGATGAACTTTGCGCGCCTGGCGTGGGTATCGTGGGCGATACCATGGTGGTTTTTGGCAGTACCTATACTAAAAACTTTACCCTATGGGGAAGCACCGATCCTAAAGGCAACAAATGGTTTCCGTTAGTCGATTCTTTGGAAATTGGCGGCTGGGATCCTGCATTTTTCACCGATGATGATGGGAAGTTTTACATGTACAATGGAAGCAGCAACAATTACCCGATGTATGGTGTAGAATTAGACCGCAAAACTTTTAAGCCTAAAGGAACGCGTATGCCCATGTACCTGCTCCAAAGCTGGCGCTATGGCTGGCAGCGTTTTGGCGAATATATGGATGATACTTTCCTCGATCCTTTTGCCGAAGGTGCATGGATGACCAAACACAATGGCAAATATTATTTCCAGTACGGAGCCCCGGGAACCGAATTTAGTGGCTATTCTGATGGTGTGGTTGTAGGTAATAAACCTTTGTTTTACGATACGCCTACAGTTCCACAATCCGATCCTTTGAGTTATAAAGGTGGTGGATTTTCGCGCGGTGCAGGTCACGGTGCTACCTATCAGGATAACAGCAAAAATTACTGGCATGTTTCAACCAGCATTATCTGTGTAAAAAATACATGGGAGCGTAGAATTGGCATCTGGCCTACCGGTTTTGATAAAGACGACGTGATGTGGACCAATACGGCCTTTGGCGATTATCCGCTTTACTTACCTGCTGAAAGAAAAGAAGGCGGGCCTGCGGGTCCGGGCTGGATGCTCATCAACTATAAAAAGCCGGTAACCGTTTCTTCAACATTGGGGAGTTTCAACGCCAATAATGCAGTTGATGAAAGCATTAAAACCTACTGGAGTGCCAAAACAGCCAATAACGGCGAATGGATCCAGACTGATTTGGGTAGCCTGGCAACGGTTAATGCCATACAAATCAATTATGCTGATCAGGATGCTGAATTTTTAGGTAAACAAACAGGCACTTACCACCAATACAAAATCCTTTCCTCAAGAGATGGTAAAAAATGGACTACTCTGATTGATAAAAGCCAGAATAAAACGGATGTTCCGCATGATTACATCGAACTCCAAAAACCAGTAAAAACAAGGTTTATCAAAATGGTAAACATCCACATGCCTACCGGAAAATTTGCCATTAGTGGTTTACGTGTTTTCGGAAATGGAAATGGCGAAAAACCCACAAAAGTGAAAAACCTGATTGTATTAAGAACAGAAAAAGACAAACGCAGCGCCTACATCAAATGGGAGCCTGTTGATAATGCGTTTGCCTATAACCTCTACTATGGCACAGCACCGGATAAACTGTATAACTGCATCATGATCCACGATTTTAACGAATACTGGTTTAAAGCAATGGACAGCCAGAAAGCATATTATTTTGCCATAGAGGCCATAAATGAAAATGGCGTATCAGTAAAAACAGAAGTAAAAAAAGTTGATTAAACAAGTGCTCACGCTCGTTTATAACGGGCGTGGAAATAACTGATCGTTTGTAACGATTAATATAAATACGATAGAATCGTAAGGCTATCTAAGCACTCGTTGGAAACGAGCGCCAGCAGTTCGTGAGGAAGGTCGATTAAACAAGTGCTCACGCTCATTTATAACGGGCGTGGAAATAACTGATCGTTTGTAACGATCAATATAAATACGATAGAATCGTAAGCTATCCTAAGCACTCGTTGGAAACGAGCGCCAGTGGTTCGTGAGGAAGGCCAATTAAACAAGCGCTCACGCTCGTTTCTAACGAGCGTGAAAATAACCGATCGTTTGTAACGATCAACATTAAATACGATAAAACCGTAAGGCAATTTTAGTTTGCCAGCAAAATTGAAGAAAAAAATAAAACACACATATAATGAAGAGAGCGAATATCCTGGTTGTTTTTTTAACCCTGCTTGTACTGAACGGATCAGCACAAACCAAAAAACCTGTTTCGGCGGAAGAAGCGAAGATGAATACCTTCATCAGTAACCTGATGGCGAAGATGACCGTTGAGGAAAAGATTGGTCAGCTGAACTTGCCAAGTTCTGGAGATATCACAACCGGACAGGCCAACAGCAGCGACATTTCTAAAAAAATCAAAGAAGGACAAGTTGGTGGTTTATTTAACATCAAGGGGGTAGATAAGATCAAAGCCGTGCAAAAAATCGCGGTAGAAAACAGCCGTATGAAAATTCCTTTGCTTTTTGGCATGGACGTAATCCATGGTTACAACACGGTATTTCCGATTCCATTAGGCGTAAGTTGTATCTGGGATATGGCAAGTGTGCAAAAATCAGCACGTGTGGCAGCAATAGAAGCCAGCGCAAGCGGCATCAACTGGACTTTCTCTCCTATGGTTGACATTTCAAGAGATCCGCGCTGGGGACGTATTTCAGAAGGAAGTGGTGAAGACCCTTATTTAGGTTCGCAGATTGCAGCTGCCATGGTAAAAGGTTATCAAGGAAAATTACAGGCTAATAACGAGATTTTAGCCTGTGTAAAACATTATGCCCTTTATGGTGCTGCCGAGGCTGGTAGAGATTACAATACCACCGACATGAGCAAAGTACGCATGTACAACGAATATTTCCCACCATACAAAGCCGCAGTTGATGCAGGTGCTGCAAGTGTAATGGCTTCTTTTAACGAAGTTGATGGCATCCCTGCAACCGGAAGTAAATGGTTAATGACCGATGTTTTACGCAACCAGTGGGGCTTTAAAGGTTTCGTAGTAACCGATTATACCGGTATCCCTGAAATGATTGCACATGGCATGGGCGACTTACAAACCGTTTCGGCATTGGCTTTAAATGCAGGTATTGATATGGATATGGTTGGTGAAGGATTTTTGGGTACCCTAAAAAAATCATTAGCAGAGAAAAAAGTAGGTATTGCGCAGATCGACAGGGCCTGCAGGTTGGTGCTTCAGGCAAAATATAAATTAGGCCTGTTTACCGATCCTTATAAATTTTGTAATCCCGAAAGAGCAGAAAAAGAGGTTTTTAGTCCCGCTAACCGCCAGGTTGCCCGCGAAGTTGCCGGCGAAAGCTTTGTGCTGTTAAAAAACAACAACAATTTACTTCCACTTAAAAAATCAGGCACGATTGGTTTAATTGGTCCACTGGCCGATAATACGGCTAACATGTATGGTACATGGAGTGTTGCTGCCCTTTTCGATCAATCGGTAACGGTGTTGCAGGGTTTAAAAAATGCTGTGGGTAATAATGCGAAAATATTAACTGCACGTGGAGCCAACTTTCTGGCCGATTCTACCATGGAACACCGTTATGTAAACATCCACAACCCTACCTATAAACGCGATCCGCGTTCGGAAGCCGAAATGATCAAAGAAGCTTTAGAAGTTGCAAAAAAATCGGATGTAATTGTGGCCACCATTGGTGAAGGTTCTGAATTTACCGGCGAAAGCAGCAGTGTAACCGATATCCAGATTCCTGAAACTCAGAAAAACCTGTTAAAAGCACTGGCTAAAACAGGTAAACCAGTTGTTTTGGTATTATTTACCGGCCGTCCGCTGGCATTAAACTGGGAGCAGGAAAATATCCCGGCGATTTTAAATGTTTGGTTCCCTGGAAGTGAAGCAGGAAGTGCCATTGCCGATGTACTTTTCGGAGATGTTAATCCATCTGGTAAACTGAGTACAACTTTTCCTCAAAATGTTGGTCAGGTGCCTTTGTATTATGCGCATAAAAATACCGGTCGACCGTTGGCAGAAGGTAAATGGTTCGAAAAATTCCGTTCTAATTATTTAGATGTAAGCAACGATCCTTTATATCCTTTCGGTTATGGCTTGAGCTATACCACATTTACTTATAGCGACATTAAATTAACTTCTAATACCTTAACCAAAGGAAAAACGATTACTGCATCAGTTACATTAAGCAATACGGGCAAATATGAGGGTAAAGAAGTGGTTCAATTGTATATCCAGGATCTTGTGGGCAGCATTACCCGTCCCGTTAAAGAATTAAAAGGCTTCCAAAAGGTAAGTTTAAAAGCTGGTGAAAGCAGAACAATTACTTTTAATATTTCGGAAAACGATCTTAAATTTTACAATTCAGACCTGAAATTTGTGGCAGAACCTGGCGATTTTAAAGTATTTATCGGTACTAATTCACGTGATGTAAAAGAAGCTGCTTTTACCCTGAAATAAAGACATTTTGGTTAGGTTACGAACCCTGCGCTGTGTAAAGTAGCCAGGGTTTTCTATTTTTGTTAAAAAAGAAAACAGAACGTGATTTTATATAATAGAGTAACCTTACTTCTATTGTAAATTTTTCCTTTGCTGTATTTTAATCATCTTTAGGTTATAGCGGTCGTCACCCTGAATTTATTTCAGGGTCTTTCATGCTAAAAAGATGGTAAAATAATCCTGGCTATCGGATCAGCATAGATGTTCGAACCAAACTATATTGTCCATAAAACATTATTTTAAACAAACGACTTTTGATAACAGGTTATTAAAAAATCAATATCATGCATGCTTATCGAAATGGCAAACTAAATTTAAACTGAAATGAAACTAAAGACTATTCCAACAATATCTGCAATTTCAGTTTATTTCCTTTTTACTTTACTCACATTTGAAAACAATGCTGCTTCAGATGGCTTTACTAAATTAGGCTTTCCATTTAGCTTCTATGTTTACTCCGGGGGTAAACTAACTGACTCTAATTTAGCATCTGATTTTGGTTTTTCTATCAGATATTTTCTTATCAATCTGTTCATACTAATCACATTTATTTTTGTAGTAAATTTTATAGTCAACAAACCAAGAAAACAGGCTGAAACTAGCAAATAGCACATTATTAAACCAAGCCGCAACATATATTATTGCAAAGTAACCAGGGTTTCCTATTTTTGTTGCATGAAACCATTATGATTTACCAATACATACCTTGAAATAACAAATCATGATGACCTCATCACCATTAAAAAAATAATATAAAACGGATGAAAAAGATTTTTTTAACCATCTGCATTCTTTTTTCAGTACTCTTTTTAAACGCTCAGGATTTTAAAAAATATGATAAGGGAAGTTATATCAAAGGAAAGGATTCTATTTACTACAGAATACTCTTCCCGGAAAACTTTAATCCCGACCAAAAATACCCGATCGTGTTCTTTTTGCACGGAAGTGGAGAGAGAGGAAATGATAATGCCAGTCAGCTGGTGCATGGCGGAAAACTGTTCTTAAAACCTGATGTACGCAAAAATTTCCCTGCCATTGTAGTATTTCCTCAGTGTCCGCAGAACGATTTTTGGGCCAATGCCAATTTTGAAAAAGATGCCAGCGGTAAAAGAAAAATCAGTTTTGTAGAGGGTGGCAAACCGACTAAAGTGATGCATGCTTTACAGGGAATGGTTAAAAACTTCCTTAAAAAGCCTTATGTAAACAAAGATCAGGTTTATGTTGGTGGTTTATCAATGGGGGCTATGGGTACTTATGAGCTGCTAAGAAGAGAGCGCCGTAAATTTGCAGCTGCCATTGCCATTTGTGGCGGTGACAATACCAATAACATTAAAAAATATCAGAAAGTACCGTTATGGATTTTCCATGGTGCAAAAGACGACATTGTTGATCCGGCATTCTCTATTGCCATTGCCGAGCGCTTAAAAACCGTAGGTGATGAAGTGAAATTTACCCTTTACCCAAATGCAAATCACAACAGCTGGGATAGCACATTCGCAGAACCGGAGTTGTTAAGCTGGTTGTTTTCGCATAAGAAATAATAAAATATCGTCATTTCGAGCGGAGTGCAGCGAAGTCGAGAAATCTATCTCGGGATAGATCTCTCCATTCCACTGCGTTTCAGTCGAGATGACGACACTATTACAAAAAAAAGGTCCCGATGCAAAACCGGGACCTTTTTCTATAAATATTAATTGCTATTACTCAGCCATATTATGGTAAACCGCCTGCACATCATCATCTTCCTCTAACTTATCAATCAGTTTAAGTACATCAGCTGCCTGCTCTTCGGTAACCTCGTGGTGAGAAAGGGCAATACGCTCCAGTTTTGAACTTTTTAATTCAATACCTTTTTCTTCCAGTGCTTTTTGCAAAGAACCAAAGTTTTCGAAGGCACCTTGCGCTACGGCAATATCGTTTCCTTCTTCATCAGCCTCTACATAAAGTTCCTCTAAACCCGCATCAATCAGTTCGAACTCCAGCTCTTCCAGATCCAAACCTTCAGCCGGTACAAAACGGAAAATAGATTTACGGTTAAAAACAAAGTCCAATGATCCGGTTTTACCCAAAGAGCCATCAGTTTTGTTAAAATAGCTGCGAACGTTGGCCACTGTACGGTTGGTATTATCAGTAGCTGTTTCAATTAAAACTGCAACACCGTGAGGCGCATAACCTTCATATACAATTTCCTCATAATTGGCCATCGATTTATCAGAAGCACGTTTAATAGCCGCTTCTACCCTATCTTTAGGCATGTTTACTGCTTTTGCATTCTGCATTGCCGTACGTAAACGCGAGTTGGTTTCCGGATGAGGCCCCGATTCCTTCACTGCCATTACGATATCTTTACCAATACGCGTAAACTGAACCGCCATTTTGGCCCAGCGCTTAAATTTTCTCTCTTTTCTAAATTCGAATGCTCTTCCCATTGTTTTAGTTCTGATTGGTTAACTGTTTAATTGCCCAAATCGGTTAACTGCACCATGCAACGATTTAAACAATTAACCGATTTAAACAGTTAACCAAAATATTATTTCTTTAAATTATTTAACATGTCAATTGTCAGTTTCGATAAATCGAATTCTGGTTTCCATCCCCAGTCCTTTGCAGCATAATTATCGTCGATAGAACGTGGCCAGCTGTTTGCAATCTGCTGGCGGGGGTCATTAGCCGCGTAAGTTAAGGTAAATTCCGGAATATGTTTTCTGATTTCAGCTGCCAAAACCTCCGGTGTAAAACTTACCCCGGCGAAATTATAACTGCTGCGTACCGAAATCTGATTTGCCGGCGCATCCATCAGTTCAATGGTTCCGCGGATCGCATCATCCATATACATCATCGGTAATTCCGTTTCAGCACTTAAAAAACTCTGGTAACTTCCTTTTTTCAGCGCATCGTGGAAAATGTGGATCGCATAATCTGTTGTACCGCCACCTGGAGCTGCTTTCCAGCTGATTAATCCCGGATAACGGATACTGCGTACATCCAACCCGTATTTTTGGTTATAATATTCGCACCAACGCTCTCCGGCCAGTTTACTGATTCCGTAAACGGTATTCGGATCCATTACACAATATTGCGAGGTATTATCTTTAGGCGAATTTGGACCAAATACAGCGATAGAGCTTGGCCAATATACTTTCGCCGTTTTATATTCTAAAGCCAAATCTAAAACATTCAGCAAACCATTCATATTTAAATCCCATGCCAGTTTAGGGTTTTGCTCACCTGTTGCCGATAGTAAAGCTGCTAAAAGGTACACCTGTGTTGGTCTGTATTTATGGAAAATACCATTGATCATTTCTTTATCCAGCACATTAACAAATTCAAACGGTGCAGAGTTTTTGATGTCGTAATCAGGCCTGCGTATATCGCATGCAACTACATGATCATCACCATATATTTTACGTAACATGGTTACCAACTCGGTACCAATTTGCCCGTTAGAGCCTAAGACAACAATTTTTTCTTGCATAATTTTTTTGAGATTGAGCAAAGGTAAAAAAATGAGATAAAATGAAGAATGGTTAACCGGTTAAATGTTTAAATTGGTTAATTGTTAATCGCTAATTGTCAATTAATTGTTGAATGGCTGAAATGTTAAAAGGTTAATTGTATAAATTGGTTAATTGTGAATAGCGCGATTGTTAGATTGCTGAATTGTTAAAAAGGTTAATTGTATAAATTGTTTAAACTGTTGAATGGTGCGATTGTTAGATTGCTGAATTGTTAAAAAGGTTAATTGTATAAATTATTTGAATTGGTTAATTGTGAATGGTGTGATTGTTGAATTGTAAACCGGTCGCCAGATTTTGAAAATTTTAATTGGATCATTGGTAGTTGACCTTAAATTGCCAAATGCTGAATTTAGAATTACATCAAAAAAGACCTTGCTTTAGGAAGAATTTCTCTGTTAAAAAGCCCGCTTTACGGATTTATTAGTAAATAAGCTGCTCACCTATACTAAATGTACTTTTTACACCAAGTAAATTGCCGATAAAATCTTGCTTTAAATGACAATAAAGTAAGAAAAAACTATTTATTTAGAACAATTCTATTCGGTAACAATCGCATTGCAGTAAAATAATTTAACGGCAAAAATTTATTGTTTACGCTATATTTTTTCTAATATTACTAATTCAACACATATATAACCAATATATAAAACCATAAAGACGATGCACAGAAGAGAAGCACTTAAAAACGTTGCATTCTTGCTGGGAGGAGCAATTTCCGCAAGTACAATGGGCGTTTTATTTGAAAGTTTTACGCTCCCTGAAAACGAAAAAAACTTTGTGAATTATTCGCTGGAAGATGAAAAGATTTTTGCCGAATTTGCTGATATTATTGTCCCGACTACCAAAACATCTGCCGGTGCCAAAGCCGCAGGTTTAGGTAAGTTTATTCCGATGATGATGAAAGATTGTTACCCTGCTGAGATGCAAACCTCATTTGCGAAGGGATTTAAAGATCTTCAGGCAAAATCAATGAAAGATTTCGGTAAAAGCTACATCACGTTAACACCAGCCGACCGCAAAAAATTGATGATCGATTTAAGAACAATCGCACTTGCACAAAAAGAAAGTAAATCAGAAGAAAACAAAGACCTGACTTACTTTTTCATCACTGCAAGGGATTTAACGCTGCTCGGTTATTATTCTTCAGAGATTGGTTGCACTAAAGCACGCGAATATGTGCTTATCCCGGGCCGATACGATGGTAACGCACCTTTAAAGCCAGGCCAAAGATCTTGGGCAACCTAATTTCTAACCTCAACAACAAAACATCATGAATTTAAATACAGATTTAAAAGCAGAAAATACTTACGATGCTATTGTAGTAGGATCGGGGATAAGTGGCGGCTGGGCTGCAAAAGAACTTACAGAGAAAGGCTTACGTGTACTGATGCTCGAAAGAGGAATGAACATTGAGCACATTACCGGTTACGAAACCGCCATGAAAAACCCATGGGATTTTAAACATGCAGGCAGGTTAACCGAAGAGCAAAAACGTACCCACCCTGTACAAAAAAGAGATTATCCTTATCAGGAAGCAAACGAAAAATGGTGGGTAAACGATTTAGAATGCCCATACACCGAAGATAAACGTTTCGATTGGTACCGTGGTTTCCACGTTGGAGGAAAATCATTAATGTGGGGCCGCCAGAGTTACCGCTTAAGCGATCATAACTTTGAGGATAATAAAAAAGATGGTCATGGTGTAGATTGGCCGCTTCGTTATGCCGAACTTTCGCCATGGTACGATTATGCAGAACGTTTTGCCGGAATCAGCGGTTCAAAAGAAAACTGGCCTACCTGCCCTGACGGGGAGTTTTTACCCCCAATGGATTTAAACATTGTAGAAAAATCGGTAAAAGCACGTGTAGAAGAACACTATAAAAGAGAGCGGATCATTATGATTGGCCGTACCGCCAATTTAACGGTACCCCATAAAGGTCGTGGTAATTGCCAGTACAGAAATTTATGTAGCCGTGGTTGTCCGTTTGGCGCTTATTTCAGTACACAATCTTCTACCCTGCCTGCGGCTATGGCTACAAAGCGATTAACCTTACGCCCGTATTCTATCGTAAACCATATTATTTATGATAAGGATACGAAGAAAGCTAAAGGTGTAATGGTAATTGATGCACAAACCAACAAAACAATGGAGTTTTATGCTAAAATTGTTTTTGTAAATGGTTCTACATTAGGTTCTACATTCCTTCTATTAAATTCAACATCAGAAGCCCATCCAAATGGCTTAGGTAATGCAAGTGGTCAGTTAGGTCACAATTTAATGGATCACCATTTCCGTTGCGGCGCATCCGGCGAAGCAGAAGGTTTCGACGATAAATACACCTATGGCCGCCGTGCAAACGGAATTTACGTACCGAGGTACCAGAACATCGGAAACGATAAACGCGATTATTTACGTGGTTTCGGATACCAGGGCGGTGCAAGCAGGGCCAACTGGCAAAGCGATGTGGCTGAATTATCGTTCGGTGCAGATTTGAAAGAGAAAATGACCAAACCAGGCAAATGGACCATGGGATTGGGCGGTTTCGGAGAAATGCTTCCTTACTACGAAAACAAGGTTTACATCGACCATAGCAAAAAAGATAAATGGGGACAGCCAGTATTGGCCATTGATTGCGAATACAAAGAGAACGAGAAAAAAATGCGTGTGGATATGATGAATGATGCTGCCGAAATGTTAGAAAAAGCGGGCATGAAAAACATCAAAACTTATGATAATGGCTGTTATCCGGGTATGGCGATCCACGAAATGGGTACTGCAAGAATGGGTAACGATCCAAAAACTTCTGTATTGAACAAATGGAACCAGATGCACGAAGTGAACAACGTTTTTGTAACCGACGGATCTTGTATGCCATCAATCGCCTGTCAAAACCCATCGTTAACATTTATGGCGCTAACTGCACGCGCCTGCGATTATGCTGTTAAAGAATTAAAGAAAAAGAATATCTAGAAAGGTTTAAGGTAAAAGGTTTAAGGTGTAGGGTTTAATTACCCTATGCCCTAAGCCTTTAGCCCTATGCCCCATACCTCAACAATGAAAAGAAAATTAAGAATGGGCATGATAGGCGGTGGAAAAGACGCTTTTATCGGTGCCGTACACCGTTTGGCTGCCAATATGGATGGCCTGATCGAATTATCTGCCGGAGCTTTAAGTGTAAACCCTGAAATCGGGTACGAATCTGGAAAATTGCTTTTCCTTCCTGATAACAGGATCTACACCAATTACGAAGAAATGCTGACTAAGGAAAGTGAATTGCCAGCAGATGAAAGAATAGATTTCGTAACCATAGTAACCCCAAATTTTGCCCACTTTGCCCCTGCTATGATGGCTTTGGACAAAGGTTTTAACGTGGTAATCGAAAAACCAATGACTTTAACTTTGGAAGAAGCAAAACAGCTGAAAGCAAAAGTTGAAGAAACAGGCTTAACATTATGTTTAACCCACACCTATTCGGGTTACCCGATGGTTAAACAGGCCAAACAAATAGTTAGTGAAGGTGTTTTAGGTACCATCCGTAAAATTGTAGTTGAATATCCTCAAGGCTGGTTAAGTACCCTATCAGAACGCGAAGGTAATGCACAGGCCGCCTGGCGCACCGATCCGTCTAAAACCGGAAAAAGCGGTAGCATGGGCGATATTGGCACACATGCCGCACACCTTGCCGAATACATTTCAGGATTAAAAATCACAAAAATATGTGCCGATTTAAATATTGTGGTACCGGGCAGAGCCATTGATGATGATGGTAACGTACTGTTAAAATTCGATAATGGAAGCAATGGTGTTCTTGTGGCATCGCAGATTGCTGCGGGAGAAGAAAATGCTCTAAAAATCAGGGTTTACGGCGAAAAAGGTGGCCTGGAATGGCACCAGATGGAACCAAACACCATGATTGTAAGATGGTTGAACGCTCCTGCACAGATCTACAGAACTGGTAACGGTTATATGGGCAGTTTCGCACAGCACAATACCCGTACACCTGGCGGTCACCCTGAGGGCTATTTAGAGGCATTTGCCAATATTTACAAAAACTTCGCGTTAACCGTAAATGCAAAGCTAAATAATGAGCAGCCTACTGCAGAAATGCTGGATTTTCCAGGTGCAGAAGATGGCGTAAGAGGAATGGCATTTATCGAAAATGTAGTGGCTTCCAGTCAATCAGATCAAAAATGGCACGATTATAAACTATAACCTTCCGGTATGACAACGATAAAAGGACCAGCAGTATTTTTAGCACAATTTATAAGCGACGAAGCACCATTTAATTCTTTAGAAAACATTTGCGAATGGGCAGCGGGGTTAGGTTTTAAAGGCATCCAGATGCCAACGCTCGATACAAGATTTATTGATCTTCAAAAAGCGGCTGAAAGCAAAACTTATGCTGACGAACTGAAAGGAAAAATTGCTTCCTATGGTTTAGAAATCACTGAGCTTTCTACCCACTTACAAGGTCAGCTGGTGGCCGTACACCCGGCATACGATGACCTTTTTGACGCATTTGCACCAAAAGAAGTGCATAAAAACCCGAAAGCAAGAACAGAATGGGCTGTACAACAAATGAAATATGCTGCAAAAGCTTCTCAAAATTTGGGCTTAAATGCACATGCAACATTTAGCGGCTCATTGCTATGGCAATATTTCCACCCGTGGCCACAACGCCCTGCCGGATTGGTTGAAGAAGGTTTTGCTGAACTGGCTAAACGCTGGACGCCGATCTTAAACGAGTTCGACCAGTGTGGTGTTGATGTTTGCTATGAAATACACCCCGGAGAGGATTTATTTGATGGCGAAACCTACGAAATGTTCCTTGCCGCAGTAAATAATCACCCGCGGGCATGCTTATTGTATGATCCGTCACACTTTGTGCTGCAACAATTGGATTACATTCAGTACATCGATTTTTACCACGAACGCATCAAAGCTTTCCATGTAAAAGACGCAGAATTTAATCCTACAGGCAAACAAGGCACTTTTGGTGGTTACCAAAGCTGGGCTAACCGCGCCGGCCGTTACCGCTCACCCGGAGATGGACAGGTTGATTTTAAAACCATTTTTAGTAAATTGGCACAATATGATTTTAAAGGCTGGGCTGTTATGGAATGGGAATGCTGTATTAAAAACCAGGAAGATGGTGCCCGCGAAGGTGCAGAATTTATCAAAAAGCATATTATCAACGTAACAGATAAGGCATTTGATGATTTTGCAGCATCAGGCAGTGATAGCGCTTTCAATAAAAGAATATTAGGATTACAAGATTAACAAAACACAAAACAACACACAAGACATGAAAAAAACATTTTTAATTTTAGGCGCTGTAGTCATTTTTATGGCTTCATTTTCAAAAGCAGATTTAGCAAGAGAGAAAACCGTAGTTGCCACAGCAACAATGACGAATCACGCTGCTTTTCAATCAAATCCGGGCGAAAAACTGATCAATAAAAATGACTGTTTGGGCTGCCACAACAAAACCAACAAAATTATCGGTCCTGCTTATGTAGATATTGCAAAAAAATATCCGGCTACTGAGAAAAACATTAATATGTTGGCCGATAAAATTATTAAAGGAGGTACCGGAGTTTGGGGCAATATGCCAATGACTGCCCACGCGACCCTTAAAAAAGACGATGCAAAATTAATGGTAAAGTACATTTTATCCCTTAAAAAATAATTTTAACCAAATTAGCAAATCGATTTACTACTATGAAAACAGAGCAAGAAAATAAAAACACGAGTAACCGTCGTGATTTTATTAAAACTTCGGCAATCGCTGCCGCAGCATTTATGATCGTGCCCCGCCATGTATTGGGCGGACAAGGGTTTTTGGCACCTAGCGATCGCTTACTGGTTGCCGGCATTGGTGTTGGCGGCAAAGGCCAGAGCGATTTAGATATGTTCAACAAGAGCGGAAAAGCAGATATTGCTTTTTTATGCGATGTTGACGATCGCCGTGCTGCCAATAGTGTAAAAGCTTTTCCTAAGGCTAAATACTATAAAGACTGGCGCGAAATGCTCGATAAAGAACATAAAAACTTCGATGCTGTCTCTGTTTCAACCCCCGATCATAACCATGCCATCCAGGCTTTGGCTGCCATGCAGTTGGGCAAACACGTTTACGTACAAAAACCTTTAACACACGATATTTATGAGGCGCGTATCTTAACTGCTGCCGCCAAAAAATATAAAGTAGTTACCCAAATGGGAAATCAGGGTGCATCAAACGATGGTCCGCGCCAGATGAAAGAATGGTACGAAGCAGGCCTAATTGGTGATGTTCATACCGTTTACGCCTGGACCAACCGTCCGGTTTGGCCGCAGGGTATTCCATGGCCTACCCAAAAAGCCCAGATTCCTAAAGAATTAGACTGGAATTTATGGCTTGGAACTGCTCCTGAAAAAGATTTTGTTGATAAACTGGTTCCTTTTAACTGGCGTGGCTGGTGGGATTACGGAACCGGTGCATTGGGCGATATGGGTTGTCACTTAATTGAAGCGCCTTTCAGCGTGTTAAATTTAAAGTACGCCAAAGAAGTAGAAGCCAGTGTGGGTTCTGTTTATGTTGACGAATTTAAACGTGGTTACTTCCCTGAAAGCTGCCCTCCGTCAAGCCATGTTACCTTAAAATTCCCTAAAACGAATAAAACCAAAGGTGATGTTACTTTACACTGGATGGACGGTGGTATTCAGCCAGAACGTCCGGAAGAATTAGAAGCAAACGAAACTTTTGGCGATGGCGGTAATGGTACCCTGTTTATTGGTACAAAAGGCAAAATGATGTCTGAAACTTATAGTGCAAACCCTAAATTATTGCCTTTAAGCAAAAATAAAGACATTAAAGTTGCCCCAAAATATGCCCGCGTGCCAGATGGTGCAAACGGACACTATAAGCAATGGGTAGAAGCAGCAATAGCAGGTTATGGCAAACAGGAAGTAAGTTCTCCTTTCGAAATTGCAGGTCCTTTAACCGAAGCCTTATTGATGGCTAATTTAGCGATCAGAAGTTTCGATATCCAGAAAACCGTAAATGGCAAAGTTACTTATCCGGGCAGGTACACTAAAATGCTTTGGGATAATGACAACATGAAAGTAACCAATTTCGATGAAGCAAACCAGTTTGTAAAACGCGAATACCGCAAAGGCTGGAACAATTTAACTCTTTAATAAAACACATTCACAAACCTCGCAGGTTCCAAAACCCTATGAGGTTTAATTTAAAAAATATGAAAAAAATCTTCCTTTCTGCTATGATTGTATTAGCAGTTACGCAAATATCTAAAGCTCAAAAAGGCTTTAAACCACTGTTTGATGGTAAAACTACAACAGGTTGGCATACCTACAACAAAACTACGGTTGGTAGCGGCTGGCAGGTTCAGGACGGTGCACTACATTTAGATTTAGCAAAAAAAGGCACTGATGGCGGTGGCGATTTAGTTACCGATAAAGAATATGGCGATTTCCATTTAAAATATGAATGGAAAGTAGCTCCAAAAGCCAACAGCGGTTTAATTTTTTATGTACACGAAGAGCCTAAATACCATGCTACCTATTCTACAGGTTTAGAAATGCAGGTTATCGATAACGATGGTCACCCTGACGGAAAAATCACCAAACACCGTGCTGGTGATCTTTACGATCTTGTAAAAAGTTCATCTGAGCCCGTTAAACCTGTTGGCCAATGGAATAAAGCAGAAATTATTAGTAAAAAAGGTAATTTAACTTTAATTTTAAACGGCGTTGAGGTTGTAAAAACTACCCTTTGGGATGATAACTGGAAAAAAATTGTTGCAGGCAGCAAATTTGCAACATGGGAAAACTGGGGAACCTTTAAAACCGGTAAAATTGCGTTACAAGATCACGGAGATGAAGTTTGGTATAAAAACATTTCGATAAAAGAACTATAAAAATGGAAAATGTAAGAGGGAAAATGGACCATGTGAATTGCAAACCCCTCTTATTAAATCTAATGGTGTTTGAAATAAAACATCTTTAAAAGAATTTTAAAACGGAAAATGTAATGGATCATGTGAATTAGACCATTATCTAAAACTTATATTTTCATAATTAATGGAAAATGTAAGAGGGAAGCTGTATAATGTGAATTACAAAATCCCTCTTACTAAATCCACATAAAATATTATAACATTGTAAGATGAGTTTGGGGATACGTTTCCATCATCCCTCTTACCTCAATCATTTTACATAATTACTAGCCAAATGAATAGCACTACTCGCTTTAAACTCTCTGCCATGATGTTTATGGAATTTTTTATCTGGGGCGCATGGTTTGTAACTTTAGGAGCCTTCCTAAACACCAACTTAAAGGCAACCAATTCTGAAATTGGGTCTGTATTTTCAACCCAATCATGGGGCGCCATAATTGCCCCCTTTATCATAGGCCTTATCGCCGACAGGTATTTTAACGCTGAAAGAATTTTAGGGGTATTACACATTATTGGTGCTATTTTAATGTATCAAATGTATAATGCACCGGATGTAAGTGTTTTTTATCCTTACGTTTTAGCGTACATGATTTTATTCATGCCAACCCTTGCATTGGTTAATTCTGTTTCTTTTAACCAAATGAAAGATGCTGAAAAAGAATTTGCAAACATCAGGGTATTTGGTACCATCGGCTGGATCATTGCCGGTTTGTTAATCAGTTTTGCATTTCACTGGGATTCTCCCGAAGGCATTCAGGCAGGATTATTGAAAAGTACCTTTTTTATGGCTGGTATCGCTTCTTTGGTATTAGGCCTGTTTAGTTTTACTTTACCTGCAACTCCTCCAAAAGTTGCTAAAGATGAAAAAATAAAAATTGGCGACATTTTAGGATTAGATGCATTAAAATTGCTGAAAGACAAAAATTTCGCTGTTTTCTTCATCTCTTCTATCCTGATCTGTATTCCATTAGCATTTTATTACCAGAATGCAGGTCTTTTCCTTGCAGACATCAAAGTTTCCAATCCAACTGGCAAAATGGCCATAGGCCAGGTTTCCGAAGCATTATTTTTGTTGGCGATTCCGGTATTCTTTTCAAAATATGGCTTTAAGAAAACCATTATCGTAGGTATGCTGGCCTGGGCGGTACGTTATGTGCTATTTGCTTATGGCAATGCAGGCAACCTGAGTTTCATGTTAATTATTGGAATTGCCCTTCATGGCGTTTGTTACGATTTCTTCTTTGTTTCTGGTCAGATTTATACCAACTCAAAAGCGGGAGAAAAATTCAAAAGTGCGGCACAGGGTATCATCACGCTTGCAACTTATGGCGTGGGCATGTTGATTGGCTTTAAAGTAGCCGGATTAATTACCGACATGTACAAAACCGGTGATGTAACCGATTGGAAAATGGTTTGGATTATCCCCGCGGGAATTGCTGCGGCAGTGTTCTTATTATTCGCCCTGCTGTTCAACGATAAAACCAAATCTGAAATAGAAGCTAAAGCAGTTTAAAATGGCCTCGAAACTAAATAGAAGAAATGCTTTAAAGAACATCATCGCAGGAACTGCTGCGATTGGTGTTTCTTCAGGATTTTCAGCATTAGCAATGGATAAACCAGAATCAGATCAGCCGTTAAGCCTAAAAGGAAATATTAACCATGCGGTTTGCCGTTGGTGTTTTAGCAGTTTAGACGTAGAAACACTTTGCATCGAAGCAAAAAAAATCGGCATTAAAGGCATCGATTTAGTTGGCCCAAAAGACTGGCCTACCTTAAAAAAACATGGACTTGAATCGACCATGTGCAATGGTGCGGAGATTAATCTGGTCGATGGTTTTAACGACGAAAAATTCCACGAAAAGTTAATCCAGAACTACACTGCAATGATTCCGCTGGTTGCAGAAGCCGGATATAAATACCTCATCTGTTTTAGCGGAAACCGCCGTGGCAAAGATGATGAAACGGGTTGGAACAATTGTGTTAAAGGACTGAAACAATTGATGCCACTGGCCGAAAAACACAATGTTGTTCTGGTAATGGAGTTATTAAACAGTAAACTGAACCATAAAGATTACCAGTGCGACAGAACCTCGTGGGGAGCTGAGCTTTGCAAACGTCTAGGATCTGAAAACTTTAAGTTACTATACGACATTTACCACATGCAGATTGATGAAGGTGATGTAATCAGGAATATCAGAGATTACCATCAGTACATTGCACATTACCACACCGCCGGCGTTCCGGGTAGAAATGAAATTGATGATACACAAGAACTTTATTATCCGGCCATTATGAAAGCCATTGCTGAAACCGGATTTAAAGGTTTTGTTGCACAAGAATTTATACCTAAAAACGCTGATAAAATAGCCTCGTTAAAAAAGGCCGTTGCCATTTGCGACATTTAAAACTATACCTATGATATCAAGAAGAAGTTTTATACTAAACTCTAGTATGGCTGCAGCGGCAGCACTTTTGGTTCCATCTTTTGCCTTTGCTCCTGATAAAAAAGTAGTAGGCTTACAGTTATATTCTTTAAGGGACGAGCTTCCTAAAGATGTTAGAGGAACCATTGCCAAAGTGGCAAAAGCAGGCTTTAAAGAAGTTGAAACTTATGGTTTTTCTATAAAAGATCAGTTTTGGGGATTAACACCTAAAGAATTTAAAGCATTGTTGGATGCCAATGGTTTAAAAGCACCAAGCGGACACTACGGTTTAGGTACCTACCTGGCCGACGGAAATACCACAGAATTAAAAGCGGCAATTGCAGCAGCAAAAGTACTGGGCAGCGAATATGTAACCATTCCCTGGTTAGACGATAGCATCAGAAAAAATGCTGATGACTATAAAAAAATTGCCCTTAGAATTAACGAAGCCGGTAAAATGGCAAAAACTGCAGGGATTAGATTGGCTTACCATAACCACAATTTCGAATTCGAAAAACATGGTGATACCACGGGCTACGAAATCCTGTTAAAAGGAACCGATAAAAAGTTTGTTGATTTCGAACTTGATTTGTATTGGGTAATACGCTCGGGTAACGATCCGATTAAATTATTTAAAGAAAATCCGGGCCGTTTTACCATGTGGCATGTTAAAGATATGGACAAAGCCAATCCGGCATTAAATGCAGAAGTTGGAACAGGTTCTATCAACTTCAAACCTATTTTTGCCCAGGCAAAACTTTCGGGCATGAAACATTTCTTCGTTGAGCACGAAACCAATTACAAGCCAAATCCGCTTGGTTCTGTTACCGCAAGCTGTGCATTTATTAAAAAAGAAATTATTTAAATCTTAGCGATGAATTCAAGAAGAACATTTTTAAAACAGGCAGGATTAGCAGCCGGTGCGGCTTTACTAATCCCATCATTTGCTTTTGATAAAGTAAGCAAAAATGTTGGTTTGCAATTGTACACCCTACGCGATGAATTGCCAAAAGATGTTAAAGGTATTATCGAAAAAGTAGCAAAAGCCGGATACAAGGAAGTAGAAACCTATGGATTTGCTAACGGAAAATTCTGGGGCTTAACACCAAAGGAATTTAAAGCTTTACTTGACGCCAATGGTTTAAAAGCACCAAGTGGTCATTACCACATGGATGATTTCGTAAAAACCGGGAATGCCGATAGATTAAAGGCTGATATCGAATCATCAGCTGCAATTGGTGGTAAGTATTTTACCATTGCCGGTGCACATGTTGATATGAGCAAGGGTGCAGACGGTTTCAAAAAAACGGCAAGCGATTTTAACAAGGTGGCTGAAATTGTAAAAGCTTCTGGTTTAAAATTTGCCTACCACAACCACGATTTTGAATTTAAAAATCTCGGCGATACTACCGGTTACGATGTCTATTTGAGTGAAACCGATAAAAACCTCGTTAACTTCGAAATGGATTTATATTGGGTAGTTCGTTCAGGTAACGATCCGCTGGCACTTTTTAAGAAATATCCGGGCCGTTTTCCGATGTGGCACGTAAAAGACATGGACAAAGCGAAACCAGAATTAAACACCGAAGTGGGCAAAGGATCAATTGATTTCAAAACCATTTTTGCACAGGCCAAATTAGCCGGTATGCAGCATTTCTTTGTAGAGCACGAAAATAATTATCAGCCGGATCCGATTGGCTCCATTAAAACAAGCTGCGATTATATCAAAGCAAGTTTAATTTAAATTTTATCTCCAAACCTCTCAGGTTTCTCAAACCTGCGAGGTTTTTCCGCGCTTATCGTCATCTCGACTGAAGCATAGCGAAATGGAGAGATCTATCTTCAAAACATCAAACCTTTAATTCGTTAGTCATATTTTGCGCTAGGGTTACAGACCTAGGTTATCTAAACCTGACAGCAGCGGGCATCCCGATTTTTCATCGGGATAAAGCGGATGGCAGGACTTTCGTAACCGATAGGCACTGAACCTGCTTTCCAAAACAAAAACATCACTAAATACCAACTTTATAGATTTCGTCCCAGACTTCCGAAGTTGGCGGTACCCCGCCCCAACAAAACCTCGGAAGTCTTTGCTCACCATATTTTCTATCGAAAACTTAAAATTCCAAATATTAAAAGCAAATTTAATTGGTAACAATAGGGATATAAGCTTAATTTTTAGCATATTTGGGCTCATATCAAATAATTAATAATATAAAAAAAATTAAAATGAAAGTAGCAGTAGTAGGTGCAACCGGATTGGTTGGCACTGTCATGTTAAAAGTATTGGAGGAAAGAAATTTCCCTTTAACAGAGTTAATTCCTGTAGCATCAGAAAAGAGTGTTGGTAAGGAAATTACTTTTAAGGGTAAGAAGTTCCCAATTGTTAGCATGGATACTGCAATCAGCATGAAACCTGATATCGCCTTGTTCTCAGCAGGTGGAAATACTTCATTAGAGCATGCGCCACGTTTTAAAGAGGCCGGAACAACGGTTATCGACAACTCTTCTGCATGGAGAATGGATCCTGCAATTAAATTAATTGTACCCGAAGTTAATGCACACGAACTTTCTATCGATAACAAGATTATTGCCAACCCAAACTGCTCTACTATCCAGATGGTGGTGGTTTTAAAACCTTTACACGATAAATACAAAATTAAACGTGTAGTGGTTTCTACCTACCAATCGGTTACCGGTACAGGTGTTAAAGCGGTTGAGCAATTAATGAACGAGCGTAAAGGCATTGATGGCCCAAAAGCTTATCCATACGAAATCGACTTAAACGTTCTTCCGCATATCGATGTTTTCACCGAAAACGGATATACCAAAGAAGAAATGAAAATGGTTAAGGAAACGAACAAAATTATGAGCGACGATAACATTAAAGTTACCGCTACAACGGTTCGTATCCCGGTAATGGGCGGTCACTCTGAGTCGGTTAACATTGAGTTCGAAAATGATTTCGATTTAGCTGAAGTGCGCAGCATCTTAGAAAAAGCACCAGGTGTAATTGTTGTTGATGATATAGCCAACTTGAAATACCCAATGCCGAAAGATGCCCATGAAAAAGATGAAGTTTTTGTAGGCCGTATCCGTAGAGATGAATCAGCACCTAAAGCATTAAACCTTTGGATTGTTGCCGATAACTTACGCAAGGGCGCTGCAACCAATGCCGTTCAGATTGCCGAATACCTGATTCAGAAAGAATTGGTTTAATCAATAAAATACAAGCCCCCCGATGTAAAATCGGGGGGCTTTTTTATAAAATGTATCATAATACAGAATGTCATCCTGAGCTTGTCGAAGGACCTGCCAGAACTTCGTCTAAGGCGTTTCGAGTGGCTCAACTTGACAAAGTTAGAGAAACTATTATGATACATTCTCTTTTTTATGCGCTCTAACAATGAAACATATTCCAATCGCTTTAATTTATTCCAGATTACTTATCGGTTTTGGAATCATCCAGTTAAGCGTTTTCCATGTTAGCCATTATTCTTTTTTAGCCATCACCTTATTATCCATTGGTTTGTTAACCGATGTTTTTGATGGCATTATTGCCCGTAAGCTCAATATCTCTTCCGAAAAGTTAAGGCGACTGGATTCAGGCATCGATCAGGTATTTTTCATTTCCGTAGCGGTTGCAACTTACATTCAATGTCCTGATTTCTTTAAAGCCAACCTTGTAAAACTGATCATTCTCGGTGCGTTTGAAGCTTCAACTTATATATTAAGTTATATCAAGTTCAAAAAAGAAATTGCTACCCATTCTATCGGCGCTAAAATCTGGACCTTAACAATATTCGCTTCATTAGTCGAAATTATGGTTCATTGTCAATCGATAGTATTATTTGAGCTTTGCTTTTGGATCGGCGTAGTAACCAGAATAGAAATACTCGCGATTGTTTTCACCCTCAAAAAATGGACGAATGATGTACCCAGCTTTTACCACGCAATTAAATTAAGGCAGGGAAAAGAAATTAAACGTAATAAATTATTTAATGGCTAATTTATAAATATCAAAATATTTAATTAAGGGATTATAATCACTAAATTACATATAAAAAAGAGATCATAATCACTAAATTATATATAATTTAGTGATTAGCAGATAATTTTGCTAAATTTGAGTATAGCAAATATTATGAGATGATTATCAGGAATCTTCAGGATCACATTGAGTCCAAGTTTTTTAAGCAAAAAGCCATTATTATCACCGGGGCGAGGCAAGTGGGTAAAACTACTATGTTAAAGCAAATTGTTAAAAAAACAGGATTGCCCTTTGTATTTTTAAATTGTGACGAGGCAAACGTAAGGGCAACCCTGACCGATATCAGTATCGAAAGGCTTAAATCAATCATTGGTCCGAACAAAATCATTTTTATCGACGAAGCTCAACGTGTTACCAATATTGGCTTAACTTTAAAACTGATTGTAGATAACTTTACTGATATCCAGTTGCTGGTTACCGGTTCTTCATCGTTAGATTTAGCTGTGGGTATCAAAGAATCGCTAACCGGAAGAAAATTCGAATATCACCTCTTCCCTTTTTCAGTTGCAGAACTTGTTGATGAAACGAACGTACTTATTGAAGAACAGGCTTTAGAAAAAAGATTAGTTTATGGTACTTATCCTGATGCGATCAATTATCCTGGGGAAGAAAAAGAGTTGTTATTAAATTTGGCAAACAGTTATCTTTTTAAAGACATTTTATCCCTAACAGGCATCCGAAAACCCTTGCAACTTGAAAAACTGGTACAGGCATTAGCCCTTCAGATTGGTAACGAAGTTTCTTATACTGAACTTGGCCAAATGATCGAAGCCGATAAACTCACTGTTGAGCGTTACATCGATTTATTAGAACAATGTTTCGTTGTATTTAGGCTAGGTGCTTACAGCAGTAACCTGCGGAACGAAATTAAAAAAAGCAAAAAGATATACTTCTATGATACAGGAATCCGAAATGCAGTAATCGAAAATTTCAGCACGCTCAACCTACGACAGGATGCAGGTCAGCTGTTCGAAAATTATATTGTATCTGAATATATAAAAGCCAGTAATAACAAAAGAAAACATGCGAAATATTATTTCTGGCGCAGTTTCCAACAACAGGAAATTGATTTAATAGAAGAGGTTGATGGAAAAATAAATGCCATAGAGATTAAGTGGAACGCAAATAAAAAAGTAAAGTTTCCTTCAACTTTTTTAGATGCATACCCTACAAATGAAACATACGTTATAAATAAAGCCAACTATACCAGTTTCCTGATATAAAATAATCACCTGCAAATAATGAATTTTTTTAAAATATTGTCTCTATCGCTGTGTTTAACAATTTCAGCAAACGCTCAAAATAGAATCCAAAACCTCGAAAAAGCTTTTAATAACCTGTTAAATGATGAGCAGGCAAAACACGCCATTGTTTCACTTTGTGTTTTAGATGCCAATACCGGCAAAACACTATTTGCCAAAAATGAGCAGATTGGTCTGGCCACGGCTTCAACCTTAAAAACCATTACCGCGGCTACGGCTTTCAGCATTTTAGGAAAAGATTTTCAGTTTCAAACTACTTTGGCCTATACCGGAACAATTACCACAGATGGAACATTAAAAGGCAACCTGATCATTATCGGTAGCGGCGACCCAACTTTGGGTTCGTGGCGTTATCAAAATAAAGAAAATGTAGTTTTAAGCACGTGGGTTGCAGCCATAAAAACTGCAGGCATTAAAAAAATTGAAGGTACAATAATTGGCGACGACCGCATTTTCGGTACCCAAACCACACCCGAAGGTTGGGTTTGGCAGGATATTGGCAATTATTATGGTGCCGGAACTTCGGGTTTAGCCTGGCGGGAAAATCAATTTGATATCCATTTAAAACCGGGAAACAGCACAACAGATGAAGTAAAAGTTGTGAAAACAGTTCCGGCAACACCTTATTTGCAGATTGTAAATGAACTCAAAACCGGCAGTTCGGGTTCTGGTGACCGCGCTTACGCTTTTCTTCCACCTTACAGCAATGTTGCTTACCTCCGCGGAAGCTGGGGAATAGGCATTGCCAAAACAGGGATTTCTATAGCCCTCCCCGACCCTGCTTTTGATTGCGCCTATCGTTTGCAGGACACCTTGAAAAGGCTGGGGATTTCGACCGGTCAGCAAGCCACAACGGCAAGGTTAATGACTTTGAACAATCAGATCACTCCTTCGGTTACCCAAAAAATAAGTACCATCAGCTCTCCAAGTTTGAGCGAGATTACCTACTGGTTTTTAAAGAAAAGTATCAATTTATACGGAGAATCACTTTTAAAAACCATTGCCATAAAATCAGGTAAAGCGGGTACCACGAGCAAAGGTGCTGAAACTGAGATCAATTTTTGGGCAGATAAGGGCATTGACAGAACTGTATTGAATATTATTGACGGCAGCGGACTTTCTCCAGGCGATAGGATAACCACTTCGGCCATGGCTAGTGTGCTTTTCCAAATTCAAAAAGAGAATTGGTTTCCTGATTATTACAAAGCATTACCAGAGTATAACGGCATGAAAATTAAAAGCGGAACCATAAACGATGTTTCGGCATTTGCAGGTTATCACACCGATGCCGCTGGTAACAAATATGTGGTGGTCATCAATATTAATAATTATAGCGGAAACAGTATCAACAAAAAGTTGTTTAAGGTATTAGACGAATTAAAATAATCCCAAACGATAAATAATATGGCGCTTTTTGTAAAAAACCTTCAAACTGTTGATGGACTGATTTCGAATTTATACCAAAATGTTTCCGTAGAGGAAATGACAAAAAAAGTAACTGAGCTGATGGAACAGCAAGGTTATAACGTTACTCATGATCAGTTCGGAAATCTAATCTTAGAAAAAGGCAGCCGCATTAAACGTCTTTTACTTGGGGCTTTTGTAACTTATTATAAATTTAGCGTAACCATGGCACCAGGTGATGATGGCGGACTAACCGTCAATATTTTTCAGCAATCAAGCGGTATGTCGGGTGGTTTAATCGGCATGAACCAGATCAAAACGGAACTGGCAAGGTTAAACTTTGTATTTGCTAATATTTAAGAAACGAATTCAATATTAGGGTAGAATTAGTTAAAACAACTAAAAATCACTGCCTTGCTTTAAATTTAAAATTGTGTATTTTTGATATATGGAAATAACAATCGACATAGGCTATGAACAATTGTTAGCTGCAATAAAAAAACTTCCTGCAGCCAAAATAAAACAATTAAAATCAGTTTTAAACGAAGAGTTTATTGAACAAAAAGCATCGAAGGACTTATCTGATTTTCAAGATTTTTTGCTCAAAGGCCCTGTAATGAGTGAAGAACAGTATAAAGAACATCAGGCACATAGAAAAAACTTCAATTCATGGAGAATGAAATAGTTTGTTTGGATACATCTATTTTAATTGATTTTTATCGAAAACGAATAAAAGAGAAAAGTACATTCTACCAGTTAACCAAAGTTTATAATATTTTTGCAGTCTCCATTATTACCGAATATGAGATTATGATTGGTGCAAAAGCAGAGGAGATCGATTTTTGGAAAGATTTTTTCGGTCAGGTAACCATACTTCCTTTCGACAAATCAGCAAGTGATATTGCTATAGAAATTACAAAAGAGCTTAAAAAGAGAAATAGTTTAATTGAAATTCCCGACATTTTTATTGGAGCAACAGCATTAGCCAGAAAAATAAAAATTGCCACACTTAATAAAAAGCACTTCAAAAGAATTTCTGGCCTCGAATTGATTGAGACATAATTGAAATATAGTATGCTCTCAAAGTTAAGGTGATTAATTTAAAGCATGATCGTTCAAACAATTTCTCCTGAATACTAACCAAGCCACAATAATGTTTAATGGAATTAGCATTAAGCCTAAGCCAAACATAATAAACACATAAAAGAGGAAAAACAGGCAAAAAACACCTATCAAAAATCCTTTAACCTGAATCTCATTCAGCAGAAGCAAATTTCTAAATAAAAGGATAGCGGAAAAAGCAAATGCGACTAATTCGAGTGAAATTAATGAGCCAAAACGCGTAGTCATCCAGCATATTTCGGGCAATAATAAAATAAGATAGTTTAAGCAGAAGCCAAAAAATACTTTTACCCTTGAGAATGGAAAATTTGGCAAAAAAGACAAATATCGATCATTGAAAATTTTCTCCTGATAAATGAGCACAATATGTGCCACAACAATACAGGAAGTAATGAGCATGAGTAACCTGAAATTATCTTCCAGATCAGAAAAAAGCATAAAAACACTTGAAATCAATACCCACGAAAGCATTTTTGTTAATAAATAGGCCAGTTTGGATTGGTTAAAAACCTGAAAGCTATACAATAAAAACACAGGTTTATTCCATTTCCGGCTTACTCTGATTAGCCAGTTGGGTTTACTGCTTTCAATTAAACGATTACTTTCTTTTAGAATGATAGAAGCACCTGCAATAATCAGCAGCAGCTGAAAGAACAAAATCCCAATAGAAATAAGATTAAAACCAAATACGAACCCAATCATTGTGGCATACAATGTATAGCACCAAACCGGGATAAATATGTAAGCCAATACCGCGCACCAGCTGAGAAACTGTTGCTTTTTTGAAGATGACATAAAACTATAGTATAAAAACTCCTGTTGGGGCAAGACAAGCTGGTTAAATACATATTTTAAGCCTTTATAGGCATACAATGCGCTCGCCACAAGATAAAAAGCCATAATTAACGGATTGCTCACCAAACTAATGGTAAAGAAAAACTGCCAGAAATCTATCTGATCAGGCATGACGGTGCCTAAGGTGTTAATGAACAAACAGTAACTGATCAACATGACGAAAACGAATACCAGCATACCGGCATGGGTACGGTAAAACCCATCTACAAATATTTTCCTTAAAGCAATATTCAAGTGTGGAGACATTAAAAATTTAGGGTTAATTTTTTATCCTCAATATTAATCTGATTAAGTCCGGGCAGTTTTAATGCATCTAAAGGCTGATGCGATGATAAGATGAAACTAATCCTTTTTTTCTCATGCTTTTCGTTAATCCAGCGGTACAATACCTCAAGAGATTCTGCATCGATGGTATTTAAAGGTTCATCCAGCAAAATCAATTTTGGTTTCCCCAGGAAAGCCAGCACCAGCGAAAGTTTTTTCAGCATACCGCTGGAATAGGAACTTAAGGGATTGTTGATATAATCCTGCATTCCGATACCGGTAACTAAGTGCTCAGCCTGACCAGGAATAGCGCCCTTGGCTTTTGCAAAAAGGGCGATCATTTCTGCTCCGCTTAAAAATTCAGGAAATAACGGCTCGGCAGCGGCAAAATTGACCATTTTCCGATAAGAAACACCATGATTTTTTAAATAAACGGTTCCAATCGCGATTTCTCCTTTAAAAGATAATATTCCGGCAATCGCTTTCAATAACGTACTTTTTCCGGTACCATTGCTCCCTTTTATCCAGAAAATGCCTTCCGGGAGCTTAATATTATCTATCTTTAAAACAAGATGATCGAAATAAGATTTTTCAAATTGATTGAAGTGCAGCATAAAATCATTTTATTTCTGACTTTATTTTTATTGAAAAGTTACAACCTGACCTCATCTAGATAAATCGTAACTCAATGCAGCTAACTTTACGTCCTTACCAGCCCGGTGATGTTGAAAATTTGGTTAAACATGCCAATAACTTCAACATTTCGAAATATTTAACCAATAAATTCCCTTTTCCATACGAGAAAAAAGATGGGGAAGCTTTTATTCAACTCGCTTTAAGCCACAACCCTTTACAAATTAAAGCCATTGAGTATAACGGCGAGGTAATCGGATCAATAGGTGTGCACCAGCTGGCCGATATTTACAGTAAAAGTGCAGAAATGGGCTACTGGATTGCCGAAGAACATTGGGGCAAAGGCATTGTTCCGTTAGCAGTGAAAGAAATGCTCAAATACGGTTTCGAAACATTCGATATCGAAAGGATTTTCGCACGGACATCGCATACCAACCTGGCCTCGCAACAGGTTTTGAAAAAAGCAGGTTTTGTTTTCGAGGCAGAATTAAAAGCCACTATTTTTAAAAACGGCGAATATTTTGACGAGCTGATTTTTGGTTTCAGGAAAAATCAACTGATTTAACTACAGCATTAAAACTTTTGTTAAACCCGGAGCTTATTGCGTAAATTCGTAAAAACCAAAACAACAAAACAATGAAATTATCGATCAAATCAGTATTGCTGTTTGTTGCACTTTTAGGTGCCGCAGATTTCGCAAATGCCCAGGAGGCAAAATTTCCACAACCGAGTAGCGGACAAACCATCATTCAGGATTTCGGGTTGGGTAAAATTACTTTAATCTACTCGCGCCCAAATGTTAAAGGCCGTAAAATTTTTGGTGGTATGGAACCATTGGGCACAGTTTGGCGCAACGGGGCAAATGCTGCCACTCGCATTAAATTTACGGATGCCGTTAAAATTGAAGGTAAAGATTTAGCTGCTGGTGAATATGGCTTGTTTAGTATCCCGGGTAAAAACGAATGGACCGTTATTTTTAGCAAAACGCCCGACCAATGGGGCGCTTATACTTATAAGGAAAGTGATGATGTACTTCGCGTAAAAGTAAAAACGATCGCTTTAAAAGATAAAGTAGAAACCCTAACCATGCAGTTTGCGGCAGTTACCGAAACTTCGGCAGCTTTGAACATGATGTGGGAAAATAGTGCTTATACCATCAATATCACCACTTCTATCGACGAAAAAGTGATGGCCAACATTGCCGAAGCCATGAAAGGTGAGAAAAAGCCATATTTTAATGCTGCACTGTATTATTTCCAAAACGGAAAAGATTTAAAACAAGCTTTAGCATGGATGACGGAAGCAGAAAAATCAGATCAGAAAGCACCCTGGTTTAAATTATGGAAAGGCCGTATCCAATTGAAAATGGGCGATAAAATGGCTGCAGCAACTACAGCTCAACAAGGCATTGATGCAGCAAAAGCACAAAATATTGATGAATATGTGCGTTTGAACACAGAACTTTTGGCACAAGCTAAAAAATAAGGAGATAACTACCCTCGCGGTGTCGTCATTTCGAGCGGAGTGCAACGAAGTCGAGAAATCTGTCTAGATAGATCTCTCTCCCGAATATTCGGGACGTTCCAGTCGAGATGACGGCACTTTCAGGCATAGTTTCCTATAAATTACCGAACCAAAGTAATTTAAACCCGATTGAAATGGAAAGCCCGGAACGAGGAACGAGTGAGGACTTGAAATGAAAAGCGGGGCCAACCCCAACCGATGTAATACTGCAATTGCTTTTCAAAAAAAAATTAATGGTTTATGCTTATAAGGATCAGAAGATAGAACTAGCGTTTAACAACCCATATTAACTTAAAATTAACCATCGGTTAACTCAAACAACTATCGTAACATTAACCCTTAAAACGCTTTATTTATTTAAAAAATATACTAACTTTGATGTTGCACTTAGTAATTGTACTTTGTACACTAAGCAGGTTAAAAAATCAACAAAAAATTAAATAAAAATGAGCATAATCGTTAATGTCCATGCCAGACAGATTCTCGATTCGAGAGGCAATCCAACAGTAGAAGTAGAAGTAGTAACAGAGGCAGGCGCTTTTGGCCGTGCAGCTGTACCAAGCGGTGCATCTACCGGGCAATATGAGGCTGTTGAATTACGTGATGGTGATAAATCTACATATTTAGGTAAAGGTGTTTTAAAAGCCGTAGAAAATGTAAATACTAAAATTGCTGATGCATTAAGAGGTATTGATGTTTTTGAGCAAAATACAATTGATAAAATTATGTTAGACCTTGATGGTACCGAAAACAAAGGTAACTTAGGTGCTAACGCGATTTTAGGTGTTTCTTTAGCTGCTGCTAAAGCTGCTGCTGATGAAATTGGCCAGCCTTTATACCGTTACATTGGTGGTGTTAATGCTAACACTTTACCAATTCCGATGATGAACATCATTAACGGTGGTTCTCACTCTGATGCACCTATTGCTTTTCAGGAATTTATGATTATGCCGGTTGGCGCGCCTTCTTTCTCTGAGGCTTTACGTTGGGGAACTGAAGTTTTCCATAGCTTGAAAAAAATTCTTCACGACAGGGGTTTATCTACTGCAGTAGGTGATGAAGGTGGTTTTGCACCAACTTTTGATGGCACTGAAGATGCAATCGAGACGGTATTAAAAGCAATTGAAACCGCTGGTTACAAACCAGGTTCACAAATCTGTTTAGCGTTAGACTGTGCATCATCTGAGTTCTACAAAGATGGTAAATACGACTATACTAAATTTGAAGGTGCTACCGGAGTAATTCGTTCTAGCGAAGAGCAGGCACAATATTTAGCTGATCTTTCTGCAAAATATCCGATTATCTCTATTGAAGATGGTATGGATGAAAACGACTGGACTGGCTGGAAAAGCTTAACCAATAAAATCGGAGACCATGTACAACTGGTTGGTGATGATTTATTTGTAACCAACGTAACGCGCTTACAACGTGGTATTGATGAGGCTACTGCTAATTCAATTTTGGTAAAAGTAAACCAGATCGGTTCTTTAACTGAAACCATCAATGCGGTAACTTTGGCACAAAACAGCGGTTATACTTCGGTAATGAGTCACCGTTCTGGCGAAACTGAAGATGTTACGATTGCTGATTTAGCTGTTGCATTAAACTGCGGACAGATTAAAACCGGTTCTGCATCACGTTCAGACAGGATTGCAAAATACAATCAATTATTACGTATTGAGGAAGAATTAGGTGAAAACGCACGTTTCATCGGTTCAAAATTCAAATACGCTAAAAAATAATTCATAGCATTGGGTTTAAACCCAATGCTATGGTGTTAACAAGTTGAAAAACTTATTTGCGAAACATCCGGAGATTTAAAATCTTCGGATGTTTTTATTTACATTTACGTCATTGCGGGGCACGAAGCAATCTTACTACTTGAGCTTGACTAATAAAAATTTATTGCTTTGAGATTGCTTCGTACCTTGCAATAACGATTTTTTGAGAAATATATGAAACGTTTAATAGATCTTTTCCGCAATAAATATTTCCTTGCTACTGTCGCTTTTGCGCTGTGGATGCTATTTTTCGATAAAAACGATATGATGTCGCAGTATGAGTACCGCAGTCAGGCCAATAAATTGCAGGAAGAAAAAGAATATTTCGAGAAAGAAACCGCTCAGGTTAAAAAAGATCTTAACGAACTGAATACCAACCTGAACACGGCTGAAAAATTTGCCCGTGAAAAATACTTCATGAAAAAAGACAATGAAGATGTTTTTGTGATTATCCAGGAGGAGAAGAAAGATTAGTTGGGAGTTCAGAGTTTTGAGTTCGGAGTTCAGTTCACAGTTGGCAATTTGCAGTTAACAATTTAGCCATATAACAATTAAGCAATTTAATGGGCATTTTGACTCCGCATTTAACCCCCTGAGCGTAGTCGAAGGGTAAACAATTTATACAGTTAACCCATTCCTAATACTCAAATTTTGGCAGAGAAAGTTTAAACCTCACCACGATGATACGCAAAACGAAAATAAAAGCCACTACCGAAAGTTTTGCCACCACGCTCTCCACATTTAACCATACCAATAAATAATACAACAAACCACCAAATATACAGGCTGTGGCATAAATTTCCCTCCTGAATACCAGAGGTATCGTGTTGAGCAATGTATCTCTAATAATTCCTCCAAAGCAACCTGTAATGGTACCCAACGCAATACATATACCCGGATTTAAACCAAAAGTGATCCCTTTTAATAATCCAACCATAGTAAATAAGCCAAGACCTAAGCTGTCAAACAAAAACAACGTGATTTTCATTTTCTGCACGTGCGTTTTAAAAAACATAGTTGCCAATGCCGTGAATAAAATGATTAGGCAGGTTTGCATGTCACGCATCCAGGCAACCGGGGTATCGCCAATTAACAAATCTCGAACTGTACCACCACCAATTGAGGTAACGAAAGCGATTATAAGTACGCCGAATGGATCAAGCTTACGCTGCATTGCGGTAAAAGTACCAGATATAGCAAAAGCAATGGTTCCTAAAACCTCAATAACTTCTGAAGTAGAAATGTTGTAGTGCTGCATTGCGTTTTTATCTATTCTTGGTGCCGGATGTTATCATCTAGCACTTTCGAAGTTAATTGAATATAAGCTATTACTAAGATCCTGAAATAAATTCAGGACGACGATTTGGAATAAATAGTGTTTTTAAGTGATCTTTTAAAGGTATATTGTGAACTGAAATTGGATTAATACATCATCCATCTTACCTCCTTACATTTTACATTACAATTCGCCATTACGTTTTCTCAAAAACCACTCTGTACCCAGTAAAATCAGCACTAAACCAAACAACCATTTCATATTAATCAATTCGTCGTATTTTCGGTCTTCATAACTGATGGTTTTTATGTTCTCATTTTTGACAATTTCATCGGCTATTTTAAGCAGGTTTTCGGGCATAAAGAGTTTGCCGTTGCTCTGTTTGGAAATGGTATTTAAAAGCTGGTGATTGGCAGTTGTTTGCTGATATTCTGCAATCAGCGCATTGACATAAAAACTTCCTGATGCGGTAAATTTCTTTCCCCCAAGCTCTGTATTGGCCAGGTAAGAATAATTACCGGCAGGCATCGTTCCGGCATCCAATTGATAGCCGTTTTCGGTTTTGGAGAAGATATAATTAAATACTTTTCCAGCTTCATTTTTTACCTGAAGTTTTACCTCTGCTTCATTTACAGGCTGATAACTATCATTATAAAGTGTGCCATTAAACTGGATGGCTTCATTTTCATCATAAGCCGATTTAGAGGTAAAAACCTTAAACCTTCGCTTATCATCTTTAACAGATAAATATTGAACTGTTTTTGAAATCAGGTCGTTTAAAACCGACTGGTTATTTTCATTTTCTGCTTCCGAAAGTTTCCAGCGCCACAGCCCCTCTCCCATCAGATAACCTGTTTTTGTACCATTTTCGTTTGCAAAAAATAACAATGGCTGTTGTGTGCTTACTTTGCCTATACGTTGGTTAAAAACCGGCGTGGTACCCGCGTTTACGGTTAATCTGCCAAATGGACTTAATAACGGATCGAAGGCCGAAAACTGCTTTTTATCTTCGTCGCTAAGGTTAAAACTTGTAAATCCATTGGCAAAATCTGCATATACCTCCTGTACAGATCCATTGGTAGAGCTTAGATTCACCTGATTTTGAATCTGGTTAAAAGCATTTACATTGCTCTGTCCACCCAAAATATACCAGATCGGTTTTTTTAAGCCTGTCAACTTCTTGAGAAAGGCAGTTGACAGGTTCTGAACATCGGGCAATTGATACAATACAATCAAATCAAATTTGGAGGGATCTGTTGCGTTTAAATCATCCGCGAGTGCAAGTTTAGATTCGTAATGTTTATTGAGTGAAATAGCCTCTTTTAACACGCTTAAATCAGGATGTGGTGCAGCTGCAGCTAACAATACTTTCTGCCGTCCGTCAATAACCTCAACATAGAAAGTCTGAACGTTATTCCTTGTCGTAATTTCATTTGGTAAAGCACCCAGCTGAACGGTATATTTTTGAACACCAATTTTGCCCGCATGGATTTTTACCGGAACCGTTTTAACAAACGAATTTCCATTAACAGCTATATTTTGTTGTTCGATTTTTGCATCATTCTGACTTACTGTTAGAGAAGTGTTTTCTCCGTCACTCTGGAAGGCCTGCACCTGAACTTCGATCGTAAAATCATCATCCAGGTACACAATGTTATTGTAATTGACATTTGAAATCAACACATCACGCTTTGGGATACTATCGCCCAAAGCAATGGAATAAACCGGTGCATTGATCTGGTTGATGCTGTAAAGCGGATTTCCACCATGGTTAAAAATACCGTCGGTTGCTAAAATAATGGCGCCAACATTCCGGTTGGTATATTCATCCCTCACTTTTTGAAAAAAGGCAGCTGCATCCGTTAATTTTCCCTGATTCTTAAAGTCGAAACCATCAGCAACCCGATCGCCAAAATGAAGTACTTTTACTTCGTATTTATTTGATAGCTTATCCTGTAATGTTTTAAGGTTTCGTTCATATAACTTTTGGTCGAAACCAGCAGCTTTAACCTGACCAACTGACAGGGAATTATCCTGCCCGATAATGATGACAGGTTTATCTAAAGTATAATTTAAGGTTTTAATCAGCGGCGCAAATATTAACCAGGCAATAGTGGCCACCACGATAATCCGTAATGCTGTTAAACCATACTGAAGTTTTTTATCCAGATTTTTGTTACCACGATAAAGCAGCCAGGCGTACAGCACGCCCAAAGCCAGGCAACCTAGAAAAGACAAAATAGAAGCACCCGAAAAAAAACCAGTCATAATTCATAAAGATGGTAATTTTAGGGAAATTTTCAAGGCCTTTTGTTAATTGGTTCATTCGTCATTGGTCATTGGTTCGTTCAAATTGCACAGATTGATGGTTGATGGCTATAGGCATTCTGCCAATCAATGCCATGCGCAAAACGCTTTGCACTTTGCCATGTTACATGTTGAAGATTAAATATTAGTATAAATTCGTTAGTTTTAACCAAATCAATCTCTATGAAATTAACCTGTTTAACATTTTTGCTATCCCTGAGCCTTATGGTGAATGCCCAAAACAATTTTAAAGCCACCCAGATTAAATTTGAAAGGGTAGAAAAGGCATACCATGAAAAATGGGAAACATTGAGAAAATTTGTTGAGGCAGGCGGATATGGCGATCAGTTTTCGATGGTAATCAATGCTTATAAAACAGAAGGCAAGCTCGAAATCTGGTTAAAGAACAATTCGGCAAAAACCTATTCTTTATTCAGAACATACGATTTCTGTGCGCATTCTGGCACCATTGGTCCGAAGGTATTTGAAGGAGACGGACAAACACCAGAAGGATTTTATTACGTGAACGTTTTCAACCCGATGAGTAATTTTCATTTGTCCTTAGGTGTGAATTATCCCAACACGGTAGATTACGCCCGGACGGGAAAAGACAGAAAGCCCGGAAGCGATATTTATATTCATGGCAATTGTGTAACCGTAGGCTGCATCCCTTTAACGGATGAAAAAATTAAGGAAGTATATATTTTAGGCGTTGAAGCCAGAAATGCCGGTCAGGAAAAGATTCCGGTTAACATTTATCCTTTCAAAATGACGGATAGAAATATGAAAAAGTACATTGCTCAATTCCCGGAGCAAGCAACCTTTTGGAAATCGTTACAGGCCGGATATTTGGCTTTTGAGAAGAATAAAACCCAACCGGATGTTACCGAGGTGAAAGGGAAATATGTTGTAAAATAGTTGGAAAGTTAAAAGGTTGGAAAGTTGCAATGTTCTGAGCCCAAAACCTTTCAACCTTCCAACCTTTCAATCCCTTAACCCTCTTAAAGCATCCCGCCGCAAACAGACAAAGTTTGTCCGGTTACGTAAGCGCTCATATCAGAAGCTAAAAACACGCAAACATTGGCGATATCTTCAGTTTCTCCGGCACGTTTTAAAGGAATATCCTTTTCCCAGCCTTCAACCACTTTTGGATCTAAAACTTCGGTCATTTCGGTACGGATAAAACCCGGAGCTACTACATTGGCACGGATATTTCTCGAACCCAACTCTTTAGCCACCGATTTTGTAAAACCAATAATACCAGCTTTCGAAGCCGCATAGTTGGCCTGACCAGCATTACCGGTAACGCCCACAACCGAACTCATGTTGATAAATACACCTTTACGAGCTTTCATCATTACTTTGGAAGCAGCTTTGGTTACATTGAAGATCGATTTCAGGTTAATGTTGATCACATCGTCCCAGTTTTCTTCGCTCATGCGCATCAATAAACCATCTTTGGTAATACCGGCATTGTTTACTACAATATCAATGGTACCGAATTCGGCAACGATATCGTTGATCAATTGCTCTGCTTCAGCAAATTTAGAAGCATCAGAACGGTAACCTTTAACTTTCGTCCCGAAGCTTTGTAATTCCTGCTCTAAAGCCTCACCTTTTTCTACTGATGATAAATATGTAAAAGCTACATTAGCGCCCTGCTCGGCAAATTTTTCAGCTATTTTACGGCCGATCCCTTTTGATGCACCTGTAATTAATGCTGTTTTTCCTTCTAGTAATTTCATTGTGAAATGTTGTAAAATTGAAATGTTTTAATGTTGTAAAGTTAATACTAAAAACCAAATTGACTAATGACTTTTGACTAACGACTAAGGACTAAACAGCTGGTTCCTGCTGACTTAAACAATGGAAACTACCCAGTCCCCAGATAATATCTACTGAATTGATACCGATCACCTTGCGATCCGGAAAACAGCCCTGAATAATATCCAAAGCTTTTTGGTCGTTCACATCGTCAAAAACCGGAACAATTACCGCTGCATTGGCAATGTAAAAGTTAGCGTAAGATGCCGGTAAACGGGTATCGTCATAAATTACCGGTGATGGCATTGGCAATTCAATAATGTTTAATGCTCTGCCGTCCTTCAGTTTCATTGCTTTCAACGCTTCGAGGTTTTCCTGCAGTAGTACATAGTTTTCATCCAAAGGATTACTTTCTACAACGGTTAAAACGGTATCTTCGTTTACGAAACGGGTAATATCATCAATATGGCCATCGGTATCATCGCCAACAATACCATCGCCCAACCATAAAACCTGATCCTGTCCATAATACTCCAGCAAATATTGCTCAATTTGTTCTTTTGTTAAATGTGGATTACGGTTCTCGTTTAACAAACAAGCTGTGGTAGTTAAAACTGTTCCGGCACCATTAAATTCTACCGAACCACCTTCCATTACAATATCAGGTGCGAATAAAGGCAGATCGAAATGTTTGGCAATTTTTGTTGGTACAACATCGTCAAGGTCGAATGGAGGATATTTACCACCCCATGCATTGTAGCCCCAGTCTACCACTGCTTTTTCGTTCCCTTTAAGTACAAATGCCGGACCATGATCGCGGCACCAGGCATCGTTGGTTTCGTTGAAATAAAACTCAACCTGACTTAAATCGGCATCAACTTTTATTAATTCAGCAATGGCGAAAGCTTTCATTTCCTCATCTTTCACATTGATGCGCACTTTTTCACCCTCAGCAACAGCTTTAATAAACTGACAATAAGGTTTATAAATAGTCTCGATTTTACCCGGCCATGATGCTTCTTTATGCGGCCAGCTAAGCCAGGTTGCCTCATGTTTAGCCCATTCGGCAGGAAAAGCATAACCTTGTTTCTTAGGTGAATAATCGAATTGATTGATATTTAAATCTTTTTTAGGAGGGAAGTTTGACATTCGTTAAGTCTATAATTTAAAGTTTCACATTGGATTATCGTCATCTCTACTGAAGCATGGCTGAACGGAGGAATCTCTGATAGATTTCTCGACTGCGTTGCACTTCGCTCGAAATGACGATTTCGGCGTTTGAAGCTTTGGTCTTTAACCTTTCTGCTTAATCCCCGTCAATATATCTTTTTGTGATCGGTTGATAAGAATCGATCCTTCTGTCTCTTAAAAAAGGCCAGTGTTTACGGAAGAAATCAGATTCTGATAAATCCAGTTCAACCACTTCCGTTTCTTCCTGATCGTGTGAAGCCAGATAAAGTAATTTTCCTTGTCCGTTTGTGGCGAAACTTCCGCCCCAGAATTTCATGGCACCATCCTGCTCAAAACCTACACGGTTTACGCTTACAACAGGTACACCGTTTGCCACTGCATGCGAGCGCTGAATGGTTTGCCACGCATTGTATTGATCCTGATTGGTTTCTTCATCCTGATCTGTTGCCCAGCCAATTGCAGTTGGATAAAACATAATATCAGCCCCCATTAAAGCTGTGATACGTGACGCTTCGGGATACCATTGATCCCAACAGATCAAAATGCCGATTTTTGCGAATTTAGTCTGGAAAACTTTATAGCCCAAATCGCCTGGTGTAAAGTAGAATTTTTCGTAAAAAGCGGGGTCATCAGGAATATGCATTTTGCGGTATTTACCCAAATATGAACCATCGGCATCTAAAACTGCAGTAGTATTGTGGTACAAACCTTCAGCACGTTTTTCGAAAAGTGAAGCTATAATTACCACACCCAATTCTTTGGCTACAACCTGCAACGCATCAGTTGACGGACCGGGAATAGCTTCTGCCAGATCAAAATTATCATAATCTTCAACATCGCAGAAATACAGCGAAGTAAAAAGCTCCTGCAAACATACAATCTGTGCACCTTTTGCTGCTGCTTCCCTTACTTTCGCAATCGCTTTATCTAAATTTTCCTGCTTATCTTTAGTACAGCTCATCTGCACCAGGCCAACATTAACTTTCTTCATTTTTTAAAATTATTTCATGAGCGAGTGATGGAATGACTAATGATTAAATGAGAAAATGATGGAATAATTGAACTGCTCAAAGTATAGCCATTCACTTTATTCAAAACTCAGTCATTCAAAACCCAGTCATTCAAAAATCAATCATTCAAAATTCTACCATTCTCAATCTGGCTGCAAAGTTACTAAAAAGGATTAAGGTATAAAGACAAAAAGGGTCGTCATCTCGACCGAAACGCAGTGGAGCGGAGAGATCTATCTCGAGACAGATTTCTCGGCTTCATTGCACTCCGCTCGAAATGACGATAATGCGGGTTAAGAATAAACAATAGCAAAACAAAAAGCCCCAACTAACGCTGAGGCCTTCCAATTAATTAAAATCTATTATGGATTAATATTATCCTTTTTAGGTTTTGGTTTTGTTTCTACAATTTCTGCAACGGCAACCACTTCTTTACGTTTTTCGGGATCCATTAATTCCATTAATTTAAGCCCCAGTAAGCCGTCCATTGCTGAGCCGCCATGATTACCGCCATTGCCACCAATAAGCACATCAGGGATCAGTTTTACATTGCCTTTTGATAGTTCCTCGGTGATTTTATAACGGGTAAAGTTTTCGCCACCCAAAGCTTTAACCGCAAGTTCGTAAGCCTCGGCAGTTGATTTACCTACAGCCAGAATTTTACCTGCTTCGGCACTACCGGTTAACGAAATCTGCTCTGCCTCTGCTGAAGCCTTTAACTTAATGGCTTCCGAATCGGCCTGTGCCCTTGCTTTGGTGGCCTCTGCTTCGGCATGGGCCCTCATTTTTGTGGCTTCGGCTTCTGCACCAACGGCTAATTTTACACCTGCGGCATCACCTTCTGATTTTTTCACCGTTGCACTTGCAGTACGTTCGGCAATCTCTACACTTTGTTGTGCTTTCACAATATCCTTTTGCATATCGGCAATGGCAGTTTCTTTCTCCATCCCCTGGCGCGTTTCCTGTGCCTGTTTCTGGGTTTCGTAAGTAACTTTTTGTTCTTCCGCAATTTTACGGTCGGTTAGGGTTTTCATTAACGATTCTGGCGGAACAATATCACCAATTAGTGTATCAACGGCATTTACGTTATATTCATCAAGCACTTTACGGATGTGCTCTTTAGCCGATTCCTGACGCTCTTTACGGGTACTTAAGAAAGCAATTACATCGCTTCCCTGCGCCGAGTTACGGAAATAGTTACCAATTGTTGGCTCTAAAACCTGCGAAACGAGATTGACCATATTACCAAAGCGGGCAATTACTTTTGGCGCTTCTGTTGTAGGTACGTGGATAATTTGCGCCACATCCAGATTAAACGGGAAACCATCTCTCGAACGTACGGTAATGGTTGATAAGTTTTTATCCAGGTTGTGCGCCTCACTCCTTGCCGATGCCCAGTTTAGCACCAGATTGGTTGTAGGCACCAGTTCTACCTTCATAATGTATTTGTTAATCGGATATTTACCAGGACCAAGTGGTTCTAACCAAACGCCTTTAGATCCTTTACCAACAATATTACCGTGTTTAAAGTCGGCTCCGGTTAAATCGTTCCCTTCCTGCCCGATAAATGAGATCACTACGCCTACATAACCAATGGCTATTTCCATCATCGGGATTTCTTCCAATTGAACAGCCCAGGGATTGAGGTTATAAGAACCTGCCAGAATTACCTGCGGCTGCAAACCACGGTTACCACCCAGTTTGATAAAGGCATCAAAATCCTGGAAATTGTTGTGCCCCTCAACCATTTTACCGGCAATCTGGTTCGCCTCAATCGGTAAACCATCCAATGTGGTTACAATGCCCACCATGCTTTCCTGGATGCGGATCATATCAGTAACCGAAACCTGAAAGAGCATGGTGTTGATACGATAGGAACCCGAGGTGATATAAGAAGTTTGCCTTCCCCTTTGACCGCCGTTTTCGAGAAACTTTACGGCATCCTGAAAGTTATCAGATTCTACTTTTTGTCCGAGAATATTTCCCGTAGGAATTTCTGATCCATCTTTGGCCATAATCAATCCGATTTTTCCTTCCGGGATAATGGTAAACTGTTCCATGGTTACACTGTACTGCCAGAACCACATCCCGAAATACAATCCCGGCGCCAGTGTTTTTCCCTGGAAACCAGCTTCGCCTTTAACCGCGATAATGCGGCCATCGGGCAATTCTTTTGCTGAACCGAAGAGCACGAATTTTTTGGTAATCAAACCGATCCTGTCTTCGGGTACGATGACCATCCCGAATAAGAAACGTAAAATATATTTGTATAAAACTGCGCACAACAGTGCCACTAAAACCCACCAGTAATTAGAAATGAGCGCTTCCATAACGTTTTGTATTTTTCTGTTTTTTTAACCTGATAAACCATTTATCAAGCACTACATTGACATCAAATTGTATGCATTGTTACCATTTTTAACACTTATTTTTAAACTATTTTTTATTGATTTTAAGGCCTGAAAGAAGCATTGAGATAAACAATTTAAGGGATGCGAACTGCAGATGACATTTTTGGGTTTCACTTACCTGAATGCTTATAAATACTGAAAAACGACCTTTTTAGTTTTGATCTATATCTGCAGAAATTTTAATTGTACAATTAACAATTAACGGGTAAAATCTGTCCTTTTTTAGACCTACGAAATTGACCTGATTGGGAGACAATATTTAGATTTAGGCACAACTAAAACCTTTAAAAAAAAGCACGGCACCTGAATATAATAAACCCGATTGGACGGATGCCCCCGATTTTTTTATCGGGGCAGAAGGGAAAGCGGGACCGAAGCCCACCGAAAAACACAGAAACCTGCTTTTCAAATTATTTTACCAAGAAAACGCAAAGATTAAACCCCGATTTCTTCTCTATACTCCTGCTGTAATTCGAAAAGGCATTTGGCGCAAAGGCATCCATCATAGAGTTCTGAAATGTATTGTACTTCGTTGATGCTGAGCTGCACCACGCTGCATTGGCATTTGGTGTAAGAATTTGCCTTGCACTCAATAGCTGTTCCGCATCTTTCGCAGGGAATGATTTCGTGTTTGCTATGTTTTAGAGTGTTCATCGGTTCATTCGTCATTAGTTCATTGGTGTTTGGCGCTTTAGAAACTAATCTACCAATGACGAATGAACTACTGAACTAATACAAAAATATAAACAAAAAATAAGGTTTTGAGCGTTTGCCCAAAACCTTATCTATTTTATTGCTTTATGATGAGAAGAACAACTATCGCATTAAGATTGCTTCGTGCCTCGCAATGACGAGATGATGCAGGCTTTTCGCTTTGATCTTTCTGTCTTTAAGCTTAACCAGAACAGCTAATGCAACCTTCTTCCATTGAACAAACTGGTCCGTCAACGATTTCTTCTGCAACCTGATCTTGTGTCATTTCAGCAGGAATAACCGCTTCAATCGCTTTACCACCTTGGTTCTCTACCGTAAATTTAACCGCTTGAGAAGCTGCCTGCGTACGTAGGTAATACATACCGGTTTTCAAACCTTTTTCCCATGCATAGAAGTGCATTGAAGTTAATTTTGAAGTATTTGGTGCGTTTACAAACAAGTTTAACGATTGCGACTGGCAGATATAGGCACCACGATCTGCAGCCATATCGATGATGTTACGCATCTTGATTTCCCAAACAGTTTTGTACAATTCTTTAATGTAATCAGGAATAGCATCAATAGCCTGGATTGAACCGTTAGCCAATATGATCTGGTTTTTCATATCGTTGTTCCATAAACCAAGGGCTACTAAATCTTTCAATAAGTGTTTATTTACCACCACAAACTCTCCGCTTAATACTCGGCGGGTATAAATGTTTGAAGTATAGGGCTCGAAACATTCGTTGTTACCTAGAATCTGCGAAGTAGATGCAGTTGGCATTGGCGCAACTAATAATGAGTTGTACACACCATCTTTAACTACTTTTTTGCGTAATGCATCCCAATCCCAACGGCCGCTATCTGGTGTTACGTTCCATAAGTCGAACTGGAATTTACCTTTTGATAAAGGAGAACCTTTAAAAGTTTGGTAAGGACCATTTTTCACAGCCAAATCGTGCGAAGCAGTCATTGAAGCGAAATAAATGGTTTCGAAAATATCCTTATTTAAACGTTTAGCTTCATCACTTTCGAAAGGTAAACGCATTAAGATAAAAGCATCAGCCAAACCTTGTACACCTAAACCAACCGGACGGTGACGCATGTTTGAATTTTCGGCTTCCTGTACCGGATAATAGTTATGATCGATGATCTTGTTCAGGTTTAAAGTAGCCTGATAGGTTACATCATATAATTTCTGGTGATCGAAAGCACCGTTGATTACGAAACGAGGTAATGCTAAAGAAGCTAAGTTACAAACTGCAACCTCATCTTTAGAAGTGTACTCAATAATCTCTGTACACAGGTTAGAACTTTTAATGGTACCTAAGTTCTGCTGGTTAGATTTGCTGTTCGCTGCATCTTTAAACAACATATAAGGTGTACCAGTTTCGATTTGCGAATCTAAGATGGCAAACCAAAGTTCCTGGGCTTTAACAGTTCTACGGCCACGGCCTTCAGCTTCGTATTTGGTATAAAGTTCTTCAAATTCTTTACCGAAACAATCGGCCAAACCTGGTGCTTCGTGCGGGCAGAATAAGGTCCAGTCGCCATTATCTTTAACACGTTGCATAAACAAATCGTTAATCCAAAGGGCATAGAACAAATCGCGCGCACGCATTTCTTCTTTACCGTGGTTTTTACGAAGATCTAAGAATTCGAAAACATCTGCATGCCAGGGCTCTAAATAAATGGCAAAGGCACCTTTACGTTTACCTCCACCCTGATCTACATAACGGGCGGTATCGTTAAATACACGTAACATTGGGATAATGCCGTTACTTGTACCGTTTGTACCACCGATGTACGATCCTGTTGCACGGATATTGTGGATGCTTAAACCGATACCACCTGCACTTTGCGAAATTTTAGCAGTTTGCTTTAATGTATCGTAAATTCCCTCGATGCTGTCATCCTGCATGGTTAACAAGAAACACGACGACATTTGAGGTTTTGGTGTAGCGGCATTGAATAAAGTTGGTGTAGCATGTGTAAACCAACGCTCGCTCATTAAGTTATAGGTTTTGATTGCACTTTCGATATCTTCTTTGTGGATACCGACAGAAACACGCATAAACAAATGCTGCGGGCGCTCTACAATCTGACCGTTAACTTTTAACAGGTATGATTTTTCTAAAGTTTTAAAACCGAAATAATCGAAACCGAAATCGCGGTCGTAAATGATAGAGCTATCTAAAATATCCTTGTTTTTTTCTATAATCTCATAAACATCATCAGCGATAAGCGGAGCTGCTTTCTGCGCTTTCGGGTCGAAATATTCGTACAACATTTTCATCGTACCCGAGAATGATTTAGTGGTGTTTTTATGCAGGTTGGAAACCGCGATACGCGATGCCAGCAAAGCATAATCAGGGTGCTTGGTTGTTAACGATGCCGCCGTTTCTGCAGCAAGGTTATCCAGCTCTGATGTAGTAACCCCATCATATAAACCTTCGATTACCTTCTTGGCCACATCAATCGGGTCTACAAGGTCTGAATTTAAACTGTAGCACAGCTTTTGAATACGGGCCGTGATTTTGTCAAATTGCACCGCTTCTTTGCGGCCATCTCTTTTTAGTACGAACATATTTTATGAGATTTAAGTTTTATTAAGGTTGAATGAGTGAGTTGAATAAGAGAATGTTAATTCGCCCATCACCCTGGCTCTATTCATTGTAATTATTTATTTTTTCTACTGATGAAAAAGCATTCACTCCTTCCATCATTCACCAATTCAAAATTCTACCTAGAAGTCTTCGTCTAAAGAAAACGCCTGTTTATTATTATCAGCAGAGGTTAATACACCGCTTTTTTGATAATCGCCTACACGTTTTTCGAAGAAATTAGTTTTACCCTGCAATGAAATCATTTCCATAAAATCGAACGGATTGGTTGCATTATAGATTTTTTTGTAACCTAATTCCTGTAACCACCTGTCGGCCACAAACTCGATATACTGACTCATTAACTTTGCATTCATACCAATCAGCGCCACCGGTAAGGCATCGGTAATAAATTCTTTTTCGATTTCTACTGCATCGCTGATAATTCCGTGAACAGCTTCTTCGCTTAATTTATTGCTCAACATACTGTACAACAAACAAGCAAATTCGCAGTGCGAACCTTCATCTCTTGAAATCAGCTCGTTACTGAAAGTTAATCCCGGCATTAAGCCACGTTTCTTTAACCAGAAGATAGAGCAAAAACTTCCGCTGAAGAAAATACCTTCTACCGCAGCAAAAGCGACTAAACGTTCTGCAAAAGTTCCGTTTTCGATCCAGCGTAAAGCCCATTCTGCTTTTCTTTTTACTGCAGGTACAGTATCAATGGCATGGAACAAACGATCTTTTTCTTCAGGATCCTTAATATAAGTATCGATTAACAGGGCGTAGGTTTCGGCATGGATGTTCTCCATCATAATCTGGAAACCATAAAAACAACGTGCTTCCGGCAATTGCACCTCACTCATGAAGTTTACTGCAAGGTTTTCGTTCACAATACCATCACTAGCAGAAAAGAAAGCAAGAATGTGAGAAATGAAATGTCTTTCGCCGTCATTCAAATTATCCCAGTGTTTCTGATCATCAGAAAGATCAATCTCTTCTGCAGTCCAAAAACTAGCTTCGGTCTTTTTATACATTTCCCAAATTGCCGGGTATTTAATCGGCAAAAGCACAAATCGGTCTTTGTTTTCTTGTAGTAATAATTCCTGTTCCATACGCTGATGTTTTTAATTCAATTTTTTTAACAGAGCCGACGAAGACACGCATCCATCAATTTTATATGATGATTGTAATGTCTTTTATCAAAACGCTGTTGTGAAAGTGCTAACCCTATTGCCTAGCAAACAACTGAGTTTTTAGTTAGGGAATTTAAAATTACAATCGGGATGATGTACGTATAAATTACTAAAAACTAAGCTTTTATATTTGTTTTCAGGCGCAAGAAGTTAAAGAACTTTGTTAAACAAATATATGTACGGCGGGTCTTTTTTGTGAACCAAAGTTGTTAACACCCTGTGTGATTGCTGGGGAAAAACGATCAGCTAAATATCATTTTCAAGCGAAAAAAAAGCTAATCGTTTCTTTTAAAGGGTTTAACAAACAAAAAAGAGTGTTAATAACTTAAATTTTAGGAATATAACAGGTCTGAGATAGAGCCTGAAAGAGTATTATTCAACCGTATAACTGAGGCTAACTTTAGCAATTCCTTTACGGTAGATGCCGATCTGTTTCGCAGCACGTTCTGAAAGATCAATAGCGAGTTTTTTGGAGTATGGGCCACGGTCGTTTACCTTTACTATTACTGATTTTCCGTTATCGGGATTGGTTACAGTTACCAGGGTACCCATTGGCAAAGAGCGGTGGGCGGCCGTAAGTTTTTTTGCCCGGTATTTGGCGCCGCTGGTGGTACGGCGGCCTTCGAATTTTCTGTGATAATAAGTAGCGAGAACTGTTTTTTTGATACTATCCGGCTCATTTGATGTGTCGGGATTTTGTGCTTTGACCTGCAGAAACAGAAAACAAAAACTTAATAACAGAAGATACTTCATAGGCTAAATTTTCTTTATCGAGCCTGCAAATATAAGCATTTAGTTTATAATCAATAATTTGTGAAAAAACAGCCTGATTTTGTGCATTAAAAAAGGCGTACAGCTTATCGCCGTACGCCTCTACCTAACCCAACTATACCCACCTTATTTTTGATCTGGCACGAAATTCATAGAGATGGAATTTACACAATGACGGGTGTCTTTATTGGTAAATCCTTCGCCTAAAAATACGTGACCAAGATGCGCGCCGCAATTGGCGCAAACGATTTCTGTACGCGATCCATCGGCATCAGGAATACGTTTTACAGCACCTTTAATTTCATCGTCGAAAGCCGGCCATCCGCAGTGCGCATCAAACTTACTTTCAGAACGGTATAGTGCAGCATTACAACGTTTGCAGGTATAAGTTCCTTTATCTGTTGTATGTTCGTATTTACCTGTACCAGGATATTCGGTACCTTTATTTACAATTACTCTTTCTTCTTCGGGTGTTAATGGATTCCAGTTCATTTTTTTCTTTGGTATAATTTGTTCTGTTTCCTTCGGTTGTTTTGCAGCTTCTTTATCCTGTTTCTGAGCACAGGCAGAAAGACCTGTAATTAAAACAACAGCAGAAATCAAAAATAGTTTATTTAACATCGTTTTCATACGTTAATATACGCTATAGATGTGGTTTTGGTTTACTGGTTTAGTGCTTTGTATGAGTGTTTACAAAGGGATGATAATCAATATAAGGTTTCCTGTTGAGCGTATTGAATTTCTAAATGCTGGAAGTGCCATCATTAAACAGATCGCTGCTTTGCCATAGAAGACTCAGAAAGTTTTTTAAATTTTGTATGCACCAAAAGTTTTTTTTGCCACGGAAGCTCGGAAGACACGGAAAATGATTTAGAAAACAACGCGTCTTATTTCTAAAGTGGGCTTACCGAAGTTTAATACTAAGCCAACGCTACATTCCGAGCATTTCAAGTAGTTTATAGTTTGAGCCAAATCTTCATTCGCTACTCCACTTTTTGATTTTATTTCTAAAACTACAGTATCAAAAACTATAAAATCAGCATAAAAACTATGCGGGAGTAAAATATCCTTATAGTAAACAGGATAATGCTTTTCTCTCTCATAAAAGTATCCGCGGCTTTCAAATTCTATACAAAGCGCATCCTTATAAACAATCTCAAGAAAACCACAACCCAAATCCTTATGAACTTCAATTGCAGCATTAATAATTAAATCAGTTTCATTTTTATAGGGAAGATTACCTTGTCTTATTTGATAATCCATAAATGAAAATTTTAAGCAAGCTAATTAATTTCCTGATTTTTTTCAATTTTTTATTTCAGTGCTTCTGTGTTTCCGTGGCAACTAATTTACTGTTTCTTTTTTCCTACTATGTTTCGGCGGCAACATGTAAAAACAAAAAGCGCTTCGAACTTAATCGAAACGCTTTTTTATAAAGAGATTTTTAAAATCTTATTTTGCTAATTCTTCTGCCATTGCAGCACCGATTTCAGCAGGACTTTCTACTACACGGATACCACACTCACGCATAATTTTCATTTTAGCAGCTGCAGTATCATCAGCACCACCAACAATAGCACCAGCGTGGCCCATTCTACGTCCCGGAGGCGCAGTTTGACCAGCGATGAAACCAACAACTGGTTTAGTACCGTGTTCTTTGATCCAGCGTGCTGCTTCAGCTTCCATTCCGCCACCAATTTCACCTATCATGATGATACCGTGCGTTTCAGGGTCGTTCATTAATAATTTAACTGCTTCTACAGTTGGGGTTCCAATAATCGGGTCGCCACCGATACCGATAGCTGTAGTGATACCTAAACCAGCTTTAACCACCTGATCTACAGCCTCATAAGTTAAAGTTCCTGATTTAGAAACCACACCTACGTGACCTTTTTTGAAGATAAAACCTGGCATGATACCAATTTTAGCTTCATCAGCAGTAATTACACCCGGGCAGTTAGGGCCGATAAGGGTAACATCACGATCTGCGATATATTCTTTAACCTGAATCATATCCTTTGTAGGGATACCTTCGGTAATACAAACAATCACTTTAATACCACCTTCGGCAGCTTCCATAATTGCATCAGCAGCAAAAGCCGGTGGCACAAAAATGATAGATACATTTGCACCCGTTTGATCAACAGCATCTTTAACAGTGTTAAAAACAGGCTTTTCTAAATGCAATTGCCCACCTTTGCCAGGCGTTACACCACCTACTACGTTTGTACCATAGGCCAGCATCTGCTCAGCGTGGTAAGTTCCTTCGTTTCCGGTAAAACCCTGAACGATAACCTTAGAATCTTTATTTACTAAAACGCTCATGTATCAATATTTTTTTTGTGCAAAGCTAATATTATTGAACTGGAATTCAAATCTAAAACCATATTATTTAGTCCGTTTTTTCAGGAAAATGTAATGATTCGTTGCTTTAGTGAGAAAGACCAAAGCGGGAAGACGAAAGACAGAAGTGAACTAAAGGTAAAAGTAAAAACCACTAGGCGTAATTACAGCGATAAAGAACAAATTGCTTTAGGGATTGTATCGGGGCAGAACCTTTCGGTATAAACCTGACCGGAACGGCAGCCTCCGATTTCTTCTATCGGAGCTATAGTGGATGGCAGGACGGAACCCATACCAAGGATTACAAGCCGCTCCTTTTCACATCAAAACACGACCTCTCAGGATTAGGAAATGAACAGCTTAGTTCTCTTGGAGGGCTTCAGTCCCGCTCTCCGTTCTTTCCGATGAAGAACCGGAACCACTTCGATCGGGTTTAGTAACAAAATACAGATGCTTTTGGCAACAACAGGGTAAAACGCTTAAATTTACCTTTCGTGCGGAGCGAATAAAGATCTGAGCGGAAAGTTAAATCATATCAAAATGAGAAAATCCATATTAGTTTTAATCGTTATTACTGCAACCTTCATTTCGTTTAAAGCATCGGCACAAAATGGCGACACCACAAAATACATCCTTCAAAATGATGTTGAAGTAGCGAAAGAGGAAGCCGGAACCCACAACGGCGGAGGTAAAACCACTGGCTTTAACTTTTTCACCGAAGCCAAAAACCTGAAAACAGCTTTTAGGAAAAGAATCCTGAAACCAGGCTCATCCATCGGTTACCATTTGCAAAAAGAAGATGAAATTTATTATGTAATTAGTGGAAATGGTACCATGCAAATGAACGGAAAAACTTTTGCTGTTAAACCGGGCGATGCGATTTTAACCCGACCGGGGAGTTCGCACGGTATTGCACCAAATGCAGATAACGATCTGGTGATTATGATTGTTTATGAGAAGAAATAATGGGTAATGATCAATTTTTTAGGTACTGAAATAAATTACCAATGACAGACTCAAATAAAACGGTAGTCATTGCGAGACGGCTTTTTCAGCCAACGAAGCAATCTTTCTGACAAGGATCTCAAGCCGGAAAGATTGCTTCGTCGTTTCTCCTCGCAATGACGACTCTTTTCAAAATAAAAAAGCCGAACTAAAATTAATCCGGCTTTACTATATTACCTTTTTTGAAACGATCGCTATTTGACTACAGACTCACGACTACAGACTCAGGACTATTTCCATCCTTTTACCCACTCGGCCTGTGCAGCTTCATCATGGAAAGTCCAGGCTACGAAACGACTTATTTTTTGTCCCTGGCTCATTTGCACCGTACGGACTTCGAAAGCATCGGCCTTAACCAAAGCATTATAAATACTTTTCAGATTAGCACTTTTAGAAACGAGAGAGCTGAACCATAAAACCTGGTTTTTGATTTGTGCACTCTGGATAATGATCTGCTCTACAAAGGCACGTTCGCCGCCCGGGCACCAGAGTTCGGCTTTGTTTCCACCAAAGTTTAATACGTGTTTTACTTCTTTTTCATTTCCCCCAAGGTTGCGCCATTTCTGGCGGGTACCCTGCTCAGCTTCTTTTAAGGAAGAATGGAAAGGTGGATTACAAACTACCGCATCAAAACGCTCTGTTCTGCCCACAATCCCTCTAAAAATACCCATTTTTGACGATTGCTGACGAATTTCTATGGCACCCTGCAATGGTTTATTGGCTTCGATAATGCGTCTTGCAGATTCGACCGAAAGCGGATCTATTTCTGAACCTACAAAGTTCCAGCCATATTCCTGGTGACCAATAATCGGGTAAATGCAGTTAGCACCTACACCAATATCGAGCACATTAATGTTAGCGCCTTTCGGACTTTTACCTTTATTGCTCGATCCTAGCAGATCGGCTACATAATGGATATAATCTGCCCTGCCCGGAATAGGCGGACAAAGAAAATCAGCAGGAATATCCCACTGCTGGATATCGTAAAAATATTTTAACAATGCCCTGTTCAATGCTTTTACGGCATTTTGATCGGCAAAATCGATAGAATCGTCGTTATGCTCGTTTTTAAAAACGAAACGTCTTAAATCTTTTGAAGTTGCAATAAGTTGTTTGAAATTGTAACGCGAACGGTGTTTGTTGCGTGGGTGTAACTCGCTCTTTTCTTTGCGGTTATTTTGTTCTTCCTGAGCCAATGTGCTATGAATTAATTAAACAAGCTGTGTGCATGTTTCTGCTGCAAAGATAGGTAATTAGTTGGGAGTTCGGAGTTTTTAGTTGGGAGTTACAAAGCATCCTCAAAACTCATTCCTCCAAATGCTCACTGCTCAACTAAACTTCTTCCTCTTTTTCTATCATTACAGGCTGAATGGCCTTTAAATACTTTTCTTCATCAAACTGGTTTTCGCTTTTGGCAATTACAATTGTGGCTACTCCGTTGCCGATTACGTTGGTGATGGCCCTTGCTTCGCTCATGAAACGGTCTACCCCAATCAATATGGAAATGTGTTCTATCGGCATAATTTTTAAAGCGGTTAAGGTTGATACCAACACAATAAAACCACTTCCTGTTACTCCAGCCGCTCCTTTAGAAGTTACCATCAGTACGCCTAAAACCGTAATCTGCTGCCCGAGTGATAAATCTACATGAAAAACCTGACAAAGAAATATGACTGCCATGGCCAGATAAATGGCGGTACCATCAAGATTGAACGAATAGCCTGTAGGAATAACCAGACCCACAACTGATTTATCGCAGCCGATGGATTCCATTTTCTGCATCATACTAGGTAAAGCCGATTCGGAAGATGAAGTACCCAATACAATCAAAATTTCCTGGCGGATATATCTTAAGTACTGCCACAAACTGAATTTATAGTATCTGCATATTCCGTTTAACACAATAAAAATGAAGAGGATACAGGTTAAATACACCGACCCCATCAGTTTGGCCATCCCCACTATACTCTGTAAGCCATGCGTACCGATGCTAAAAGCCATCCCACCAAAAGCACCGATGGGTGCTAAACGCATAATTACCTTCATGATTTTAAAAAGCACTTTCGATATTTTATCAAAAGCATTTAAAACACTGGTTCCTTCGTCGCCCAGTTTATTCAGTCCGTAACCAAAAAGAATGGCAAAAAGCAAAATCTGCAGGATGTTTCCTTCTGCAAAAGCAGCAATTACATTATGCGGAATGATGTGCAGGAAAAATTCGGCCCAGTTCATTTCTTTGGCTTGTTCGGCATAACCTGCAATTTTTGTTGCATCGCCAGCTTTGGCGATCATTCCTGCGCCAGGTTTTAAGATATTGGCCACCAGTAAACCAATTGCAATGGCTACCGTACTCACAATTTCGAAATACAATAGTGCCTTACCGCCTACCCGGCCAACCTTTTTCATATCGCCCATGTGTGCGATGCCCAAAACAATAGTAAAAAATATGATCGGGGCAATTAACATGCTGATCAGGTTAATAAAACCCTGACTGATTAATTTAGCCGTGGGCGCAAAACCAGGAAAATAAGCACCAACATAGATGCCTATAATGATGGCAAGTAAAACCTGAAAGGTTAAATTGGCAAATATTTTCTTAACAAATTCTTTAAATGTCATTTGCTTGGTATAAGTAAGAATATATATGTGTATTTTTATATTTAGTGCAAATAGCTTTAAGCTTTAATTAATACAGCTACTTAGTTATTTATAAATATTAACTTCAATTTTACCATCTGCGGTAATTGTTCCCCTATACATGCCTTCGGTGTTAAAATGCATTGCTACGTTACCGTTTTTATCTAAGGCAATCAAGCCTCCATCACCGCCCATTTTGCCCACTTTATCCAATACAATTTTCGAAGCTTCGGCAACTGAAATGCCTTTATATTCCATTAAATCGGAAATGGTTTTAGCTACTACATTGCGGATGTAAAATTCGCCCCAGCCGGTACAAGAAATACCTGCAGTTTCGTTATTGCAATACGTACCTGCGCCAATAATCGGTGCATCACCCACACGGCCATATTTTTTGTTAGTCATGCCTCCGGTTGAGGTTCCTGCAGCTAAATTGCCTGCTTTATCGAGTGCAACGCAGCCCACGGTACCGAATTTATAATCGTGATTTTTTATTCCCAAAAGTTCCGACTTTTTGTTTCCATGATCGAGAACAGCTTTTGTTGAGTCTTCTTTAATTGCTTTTTGCAGGCCATCCCAGCGCTCTTTTGTCCAGAAATATTTCGGATCTACGATTTCCAAACCAACTTCTTTGGCAAACTGCTCTGCTCCTGCGCCTACCATCATCACATGTTCCGATTTTTCCATCACTGCCCTTGCTGCAGAAATTGGGTTTTTAATGGTCGTTACTCCGGCAACCGAGCCTGCCATTAACGTTTTTCCGTCCATTATGGCTGCATCGAGTTCATTTCTGCCATCGTGAGTAAAAACAGCACCTTTGCCGGCATTAAAATGCGGATCGTTTTCTAAAACATGAATAGTAGCTTCAACAGCATCGAGGCTAGATTTACCTGCTTTAATTTGGGCATATCCCGCCTGTAAAGCCTGAGTTAGGACCGCTATATAGGCTGCTTCTTTTTCGGGAGTCATATTCTTTTTAAGAATGGTACCTGCGCCGCCATGAATAACCATTACATACTTTTTCTGCTGGGCAGTAACCTGTAAAGTTATCACCGAAAGTAAAAATAAGGCAATCAATTTTAATAATTTCATCTTCCTGTTGGATTTAAGAAGCTGTTAAATTAAGAAAATCCTTGAAAATAAATGAGTTTTAAACTTTAGCAATTCCTTTAGAAGAGAACTGAAGATCGTAAAGTTTTTTATAATAGCCGTTTAGCTTTAACAACTCCTGGTGTGTGCCTTTTTCCTTGATTTCGCCTTTATCGAGTACAATAATCTGATCGGCCTTCTGGATGGTGGATAAACGGTGGGCGATTACAATCGAAGTTCGGCCTTCCATTAAATTATCAATGGCTTTCTGGATCAACAATTCGGTTTCGGTATCTACTGATGAAGTGGCTTCATCTAAAACCAAAATAGCCGGATTGTGCACCAATGCACGGATAAATGAAATCAGCTGCGCCTGACCTGCTGAAAGTGTTGCGCCCCTTTCCATCACATTATATTGATAGCCACCGGGCAAACGTTCAATAAAATCGTGTGCGCCGACCTTTTTAGCGGCGTTTATCACTTCATCGATAGTAATTTCAGGGTTATTGAGGGTAATGTTGTTTAAAATCGTATCTGAGAACAGGAAAACATCCTGTAGCACGGTAGCGATGTTGCTTCTGAGGTAATCCAGGTCAAAATCTTCGATACGAATGTCATCAACCGTAATATTTCCTTTTTTTACTTCGTAAAAGCGGTTCAGGATGTTGATGGTAGAAGATTTACCTGCGCCAGTTGCCCCAACTAAAGCCACCGTTTGGCCGGCTTTCACCTCAAAGGAGAGGTCTTTCAATACATAATTTTCGTCGTTATAGGCAAACCAAACGTTTTCGAACTTAATATTCCCTTCTAATCTGGCAGGTTTTTGCGTACCCTCGTTGGGTGTAGTTTCATCAGTATCTAAAACTTTAAACACACGTTCAGCACCAACCATTCCCATCTGTAATGTATTAAATTTATCGGCCAACTGGCGGATCGGCGTAAACACCATACCCAGATACATAATAAACTGAGTGATGGTTCCGGGAGTAACATCTAAAGGCTTGGAAAGGATACTTTTTGCACCATACCATACCAGTAAACCCAACGACATGGCCGAAATTAACTCTACCACCGGGAAAAATATAGAATAATACCAGTTAGAGCGGATATTGGCATCACGGTAACGTTTGTTAATGGCATAAAACTTCCGGTATTCCTGTTTTTCACGTGCGAAATACTGCACAATAGAAACGCCAGTAATGTGTTCCTGCAAAAAGGTATTCAGGTTGGATACTTCATTCCTGATTTCCTGGAAAGCTACTTTAATGGCTTTCTGGAATTTCCGGGTGGCCATAATTAATAGCGGAATGGGTAAAAGCACCACCAAACTCAATTCCCAATCGGTATAGAGCATTACACCAACAATTACTACTACCTGCAAACTATCACCGATCATGGAAATTAAACCTTCCGAAAAAATATCTGCAATGGTTTCGAGATCGGAAACGGTACGTGTAATTAATTGTCCGATGGGTGTTTTATCGAAATATTTAAGGCGAAGCCTGGTAATGTGGTTAAAAACATTGATCCTTAAGTCGCGGATAACCGATTGCCCTAAAGTATTGGTTAAAAGTGTATGGTTATACTGAATCAGCGTTTGCAGCACCAGCATGAAGATCATTAGCATCGTCATATTCACCAAACCATCATATTTTCCGGTTAAAATGTAATGATCAAGTGTGTATTTTATCAAAAACGGGCGCACAGGAGAAATGGCGGCCAATAGAATAGTTAAAATAACCGACCAAACAAAAACGGCACGGTAGGGCTTTACGTATTGAAAAATACGTTTCAGTAATCCGGTGTTATATACGTCGCCTGTAACTGCCATTTTTTTATTTAATGAGTGAGTTCTGAATGAGTGAATGAGTGAGTATTATGGGCGATAGCCATTTCACATTCACTCATTAAATCAACCTCTAATTCTTTCATTTATATAAGGATACTCAATCTTTACTAAATACAAACCACAGGCGGGTACAGATTGGCCAGCTTTACTGCGGTTTTTGCTTTCTATTATTGCTTTAAAATCGTCTAAATTTATTTCTTTTTTTCCAATCTGCACCAAAGTTCCCATAATCGCCCGCACCATATTCCTTAAAAAACGGTCGGCCTGGATGGTAAATACCAACCCATCTTCCTGCTTTTCGAAAACAGCTTTTATTACCTTGCAATTGTTGGTAAAGGTTTGGGTATTCGATTTGCTGAAGCAGGAGAAATCGGTATAATTTAATAAAAGTGACGCAGCCTGGTTCATTGCTTCTACATCCAGTTTATCTTTAATCAGCCACGAACGGTTAAGCTTAAAAGGATTTTTTTCGAAATGAAGGTAGTATTTGTAGGCACGTGCGGTGGCATCAAAACGGGCATGGGCCTCATCGTGCACCGGAATGATTCGTTTTGCTGCAATCTGATAAGGCAGCATGGCGTTAATACCAGAAATAGCATTCAGAACCTTCGCTTCTTCTACGCCTCCAACATCAAAATGGGCATAAAAATCAGTGGCATGCACACCGGCATCTGTCCGGCCACAACCTAGAGTTTCTATCGGCTGACGAAAAAAAACAGACATAGCTTTATCCAGCAATTCCTGAACGGTGATTGCATTGGGTTGAATTTGCCAGCCATGATACAAGCTGCCATCATAAGCCAATTGGATGAAATACCTTTTTTTACTCAAAGCGATGCAAAAATACAGTTTAAGGGGGAAAGGGCAAAGTGATGAGTGAAGTGTTTAGCGCCGGGAGTTTGGCGTTCGGTGCAAATGGTTCTTTAACGAAGATTCTTTAACCACGGATGCACACAGCTAAACACAGATTTTATCCTTTCTATCTATTATTAAATCGTATTTGACTATAATAAGCGCTTAACTACTCAAGAACTTTATTCTTTCTTTTCTCAAAAAAAGCTAGATTTGTTGTTATATATTTTACATTCATGATACAAAGAATACAATCGATCTGGTTTTTTTTAGCTGCTTTAACTTTAATTTTAATGCTGTTTTTGCCTATTGCCAGTAAACAAACCACAGGAACAGAAATGGCCGTGTACTCTAGTGGCTTATTTCAAATTATTGCAGGCAAGGCAGGCTCTCCATTTAAAATACAAGCATTTTTACCCTTATTGATTACCAATATTGCTATAGCTATCCTTTGTTTCATCAATATTTTTAATTTCAGAAAGAGAACTTTTCAAAAACGCTTTGCTGTTATTTCGATCATATTGATTGGTGGTTTCGCCTTCTGGTGCAGTATTTATGCGAAAAAATTACCAGGGGGCATTGAAGGTGCCAGTTTCGGTATTGGTGCATATTTACCAGCTTTGGCTATCTTATTTATTGTATTGGCGATTTTTGGAATTAACAAAGATGAAAGGTTGATTCGTTCGGCAGAGCGGTTGAGATAAAAGCGGAAAGCGGTTGGCGTTGGATCGTATCATCATTTCGAGCGGAGTGCAACGCAAGTCGAGAATTCTATTTTGGTAGATCTCTCCCTGCCCGTAGCAGGCGGGCATTCCACTGCATTCCAGTCGAGATGACGATCTTTTATTAAAGTTTTCTTTTGCAATTAACCAATTTCAACAATTAACCAGTTAACCCAAGTTTACTTCAACTCTTCTATCCCCAATTTCACTGCAAGCTCATTCAGGTCTTTTACCACTATATCAATTAACGGGATACCGCTTATTTTTCTTTCCTGTTCAAATTCATGTTCCGGTTCGCCGGGGATGATTAATTTTTTATCAGGATCAATGGTTTTTGCACTTTTAAAGCGTTCTACCCAATTATCTAAGTGATCTTTAAATTCGGCCGCTGGCCTGAAACCATCAACCCGCATGGCACCTAAAAAATGACCCAGGCCTTCGCCAACCGGGTTTGCAGAAGGTTCTAAAAAAGCAACAAATGGTGGCACCCAGGGACCGTAATTGGCGCCTGAAAGCACAGCAGATAAAATATCAACTGTGGCACTCAGTCCATAACCTTTATGGCTGCCATGATCTTTATCGCTGCCCAGTGGCAATAAGGAACCGCCGCTTTTCAGCTCATTCGGATCGGTAGAGTTTTCGCCGTTTTTATCCTGAACCCAGCCATCCGGAATGCTTTTATTGGCTCTTTGGGCAATTTCCAGTTTACCATTTGCTGCTGCAGCTGTGGCCATATCTACAATTACAGGAGGATATTTTCCCGCAGGGAACGCATAACACATCGGGTTTGTACCCAATAAACGTTCGTTGGCATAAGTTGGGGCAACCAGCGGACTGGCATTCGTCATGCTGATACCGATCATATCTTTTTCTACCGCCATTAAAGCATGATAGCCCGCAATGCCAAAATGATTGGAATTTTTAACCGATACCCAGCCGCTTCCGTATTTTTCGGCTTTCTCTATCGCAACTTTCATTGCAAATGGCGCGACCACCAAACCTAAACCCGCATCGCCATCTACCGTTGCCGTAGTTGGCGTTTCGTGTACGATTTTAATATCTGGTGTAGCATTGATTCTTTTCTTTTCCCAAAGACGAACATAACCACTTAACCGGGCCACACCATGCGAATCGATGCCACGTAAATCTGAACGGATTAACACATCAGTTGCCAGCTCAGCATGTTCATCAGAGCAGCCCATTTTTTTAAAAACGTTGAAGGTGAAGGCGCGTAAGTTGGTTTCGGTAAAGGTGATGAAGTTCATTTTATACTATTAGTCGTCATTGCGAGGCACGAAGCAATCTTAATGCGCTCAATTTAGCGAAAGTTGTAGGATTGCTTCGTGCCTCGCAATGACGGAATTATTTAAAAATTATGGCAATAAAACCGTAAAATCGCCGCCTAATGGTTCGAAATTTTCAATGCACGAAGAAAGAAAATCTTCTCCATAATTTACATACATGGGGGCAATATTCATGGTTCTTTCCTGTAGGGCTCCGTTCGGGAAAAGCCTTTTCTTTACATTATCAATCTGTAATAGCGCGGTTTCATGTTTTCTTTTTTCTGCACGGAAAAGCTTCTTTTCGAGGTTAGCCAGTAGATGATTGGTTTTTTGCTTCGCTGTATCGGTTGATACGGAAAGCGTTTTATCAATTTTATAGGCGTTTAACTTAATCTGGTCGAAAATGCTGTTAATTGCCCTTGTTTCATCAGCTAAACTCAACTGTGCAGTTGTGTTCCGCTTAACCCAGATGTTTTTTAACTCTTCAACAGGTAAGAAGATATCTTCTAAAGAAAATCCGAGGTTATATAAGTTTTGCGCACTGCGTTTATCAATCAGCAAGGCCGAATTACGCAATAATAACACCGGAAAATCAACTTTATAAAAATCGAAATTTGCTTTCAACTGCATCCAGTAAGATACTTCGGCTCCGCCACCGATATAGGCAATGTTAGGGAGAATCACTTCCTGGTACATAGGCCTCATTACTACATTCGGACTAAAGCGTTCGGGATGTGATTCGATTTCAGCTTTTAGTTCACTTTCAGTAAAGCTGATGTCGGTATGATTGACGGTATATTTACCTTTTTCAAAAATTAAACGTTCGCGCAGGTTATCTATAAGGTAAAAGAAATTAATATCGCGGCCATTCACCTGAGTCTTGTAACCTAAATCTTCGAGATTTTTCGAACTGTTTTCGATATTTTTCGCACTGTTGTGCTGAATAATATCTTCGGTAATGATATTAGCGAACTGTTTTTTTAATTGAGGATCGTCTGCGTTTACAATCACCAATCCATATTTTTCGAACAAATTATTCACTAAAAACCTGGTGGCATCAGCTAAATTATCGTGTTGTAAGTAAGCCTGTTCTACTAATCTGGCAATCCGTTTTCCGTTTTTGGAAATGCCCAGATAACCTTTGTAAGCGGTTACCGCAGCGGCGACGGTTTTGGTGCTTAACCGCCCGGTTGCACCATTGGTTTGTTGTATCCAGCTGATGTTTTTTTCATCAACACTTACATGGTTAATTTCATCAAAATCGTGATCTTCTGTAGCCATCCAATATACCGGAACAAAATTTTTGTCGGGATGTGCCATTTTTAACTCAATGGCCAGGTTAATGGCGGTTACAATTTTATAGATGAAATAAAGCGGGCCGGTAAACAGGTTTAACTGGTGACCAGTGGTAACGGTAAAGGTATTTTCGAAGCCTAGCAGTTCGATATTTTTGCTAACCGATTTATTGGCCTGAAGATGCTGATATTGGTTTTGCAAAACCTTTACCAGCGTAGAACGATCGCCCTGGAAATTTCTATTATTTATTGCTTTGGCTAAACCCTCCATATCAGGGCGGTAACTATAAAAAGCCTGAAGCTGTTCTTCGTTATTAATATAATCCAAAACCAGTTTTGAAAATGAACCGGTTTCCTGATATGAGATATATTTTGCCTGCATGATGTGCGAAAGTAATGCAATTTAAGGATAATTATAAAGTTGCGTTACTATTTTACAATTGTTAAATAATTAGAGGTTACTCTCAATTGCGCCAACTTTTTCGCGGTATAAATCGATAGGGCCATCTAAAAGAACTGCAATTACGGTTAATTCAGGATCCAACTTATCTTCAGGCACAGGTATATATACAATTCCGGGTATTTTGCTCCAATACAATTTGTTATAAATTTCGTGCGGAAGCATGGTACCCTCCCCTACAATCCTGATCCTGCTGATGTTATTTTTTAAGCCTTTAATGGCGATTGGGCCAGTAGGTTTGCCTTCTACAAATAAATAAAGCGTCTGTTTATCTGCAGAAAGTGCAGTATTTCCCTGATAATGTCCTGCGGGAATTCCTCCTGATGTTTTGTACAAGGCCTCCGCATTTTTGATTACCCAGTTGTTCACGGTTTGATCGAAAGGTTTAATGTTAGCGTTGAAATCCATTCCATCAGCTGCTAAATTAGTGTCGTTAAAAATATTGATACCCCTGTCTAAAGTTGCAGCTAATTTTTTCAGTTTGTAGGGAACAGAAATCTGTTTATTATTTGCTGTAAATAAATCTTTTAATGAAATGGCTTCATTTTCGGTTTCAATAAGAGCAACAGGTTCATCAAAACTTACTTTTACTACGGTTACATCCTGATCAAAATCAGTTGAATGGATATTGATTATATAATCCGAAGCGTTAATATTGGCGAATTTTACCTGACCACCGCCAACTACCTGCATATTTTTTACTTTTGATTTTATATCCGTGAGCATAATGCCTTCATCTGTTTTATAATCGAGGTAGAGGAAGAGCGTTTTTCTATCTTTCGAAAGCGCCGTTTTCCCGTTGAAATGTTTTTTAGTGATGCCGGCTTGCGTTCCGTAAATAGCTTCGCCATGTTTTTTGGTCCAGCGACCTAAATCTTTTAAAATCTGAACCTGTTCTGGTGCGATGGTACCATCGGCTTTTGGCCCGATATCCAGCAATAAATTCCCACCCATACTGATACAATCAACCAGTGTACAGATAATCATGTTGGATGATTTGTAGTGATTATCATAAGGCTGGTAACCCCACGAATCGTTCATGGTATAACAAAGCTCCCATTCTGACGAGTTTGGTTTTACTACCGGAACACCTTGCTCCGGCGTATCATAATCGCCATGTCCGTTTAAGCGGGAGTTAACAATAATGTTCTGATTTACCTTACGTAAATTTTCTAATATATTTTTGGCCTGCCATTCTTCTCCGCTATGCTCCCAATCGCCATCAAACCATACCAAATCCGGATTGTATTTTGTTGAAAGCTCGTTTAACTGTCCCTGGAAGTAATTTTGAAATTTTTTAAACCTTACGGGATCCTGTTTATACTCGTAACGTTTCCTGTCGCGGGTAAAACCATCATAATCCGGGTAGCTCCAGTCGGGCAATGAAAAGTATAAACCCGTTTTTAATCCTGATTTTTTAAGTTCGGTTACAAATGGGGTGATTAAATCTTTTTTGGCTGCACTGCTATTAACGGTTGTGGTTGCGTTGGCCATTTTGCTATCCCAAAGGACCACACCATCGTGGTGTTTTGTGGTAATCACCGCATATTTAGCACCACTTTCTTTAATTAAATTCACCCATTCTTCAGGTTTGTATTTTGCAGCGGTAAAACCATTAAGCTGTTTCATATAAGCATCATGATTGATGTAGTTGTTAAAAAACGACCATGATTCGGAAATACCATTAACTGAATAAATTCCCCAATGGATGAAAATGCCCAGTTTGGCATCAGCAAACCATTGCATTTTTTGATCGCGTGGTTTTTGTTGTGCCGAAAGTTTATGGCCTATAAAGAGTAGGAATAATATGGTCAGAAATCTTAAATAACGCATAATGATGTTTAGTATATATAAACGTTAAATATAATATTTCACATACTGTTAACGATAATATTTTTTGATAAAATTGCTCGTTATTGCGAGGCACGAAGTAATCCTAATGTGCACGCGAGATAGTGATAGTTATAAGATTGCTTCGTCGGCTGAAAAATCCTTCTCGCAATGACGAATAAGATAAAAAAAAAGCCGCCCCGAAAAATCGGGACGGCTTGTAAAAATATTTGGTTTAGTGATTTACCATTTTTTACGGCGCTCGCCGCTTCCACCTTCACGGTTTCCGCCTTCTCTGCGTGGACCTCCGGTGTTACCACCTTTGTCATCACGGCTACGTCCAGAAAAATCTCTGAAACCGCCACCGCTGTTTCCACCTTCACGTCTTCCGCCGCCGCCAGAACTTCTTCTGTCGCCACCACGGAAACCACCGCCACCGCCGCTTCTGCGTTCTCCGCCGAAACCGCCACCGCTACGTCTTTCACCGCCACCGCGTCTTTCACCTGCGCCTTCACCACGACCACCGTCTCCACTTTTCTCGATACGTACCTGACGACCGTTGAATTCAACTGATTTAAAGCCTTCAAAAACTTTGTCGGCAACATCATCTTCTACTTCAAAGAAAGAGAAAACACCTTTTAAATCGATTTTACCAACGCTTTTGCCACCAATTTTACCGTTGTTACAGATAAAAGATAACATATCGCCACGGGTAAATTCATCTACAGAACCTAAGTTGATGAATAAACGGGTATAACCTTCGCTACCACGTCCGCGTCCGGCTCCTCTTTCGCCCCTGTCAGCACCGCGGTCGTCGCCAACTGCAGCATTTAAATCAGGTGCTTTAGAATAATAATCCAGGAAGCGGTTAAACTCTAATGAAGCAAAACGTTTAATTACATCTTCTTTAGATAAATCAGCAAACTCATCCATGATACGAGGAATATACTGATCGATTTGTTCATTGTTAACTTCTACGTTATGTACTTTGTGTACTAAAGAGAATAGTTGTTTTTCACAAACATCAAAGCCTGTAGGTAACTCAGCTTTAGTAAATTGTTTACCAATAATACGTTCCAGCTGACGGATTTTACCTAATTCTTTAGAGTTGATGATACAGATAGAAATACCGGTTTTACCAGCACGGCCAGTACGGCCAGAACGGTGGGTATAACTTTCAATTTCGTCAGGTAAAGAATAGTTAATTACGTGAGTTACATTGTTTACATCGATACCACGTGCAGCAACATCAGTAGCAATTAACAACTGCATGTTACGCTCACGGAAACGTTGCATTACTTTATCACGTTGTTGTTGCGATAAATCGCCGTGTAAAGCATCTGCATTATAGCCATCTTTAATTAAATGCTCGGCAACATCCTGTGTATCCAGTTTGGTTTTACAGAATACTACGGCAAAAATTTCAGGGTTGAAATCTACAATACGTTTTAAGGCAGCATATTTATCACGTGCACGAACGATGTAATATTCGTGTTCGATGTTTACGTTACCTGTATTTTTTGTGCCCATGGTTAATTCTACAGGGTTATCCATATAGTTTTTAGCTATACGGCGAACTTCTGCAGGCATGGTAGCCGAGAATAACCAGGTTTTTTTGTCATCAGGAGTAGTTGATAAGATGTCGTTGATATCGTCCTGGAAACCCATGTTCAACATCTCGTCAGCTTCATCAAGCACAACATATTTAACGTTTGAAAAATCAATTGCCTTACGGCCAATGATATCCAACATACGGCCGGGCGTGGCCACTACGATCTGAATTCCCTGACGGATTTCGCGTAGTTGCTGCATAATGTTCGCGCCACCGTAAACGGCAACCACGTGGGCATTAGCAATGTTTTTAGAAAAGTTTTTAAGGTCGTTAGCGATTTGCAAGCATAACTCACGGGTAGGGCATAAAATCAATGCCTGTGGTTTGTTAACTTTAAAATCGATTAGTTCTAACAGCGGCAAACCAAATGCGGCTGTTTTTCCTGTTCCTGTTTGGGCCAAACCAACAAAATCATTAGTGCCTTCTAACAGTACAGGAATACTTTGCTCCTGAATAGGTGTTGGAGTTTCAAATCCAAGATCCTTTACGGCATTAACGACGTCATCACTTATCCCCAATAATTGAAATGGGTTTGTCATTCGTCTTTTTATTTTTAATTGAGCCGCAAAGGTACGGTTAATATTCCGTATTTCACAGATTACCAGGTAAATAGTTTTTCATGCTAAATGTTTGAAAATAAGGAAGTAACAGATAATGTAAAATGGGTGATGGAAAATGGATGATGTATGGGCTTTAAACGGAGATCGGAGATGGGCTTTGGGCTTTATTTTTTTATTTCGGTTAACTGTTTAAACTGGTTAACTGGTTAATTCAAGGCAAAGCGCATGTCCATTATCCGTTTTACATCTTGAATCATCATTATCACAGAGGTCACTAAGAGATAGCGTACAGAGTTGGATGCAGAAAATAAATTTTATTAATTCCATGCGTTTCGTGTTTCTGTGGCAGAATAATGTCAAAGTATTCTTCCGGCATAGATCCTTCGACTACGCTCAGGATGATGAATCTAATAAAAATCAAATTCTATTAACTCCGTACGTTCCGTGTTTCTGTGGCAAAAATAATTTCAAAGTATTCTTCCGGCATAGATCCTTCAACTACGCTCAGGATGACGAATCTAATAAAAATCAAATTCTATTAACTCCGTGCGTTCCGTGTTTCTGTGGCAAAAATAATTTCAAAGTATTCTTCCGGCATAGATCCTTCGACTACGCTCAGGATGACGAATCTAATAAAAATCAAATTCTATTAATTCCATGCGTTTCGTGTTTTTGTGGCAAAAATAATTTCAAAGTATTCTTCCGGCATAGATCCTTCAACTTTATATTGATTTTTATACAATAAATTATTCCTTGAAATGACGAAACAAAAAAGCCGCAGATTTAACCAGAATCTGCGGCAACTATTACTCGATTATGGTTTATACCCAACCATAGGGGGTGTATTTTAAGGTTTAACCATTAAATTATCTTTTAAATAAAGTGCCTTGCTTGATGATCCGATCATGATGCGATATTCTCCTGGGGCAACATTCCAAACGTTATTGATATCAAGTGTTTGAAGTTCTGCCTTTCCTAATTGAAAAGAGACGGTTTTCGTTTCACCTGCCTTTAAACTTATCCTTTGAAAAGCCCTGAGTACCAGAACAGGCTGAGCCAGTTTGCTTAGTAATGGCCTCATGTACAATTGAACCACTTCTTCACCATCATAATTGCCGGTGTTTTTAAGCTCGAAACTTACGGTCGCCGTTTCATTTTGAGTAATGCTTTTCTTGCTGAATTTTAAACCGGAGTAGGAGAAATGGGTATAACTCAATCCGTAGCCGAAAGGGAAAAGCGGCTCACCGCTCAAATTATTATAATCATCTCCCCTGCCGGTAGGTTTGTGGTTATACACTAATGGTAGCTGCGATTCATCAACAGGATAGGTAATCGGTAGTTTTCCTGAGGGATTTGCTTTACCCAACAGCACATCTGCAACGGCACTGCCACCAGCTTCGCCAGGATACCATACATTTAAAACTGCACTTACCTTATTTAACCATGGTTGCATATTAATGGCACTCCCACCAGTTAGTACCACTACAATCGGCTTACCCGTTTTTGCAAGTTCCTGAAGTAAAATTTCCTGGTTACCCGGCAGGTTTAACATTGCACGATCTAAAAATTCGCCTTCTTTTATCCCTGCGACAAAAACTACCACATCATTATTTTTCGCTGCTTTTACCGCATTTGTTATTTCTTCTGAGTGCTGAACGTTATAATCCCATACCAATTTTATTTTCCCATTGCCTTTAGACTCGAAAAACTCTACTTTAATGGCATATTCCTTGTTTTTCTCAAAGTGAAACGGAATTGTTTTAGTGCTGAAAGACTTCTTGTCCCAATTATCAATGAGCAATTGATTGTCGAGATATAATCGGTAACCGTCGTTTCCCTCCAATCCGATATTAAGATCTGCATTTTGCGGAACTTTTATACTGCCTTCCCAACGTACAGAATAATCATCAAGCTGAAGCTTTTCATCAGGCGGATATAAAGTCCAGCTGAAATTGATGGCCTTATCCTGCACTGTTTTAACTGGCACTCCACTAAAATCTAGACCGCTATAATATTTTCCGCTCAATCCCGGCTTTTGATCTACAGAAAGAAACTGGCTATCTACAGGAACAAAAGACTGAACTTCGCGACTGCTTCCTTTTAGATAATTGACTTCCACCCCGTTCGAAACAGCACTCTTCAATCCGTCAATGATATTTATCTTTTTATTCCCAGTTCCGCTATAACCACCCAATCTGGCTTCAACGGCATCTTCGCCTAACACGAGAATGTGTTTTGCATTTTTTAAGGGAAGCATATTGTTGTCGTTTTTAAGCAAAACGAACGATTTTAAAGCTGCTTCTTTGGCTAAAATATTGTTAGTTGGATCGCTCAACATCTTTTCGGCAATGCTTTCATCAACATAAGGTTGTTCGAAAAGGCCAAGTTCAAATTTTGCTCTTAAAACCCTGGCAAGGGCATCATCAATACGTGGTTTCGGAATGCTGCCATCCAAAAATGCAGGCAGAAAAAGTTTGTAATGGTTATAATCTACCTGAAAAATCACATCTAAACCGGCATTGATCGATTGTGCTGTAGCATCTTTATAATCTTTAGCAGTAAAATGCAAAACATTAGCGCCACCTACCGCTCCGGCATCAGAAATAACAAAACCTTTGAATCCCCATTCCGACTTTAACTTGTTAGTGAGCAGCCATTTATTTGAAGTAGCCGGCGAACCGAAAACACTGTTGTAAGAAGTCATTAACGAACGAATCCCCACATTTTTAACGCCATCTTTAAATGCCGGAAAATGGATTTCTTCTAAAAAGTGTTTATCCATTTCTATGGGATAACTGTCGCGGCCACCATCGCCAACATTGGCAATAAAATGTTTGGGGGTAACAATGATATTTTGCTTTTCTACGGCATTCATAAAAGCATGGCCCATTACGGTGGTTAAATAAGGATCTTCGCCATAGGTTTCTTCTGTCCTGCCCCACCTTACATCCGTTGCCATATTAATTACTGGTGCCAAAAGATCTCTTAAACCTCGAGCGCGGGCCTCATTGGCAATGGCTGTACCTATCTTAGCCACCATTGTGGTATCGAAAGTTGCTGCTAAACCAATGGACTGTGGAAAGGCTGTTGCACCTTGCCTTACCAAACCATGCAAAGCTTCGTCGAAGGGAATAATCGGGATGCCCAAACGGGTTTCTTCTATAAAGAATTTCTGGATTTTATTGATCTTTTTGGCAAGCGAAAGCCCATCTTCAGTGGTATTATAGGTTAACATTTGCTGGGCATTACCACTCCCCTGTGCGGCCGCACTTACCTGTAAGCCAAAAATTCCGTTCCTGAACTGTTGTTTATTCTGTTCGGTAACATCGCCCGGGATCATAAACAACTGCCAGAATTTTTCTTCTGGTGTCATTCTCGAAATGAGGTCTTTTACCCTTAAATCGATGCTTAACTTTGAATTTTTATAAGGCAATATCTGCGCTTTTTTAACTTGTGCAAAAAGACTGCAAGAGAAAAAAAGCGTAGGCAATAAATACAAATATTTTATCGGTTTCGGCATTACTATTTGGTTTCGGGCGTAAAAGAAAATGTCAGGGCTATTTTCTCGTCGGTTTTAGGAAGATCGAAATGAACCTTATCATTTTTTAATGTCCATTTTATTTTTTGATTGGTAGCTAAAATGGTAACCGGAGTTCCTTTTTTAGGAATATTCCCCTGCCATGAAATTTCATTAACCGCAGCATCGTCGAGAAAGCTGATGCCGTAAACTGTTTTTCCATCCTTGCTTTGGGTAAACCAGTTCTGCCCGTCGTGATAGTTTTTGGTGATCCGTGTTCCGTAAATGGCAGCACCATTTTTTGAAGTCCACTGGCCGATTTCTTCTAACTTTTTAACCACATCATCAGGCAACGTTCCATCAGGTTTCGGTCCAACACCTAATAACAAACTTCCTCCTTTGGCCACAATTTCAACCAGTTTATGAACTACTTCAGGTGCTGATTTATAATGATCGTTAGGTACAAATCCCCATGCACCACCTAAAGTCATGCAGCTTTCCCAGGGGTAATCCAGTTGTTTTTCAGGGATTTTCTGTTCAGGAGTCTGGTAATTTTCGAACTGACCATGTACGGTTCTATCCACCATGATTAAACCTGGCTGTGCTTTTCTGGCCATTGTTGCAATTTTAGGCATGTCAATATCCTGGCTCCATTCCGGAATTGGCGCTCCCCACGAAAGTACCTCCTGGTTAACACTTGCCCTCGGACGAACCCAGCCACCATCCAGCCACAAAATATCGATGCCGCCATAATTGTTCATTAATTCGCTGATCTGGTTTTGGGTATAGCTTTTGAACATATTCCAACGCCAGGGATTTTTACGGATGTCGTAATTGTTGTTTCTGTTGGCTGTGGCATATTTATCCCACCAATAATATTGAGAATGCCAGTCGGGTTTAGAAAAATAAGCACCGATCATAAAGTTTTCTTTACGGAAGGCGTCGAACACATATTTTGCCACATCTTTTTTAGGATTGGTAGAAAAAGGACCTTTAGCGATGCTAAAATCAGATTGTTTGGTATCGAACATGGCAAAACCATCGTGGTGTTTGGTGGTAAACACCAGGTATTTCATACCTGCATCTTTACCCGCTTTTGCCCATTGTTCAGGGTTGAATTTTGTAGGGTTAAATTTTTCGCTCTGCCCCCAATACCATTTTTTATAATCTTCGTATTTGATGGTACTATCTCTTTCGATCCAGTCTTCTGAACAGATGGACCAGGATTCGATGATACCGGGAACGGCATAAAGCCCCCAGTGGATAATCATCCCAAATTTTTTATCCTGCCAGGTTTCGAGCTTTTGTTTAACGGCGGCATCTTTAGGCCACTCGTAAATCTCAGACTGAGGCATGATGTCGTTTTGCTGGGCGGAAGAACGGAGTGTAAACAGCGTTAAACAAAAAAGAAAGTAAATTTTTATCTTCATTATCAGGGTATAAAAAGAGGTTGTATCATAAATATAAATTTGTCTTCCTGAGCTTGTCGAAGGACTTGTTTAAATACTCTTTAAAGTGTTTCGACAAGCTCAACATGACAACATTTGAACTTCAATCGCCTTTATGATACAGGACCTCTATCAGTTAATGTGTTTTAAATTAAGGCATCCAGTACACCTTTTTGGCAATCTGAACATTAGCATCTACATTACCACCAATTGCATTTAAATTAGAAAGGTTGTTGGTTTTCTCATCGTCGGGATAAGGCAACCTGTTGTAAGTGGTAGGAGTATAAGTAGCATCTTTTGGCGTTAAACCTGTTCGGCGGACTGTGCACCAGGTTTCTACGGCGTTAAAGATACTTGCCAGCCAAGATTGAGTGATTATTTTTTTATAATTTCCGGCTATATCACCAGCAGTAAATTTAACAGCCGGATTACTGGTAAAAACATCAATCTGTGCCTGGGTAATTGGGCCAGGTTTAGCAGCAGTTGGCCAAATGGCTGTTGTATTATCGTTTACTGTAGTGTACCAAAAATTTACAGAAGCGTTCATCCCTGCGTTATATTCTGTTTCGGCCAAAGCCTGATCGGCACCAACGCCAATACCCTGATTATAAATTTCTGCTTTTAAGAAATGTACATCTGCTTCTGAGATAATAACATAAGGGAAGCTTTGAAAATCGCGTACGAGATAATAATTAAAGGAAGCAAATTTATTATCGGGATCCTTGCCCGGAGCCTTGGGGCTATTATCACCTTCATTCGGATAGGGTGTACCACCATCAGAAACAGACCCATTTTGTGGTTGAGGTACCCATTTGCCAGCATTATTTGGCATAAACCACACTTTGTAACGCGGATCAAAGAAACCAGAACCATCATCGGCACTGGTAGACGACATTTTATTAAATACGTTAGAACTCATCCTGATATTTGAAACAGAGAGATCGCGGAATGCATACCAATAGCGGTCGCCATAATCTGGGGTATTGGGGACTACAACTCTTGGAAAACTACCAAAATTACTCTTGTATAAAGCTGTAAGGTCCTGATTATTGGGCAGTGGATAAACAGATGGATTACCCAGAATTTCTGCAATGATGGCCTTTGCCTTGGTTTGCAAATTGGTTTTACTCAAACGAACAGCATAGCGCAGTCTTAAGGAATTTCCAAATTTTTTCCAGGCTACAAAGTCGTTGGCCAAAAAAGATTCATAAGTACTAATTGAGCTTTGGTTTGGTCCACCAACACCTTCAACGGCAGCTTTCAGATCATCTAATACACTATTATAAACACTTTCTTCTTTATCGTACTTCGGCTGGTAGTTTGCTGAACCTTCGGTAGCAGCCGCCGCCTGGCTGTAAGGTATATCGCCATAGCGATCTAACATCGATAAAGTTTTCTGGCTCATCAGAATGGTAGCCATATACTTTACATCACTATAAATACCTGGATTCGGGGAGGCATTAACCAGCTTTAACAGTTGTTTATAATCTGCCAGATCCTGGTAATAATTGCGCCAAAAAGTAGTAATATAATTAATATAGGGTAAGTTTTTATTCTGAACACCTTGCTGATTGGTAACTGACATAAATAAACCGGTATAGATCGTATAATCTTCTTCTGTTGCACGTTTGGCCAGGTTATTAAAAAAGCCTGCAGGTGTTGCTGTAGAAACCGTTGCATCTTTATATGGCTTATTTAATTCTTCGAATCCTTTTTTACACGATGCCCCACCCACGATCAGCGATAGGCCAAGTATAGTGTGGATTACTTTATGTTGAATTTTCATGTGATTAATGCTTTAAGTGATTAAAATGAAGACCGAATAGTGAAACCAAATGATCTTGTTTTGGGCAGAGATCCGTATTCTATACCTTGTATATTACCGATACTATTTACGCCTTCAGGATTTAAGCCTTTAGGAATAGTAGTAAAAATGTAAAACAGGTCTCGTCCAACTAGCGAAAGCGACAGATTTTGAATAAACTTTGTTTTTTGAAGAAACGTAGCCGGAACCTGGTAGGTTAAAGCTACTTCCCTAAGTTTCATCCAGGAGTTTTTAAATACTGATGCAGAGCGTGGTACGCCAAGGTGGTTCCAGGCAGAAAAAGTGCCCTGGTAATACCATTGGTAATTCACTACATCGTTATTTGGAGTAGTGCTTGTAATGTTGCCCTGAGCATCGCGGGTAACAAAAACACCTCCAAAATTAACACCTGTATTTGCAGAAGTTCCATCAGGATACACTAATGGCAGGCCTCCGCCATTACGCTCTTTCAAGGTTTCTACTAAGTTTCCACTCCCCATACCTGCTGCATAAGAGCCAAAAAAAGTATCGCCGCCAATTTTCGCATCAGCCAATACATATAAAGAAAATGCCTTATACTTGAAGGTGTTCGTAATACCACCAGTTAACATTGGCTGAGAATTGCCAATAGACACTTCATCTTGTGTTAATACCCATTGTGTACCTGCATAATAGGTTTTGCCATTCACGGTATATTGCAATGGTAAATCATCTGTACCAGTTGCCCGTTTTACAACTTTCTGGCCATTAACATAGGTAAAATCTTTTCCATAAAGGGTTCCGTAATAATCACCAACTTTAACCCGTTGTGATATACCGTTTCCTCCAAAAAAAGTACCTAGGGTTAAGGTTTCAACTCCATCCTGTAATGCTAAAACTTTAGTTTTGGCATGCGCTCCGCTTATGGATACATCCCAGCTAAAATCTTTTGTTTTTATTGGCGAACCGCTGATAATAAACTCAAAACCTGTATTACCTAACGAACCTGTATTTATTTTCAAATTACTAAAACCAGAAGATAAAGCTAAAGGATTATCTAAAATCTGGTTAAAGCTTTTCATGGTATAACCTGTTAAATCGATATTTAACCTGTTTTTAAATAAACCTAAATTAATGCCGGCTTCAAACGATCTGCTTTTTTGTGGTTTTACCCCTTCAAATTTCAACGTACCTGGCAGACTTTGTGCCTGCTGGCCATTGTTTGTGGTTACATCCAAAAGATTAAAAATAGAATATGGGTCGGTATCTGATCCTGTTTCTGCATAAGAGAGTTTCAACTTTCCAAAACTTAACCAGGGTAAACTGTTCTGTAACCCCTTAATTCCATCGGTAAATACATAACTTAAATTGGTTGCAGGATAAAAGTAGGAGTTAGAGCCATTTGCCAATGTACTCGACCAGTCGTTACGTGCTGTGGCTTCTAAAAACAGATAATTTTTGTAAGAAAGGTTTAAAAAACTATAGGCAGAATTAATCTTTTTAGTATATTTTGTTTCTTCTGGTTGTGGTACCGGATTGGAACCGTTATTTAAAGCAAAAACATAGGGTTTTACAAGACTGCCATCAGTACGGTTACTCGAAATATAATCATTGCGATAATAGCTTTCTACGCCTGCCGTTAAGCTGGCGTTAATCTCTTTGCCGAAAAGATTATCTTTATGTAAACGGGCAAAAGCCTGTAGGTTGGTAGACAGATTTTTGGCTTGAGCCAACTTATAAGCGCCGTTTGCCTGTCCTAATACATCTGTTGGATAATTTTTCACTGTGGTAACATCATTCGAATTATCTACACCTCCTTGTGCCGTTACATTTAAGAAATCAGTTAAATCGGCCATTACCTTCATTCCCCCGGTAAGTCCGTTCCGGTTAAAAAGGGTATTATTGTTATTGATATTCCAATACTGGTTAGCTAAATAACTTCCGCTATAAGGATAGGCAGGTGAGCCTGCCGGAAAATTGCTTGGAGTAAGTACATCCTTCCGCGAATTGTTAGGTCCATAAGTATTATCAAAATCTACGTAAGGATTATAATCTCTTGGCATGGAATAAATTACCCCACCTAAGTAACCCGAACCCACTGTAGGAGCATTTAACCGGGTAAAGTTTACATAACTTGCAGTTACCTCTGCACTTACTTTTTTAGAAACCTTAAGCGTAGAACCTAAGTTAAAAACGTTCGATTGAATATTACTATTTAAAATATTGGCTTTGGTGTCATTTCGCGTATAAGAAATACGTCCTGTAGCATTATCATTACCGCCAGAAATGGCTACGTTATGACTTACTACAGAACCATCAGGAAAAAATGCCTTCCAGTTATCTGGCTGCGCAGAATATGGCCGCAAAACCCCATCATAGTTTAATATCGGCAGATTATCAAATCTCGGGCCCCAGGATTGACTACCTGGATAACTGAAGTAAGCATCCGTTAATTTACCATTTGGATAAGGAACCGTTCCGAATGAGTTGCTTAAATATTCTCCAGCTGAGGTATAGTTATTTCCAATTTGATAACGCTGACCAGCAGCATTAACAGGAAACATTTTACTATTATCTGCCGTTAACATAGCCGCTACTCCACCCTGTCCATATTCATTCTGAAAATTTTGTATTTCGTAAGGATCTGTATGCCGGTAAGAATAATTATAATCGATGCCAAGACCCGGGCGGTTGCTTCCCTTTTTACGCGTAATTAAAATAACACCATTACCACCCCTTGCGCCGTATAGTGCAGCCGCAGCAGGACCTTTTAATACGGTAATGCTTTCAATATCGTCCTGATTGATGAAGTTCATACCCGTACCCCAATCGTTATTCGACGAAACATCAGCTCCGGTATTACCGGCAACTGATGAAGTATTGTTCCCGTTCACGTTGGCCGGATCGTTGTTAATGGCTACTCCATCAACGATGATCAAAGCCCGGTTATCGCCGGTTAATGAGGTATTTCCACGGACTACAATTCTCGATGAGCCACCTTCTACCCCACCACCTGATTGTGAGATCTGTAAACCGGCAACTTTACCCATTAAACCCTGCGCTATAGTAGGTGCCTGGCCTATTGTTAAGTCTTTTCCGGATACCTCCTGCGTAGAGTAGCCCAGCGCTCTTTTTTCCTTTTTAATTCCGAATGCTGTAGTAACCTGAACCTCTTCCAAACTGTTAGCAGACGATTCCAGTTTAACATTTACAGTGGTAGATGCTCCTACCGTAATTTCTTTAGAGGTATAACCAACAGACTTAAAAACGAGAATATTTCCTTCTGCTGCTGAAATAGAGAATTTACCATTTCCATCGGTTTGAGTGGCTTTGGTTGTTCCTTTAATAGCGACACTTACACCTGGTAAGGGTCCTGATGCTTCCACCACCGTACCGGTAATGGTTTTTTGTGCAAAAACAGTTATTGCTAAAAAATTCAACAATAAAATACTTAAGCACCTTAAGTACATTCTTTTCATAAATGGGTTTAGTTTAGGATTAGTCAAAAGTGGTTCATAACTTGGTGGAGTGGGTTTTCTTTATTTTGTCATATAATATCAGTTTAGTTATAAAATATTGGTCTTATTCTTTTTAAGGTTAGCTATTCAAACAAACTACTTTCTACCGTTAAACTGGCAGCAGCAAGTAATTCTGCCTCATCGGTTAGTTTAGAAAGTTTAATTTCAGTTTGCTCTGCAATTCGCGGGATACAAAACTCGTTAATGGCCTGCTGGATTGGCGGCAACAACATTTTACCTGCTTTAGCCCCCCTCCCACTCAGCACAATGGATTCGGGATTTAACAGATGGATTAATGTTGATATCCCTTTTCCCAACTGAAAAATGGCTTTTGCCAATATCGATATGGCAACCGGATCCTGTTTGGCAACCGCACTTAAAAAGTGGTCGGCCGGATGTTTGCTTTTATCCATAAACAATCTAGTCATGCTCGATTCAGCACCACCTGCAATTGCTTCCTGAGCTTTCCTGGCCATTACCAGTAATGAGGTGTCAACTTCCAAACATCCTCTTCTACCGCAAGAACAAAGATTATCGCTATCAGATAGCGGGATATGGCTAAATTCGCCGGCACTACCACTACTCCCCCGGTATAATTTTCCATTAATAATCATTCCCAATCCGGTTCCCCAGCCAATATTAACCACCATTACATCTTTCAAATCAATGGCTACACCAAAATTCAGTTCTGCGAGCGCAATTAAACTGGAGTCGTTATCTATATGTACCTGCAAATTAATATGTTGCGAAAGATATTGCTGTAAAGTTGTATCATCTTCTACCTTTAAAAAAGAATGGTTAATTCCCTCATCTGCATTAACAAAACCCGGCATCCCGATGCCAACGCCCAAAATATCCTCTCTTTTGATTTTAGACTGATTTATACTTTTATTGATAAAATTAACCAGATCGGTGATGCTGCTGTTTTTCGACGACATTTCGAACTCCAGGGTTTGTACTGGAATAACCATCTTGCGGGTAAGGTCGTAAATGGTTAATCTCGATGTCAGCTGATCCATTGCTATGGCCACAATATATTTTTTAAGGTCTGGATTTATTAAAAACATTGCAGCCCTTCTTCCTCCTGTAGATGGAGCCAGGCCTTGTTCTAAAACATATCCTTCGTTTATCAGATTATTTACATTGGAAGTAACCAGTGGTAAACTTTTTTTTGTTAGTTTACTTAAATCAGTAAGTGATAGTGCTTTCTTATAATATAAATGTTTGATAATATCGGCGCGCAGCCTTTGACCCTTCTCAATTATTACTGACATGTTTGGATGATTTTAAACAAACTTAATAATTTATTTTGTAAGCATCCGCATACTTTATAATAATTTAAATAAGTGATTTGGCTTCCTGATTCCGGAATTAAAAATAATCATACAGGCTTTGTCAAACCGACAAAACCTATATGATTAATTAAACCTTAACGACCTTGCAAATAAACTGAATACCTTATAGAACCTTGTTTATCTTTAAAAACGGCGGTAGGAACATCGATTTTAAAAGTGTGATTACCGGCTGTTAAATTGCCAAGACTAATCTCACGTATCGGAATCGCATCCCCGGGACACCAGTTGCTCCATGACGACCAATCTGAAGCAGTTCTGGGAACAGAACCGTATATTCCATTATTTTGAGTATTATACTGGCGATAGGGTTCGCATGATTTTCCACCTGGTTTATATGTTAATTTTAAAACATTATCAAAATAAATATTATGGTCTCTACGCACGTATTCTTCCCCTCCGCTATTGGCTCCATGGGCAGAAGTAATGAGGTAAAGCCTGGCATCGGTAACCGCCGAAGGCAGGTTAATGGTATATGTTTTTTTACTACTTCCTACCTGGTCTGTATTGTTTGCAGTGTAATTATCCAGATCTTTCTCATTCGCTATCGGGATCATCTGTACTGCTGTAGCAGGATCGGTTCCACCTGATTTATTAACAAACTCTATTGTACCATAAAACGTTTCATTATGGCCTCCACACCCACTAATTTCATTCTGGGCTGCATAAGGTACCCCAAACAAGTTAAATACCACATAAATATCATAAGAGGCCCGTACGCCTGCATCCCTTAATAAATTGGCGACATTATCTGTGCTAAAGAGATAGGGTGCAACATTTGGCGTTTTGTTTTTATCCATAAATGGTGTAATAAAACGGCCTACTTCGATGTTTTTGCCAATATTTTCGTTAAAGGCCGAATTTTTTGGAATAAAACTCAGGCCTACAGATCCGATCCTGTCGTAATTATCGCAATATGGTGTAATACTTACCTTGATATCTAAACTATTAGAAAGTTTGGAAAGATCTGTGGTGCTTAACTTTTTAATGTATTTGGAGTTCGACAAACGTGTTACATCAGCAGGTACAGGTGCAGTTACGGTTGCGGCATAACCATCGTAAAATAAAATCTGGTCGAATACTTTAAAGGTATTGGGTGCTGCAGCGGGGGTATTGGCCAGGCTTAATGTGCCATTTTTGGAAAGTGCAGGTTGCTCGCCCGAAAGCTGTTCACTCTCATTCCTTTTACAAGAGGCAAATAATAATATTGCCGCAGAAAAGATTAACATTCTTTTTTTCATAGTTGATAAATTTTTGGTTAGAAGATTAGTCCACTTATACCTCGACAAATCATAATAATATGACCGCCAATACATAAGCATAAACTAAATTAACAAAAATAAATCAACTTTATAATTTTTTTAAAAAGAAACAATATCTTAATAAAAATATAATTAAGATATTATGTAAATAAAGATTATATATTGATTAAAACAGCTTGTTCAACTAGAAATTTATGAATTAAACTAAAGTTTTAGTAAGCTTCAATAAAACAAAGTAGATCAAATCTCTTGGGGAACAAGTACACAATTACTTTTCTATAACTGGCAAATCCTCATCGCCCTCTTCATAAGGCAAATATAATATTACCAAAGTGAGCATCTCGTCTATACTTTTCATCTCACCACCGCCATAGATATTTCTTGGTGGATTAAATAAGTTTTTTGGATTATCTTTTGAGTTGTCGTACGTACCTTCAATAATCAGATAAGAACCTTTGGGGATTATAAGCGGTTTTTGATATTTATAAAGCTCCTGCCAGTTAAAATCCCATTTAGGAATTGAGATTAATTTTAAGGTATCTTTTTGGGGTGTAATTGCATAAGCTTTAAAATTTTTTCCCAGTAAATGCATGTGTGGCCATACACCTAAAATAGACTGTTTTTCGGGATTGGTTATTTTTAGCTTAAAAGTGCGGACGCTATCGGCAGGAATCATGAAATATGGTGTAATTTCCTCTTCTGCAATTCCACCTGATCCTAGATTAATTACATCAATCACCCTTTCGATTGGCGACTTGGTAAAAAAGAAATTAATGGATGAAAAATCTTCTTCATCTTTTCCGGTTGGTGCATAATGTATGGTTAATAAGATTACACCTCTTTTAGGCATCACCCATCCAATGTTTTTAGGATACGATTCGTAATTTGTTCCTGGAATCCACCCTCCATAATAAATCATATTGCTTTTATATGCTTCATAGGCCGAAAAGTTAGCATCAGTCTCTCCTACAGTAGTATTGATATAATCAGGAGATTTATCAATCGAAATATTATTTGAAACATCGTAAATAGCAAAATTGGCATGATGGATTACTTTTCTATTTTTGGAAACAAATTCGATTGCTTCCACATTTTGAGACTGATCAAACTGATATGGTATTTTAAATACGATAAATCTTTCCTTATTATCGCCTTGTATCTGAAAAGTTTTCGCCATGCTTAAAACAGCATCAGGCTTACGCTTATAATTGGTACCCTGCTGATATTTTGTTAAAATTAAGGTAGTTTGTTTATTCGGACTTCCAATTGGCATTTTGTCATCAATCCAATCAATAATTGTTTTTTTTTCCAAAGCGGTTAAGCTTCTGTTTCCCTGAAAAGGAACTGCTGTATAGTGTCCATCGGCTTTCCAAGGTGGCATGTAACCAGAATTGACTACTTTCTTTATAAAAGAAGTTCGTTTAACTACATCTTCATAAGAAGTTAAGGGAAAAGGTCCAGCCTCTCCTACACGGTGGCAGGATGCACATTTATTATAAATAATTGGAGCAACATCTTTATAAAAGGTGCTTTTTTGAGCATTAATATAAGAAAGGTTAAAAAAGAAGAGAAGAATAAAATTTATCTTTTTCATTTAATTATAGATCATTAATATAACAGCCTATGGGCATGGTAGAACCTATTAAAACCTTCCTCTCAGTTTCTATTGCTTCTATGGCATCAGTAAGGAAATGTTTAGATGCCACTTGTTTTTGCTGACCAAGTTCTATTATTTTATCATCAATTAGCCCTGAGTATATTCTTTTTCCATTTTTATCCAATAAAATAACCTCAGGAGTAACCTTTGCATTCAATAACTTTGCTAGTTTTTTCTGTCCATCATAAATGGCCGGAAAGGTTATTTTATAATCTTTTAAAAAAGTTCTAATCTCTTGAGCAGTGTAAGATTTACCTGCAAAAACACCGATTATTTCGCAGTTTTTATATTTTTCCTGTATTTGTTTGAGTTCGGGGATGTAATTTCTACTTAAGGGGCATTCTGGTGACAAAAATATAAATGCACAGCTTTTATTTAATTTTACTGGATGGCTGGGAGAGATTGATTCGAGTTTGAAAGATTTTATGTTAGCAAACAACCCAACTTGTTGAGATTTAAGGTCCTGAGCGTAGATTTTATTCAAAAAAGTGAAATAAACCAATAGCCAAAGTAAAAATTTTGCGCAATTTTTCATTTTTTACATTCAATTAAAATGGCCGGTTATACCGGCCATTTTTTAATAATAAAGGTAGTAATAACTTATGGAATGTCCCACCAAACGCGACCTTTAACATCTGTTGGTTGTCCAAAGTTTGGATCTTTTGCCATTTCGGTTATTGCCGCCTGTTTATTTGCATAATTGGCATCACCCGATAATGGAAAGTTGACCACAAAGCGTCGTGGAATACTTTGCACCTGACCACCGAATACAAAGTTTTCAAGATTTAGTGCCGTTTGAGCATTTGGCATACCTGTCCTTTTTAACAGTGCCCAACATTCGTTATAGTTTTTATAAAAATTTAAATATTGTTGGATAACAATCTGTTCTAACCCTTTTGCCGGATTATACACAATTTCAGGCATTGCTTTATAGGCCGCTATTGCACCAGCACCCAAAGCTACATAATCAGGTAACAATGCACTTTTCGCAATATTATCGTAAGTAATAATCGAGGCTTCTATACCTCTGTTATACCAGTCTGCAGCACTTTCGGTTGAGATATTCCTTGCAGCCAGTTCAGCTCTCAAGAAACAAACATCAGCGTAGGTTAAAACCAGAAACGTTGATGAACCAGTTCCAGAATTTGAGTTCGGATAAAACATACGTGTCTGAATAGCAGAAACGGTATCCAAATTCACATTTGCGGTACCATTTTTAATCACAACAGGTGAGAAAAAAGGCTGTTTAGAAGGTGTTGTACTTGCGTCAGGGCTAGTAAATTGTCCATAATAACGTCTATTATCATAAACTGCGGCTGCTGGTATCTTTCCCTGTGTCTTTGCTGCTGCAAAGTTATCAGTTGTCCATGAGTTTTTCTGGTAAAACAGCGGCAACCTTGGGTCTGAATTCCTCCACATAAAATCAATGGTTCCGTTTGCTCCATAAGCACCCGAAGCACTTACATCCCAGTTACCGCTTGTGCCTGTTAGGCTCGACGAAGCTTTGAAAGACCAGTCATCATCAGTAGATGACATTAAATCGGCAGCATTGTTTGTTAATATATCGGTAACAATAGTTTTAAGCTTAGCTGGATCTTTTTTAGATAAACGCATGGCAATTAATAAACGTAAACTGGTAGCCGCTTTGATCCATTTTGGCACCGATCCCTGATAATATAAATCATTAGAACCCAAACTTACTTGTTCTACAGCTGGCTGCGCTTTTAAAGCTACAACAGATTCCTTTAATGTTTTTTCAAAGTTATCATACAATTGCTGCTGCGAATCATAAACCGGGGTTAATGTTCCGCTGTACCTCGCCTGAAGAGCCTGGCTATATGGCATACTTCCATTTCCATCGGTTACAAACCAAGCTTCGTATACTTTTAGTATCTCGGCTATAACCCTCATTTGAGCATACCTGGGTTTTTGATCATCTGGTAATTTATCTATGGTTTTTTGAACATCAACCAATAAATTTCCAGAGTTTAAGTAAAAGCGGCTATAACGTTGGTTAATATTACCTATACCATCTGTTATGGTATTTGTATTACCTGTTAAACCTACCATCTGCCTTGTCCACCTCGATACGCCTCTATAATTTTCGTAAAATGCCTCAAAACTATCATCGTGCCAACCTGTTATTGCTTTTGTAAATATAGGTTGTGGCGATATTGCCGTTACTGCATCTGGATTTGTATTAAATTCAGCAAACTTTTCTTTGCTGCACGAACTTACGAAAAGTGCAGTACCTAAAACCAATGCTGCACTAATCTTATATTTTAAATATTCCATAATAACTGAATAAATTTTGTAAAACAATGATTAAAAACTACCATTAATTCCAAATGCAAACGTTCTAACATAAGGTGTACCTCCACCTAAAAATGCACCACCAGCACCTGTACTTGTAAAATCGTTTACATTAACATTATCTGGTGCATTATTATACAAGAAGCCTACATTTCTAGCACTTAAATTTAACCTAACACCATTCATCTTGATTCTGGAAACAAGTGATTTCGGTAAATCATAAGAAAGTGTAATATCCCTTACGGCAACCCAAGACGATTTAAAAGCTCCTCTTTCGCGGATACCATTAGCCCAACCATTGGAATTGTTATAGTAGCGGTAAGTTTGTGTTGGTATTCTTAATCCTTTATCAATGGTTTGCTGATGGGTCATCCCTCCAACGTTAACTCCATTTATTATGGTTCCATCAGGAAATACACCGTCTAAAACAACACCAATCTGCTGTACGCCATTTTCTGTATATGGCACTCCCCCACTTGCAACATCACGTCCATAAAGTGTATTTGCTAAATTTCCTGTTTGGCTACCATAGTAATAGGTATCAGAAAACACGTAACCACCAAATTTAGCATCTACTAAAGCACTCAATGATACTGATTTATAATTAAATACATTTCTTACGCTACCATAAAATTTAGGTAAGGTAGAACCAATTGTGCTTTCCGGTTCTAATCCATTTGCATAGTTAGCAGCCCTTGTGTAAAATGCACCACCACTGCCAGAAACCGACAATACTTTTTTACCGTTGTTTGGATTATCGATTGGATTGCCCTGAGCATCTCTTGCCTGGTATTTGGCATATCCGTAAGCAGCAACCATTGTTGAATATTCTCCGCCTACACGGGCAATCGTCCTAATTCCGTCGCCGCCTTCTAATTGTACAGTTGTTACGCCAGGAGCCAATGAAATAATTTTGGTTCTGTTTCTGGTATAGTTAAAATAGGTATCCCAAGAAAATGTTTTTGTTTTAATTGGTGTTCCTGATAATATAAACTCAATCCCCATATCCTGCACGTCACCACTGTTGATTAATGCAGAGCTTACACCAGACTCAGATGGAACAGCTAAGCCGACAATTTGATTTTTAGAATTTTTCTTGTATGCAGTAAAATCAAGGCCTAATCTGTTTTTTAGCATTTTCAGTTCTAAACCAACCTCCTGACTATATGTCCTAACAGGCTTTAAGTCGGTATTGCCTAATGTACTGCTATCAAAACCATATTGTTCTATCTCTGACCCAGAAATCGGCACATAGTTTCCATTTTTAACGTAATAACCTGTATTCGCCCTATATACCGAGGTTCCACCACCTGTAATTGAATAAGATGCGCGTAACTTTGCATAAGAAAAAACTTCAGGAAGTTTAACTGCATCTGTAATTACCCAAGCTAAATCTGCTCCGGGATAGAAATAACTGTAATTTCCAGTCCCATTAGAGTAAACAAGAGTAGAGTTCCATTCGTTACGACCATAAATATTTAATGTTAACCAATCTTTATAACCGATACTGCCTTGGGCATAAGTAGCAAAGTTTTGATATACATTACCTGCATACTCTCTAATTGTTGGGGTATTAATTGAATTTGAGATGCGATATTGTTTTGGTACCCTCAAACCTCCATTAGTATTGTATATACTTCCTTTAGTCTGAGAACGAACCAGTTCAGATCCTAATTGTAAAAACAGGTCGAAATCGCTGATTTTATGTTTTAGGTTAAAGCTGCCTCTATACCTGCTATCGATAACGTTTCGAACATCTGCACCAAAGTATCCTCCAGCAAAGTTAACATCCTGACCTAATTCTTTAGTATCTCTAGCAGTATTGTACCAGTTTAAACCAACATTGGCCTCAAACTGTAACCATTTTGTAAAATCGACCTTTGCATTTAGCGATCCTCTTAAGTTATTTTCGTTTTGTACCTGACTATTTTGGTTCATTCTGAAAAACAATGAATTTGTTCCGAAAGGGTCATTGGCACTTCTACCTCCTTTAACCGGGTCAAGATAATTCTGGCTCCAATAACCAAGGTCGTAATTGGTAGGATACCCCCAGGTTAACCCATATATTAAACTATTATCTCCAGATAACAATTGTGGATTAAAACCTTTTGTATTGGCATAAGAAACCGTAGCATCCAATGTAACTGCATTTGCCAATCTCTGGGTTCCCCTGAAATTAAACGTGTTTCTATTTAATTTATTCAAAGGACTTACACCATTACTATAGTTATTGGAATAAGAAAACCTAAAAGTTGTTTTCTCATTACCACCCTGCATAGCAATATTACTATTTATATAACGACCTAATTGATAAAGAGTTAAGGGATTATTTAAAACTGAATTGGTGATTTGCCTTTGTCCATCAGCATCAAGAATAGTTGATCCGTCTAATTTGGGTCCAAAACTGAATCCGTAAGATGCAGGATTAATCTGATTCATGCCATTAGGTGCTTTTACAAAATCGGTCATCGTAAAGCCTGAACCATATTCTTTCTGCATATCAGGCAAGGCATAGGCTTTATCAAAGGTTTCATCGTGACTAAATGAAATACCTAATCCTTTTTGAGAGTAACCTTTTTTAGTGGTGATCAAAATTACACCATTTGTAGCCCTACTTCCGTATAGTGCTGTTACTGAACCACCTTTTAAAACAGATATACTCTCTATATCATCAGAGTTGATATTTTTTAGAACGTTACCGAAATCCTGATCGCCACCTCTCGAAGGAACCACAACATCATCAGATAACATAATTCCATCAACAACGATTAACGGAGTGTTTTCTGATCCGTACAAACTTGAGGCACCACGGATCTGGAATTTTGGACTAGATTGAGGTCCGCCCTGCCCTGGTTGAACCATCATACCCGGAACTAATCCTTGTAATGCTGAAATTGGGTTGGTTGTATTGGTAGCTCTTATCTGATCGCCATTAATACTGGTAAGTGAATAACCTAAATTTCTTGTTTTTCTCTGTTCTCCTAAACCTGTGATTACTACATCACCAAGGACTTTAGCATCATCTTGTAAGGTTACATTTAAAACACTATTATTTCCTAAAGCAATTTCTCTGGTAATATAGCCCAAATACTTGAAAATAATTGTTGAATTTGGTGGCACTGACAGGCTATACTTTCCTTCTGATGAGCTAGAAGTACCATTGGCAGAACCTTTCTGGAGAATGCTTACACCTGCTATGGGCATGCCTGCATTATCGGTTACCGTTCCTGAGACGGTTTTTTGAGCAAAAGCAGATATTGTTACTAGACATAGCAACAACATACTTAAGCTAGTTAAGTAGATTTTTTTCATAATCTGTTTGTGGGTAATGATTAGTTTATTGATAGTTACTTTAAAGCGGTTTATTATTCATTCTTTATTTTTTCATATTGTTTTGTTTTAGGGTGGGTGGATTCTGGTTTATAAAATAAAATCGGGCAGCATAAATATTTTCAATTCTATTACTAAATCGATTTAAAATGCAAACAGTTTGTTTAAAGGAAGTATCTGGTGGCAGCAATGCTATAAATCCAGATGGATACATGGGATGGTTGGCTTCATAAATTATAGTAGTTTGATTAGTTATAACAAACTTAATAAAAAAACACAAAACCACACTATTCTTTTTAATTTTTTTAAAAAGGTGATTTTAGCATAAAAAAGGCCCGCATAAGCAAGCCTTTTTTAAATATTTTATGAATAATTTGATTAATGAATTCCCATAAATAACCTGCTCCACCTTATTTTATGTAAGAAAGAAGCGGTACTATCCCAGCTCATCCAAACAAATAAAGCTTTACCGACAATATGATCTTCCGGAACGAAACCCCAATAGCGCGAATCGGCAGAATTATGGCGATTATCACCCATCATCCAGTAATAATCCATTTTAAAAGTATAAGTGGTAGCTGGTTTATCATTAATGTACCAAACCCCGGCTTTTTGTTCTACTTTATTTCCTTCGTAAGTTCTGATAGCCCTGTAATAAAGTGGCATTGTATTACTGTCAATATTAACGGTCCATCCTTTTGAAGGGATTTTAATTGGTCCAAAGTTATCCCTGTTCCACGCCCGGTTCGGATCGTTCGGGAAAACACCGCCCTGTACAGGCCCTGGTGCATCGGGACTTAAATTCACTGATTTTACAAAATCGAAAGTTTTGAGTTTCTCTGCAATTTCGGGCGAAGCATCTACTATATAGGTATTTGTAGCAACCGCTGGCGAATTACCAAGGTTCAGGTTAAATTCGTCAAGTGCGGCATAGTTAAAATCCATGGTTTTGAACTCAATGCGGTAAGGCATCATCCCGGTATTTTTCAAAGGTTCATTTTTACCGTTTACATTGGCAATACCATTGCTCATCGAAATTACATCGCCCGGAATACCGATACAACGCTTAATAAAATTCTCACGTTTATCAACCGGCCGGTCGATAATGGTAAAAGTACTCCTCACCTGCTGACGGCCCAAACTACGTTCTAAAGCATAATAACTTTCTGCCTGGTTTTCTACCGCAACAGTATCTCCTTCAGGGAAGTTGAAAACCACAACATCATTTCTTTTGATTTTTGACAAGCCTGGCAAACGGTGATATTTCCATTGTACGCCATCCCAGTAAGCTTTGGTAGAAGTAGTTAACGGCATGGTGTGGTGCGCAAAAGGAAAGGCAACTGGCGTCATCGGGATACGCGCACCATAATTAACTTTACTTACAAAAAGAAAATCGCCGATCAATAATGATCTTTCCATCGAACCAGATGGAATGGTATAAGCTTCTATAAAGAAAACGCGGATAATGGTTGCAGCTACAACAGCAAAAACAATGGCATCTACCCATTCGCGGGTTTTAGATTTTTTCTTCTTTGTGGCATCCTTTTTTTTCTGCCAGAATTTGTAATTCATATATCTTAATTTTGGTCCGCGATCAATTTAATCGGCTACCCCCTGGTATCTTAATTGGTTAATTGTTTACCCTTCGACCACGCTCAGGGGGTTAATTGGTTAACTGTACAAATTGGTTAACTGAAACTGTCAATTGCCAATTGAAAACGGTTAACTTAAAACTAACTCTTATTCAAAAATATCGGTAATGTTAAAAAATCCTTTTTTATCTTTCACCCATTCTGCTGCTACAACTGCACCCAAAGCAAAACCTGCCCTGTTGTGTGCAGTATGTTTAATTTCAATTTCATCCACTTCGCTGCTGTAAATCACGGTATGTGTACCCGGGATATTTTCGATCCTGTGCGATTCGATCAGCAACTGTTCGGCTTTTGGAAACAATTCAACATCTGTTCCCACCACTTCATTTAACCATTCCTGTTTTCTATCCAGGTTATCAACAATACCTTCGGCCAGGGTAATGGCTGTACCACTTGGCGAATCGAGCTTTTGAGTATGGTGGATTTCTTCTACCTGCACTTCGTAAGCCGGATAATTGTTCATTAGTTTAGCCAAAGTTTGGTTCAACTTAAAGAATAAATTAACGCCGATACTAAAGTTAGACCCATAAAGCAGTGTATTGTTACTGTTGCTGCAATCATCTTTAACTTCCTGCAATTTGCCATACCAGCCGGTGGTACCCACTACAACGGGAACATTGGCATCGAAACAGGCATCAATATTTTTCAAAACCGAATCCGGCGTACTAAAATCAATCGCTACATCTGCCGATTTTAAATTTTGCCTGGTTAAATCTTCCTGATTATCTACTGTAACTTTTAAAACGATTTCGTGACCGCGTTCAAGTGCAAATTTTTCGATAATCTGACCCATTTTGCCGTAACCTAAAAGCGCAATTTTCATTTCTTTATTTTATTTTCTTTTTTGTGATAGATTTAATTGCCTGTGAGACACCTTTAACGGTTTAAAGGTAATAAAAGCATTAAGATTTCATATTGATCAGGGGCAATCATTTATTTTATTACATTAAAAAGTAAGGGAAAGCTTTAAGGCAGGGCTTGCGTTGAAACCATACATGGTATCAGAACCGATTACCGATGGCATTACTTTAAATGAAAGGTTATTATCGATATTGAAAAAATGCAAACGTGCAGCTACATAAGCATCGATAATGTTAGCTGCATACAGTAAGCCATATGAAAAATATACAATCTGCGAATTCCGCTTGTATAAACTTTTCCCATCCAGAATCCCCTGATCGGTGTACTGTGTTAAATCTGACTTTTTACCTGGATTTTGCTCACGGTATTGTGCTTCGGCTAAAAAGCGGCTGTAATTTTTCCTGCTATTCATAAGAGATAAGGTAAGTGCAGTAGCACCACCGTAAATGGCTACGATTTTACCGCCGGTATATATTTTTTGAAATACCTGGCTTTTGCCTGCCCTGGTACCATAGCCATCGCTTAGTAACTGGATATTGTATAACTGCCCCCAGCCCGGTATCAGCATCGATCTGAAAACAGCTTTCCTGCCGGCAACTTTACCCGGGTTTACATATTTCGCTTTTAACGAATCCTTTCTGGTTAAAGGTTTTTTGGCTGTATCTAAAGATTTGGTCAGTTTTACTTTCGAAGTATCAGCTGGTTTTAATACCGTATCCTTAACCTGCGCCGTGGCAAGGTTTACCATAAAAAATGTAAATAGAGAAACCAGTATTAAAAGTTTAGTCCTCCGCATTACCAGTCTAATAACTCTAAAATCCTGTTTAAGTCGTCGTCGCTCATAAAAGGGATTTCGATTGCCCCTTTACCATTCTGACTTACTTTTAACTTTACGCGGGTAGCAAATTTAGAAGCCAGATCGTCCTGCAATTTTTTATATTGAAAAGAAACGGCCTTTTCTTTTTGCTTCTCGCCTGCAGGTAAAGGAATATGCTGCAAATTGCGCACAATTTCTTCTACTTTACGTACCGAAAGGTTTTTATCAAGAATTTCCTGGTGGATGTATAACTGCTTATCCACCCCATCAACATTAATTAAAGCCCTTGCATGGCCCATGCTGATTTTCTGATCGCGGATAGAAGCCTGTATCGCTGGCGGAAGCTTTAACAAACGTAAATAATTGGTCACCGTTGTACGGTTTTTACCAACACGTTCGCCCAACTGTTCCTGTTTTAGGCCTACCTCATCAATCATCCGCTGGAAACTCAAAGCCACCTCAATGGCATTTAAATTTTCGCGCTGAATATTTTCGATCAGGGCCATTTCCAGCATTTGCTGGTCGTTGGCACTGCGGATATAAGCCGGAATCTGCGTTAAACCGGCCAGTTTCGAAGCCCTGAACCTGCGCTCGCCCGAAATTAACTGGTATTTATTGGCGCCTAATTTCCTTACCGTAATCGGCTGGATCAGGCCCTGTATTTTTATCGAATCGGCCAGCTCATTTAAAGCTACCTGATCAAATTCGGTACGTGGCTGGTATGGATTGGTTTCAACTTCAGTTAAACTTACGTGACTGATATTGCCAATCTGCTCTGTTTCGCTTACAGCATTTACCTGCTGTTTCGGCGGATGAGAAGATTCGCTATCATCTAAAAGCGCACTTAACCCTCTTCCTAAACCTGTTTTTCGCTGAAAAGATGTCATCTATAATTTATAAAGTTGCTGTTCCAATGTTTTCTTCTTCCTTTAACAGGCCGTTTTTCTTTACAATTTCGCGGGCAAGGTTAAGGTAGTTAATTGCCCCTTTACAGTTGGCATCGTGCATAATTACCGAAACACCATAACTCGGTGCTTCACTTAAACGGGTATTACGCTGGATAATGGTATCAAAAACCAGTTCGTTAAAGTGTGTTTTTACTTCTTCTACCACCTGGTTCGATAAACGTAAGCGTACATCGTACATGGTTAATAAAATACCTTCAATTTCTAAATCCGGGTTTAAACGGTTCTGTACAATTTTAATGGTATTTAATAATTTACCCAAACCTTCTAAAGCAAAATACTCGCATTGTACCGGAATAATAACCGAATCTGCAGCAGTTAAAGCATTAATGGTAATTAAACCCAGTGACGGAGAGCAATCGATAATGATAAAATCATACTGATCTTTAATTTTCTCCAAAACCGCCTTCATTTTATACTCGCGGTTATTCAGGTTAATCATCTCGATTTCCGCACCAACCAGATCAATGTGGGCAGGTAATAAATCTAAATTGGGTGTATCTGTTTTCTGTATGGCCTGTAAAGGATCGATATCATTAATAATACACTCGTAAATACTGTCTTTGATATTCCGGGGATCGAAACCGATACCTGAAGTTGAATTTGCCTGAGGATCAGCATCTACCAGTAAAGTTTTGTATTCTAGAACGGCCAAACTCGCAGCCAGGTTTATAGATGAAGTTGTTTTACCAACACCACCTTTTTGATTTGCTAATGCAATAATTTTGCTCATCGTATGTATCCGAAATTTACTTAACGTTTATTTGGGCTGTGTTATTTATGCGTTTAAATTGCCAAAAAGTTCTATTTTTGCCATGTTTACGGCCTTTTTCACAATCAGCTAAGATACAAACTATATGGCAATTTTAGCAAGAAGCGCATTTGGGTTTTACACATCTTATTAACAATTTGTACATGATCACAATAATAGCCGCCACAAACAGACCCAATAGCAATACGCTAAAAGTTGCCAAATATTACCAGAGGCAACTAAAAGAAAAAGGTATTGATGCCCATTTGTTCAGTTTGGAGCACTTGCCTATCGATGTGCTTAATACAGATATGTATGGCAAAAGATCGGAAGCTTTTCAGGAAATCCAGAATATGATTAACCAGACCGAAAAGTTTTTATTCGTCATGCCCGAATACAATGGCAGTTACCCTGGTGTGTTAAAAGTATTAATTGATGCCTGCAATTTCCCCGATAGTTTTTATGATAAAAAAGCGGCTTTAGTGGGCATTTCCTCTGGCAAATATGGCAATATCCGCGGGGTAGATCATTTTACAGGCGTTTGCCATTACATCCATCTCAATATTTTACCGCTACGCCTGCACATCCCAAATATTAAGGCCGAACTGGATGCCGAAAGCAATTTCAATCATCCCGATACGATAAAATTTACCAGCGAGCAGATTGAAAAATTCATTAACTTTTAAAAAACAACTTCCGATCATTTTCTGAAAATCGCAGACCGTTCCGTAGGAACGATTCATGGGTAGCCAAATGCAAATTGGCGTTATCGTTCCGTAGGAACGTTTGGTGTTTTACCATTAATATCTCTACAGGCCGTGCCACCTAAACCCGATGGAAGCGACACGAAGTATAGCGTACAGCGGGATTGCATTAGCCTAAACCCTACCGAACCTGCTTTCCAAAAAAAAAACATTTAATGCGTCAGGCGTGAAGCCAGACGCTACGGTACATAACGCATGTGATTCTATCAAATTTCAGAAAAGCAAAACCTGTGTTTCATAGTAACGTTAGTCCTGTCTTCCGCTCATACGCCTGCAGGCCTTAGCCGCCGGGCCGGTATCCGCTTCAACCAGGTTTAAGGAACAAAAAACTGCACGTAAAACCTCCATAAGCTTCTCTCAAAAGATAAACTTCTTTCTGCACCCTGTAACCCTAAATCTTATTACAGGCCGCGCCACCTAAACCCGATGGAAGCGGTCCCGATTTTTCATCGGGATAAAGCGTACAGCGGGATTGCATCAGCCTAAACCCTACCAAACCTGCTTTCCAAAAAAAAACATTTAATGCGTCAGGCGTGAAGCCAGACGCTACGGTACATAACGCATGTGATTCTATCAAATTTCTGAAAAGCAAAACCTGTGTTTCATGGTAACGTTAGACCTGTTTTCCGCTCATACGCCTGCAGGCCTTAGCCGCCGGGCCGGTATCCGCTTCAACCAGGTTTAAGAAACAAAAAACAGTATTTCAAACGAAAAAGACCGACAGTTCAAAATGGTAAAAACCCTTCCAAAATGAAAAGGTTTTTTGAAGCGTTTTTATAGATCAAAATGCAACCACAATCATATCTCATTAAAAAACAATAGCTTACAAACCAATCAAAGCCATTGGCATAACAATTGGCAACAGCCTGGCGAGACGCTATTTATTTAACCTTTGTTATGTAAATTAGTTCATCAGTAAACAGATTTAATTATAACCTATTTTTACCACAAAAAAGGAGAGAAAAATTCGCTTTGCGCCCCTTAGTGAAAAACCCTCTGCCCTTTGCGGTTAAACTAAACACCATGAAAATAAAAACCAAGCTCCGCCTCGGATTCGGGTTTCTCTTTATAATCGTTTTATCCTTCGGGTTAATTGCGCTCTTTTATTTAAACGAGCTTTCCGATAAATCGAAAGTGATTCTTAAAGACAACTACAAATCGCTAAAATATGTTGCCGCCATGCGCAACATCACCGATCAGTATTCTTTTCCCTTAAGTGGTACACAACAGGCCCTGTTTACCGAAAACTTAAAAAATGAAGGCACAAATATTACCGAACCAGGCGAAAAAGCAGCTTTTCTACGGTTAGAAAAAGCTTTTAAAGCACTGGGCATACAGCAGCCCGAAAATGTTAAAACAAATAGCATTAAAGATTTACGCCTGGCGCTTCAAAACATAGAACAGGTAAACATGAAAGCCATTTATGATAAAAATGAACTGGCCAATGAAACTTCCTCGAGGGCAAACCTCTACATCATGATTGCTGCTACCTTAAGCTTTATCATCCTGTTTACTTTTATTGTTAATTTTCCCGGCTTTGTGGCCAATCCGCTGGCCGAATTCAGCGCAGCTATAAAACAGATCAGCAGAAAGAATTATAAACAACGCCTGCATTTTGAAAACGGAGACGAATTTACCGAACTGGCCGACTCATTTAACGGTATGGTGGTTAAATTAAACGAATGGGAAAACAGTAATTTATCGAAAATAAAATCAGAGAAATCGCGTATCGAAGCCATTATTGCGCAGATGCAGGATGCCATTATCGGGCTGAACGAAAAGGGCGAAGTCCTGTTTTTAAACCGCCTGGCCGCAAAACTGATGAACCTCGACGAGGATAAGGTAATCGGACAAAATGTTGCGGAATTAATGCAGAAAAATGAGCTGTTAAAACGCATCATCAAACCCGAAACAGATGATAATACGCTAAAAATATATGCAGATGATAAGGAATCTTATTTCCTTTTGGAGAACCGCGAAATTATTATCCCGAACTATGAGGAACAGGAAGAAAAAGCTTTAATTGCTGCTTCAAAATCGGCAGGAAGTGTTTATATCCTGAAAAACATTACCCAGTTTAAAGAACTGGATGAAGCCAAAACCAATTTTATCGCTACGGTTTCGCATGAGTTAAAAACGCCCTTATCATCCATTAAAATGAGTTTAAAACTGCTTAATGATGAGCGCGTGGGTGCAATGAACGAGGAACAGCACGAGCTGTTGAATCACATTAAAGAAGATAGCGACAGGCTTTTAAAAATTACGAGCGAACTGCTCGATCTTTCGCAGGTAGAAACCGGTAACTTAAAACTCACCTTCGCGCTTACCAAGCCCGAAGATATTGTACAATATGCCATAGATGCGGTTAAATTCCAGGCCGAACAAAAATCTATCAATCTCGAATTAAATTGTGATCAAAACCTCCCCAATGTAAATGCCGATATCCAAAAAACGGCCTGGGTACTGGTTAACTTTTTATCGAATGCATTACGTTATAGCTCTGAGAAATCTAAAGTAGTAATCGATGTTTTTCAAAAAGATAAATTTATCGAATTCTCGGTGCAGGATTTTGGAAAGGGAATCGACGAAAAATACCAGAAACGTTTGTTCGACAGGTATTTTCAGGTACCAACTGATGGTCAGAATAAATCGGGATCTGGTTTGGGATTGGCCATTTCGAAAGACTTTATTGAAGCCGAACAGGGCAAAATATGGGTAGTAAGTGCCATAGGAGAAGGCAGTAAGTTCTGTTTTAGTTTGCCTGTTGTGGCTTAGGGAAATGGAAGATGGAAAATGGAAGAGGTAAGATGGAAAATGGATAATTCTGCGTGCATCAGTGTAATCTGCAGGAAACAATTACCACCGAGTACACTGAGAAAAATGGAAAATGGAAGATGGATGATGGAAAATGGATTCTGCGTGCATCAGTGTAATCTGCGGGAAACAATTTACCACCGAGTGAACTGAGATTTATAAGAGAATATAGGTAAGAAATGATGTAACAGCCCCCAAAATACTCAATACTTCACTGATATTCAGCTTCATTTCTTAAAAGAGTAATTTTTCATCTCAAAAAAATTACATACTTTTAGCCAATCTAAATTTATACTAAAATGAAAAAATTAATTCTCTTAATCTGCCTGACGGCGGGTTTATTCGTTGCTAACAGTCACGGTCAGGAAAAAAAAGTAGCTGTTGTTAGTTTCTACACGGTTAAACAAATCGGCCTTACCGATTTTGGCTCAGCCGCTGCAATTGCAGCCGTAACCAAACTTGGAAACGATCCCAACTTTAACATGGCACCGCTGTTGCAAAATTTCCACAAACAGTTTTTTGAAGATTACTCAAAATCATTTCCTTTTCAACTTTTACCAGAAAAAGAAGTCATTACTAATGAGGCTTATAAAAATTTTGTTCCCGCCGGTGATGGAGGCAAAGGTTTGTTTAAAGATGATGTAAATCTTCCAATTGAAGGATATAAAGTAATCCTTCCCTTATCAGGTAACAAGAATGAAGAAAGTCTGATTAAAATTTTTAACCAGGCAGATGGTATAATGAAAGTTTACATTGATTTTAATTTAGTTAAAATCGGACTTGGTGGTATGGGCGTGGTAAAAGTAGAAGCATTTGCTAATATTGTACTTTTCAACAAGAAAGGTGATAAAGTATTTTCTGCACGTGAAAGTGCAAAATCGAAAAATGTAAGTCCGTTGGTTGGTGGGGTTCCGGTACTTACACCCGAAAAAATACTTCCAATGTGCGAAAGTGCTTTAACTGAACTCATGGCTGATCTGCAAAAAGGATTACCTAAGCTTATCAAAAAAGCAGATTCAAAATTATAGCAGAAATAAACCCAGAATATAATTAAAGAGCCCTTGATACTGATCAAGGGCTCTTTTGTTTTATACAATATAAGGCTCCATTTCCTTATCAATGCTTTTACGCAGTTCCATCAATTTTATAGCATAACCATGCATCGCAATCTCTTTTTCTGTTTTTGGTTTGAAAGAAGGGATTACTTTTGGCTGCCCGTCATCATCAACGGCTACAAAAACAATGATGCAATGGGTGTTTTTCACAAAGTCGGTTTGTCCAACGGGTTTAGAAAAGGCATCAACCGCAATGTGCATACTGGTTTTACCGGTGTAAATAATCCGGGCTTCCATTTTTACCAAATGACCGATGTGCACGGGATGGAAAAATCGGATTCCCCCAACATAAACCGTTACGCAATAACTTTGGCTCCACTGTAGTGCACAGGCAAAGGCGGCCTGATCAATCCATTTCATCATCATTCCACCATGCACCTTACCACCGTAATTAACATCAGAAGGTTCGCTTAAGAATTGAAGTTCGATATGATTTTTGGTCCTGGGCATGGGGTAGCTTGTTTGATTTAAAGGTTTTGCGAAGATATTATAAAATAGATGAGCCACAAAATCATTTAACCACAGATAAAAAGGATAAACACAGATAGAGATATATTATCCGTGTTTATCCCCGCCTGAACGGCTGGGCAGGTGTGTTCATCTGTGGCAAAAAAAACAATGAAAAAGTCGTAGCGAGACGCTACAACTAGAGAAGATATTATAAAATAGATGAGCCACGAAATATTTAACCACAGATAAAAAGGATAAACACAGATAGAGATATTTTATCCGTGTTTATCCCCGCCTGAACGGCTGGGCAGGTGTGTTCATCTGTGGCAAAAAAACAATGAAAAAGTCGTAGCGGGACGCTACGACTAGAGAAGTTGGAAACAACTGACGCCACGAAATTTATTTTGCCATAATGCTTATCGCATATCCCCCACCCGGTGCACAATATTGCGTTAATTTCGTTTTATTGGTTACTTCCATTTTGCGAATGGTATAAGCTTTCGGATTGGTTTCATAATGGGCATCCTTCGCATCCGCGTAAATAGTTGCGGTATATTTTTTACCAGGATCCAGGAAGCTGAAATCAATTTTAGAAGTACGGGCTTCTTCATCGTTGGTACGGCCCATAAACCAGTTGTTTTTTCCTTTAGCTTTACGTGCGAAAGTGATGTAATCGCCAGGCTCTGCTTCCAAAACTTTGGTATCGTCCCAATCTACCGCCACATCTTTAATAAACTGGAAAGCATCCATGTATTTGTTATAGGTTTCGGGTAAATCGGCAGCCATTTGCAGCGGACTGTACATGGTTACATAAAGTGCCAGTTGACGGGCCAGTGTACTGTGTACAAAGGAAGTATTTTCGGGATTATAAGCACTTACCTTAGTTTCGAAAATACCTGGTGTGTAATCCATCGGTCCGCCAATTAAACGTGTAAAGGGCAAAATAGTAGTATGATCGGCATTATTACCGCCAAAAGCTTCGTATTCTGTTCCCCTGGCCGATTCGTTTCCGATTAGATTTGGATAAGTACGTGCCAAACCTGTGGGGCGAACCGCCTCATGTGCATTCACCATGATTTTATATTCAGCAGCTTTTTGGATCGCATACAAATAATGGTTGTTTAACCACTGGCCATAATGGTGTTCTCCCCTTGGAATCATATTGCCTACATAACCGCTCTTAACGGCATCGTAACCATTGGCTTTCATAAATTTATAAGCCGTATCTAAATGGCGCTCATAGTTGCGTACCGACGAAGAAGTTTCGTGGTGCATAATCATTTTAATGCCTTTACTTGCTGCATAACGGTGCAGTTCTTTCACATCAAAATCCGGATAAGGCGTTACAAAATCAAAAACATAATCTTTCGTTTTACCAAACCAATCTTCCCAGCCTTCATTCCAGCCTTCCACCAAAACGGCATCGAGACCGTTTTTTGCAGCAAAATCGATGTATTCTTTTACATGAGCGGTATTTGCGGCGTGTTTTCCGTTAGGTTTTGTTTTGGCATAATCGGTTACGCCCAATTGCACGCTTGTTAAATCGTTGTAGGCCCAGGTACTTTTTCCGGTAATCATTTCCCACCACACACCCACATATTTGGTCGGTTTTATCCACGATACATCTTTGAACTTTGTGGGTTCGTTTAAGTTATAGGTAAGCTTTGAAGTTAAAATATCAGCGGCTTTATCGCTCACAATAATGGTACGCCATGGCGATAAACAGGGTGCCTGCATATAACCTTTATAACCAACGGCATCAGGCGTTAACCAGGATTCTAAAACCATGTTTTTATCATCGAGATTTAACGACATTAAAGAATAATTGATCAGCGCCGCTTCATGAATGTTGATGTATAAACCATCTTTGCTCTTCATCATCAAGGGCGTTTGTAAACCCGTTGGCGAGAAAGTAGTTTGCGATGCATTTGGTGTTACCGCAGCTTTCATTTTGCCCCTAACCTCCGACAAATTCGAGGTCACCGTGCTGTATTCCTGCGTATCATAATCGCCCGGAAGCCAGAATGCTTTATGATCTCCGGCCAACGCAAACTGGGTTTTCTCTTCTTTTATGACGAAATAATCTAAATTTTTCTGTTCCGGGAATTCATACCTGAAACCTAAACCATCGTTAAATAAACGCAAACGCACAATAATATAACGGTTAGTTTCTTTTTGCGTTAAGGTTACCGCCAGTTCGTTGTAATGGTTTACGATTTCTTTAACCTCACCCCAAACCGGTTTCCAGGTTTCGTTAAAAGTGCTGGTTTTGGTATCGGTGACAGAGAAACCGTTCATTAAAGATTTTCCGTCTTTAAGTTCTAAACCTAACTTACTCGTTTTAATCACCTCCTTGCCTTTATATTTTAGGCTATAGGTTGGCACTCCTCCGGTTGCCAGCGAAAAATTGGCCACTAAGTTTGCATCAGGCGATTTTAATTCCTGTGCAAAGGCAACCGAAACTAAAAGGCACAGGCAGATAATTAAATATCCGGAGAGGTTAAAAAATTTACTATTTTGATTTCTATTCACTGTATATTGATTTAATTTTTTTAATAATTAGCGTTAAAGGCATCTTTGAGACCATATTCGCTTACTTAACAGGTGCTATTTGACACTAAAACACTCGAATTCGAGACTAATAGTCTCTCGCGCGACACTAAAACACTCGAATTTGAGACTAATAGTCTCTCGCGTGACACTAAAACACTCAAATTTGAGACTAATAGTCTCTCGGGCGACACTAAAACACTCGAATTTGAGACTAATAGTCTCTCGCGTGACACTAAAATACTCAAATTTGAAACTAATAGTCTCCCGGGCGACACCTGCCATCCGGCGACTTCAAATTATTTCCGGGAACGTTCCCGAAACTTACCAAAAAAACAGCTAAGTGCTCATTAATGTAAGGGTTTTAAAGCGGTTAAGGGATTGGTTAGTTTTTTTATTCATGTTATCATTTATTTATTGTTACTATTTAATCAATTTGAAATTGATGATTTTGGTTTCTATGTTCCGGTTCGTGGCGACACATACCGCGGCGGGAGATATAATCAGAATCAAACATCACTCAAAACGTATTTAATTACTTACAAACCGATTATGATCAGAGGTTCACTCATGCAAAATAGATCATGAAACAAGTTCAGGATAACGATTCTTATGCAAGTTCCAAACCTCGCAGGTTTTTAAAACCGGCGAGGTCTAAATTAACATTACTCCAAAAGCAACGTATCATCATCATCCGTTAAGCTCAACTGTACGCTATCACTACCGGCAATTCCTTCTATAGAGCCGCGGATGTGTGTAGCATTTAACAATACTTTTTCCAGTTGCTTTTCGCGGGCTTTCCATAACCGTTCCATGGCATCTCGCTCCCGTTGGATGGATAACTTCATGCTCATAAAACCTTCCCTAATGGCTTTCCATTGTTCCGAAAACTCCGCTCCCATTAAATAATCGTAAAGCATATGCATTTTATCACCACGGTTTTCCTGCGATTTCATGGCACTCGATAAACGTAAAATCCCATCACGCAGCACATAGGCCACCGCATTTACCTCTTCGAAAGAACAGATCCAAACGCCATCCCGCTGACCGAAACAATCCATACCTTTAGGGTAACACTGGCTCACAATTACGGCTACATCAACACCCATGCTCCGCATATCTTTTTTCAGTTTTTCAATCCAGTCGCCACCAAAATCTTTAGTGCGTTTACTTTCATAAATAATTTTGCCGCATTCCTGTCCAAACTGGTTGCGTACCACCTGCACACAATCGGCCCCGCGCACCCCTTTGCCAACCTCTTCAATTAAATCGAATGGGAAATTGCTCCGCAGCAGTTCTTCCAGGATAAGCTCCTGCACCTCGCCCTGTAATTGCATACTGCCTTGCTCGGCCTTGCGTTTCATTTCTTCGGCAAGCTTTTTCTGGTCGTCGAGCTGTTTTTCCAGTTCCTTTACACGCAGCTGGTGTTCGGTATCCCTGATGCTGTTTTTTTCGGCCTCCTGCTTACGGATCTGCTCAGCGAGTTCGTTACGCTGCTCCTGCATTTTACGCTGAAAAGCCAGCTCCATTTCTTCCTCTTTCACTTTCAGGCTTTCCTCGCGGCGCAGAAACTCCAGTTCTTTCTCCCTGGCCAGCCTTAATTTTTCGGCATTGTCTTTCGCGGTACCTTCCAGCATTTGCAGTTTCGTTTCAAAATCAGCCGCTATGCTTTTGCGCAGGTTTTCTTCCAGGTTATCTTTAAGTTTGGTTTTCTCTTCTGCCAGTTGAAGATCGAAAGCTTTTTGTTGCTGCAGTTTTTCAGCATCTAAAGCCGCAACCTTATCCTGATATTCCTTGTCGCGCTGCTTCGTAAAAGAAAGCATTTTTTCACGCAGTTCCTTTTTATAATCTTCGGCCATGGCTTCTTCCATCGGAAAAACATGGGCACAGTTGGGGCATTTTATTTCGGTAGGCATAAATTGTTAATTGCTACAGTAAGTGCTGCAGTTTACAAATATATTAAAGCTTTTTCAGGATTAGACAGGCAAGTTTTGCACCATTTAACTAAAGTACTTTCGATCTCACTTCGTGCCCCACGGTTAAAATTTTACTTACCGGGCATTTACCTGCAATATCTTCCAGCCTGCTTTTTTGTTCTTTAGTTAACTGTCCTGTGCAGGTAATCTCTTCAAAAAACACCATTTCGCCATTCTCTGTATCGGTATTTACCACTACTTCTATTTTATCAACCGGCCATTCTTTTCTATCCACATACATTCTTAAGGTAATGGCCACGCAGGATGCCAGAGAAGCCATTAACAATCCTTTCGGAGCAAAACCCTTGTGTGTTCCGCCTAATTCTACCGGTTCATCTACAATGATATCGTGAGAGCCATTACTTACCGAACACGCATAGTGCTCTTTATTTATTGTTGCTTTTACCATTTATCGGATATTTTAAAATATTAAACATACCAAATTTTATGCTTTGTTGAGATTTTACGAAACATTATAAGATAGCATTTGTTCCTTTTAAAAATGCTACGTTATGAAATACAGAAAGTTAATCGGAAAATATTTAAAGCACGAAACAGATAACAGTGCAAAAATAGCACTTGCCCTGGTGGCTGGTTTAGCCGCAGGTGCAGTGATCAGTATTTTATTTGCACCTGATAGCGGTGCAGGTACCCGGGGGAAAATTGCCGGTGGTGCCAGAAATCTGCGTTACGGATTCCAGGACAAGTACAATCTTTTGAAAGAAAAGGTTTTTGGGGTTGAAGCCATTGAAGAAGATATCGTTGAACAAGAAATACCTCATTTTAAACATACGGTTACCAAAAAACGCAAATCGGATGTGAAAGAGATCCTGGAAAATGCGCATGATAATGGCCAGGTACAGGAAGGACAGGGATAATGCCCTCCGAAACAGTAAGGATATCTTTAGATTTACTTTATAATCAATGCTATTCTTTCACCATATGAGATATTTAAGGGCAATATAAGGTTATGTGTTCTTATATTTCTTATATGGTGAAAGCCTTGTGCTTATCACATCTATTCATCCGGCTTAGGTGGTAAATTGAATAGCATATTCTTTTTTTATGAGCACCTCAGCCATACGAGGTCACCTTAGTTTAGTATATAGCCTGATAAGGTAACTACAAATCACAAAACGGCCGTCACCCCGACCGAAGCATTGCGGAGTGGAGAGCGCTATCGGGTCAACTCGAAATGACGGGCTTGCCAGGGTAATTTCTTAGCTTTACCGGAAAATAGCTTCACATGTTTTTTATCCTCTCCAAAATATTATTGTTCCTGATCAAGCCCATTCTATGGGTTGGTGTGCTTTTAATTTTAGCCCTGGCAGTCAAATCCCCAAAAAGGAAGAAACAATTTTTAATATTAAGTCTGATTGTTTTTTTCTTCTTTTCGAACGGCTTTATTGCCGGCAAAATAATAAACAGTTATGAAGCTGGTTATCCTAAAAATCAGCAATATGATGTAGGGATTGTACTTGGAGGCTTTTCGGGCCTAAATAAACGAAATAATGAAATTGCTTTTAACTGGACCAGTGATCGGTTATTCCAGGCAATTGCTTTGTATAAAAAAGGACAGATTAAACAGATTTTGCTAAGTAGCGGAAGCGCAAACCTGATTGATAAAGAGGTTAAAGAAGCTAATCTGGCCTTAAAATATTTAAAGCTGATTGGTATCCCAGATTCGGCCATACTGATTGAAAACCAGAGCAGAAATACCATCGAAAATGCACGGTATAGTTTAGCACTGATTGCAAAAAAGAATCCAAAGGCCAAAATTCTGGTGATTACCAGTGCCTGGCACATTCCAAGAGCCAAAATCATTTTCGACAGACAGACGAGGAATAAAATGGATTATTATCCCACCAATTTTTCAAGAGGTACTGACTTTGAATTAGGCGATTTCATCATCCCCAATACATCTGCATTAGGTACATGGGAAATGTTATTTAAAGAATGGATTGGTTTGGCTGTAGACCGCTATAGAGGTTAACCATTTTTGGATTAATCGGTTAATTGTATGCTATAGTTCTACAATTAACCGGTTAACCAATTTATACAGTCAACCTAAAAAAGTTATCCCTCTATCGCTTTCCAAAGCATATCTTTTAGCTCCAGAATATTTTTTTCGGCTACTGAAGAAATAAATATGGATGGAATACCCGGCAGGTCCTGTTTCATTTCATCCATCAGTTCATCATCCAGCATATCTGATTTGGTAATGGCTAACACGTGTGGTTTTTGCATCAGTTCGGGATTGTATGATTCCAGTTCGCTTTTAAGGATTTCGTATTCTTCTTTAATTGAACGGCTGGTATCGGCCGGAACCATAAATAACAATACTGAGTTACGTTCTATATGACGTAAGAAACGGTAGCCCAGTCCTTTACCTTTTGATGCACCTTCTATAATCCCCGGAATATCGGCCATTACAAAAGATTTTCCTCCCCTATAACTTACAATACCTAAATTAGGAACAATGGTGGTGAAGGGATAATCGGCAATTTCCGGCTTAGCGGCAGAAACCACTGAAAGCAAAGTAGATTTACCGGCATTCGGGAAACCCACCAAGCCAACATCGGCCAAAACTTTTAATTCTAAAATGTTCCAAACTTCCTGTCCCTGCTCACCAGGTTGTGCAAAACGTGGCGTTTGCTGCACTGAATTTTTAAAATGCGCATTACCTAAACCGCCACGACCACCGGCCGTTAAAATTTTGGTTTCGCCATCTTTGGTAATTTCGAAAAGTACTTCTCCGGTTTCAGCATCTTTAGCGATGGTGCCGAGCGGAACTTCCAGGATTTCATCTTTACCCTGTTTGCCAAATTTATGCGAGCTGCCACCAGCGCCACCATCTTCGGCAATGATGTGTTTACGGTATTTCAGGTGTAATAATGTCCAGATGTGGATGCTGCCTTTAACGATAATGTGGCCACCGCGACCGCCATCACCACCATCAGGTCCGCCCATGGATGTTAAAATATCACGATGTAAATGTGCCGATCCTGCCCCGCCCTTACCCGAACGGCAACAAATTTTTACATAATCTACGAAATTCGAACCCTGTGACATATATTATTGTTGAAATGTTTTAATGTTGGAATGTTAAGATGACAATTCCTTTAAAATTAAAGAGTTATAACGTTTTAACATTATAACTCTTTGTATGTTTTTGAAATATGATTCGGTTAACAGATTAACCCGATACCATTTGATTAATAATTGATGATTGATATCTGCGTTTTAATACTCGATATCTAATACTGCTACTTAAACTTTATACTGATCAATTACTGCGCAAAGATCGTTATATACCGTTTCTATTTCGCCAATTCCGTTTACCTTGTTTAATTTTCCCTGCTCCTCGTAATAAGGCAGCACATGGATGGTTTTATCAAAGTATTCTGAAATACGTTTTTTTAGTTTTTCAGCGTCATCATCTGGTCGGCCACTCACTTTATGGCGCTCAGCAATACGCTTTGTTAATTCGTCCTGATCTACATCTAATGCGATTACGCCTGCAATTTTACTGCCTTTGCGCTCTAAAAATAAATCAAGCTCTATCGCTTGTGGAACGGTACGCGGAAAGCCATCAAACACAAATCCTTTCGCATCAGGATTTTTATCTACCTCTTCTTCCAGCATGGCAATTGTAATCGCATCAGGTACCAATTCTCCGTCAGCTAACAATTGACTAACTTTTTTTCCTAATTCGGTTTCTCCTTTAACGTGTGCTCTAAAAAGATCGCCTGTTGAAACGTGTACCAACTGATATTTTGCAATCAGCTTTTCAGATTGGGTGCCTTTACCCGCCCCTGGAGGGCCAAAGAGAACTAAATTAAGCATTCAAGTTGTTTAGGTTGTCTTCAAAATTAAAAAAGCCTTATTCCTATGGCTCTGTTAAAAGTAAGGTTCAAATCACTGATTAATAGGATTAGACATTGCTTACTTTCAAGGCTGCAAATATATAATTATTAATTTAGATGCCATTTATAATTGATAATTTATTTAAAAAAGGGCCATTTTGATGACATTTATCTTATTCTGCAAAGAATCTTGTGCAATTTTAATATTTTACAGAATATTCTTGAAATTGTGAGTCTGCCAGCCAAATAATACCTTTAAGATTTATCCGAAGCTGAGAATAAAGAGGTTACTGCTATAAAATATGAATTGGAAATACTTTGCTTTAATCAGCATAACAATACCTGAAATGCTTGTAAAACAAAAAAGGATCTCATAAAATGAAATCCTTTTTTTGTGCACTTGTAGGGATTCGAACCCCAAACCTTCTCATCCGTAGTGAGATGCTCTATCCAATTGAGCTACAAATGCATTTCCGTATCGTTAACGGACTGCAAAGGTATAATTTGATATTTTAATTTCCAATTAAATTTTAAAAAAAATCTCAAAATAATCTCTGCAATTTAAGCTTTATGCACCTAGTGCTTCATTAATTGCTTTGAAATCAGGCAAATCCTTTGCATTTTCCAAAACTTCAGCATATGCAATTTTTCCATCTTCATCGATTACAAATGCCGCTCTTTTCGAAACTCCTTTTAATCCGAAGGCAAATTCATCATAAAATGCACCAAAAGCTGCAGATACTTCTTTGTTGAAATCAGACAGCAAAGGAAACTGGTAATTTTGCTCCTCTTTAAATTTGGCCAAAGAGAATGGAGAATCAACAGAAATACCGATTACCTGTGCATCGATGCCCTCATAATAACTGAAATTATCCCTCATGGTACATAATTGTTCGGTGCAGGTTCCGGTAAAAGCCATCGGGAAAAAGTGAATAACTACTTTTTTGCCTTTAAACCCGGAAAGAGAAATTTCTGTTAAATCAGAACTGTATAGTTTAAAATCAGGGGCGGTATCGCCAATTTGTAATGCCATTATATTTTTTAGTTAATGTATATTGTTAAATGTTTTAATTGCTTCATTGTTTATAGGCTCACCACTTAAAACTATCCTTTCATCTGTTCATCTAAAATCTTTAAGCCTTCTTCAAAAGAGTGTGGATTGTAACCTAAATCTTTAATCGCTTTATCGAGCACGAAACCAGTTTTAATTGGCCGCTTAGCTGTTTGGTTTAAACTTACTGAACTGATTTCGTTTATAAATGTTTTATCAAGGCCCCAATAATCGGCAACTTTCCGCACTAAATCTGCAATACTCATGTAATCTTTGCCCGATATATGATATATTCCACCGGCATTTTTCTCAACAGCTAACAAACAGGCCTCAGCCAGATCTTCGGCTAGGGTAGGCATACGCCATTGATCGTTCACTACATTTACAGGAGATGCTTTTTCTAATGCGCCCTTTGCCCACAGCACAATATTGCTCCGGCTCATATCATTGGTAATCCCATAAACAAGGATCGTTCTTAAAATGGCCCAGTTTGCTTTTGAATCTTTGATCATCGTTTCGGCCAACACCTTCGATTCGCCATAATAACTTACCGGGTTAACCGGATCATCTTCCTGATAAGGCCCGTCGGCACCGTCAAAAACAAAATCGGTACTTAAATGAATCAGCTGGATGTTGTTTTCTTCACATATGGATATTAAAGTCTGTACAGCATCAACATTAAGCTGATGGCATAATGCTTTGTTCGCTTCACAAGTATCAACATTCGTCATTGCTGCGGTGTGGATTACCGCATCAGGCCGGTACTTTCTGACAACGTTTTTAACCTGCTCGGCATCTAAAATATCCATTTCTGCATATTCGTAACCTTCTTTAACAGGATATCGGTTTAGTCCTTTGGAAGTGGCAACTAATTTTACCCTCCCCTCAGCCAAAACTTTTTCCGTTAATTTCTGCCCCAAAAGGCCGTTACTGCCTGTTGTTAAAATGGTTTTCATAAGCCCTTATTAAGCCTCTAAATTATCTATTAAAACCGTGTTAAAAAATTTTATAATATATATTTAAAATTCAGTAAGAATAACTTAACTTTGCCAACCGAATTGGAGCCCCTATAAACAGCTTTAATTCATTGACTGTAATAAATTTACTCACAACAGATATGCCTAACTTAGGAAAAATAGCACAAATTATCGGCCCAGTGGTTGACGTTAGCTTTGCTGATGATGCCCATCTACCTAAAATTTTTGATGCGTTAGAGATAACGAAAGAAAATGGACAAAAAATTGTTTTAGAAGTTCAACAGCACTTAGGTGAAGACCGTGTACGTGCAATTTCGATGGACTCTACAGATGGTTTGGTTCGTGGTATGAAAGTAGTTGATACTGGCGCTGCGATTAAAATGCCAGTTGGCGACCAGATTAAAGGTCGTTTATTTAATGTAGTTGGTGAAGCGATTGACGGTATTAATGCAGTTGATAAAACTGATGGTCGTCCTATCCACGCTACTCCTCCTAAGTTTGAAGATTTATCTACTGAAACTGAAGTACTTTTTACAGGTATTAAAGTAATCGATTTATTAGAGCCATATGCAAAAGGTGGTAAAATCGGTTTATTCGGTGGTGCTGGTGTAGGTAAAACAGTATTAATCATGGAGTTGGTAAACAACATCGCTAAAGCTTATGCTGGTTTATCAGTATTCGCAGGTGTTGGTGAGCGTACTCGTGAGGGTAACGATTTACTTCGTGAGTTTATCGAATCAGGTGTAATTAACTATGGCGACGAATTCTTACACTCAATGGAAAAAGGTGGATGGGATTTGAAAGCTGTTGATACTGAAAAATTAAAAGAGTCTAAAGCAACATTGGTTTTCGGACAAATGAACGAGCCTCCTGGTGCACGTGCACGTGTGGCATTATCAGGATTAACCGTTGCTGAATATTTCCGTGACGGTGATGGCGAAGGCGCTGGAAAAGATATCCTTTTCTTCGTTGATAACATCTTCCGTTTTACCCAGGCAGGTTCTGAGGTTTCGGCGTTGTTAGGTCGTATGCCATCAGCAGTAGGTTACCAGCCAACATTGGCAACTGAGATGGGTTTAATGCAGGAGCGTATTACTTCAACAAAACGCGGATCAATTACATCAGTACAAGCGGTATATGTACCAGCGGATGATTTAACTGACCCGGCTCCGGCAACAACTTTTGCCCACTTAGATGCAACTACAGTACTTTCGCGTAAAATTGCCGAGTTAGGTATTTACCCAGCGGTAGATCCATTGGATTCTACTTCACGTATCCTTTCTCCTGCTGTTTTAGGTGACGAGCACTATAACACTGCACAACGTGTTAAAGAAACTTTACAACGTTATAAAGAATTACAGGATATCATCGCGATCTTAGGTATGGACGAATTATCTGAAGAAGATAAATTAGTAGTATCAAGAGCACGTCGTGTTCAACGTTTCTTATCTCAGCCTTTCCACGTAGCTGAGCAATTTACAGGCTTAAAAGGCGTATTGGTTGACATTAAAGACACCATTAAAGGATTTAACATGATCATGGACGGTGAAGTTGATGAGTATCCTGAAGCTGCATTTAACTTAGTTGGTAGCATTGAAGATGCGATCGAAAAAGGTAAAAAATTATTAGCAGAAGCGAACTAAGAGAGACATGAGACACTAGATATGAGATATGAGAGGGACTTGGTCTCAAATCTTATATCTCAAATCTCAAATCTATTCAAAATGAATTTAGAAATATTAACTCCAGATAAAAAAGTTTTCGAAGGTGAAGTAACAGCAGTTACGGTTCCTGGTACTTTAGGTTCTTTTCAGATTTTAAAAGACCACGCCGCTATCATCTCTACTTTAGAAGATGGAGAAGTTATTATAAAAGCAAACAAAGCCGATGAGCAACGCTTTTTTATCAAAGGCGGTGTAGTTGAAGCGATCCACAACAAAGTTGTGGTTTTAGCAGAAGGTATCGCTTAAACAAAAGGTTAACTCATTTATAAAGCCTCCCGATTTAAAAATCGGGAGGCTTTTTTATTTTTCGATAATTTTTAAAAACAATTACTTACCTTTGGCGTTAGTAACGCATCTCGAAACTATGATACTATCATTTGGATCTAAAGACACAGAAAAAATATGGAATGGTATCAGGGTTTCTAAAATGCCGTTAGAAATCCAAACTATTGGGCGCAGAAAATTGAGGATGATTAGTAATTCACAAAACATCCACGACTTAACGATACCTCCATCCAATAAGTTGGAAAAGAAGAAAGGCAATCTTAAAGATTATTACAGTATCCGTATTAACGACCAATGGAGAATAATTTTTAAGTGGGAAAATGGAAATGCAAGTGAAGTTGAAATTATAGATTATCATTAAAAAAATGGAAAAGCTACCAAATATACATCCCGGGGAGATTCTAAACGAAGAGTTTTTAATCCCTTTAAATATTACGGCTTATCGTTTGGCAAAGGAAACAAATATCCCCCAAACCCGTATTTCGGAAATAATTAAGGGAAAAAGAAGAATTACTGCAGATACAGCATTACGTTTTAGTATATTTTTTGGCAACTCTGCTAAATTCTGGCTTGGTTTACAGGATGATTACGATATTGAAAATGAACTAAATGAAAAACCAAAAGAGTTTGAAAATATTAAGTTATTTGCAATTGCCTCATAATTCTATTTTTAATATTACTTAACAAACCCGCAAACCGCAGCAATAAATGCCCTATTGTTTTCATAATAGAGCATGTGCGAACCAGCTAACTGCACCACTTTCTGATTGATAAACTTATAATTTTTATAATAATCCGGTCCAACAGCGTGATCTTCCTTCCCTGTTATAATTAAAGCCGGAATTTTAATTTTATCGGTTAACAAGGCGTAATCCTTAAAATATTCAGGGTATTGCTGAACTTTTGTACTATCTACCAACGGCATAAAAAGCATCATTCCGAAATCTGATGTACGCTTATAAGAATTTTCGATGCTGTCCATTTTGATAATCGTATTCACATTATTGGCAATGTATTTATACCCAAGATGAGCTGCACTTAACTTTTTTCGGACTAAAGCCGCGCTACTCATTAATTTTTTAAAATTCGTTTCATTTATAGTGGTATCCCTTTTTAATAGCCCGTACCCATATTCAATTTGTTCCTGCATCTGATTTGAATTCATAAAATGGGCAATTGTATTGGCCATGATGATACCAGTTAAGTGTTCAGGATATTTTAACGCATAATTAATCGCCAGAACCCCACCAAATGAATGGCTGAGTAAATACACTTTTTCTACACCCAATTTTAACCGCAGCTCTTCAATATCTTGCACAACCCGATTTAAACTATAGTTACCCGCATTTTGCGAATGCCCTGATCCTCTTTGATCGAAATAAACCATAGTTAGGCATTTCTCCAGATTTGCACCACCCATCTTTTCAAAGGAAAGGAAATCCTGACCAGGCCCGCCATGCAGATAGATACAAACAGGTCCCTTACCAGCTACTTTAACCGATAATTTTATACTATCTGAAGTCAAAACTGTATGGTTGCCAGCTTTAAGCTTAAGCGTTGAATCTGGTGAAGAACAAGCAGCACACAATAGGATCAACAACATCACAAATAAATTATTTTTTATCATAGGTAGGTTTTATAGAATCAAATTACATAACTATTTCCAATAAGCAACAAAACTGATATAAGTATGTATTGATTTCTCACTTAAAGTCAATAATAATTTCTTCAATTTTACCAACCAAATTTTCAATTTTCTGAGCACTTTTACCCATTTTAGGCAGAAAAACAGAAAATTTACAATGCAAGCATAACAAACATACCATATACCGTTTTGATATTTAGTCTACAGCTGCCGGCATTAAATAACTAACCAAACTCCTATTAAGAATAAAATTCTGTTTTAAATACAAATAAAAGAATAATGTTCCGATTTAACTTTTTTATGATTTCTCTTGCATATTAATGAACCAAAAACTAAATTGGTTTTATAAACAATAAGATAAGAATGACAACTCAAAATAACACATTTACTACCTATACAACTGCAAATGCAGCCAGGTATATTGTGTTGTTACCAGTCATTTTACTTAACCTCCTACTCTTAAATATTTTATGGAGTAAGAAAATGGGCAGCTTTTAAATAGATTTAAAAAAACTAAATATACCTAAAGCGTCCCGATACAAACGGGACGCTTTTTTTAAATAACAAAACACAGTATTATGAAATACTATAATTCTAATACGATTATTTACCTTGATGGAAAGTTTGAGAAAGCTGTAAATAGCAACACTGATCTTTACGGGCAATCGCTGCACTACGGTTATGCTGCTTTCGAGGGTATCAGAGCCTATAAAACGCACAATGGTAACCGCATTTTTAAAGCTGCTGCCCATTTCGATCGTTTAGAGCGTTCATGCCAGTTGGCAAACATTCCTTTTCCATGGGATAAACAGGAATTAATTGCCGCAACCTATAAATTGCTTCAGTTAAACAAACTGAAAGATGCTTATATCCGTCCGCTGGTATTTTGCCACCCAAACATGAAGCTGAATGAGCCAAACGGGGTTTCCATATTAATCTGTGCCTGGGAATGGGATGCTTATTCGGGCAACAAATTATTAAAATTAACCATTTCAGATTACGAAAGGCCAAATCCTAAATCAACTCCAATGGAAGCAAAGTTGAGCGGAAATTATGTCAACTCCATTTTAGCAACTACAGCAGCAAATATTAAAGGTTACGACGAAGCTTTACTTTTAGACATGCATGGTTTTGTGGCAGAGGCATCGGGAGCAAATATCTTCCTCGAAAAAGATGGTAAGTTATATACGCCTTCACTAGGAAACATTTTACCTGGCATTACGCGTGCAACAGTAAAAGAACTTTGTAATGTATTAGACATAGAGTGTATTGAGAAAAAATTAACCGTAGAGGATTTAAAAAAGGCTGATAGTGCTTTCTTATGCGGAACAGCAACTGAAATTGCGGGCATTGCCTCAATTGATGATATTGTTTTTCGCCCGTTATGGAGAGAATCGATCGGCTATACGATACAACGTGCCTATAAAAACCTGGTGCTTGAAAAAGTGAATTACGAGGTGATAATATAGTCAGAACTCGGTAAGTCAGGAGTCCGAAGTAGAGAAACGAAAAAAAGAGTCAACAATTAAAACTAAACCAATGACTGAAGAAATCAATCAAAATTATCCAAAAGCCTACCAGCAGATAAATTCGGCTACTAAAGCTTTGGGGTTTGATATGGCTTCTGATGTATTAACCTGCTCTTTGCTTAAAACACTTGCTGCAACCAAACCTTCAGGCAAATTTTTGGAGCTTGGAACTGGAACAGGTTTATCTACTTCGTGGATATTAGATGGCCTCGACCAGGACAGTAAATTGACTTCTATAGATAACGACGCTAAATTTTTAGCGATCGCAAAAGATTTTCTTGGCAATGATGATCGTTTAACTTTAGTTGATACCGATGGTGCCGAGTGGATTGAAAAGAATAAAGACAAAAAATTTGATTACATATTTGCCGATACCTGGCATGGAAAATATTTGCTTTTAGATGAAGCCATTGCCATGCTGAACAAAGGTGGCCTTTATATAATTGACGATATGTTACCTCAGCAAAACTGGCCTGAAGGACATTAGGAAAAAGCAATTAAGCTGATTAAAGATTTAGAATCCCGGGATGATCTGCACCTTACCAAACAGGTTTGGGCTACAGGGATTGTAATCGGAGTGAAAAAATAGGGAAATAATTAAAATAGTTCTTTGCAGTTTTTAATAAGTTAGTATGTTTGTGATTCAGTCGAAGACATGAATATAAACACAAACATTATTAGCAACTTAATTATTGTCATTTCTCACAAGAGAGGTGGAAATCGTTGCGTATAATATAAAATATACCCTATCGAAACCGCCTCCGAAACGAGGCGGTTTTTTTTTTGCTTCAAATTTTTATAACTAACAGAACCAGAATATACATTTTAAACAATGAGCGAATTAAACAAGTACAGTAAAACATTTACACAAGATCCAACACAACCGGCAGCACAGGCTATGCTTTATGGAATCGGTTTAACCGATGCTGATATGGCGAAGGCACAGGTGGGTATTGCAAGCATGGGCTACGATGGTAACACCTGCAACATGCACTTAAACGACCTTGCAAAAGACGTCAAAGCGGGGGTCTGGAAAAATGATTTAGTCGGCTTGGTTTTTAATACCATTGGCGTGAGCGATGGAATGAGTAATGGTACCGACGGAATGCGTTATTCGCTTGTAAGCCGCGATGTAATTGCAGATAGCATCGAAACCATTTGCGGTGGTCAATATTATGATGGAATTATTTCTATTCCTGGTTGTGATAAAAATATGCCGGGCGCCATCATGGCCATGGCCCGTTTAGATCGTCCTTCTATTATGGTTTATGGTGGTACAATCGCTCCCGGCCATTATAAAGGTGAAGAATTGAATATTGTTTCGGCCTTCGAAGCTTTGGGACAAAAAATCTGTGGTAACCTTTCTGAGGAAGATTATCAGGGCATCATTAAACATACTTGTCCTGGTGCCGGTGCCTGTGGTGGAATGTACACCGCAAACACAATGGCCTCGGCAATTGAAGCTTTAGGAATGAGTTTACCTTATTCTTCTTCAAACCCTGCAGTAAGCCCCGAGAAAAAACAGGAATGTCTGGATGCGGGTAAATACATTAAAGTTTTACTGGAAAAAGATATTAAACCGTCTGATATCATGACGAGAAAAGCATTCGAAAATGCAATCCGTTCAATCATTATATTAGGTGGTAGTACAAATGCTGTTTTGCACTTTATTGCCATGGGAAAAGCCATCGGTGTAGAAATTACGCAGGATGATTTCCAGAAAATGAGTGATGTAACACCTGTACTTGCCGATTTTAAACCAAGCGGAAAATACTTAATGCAGGATTTACACCAATATGGTGGTATCCCTGCAGTATTAAAATATTTATTAAATGAAGGTTTATTGCATGGCGATTGCTTAACCGTAACCGGAAAAACCGTAGCTGAGAATTTGGCTGATGTAAAATCGATTATGGATTACGATCAGAAAATCGTTCAAAAATTAAGCGAGCCTATCAAGGCAACCGGTCATTTACAAATCCTTTATGGCAATTTAGCCGAAAAAGGTTCTGTAGCCAAAATATCAGGTAAAGAAGGTGAAAGATTTGAAGGTCCTGCGCGTGTATTTGATGGCGAACGTGATTTAGTTGCCGGAATTTCCTCTGGGAGAATTAAACCAGGTGATGTTGTCGTAATTAAAAACGAGGGGCCTGTAGGCGCACCGGGTATGCCTGAAATGTTAAAGCCAACCTCGCTGATTATCGGTGCCGGTTTAGGTAAATCAATTGCATTAATTACCGATGGTCGCTTTTCGGGTGGTACACATGGTTTTGTGGTTGGCCACATTACTCCGGAGGCCTACAAAGGTGGCTTAATTGGATTAGTGCAAGATGACGACCTCATTGAAATTGATGCAGTAAATAATACCATTAATTTAAAGGTTAGCGACGAAGTGATTGCTGAGCGTAGAAAAAACTATGTTCAGCCAGCATTAAAAGTAACAAAAGGTGTTTTATATAAGTACGCTAAAACAGTGTCGGATGCAGCTAGTGGTTGCGTAACAGACGAATACTAAAATCAAAAAATCATCCCCGGGATTAATTGATTAAAAAAACAAATTATGCAAATAATTAAAAGTATTCAGAACAGGATTTATGAAATCCGGGGAGAAAGAGTAATGTTGGATTTCGATCTGGCATTACTGTACGAAGTGGAGACAAGAGTATTATCAGGCGGTAAAACGTAATATAAAGCGTTTCCCTGATGATTTTATGTTCCAGTTGACTCTGGCAGAGTTTGAAAATGTAAAATTTCAAACAGAAGCGATTAACCAGGGTGTTGCATCACAAATTGTGATAAAAGATCAACCCAACTTGAAGTCACAAATTGTGACTTCAAGTTGGGGCGGCACCAGAAAGCTACCTTATGCTTTTACAGAGCAAGGGGTAGCCATGTTAAGCGGTGTTGTAAATAGCGACAAAGCCATTAACATGAACATTGCCATTATGAGGGCCTTTGTTGATGTCCGCAAAATTTTGCTGAAACAAGGCAACATTAACGAACAGTTAACAGAAATTAAAGAACGGATTGGTGAGCACGACATTCAGCTAAACGAACTTTACGATGCAATGGAAAATTTAATCGACGAGAAAATTGCTCAGATAAAGTGGAATGACAGAGAAAGAATTGGGTTTAAAATTAAAGAATAATAGAACCGCAAAAACATAACTATGGAAACTGCACAAGAAACAATACAACAAACCGAGGCGAAAGCAGAAACCTCAAAAACCTTTAAAGGAACAGGCTCGCAGGTTTTGTTGAATGGATTAATTGAAGAAGGTGTAACCACCATTTTCGGTTATCCGGGTGGAGCAATCATGCCTATTTATGATGCCCTTTATGATTATGCCGATAAATTAGAACATATTTTGGTGCGCCATGAACAAGGCGGTATCCATGCAGCTCAAGGTTTCGCAAGGGCCAGCGGCGAGGTAGGTGTTGTATTCGCAACCAGCGGACCAGGCGCAACCAACCTGGTTACCGGTTTAGCAGATGCACAGATTGATAGCACGCCATTGGTTTGTATCACCGGACAGGTTTTTGCACATTTATTGGGTACTGATGCATTTCAGGAAACGGATGTAATCAACATTACTACTCCGGTTACCAAATGGAACTACCAGGTTACTGATGCCAAAGAAATCCAGGAAGTATTGGCTAAAGCTTTTTACATTGCTAAAAGCGGAAGGCCAGGACCTGTTTTAATCGACATTACCAAAAATGCACAATTACAGTTAGAGGAATTTCCTGAATATGTAAAATGCAACCACATTCGCAGTTACCGTCCGAAACCAAAAGTTAGAATCGAATATATTGAGCAGGCGGCCGAATTAATTAATTCAGCTAAAAAACCATTCATTTTGTTTGGACAAGGCGTTGTTTTAGGCAAAGCTGAAGAAGAATTTAAAGCTTTTATCAATAAAACAGGTATTCCGGCTGCCTGGACCATTATGGGCGAAGGTGCTATTCCAACTTCACACCCTTTAAACGTAGGTATGTTGGGCATGCATGGTAATTATGGGCCAAATGTGTTAACCAATGAGGCTGATGTAATTATTGCCATCGGTATGCGTTTTGACGACCGCGTAACCGGCCGTTTAGATAAATATGCTAAACAAGCTAAAGTTGTGCATTTGGATATCGATCCTGCTGAAATTGATAAAAATGTTAAAGCAGAAGTTGGTGTTTGGGGCGATTGTAAAGAAACCCTACCCCTGTTAACCAATTTGGTTAATGAAAACAAACATGAAGATTGGTTAGCCAAGTTCAGACAATATAACCAGGAGGAAATTGATCAGGTTATTACGCCTGAACTTTACCCAACAGGTGATGAAATGACCATGGGTGAAGTATTGCGCAACATCAACGAAATTTGCGGTGGCGATGCCGTAATTGTTACCGATGTTGGTCAGCACCAGATGGTGGCCTGCCGTTACGCAAAATTCAACAATACCCGTAGCAACATCACTTCTGGTGGTTTGGGTACCATGGGCTTCGGTTTACCGGCTGCTATCGGCGCTAAATATGGTGCACCTGATAAAACGGTTATTGCCATTATTGGTGATGGTGGCTTCCAGATGACGCCCCAGGAACTAGGTACCATCATGCAGTTTGGTGCAGCAGTAAAAATCCTGATCCTCAACAACCGTTTCTTGGGTATGGTTCGTCAATGGCAACAGCTATTCCATGATAAGCGCTATTCTTTTGTAAACATCACCAGTCCTGATTTTGTGGCTTTAGCCAAATCTTACTACATCGAAGCAAGCAAAGTAGACGAGCGTGCAAATTTAAGGCAGGCTTTAGAAACCATGATCAACCACGAAGGCTCTTATTTATTAGAGGTAATGGTTGGAAGAGAAAACAATGTTTTCCCAATGGTTCCACAAGGAATGAGTGTAAGCGAAATCAGGTTGAAGTAAAGGAAGGTAAAGCTAGCGTATCGTCATCTCGACTGTAGCGCAGCGAAACGGAGAGATCTTTCTTTAACAGCAGATTTCTCCACAAAGTCGAAATGACGAATACGTAAAAAAGAAATTATCATGAGTACTGAAAATACATTAGAACATAAAATAGATAAAGCCGATTTAGACGGAAAACAGGAATACACCATTACGGTTTATGCCGAAAACCGCATCGGTTTATTAAACAGGATTGCGATTATTTTCTCGAAAAGAAAAATCAATATCGAAAGTTTGAATACCTCTCCATCAGAAATTGACGGGATTCACCGTTTCAATATCGTAATCCAGGAAGGTTACGAAGTGGTAAGAAAGCTTGCACGTCAGATTGAAAAGCAAATTGAGGTATTAAAAGTTTATTTCAACACCAACGAAGAAATTATCTGGCAGGAACTGGCACTTTATAAAGTTTCTACAGATGAAATTGCCGAAAAGGTAACGGTAGAGCGTTTATTACGTCAATATGGTGCCAGTGCAGTGGTAATTCGTAAAGATTATACCGTTTTTGCAGTAACCGGTCACCGCGAAGAGACCGATGCATTAGTAAAAGCTTTAGAACCCTACGAACTTATTGAATTTGTGCGTTCTGCAAGGGTGGCCATTATCAAAGATAGTGCTGGTTTCCACGAAAAGCTAAAAGAATTCGAAGCTATCGAACCTGGAGAAGAATTGGTAGAAAACGAGTTTTTAGAAAAAGGAGAAAAGATTTTCACGATGTAAGCGCAAAGCTAAAAGACTAAAGACTAAAGCTAGCGCCCTTTGCAGTTAGAAAACGGAATATGAAATGTAATAATGTACGACCAATTTTAAGAATATTTGATTACGATAAAGCAATCGAGTTTTATGTAAACTGGCTGGGTTTTAAAATAGACTGGGAGCATACTTTTGAAGAAAACACCCCGGTTTATTTACAGATTTCGCTCGGCGGAATTGAATTGCATTTAAGCGAGCACCATGGCGATTGTTCTCCCGGTGCACATGTTCATATTGATTGTACAGGTTTAAAAGCATTTCATAAAGAAATCATTGATAAAACGTACAAATACAACAGACCGGGTTTGGAGAAAACTTTTTATGGAACCTGGGCTGTAACTGTAAACGATCCGTTTTTTAACAAAATCACCTTTAATGAAGTGATAAATGAGGCTGAAAGCTTAAAAAACCAAAGCGAAAACATTAATTAAGATAGAAAACGAGATGAACGAAGTATTTGATTTTATAATAAACTCACGCAAAGCCTTTATCCGGTTAATTGATGGTTTAACCATCGAAGAGCTGAATAAAATACCTGATGGTTATAACAATAATATCATCTGGAATTTCGGGCACATTGTAGTGAGTACACAAACACTTTGTTATGTGCGTACAGGTATTTTGGAAGATGCTGCTTCGGTAAAATTTAACGAGTATTATAAAAAGGATACCAAGCCATCTTATACGGTAACTGAAGAAGAAGTAGCAGAATTGAAAACCATTGCTTTAGAAAGCATTGAAAAAATAAAAGCAGATTATGCAAATGGAAAATTTTCTGGCATCACTCCTTTCACAACAGCTACCTATGGCGTACAGATGAATAGCATAGAAGAAATTCTGATCACAACCATTGGTCATGATAACGTACATTATGGTTACGCATCGGCACTGAAAAAGTATATGTAAATGGAAGATGTCAGATGGAAAATGGGTGAAAAATCTGTGTAATCAAACCACCTGTGCAATCAACCCGAATGAAATAACAAAATATAATTGATAATTAAACTAGAAATTAACCAATAAAAAACAATGGCAAATTATTTTAACACATTACCTCTTAGAGAAAAATTAAACCAATTAGGTGTTTGCGACTTCATGGATAGTGCTGAATTTTTAGACGGCGTTAGCGCATTAAAAGGCAAAAAACTGGTAATTGTAGGTTGTGGTGCACAAGGCTTAAACCAAGGTTTAAATTTAAGAGATAGTGGTTTAGATGTAAGCTACACTTTACGTAAGGAAGCAATTGAAGGTAAACGCGATTCGTGGAAAAATGCAACTGAAAACAATTTCACAGTTGGTACCTATGAAGAACTGATTCCAAATGCAGATGTGGTAATTAACCTTACTCCTGATAAACAACATACTGCTGTTGTAAATGCAATTATGCCTTTGATGAAAGAAGGTGCAACCCTATTATATTCTCACGGTTTCAACATTGTAGAAGAAGGCATGCAGATCCGTAAAGATTTAACTGTGATTATGGTTGCGCCTAAATGTCCGGGTAGTGAGGTAAGGGCAGAGTATGTTCGTGGTTTTGGTGTACCTACCCTAATTGCTGTTCACCCTGAAAACGACCCTCAGGGCAAAGGTTTGGCCCAGGCTAAAGCTTATTGCGTAGGTACCGGCGGACATAGAGCGGGTGTATTAAAATCTTCTTTCGTAGCTGAAGTAAAATCTGATTTAATGGGCGAGCAAACCATCCTTTGTGGTTTATTGCAAACGGGTTCTATCCTGTCATTCGATAAAATGGTAGAAAAAGGAATTGATGCCGGTTATGCTTCTAAATTGGTTCAATACGGTGTTGAGGTAATTACCGAAGCCTTAAAACAAGGTGGTATTACTGCGATGATGGATAGATTAAGCAACGTGGCTAAAATCAAAGCTTTTGAAATTTCGGAAGAACTGAAAGATATTATGCGTCCGTTATTCCAGAAACACCAGGATGATATTATGAGTGGCGAATTTAGCCGTACCATGATGGAAGACTGGGCAAATGGAGATAAAAACCTGTTAAAATGGAGAGCCGAAACTGGCGAAACTGCTTTCGAAAAAACACCAGCAGGTGATGTTAAAATCGGTGAGCAGGAATATTTTGATAACTATACTTTAATGGTTGCTTTTGTTCGTGCCGGTGTTGAATTAGCTTTCGAAACGATGGTACAGGCAGGTATCAAACCAGAGTCGGCCTATTATGAGTCGCTACACGAAACACCACTTATTGCCAATACCATTGCACGTAAAAAATTATTCGAAATGAACCGCGTAATTTCTGATACTGCAGAATATGGTTGTTATTTATTCGATCAGGCCTGTAAACCACTTTTGGGCGATTTTATGAAAAAAGTAGATACCGATTTAGTGGGTAAAAACTTTAACGAAGGTAAAGATGGTGCGGTTGACAACAGAAAATTAATCGATATTAACGAAGCGATCCGTTCACACGAAGTAGAACAAATCGGTGCTACATTGCGTAAAGCAATGACCGCGATGAAGGCAATTAAAACAGCATAACCTTACCTCTAAATCCCCTCTCCTAAAATGAGAGGGGACTTTGGACAGGTCTTAAAAAATAATAATTACAAACTTAACTTCCCCCTTAAAGGGGGCCAGGGGGTCAAAATGTCAAAAACATTAGTAGAAAAAATTTGGGATGCTCACGTTGTAAAAAGTGAAGAAGGATTTCCCGATATTTTATACATTGATACACACTTAATACACGAGGTAACCTCTCCGCAGGCATTTGATGGCTTACGCAAAAGGGGCTTACCTGTTTTCCGTCCAAAGCAGACTGTAGCCACAGCCGATCACAATGTGCCAACCCTAAACCAGTTGTTGCCGATTAAAGAAGAGCTTTCGCGCTATCAGGTTGATATGCTCACCAAAAATTGTGCAGAATTCGGCATAGAACTTTACGGTTTAGGCCATCCTTTTCAAGGGATTGTACACGTTATCGGCCCGGAGTTGGGTATTACCCTGCCAGGAAAAACGATGGTATGTGGCGATAGTCATACCTCAACACACGGTGCTTTCGGTGCCATTGCATTTGGTATCGGTACCTCACAGGTTGAGCAGGTTTTTGCAACACAGTGTTTATTGCAATCGAAACCTAAAACCATGAAAATTGAGGTAAATGGCGAATTGGGGAAAGGTGTTGGTGCAAAAGACATTATCTTATACATTATTGCTCAGATTTCTGCTGCGGGCGGAACCGGTTATTTCATCGAATATGCAGGTTCGGCAATCGAAGCTTTGAGTATGGAAGCCCGTATGACGATCTGTAACATGAGTATCGAAATGGGTGCGCGTGGTGGCTTAATTGCACCAGACCAAACCACTTTCGATTACATTAAAGGAAGAGAATTTGCACCTGCCGGCGAAGAATGGGATAAAGCCCTTGCCTACTGGAAAACTTTATACAGCGATGCTGATGCCAAATTCGACAGCGTATTAACTTTCGATGCAGCTGATATCGCTCCAATGATCACCTATGGTACAAACCCTGGAATGGGTATGGGTATTCAGGAACATATTCCGGCAACAGCTGCAAAACCAGAAAAAGAAAAACTTTCGTACCAGAAAGCTTTAGATTATATGGGCTTTGATGACGATTCATCTTTGATCGGAAAACCGGTTGATTATGTGTTCATCGGAAGCTGTACCAACTCACGCATTGAAGATTTACGCGAAGTAGCCGATTTTGTAAAAGACAAACGCAAGGCAGATAATGTTACCGTTTGGATTGTTCCGGGATCGAAACAGGTAGAACAACAGGCTAAAAACGAAGGTTTGGATAAAATTTTCGAAGCTGCCGGTTTTCAGCTACGCGAGCCAGGTTGCAGTGCTTGTTTAGGCATGAACGAGGATAAAATCCCTGCAGGTAAATATTGTGTATCTACATCGAACAGAAACTTCGAAGGCAGACAGGGACAAAATGCACGTACCTTATTGGCTAGTCCGCTTACTGCCGCAGCAGCAGCTGTAACGGGAAAAATTACCGATGTAAGGGATTTGTTGGAGAAGGTTTAAAATAACTGTCATGCTGACGAAGGAAGCATCTGCAGGCGATGAAAAACCTGCCCGGAATAATTAAAGATTCTTCGTTCCTCAGAATGACAATTTTGAAAATTATGATTTTAGAAGTTGCCATACTAAATGTAAAAGCCGGATTATCGGCCGATTTTGAAAAAGCTTTTAACGAAGCACAAAAAATCATTTCCACAATGGAAGGTTACATTTCCCATCAGCTTCAAAAATGTATAGAAGTAGAAAATAAATACATTCTGCTTGTTAACTGGAAAACACTGGAGGCACATACCGAAGGTTTCAGGGAATCAGCAGCGTACCAGGATTGGAAAAAGTTATTGCACCACTTTTATGATCCTTTTCCAGTAGTTGAGCACTTTGTAAAGGTGTAAGGCTTAAAGTGGAGAGTAAAAATATTACCACCATTAAGCAAAAGATTAAAGATAAAAAGGGGGAATATGAGTCTCGATACTTGTTACTCCTTACTTGATACTAATTGACATGAAAAAATTCACAAAATTAACATCGGCAGTAGTGCCTTTAAACATAGAGAACATCGATACCGACCAGATTATCCCTGCAAGGTTTCTAAAAGCGACCACCCGCGAAGGTTTTGGCGAAAATTTGTTCCGCGATTGGCGTTATAATGGCGATAATACACCAAAGCCAGAATTTGTAATGAACAATCCAATCTACAGTGGTCAGGTTTTAGTTGCAGGAAAAAACTTTGGTTGTGGCAGCAGTCGCGAGCATGCCGCATGGGCCATTCAGGATGCCGGTTTTGATGCTGTAATCAGCAGTTTCTTTGCCGATATCTTTAAAGGAAATGCCTTAAACAATGGTTTATTGCCAATTCAGGTGAGTGATGAGTTTTTGGCGCAAATTTTCAAAGCGGTTGATCACAATGCAAAATCAGCGTTAGAAGTTGATCTTGAAAATCAAACCGTAACCATTGTAGAAACCGGAGCTCAGGAATCATTTGAGATTAATCCTTACAAAAAATCATGCCTGATTAATGGTTATGATGACATCGATTTCATCTTAAATCAAAAACAATTAATCGAAGAATTTGAAGGAGCCAAAGGGTAGAAAGAACTGAAAGACTAAAGCAAAAAGATCAAAAAAAATCGGTGTAACACTTAATCAGTGCAATCACCCTAAAAGTAAATATGAAAGAGAGTTTCGTCAGCATTAAAAATTTAAACTTAAAGTTTCAGCAAAAAGCTGTGCTAAAGGATTTGAATTGGGCTATCAATCGCGGCGAAAACTGGGTATTGGGCGGAGCCAGCGGAAGTGGAAAAACCTCGCTGGCCAAAATTATCGCGGGCTTATTAAGTGCTCCCGGCGATGTAAAAATTTATTTTGACAACGAAAGTTTGTTGCCTGCTGAAACCTTATTTGTAGAAAGCTGGTACCAGTTTAAAAACCTGGAAGGTGTTGCCAATTTTTATTACCAGCAACGTTACACCAGTCAGCAGGCCAAAGAAACGTTAACCGTTCATGCCGAATTGGTAGGCTATGGTAAAGAAAAAGGACTTCATTTCGATCAGGTAGAACCCATTTTAGAGGCATTAGGATTTGCAACATTCGCCAGTTCACAATTAATCGAACTATCCAGTGGCGAACATAAAAAACTGCAACTGGTTAAGGCCTTGTGGTTAAAACCGCAGTTATTAATTATCGATCAGCCTTATACAGGTTTAGATGCCGCTTCGCGTAAAAACCTGAACATTTTACTGGATCAGGCGGCTGAAGATGGGGTGCAATTGATCCTGATTTGTAATGACAGCGAATTACCAAATTCAATCAATTCATTTGGCGAAATAAAAGACGGACAATTGGTTAAAGTTGATGCTTTACAAAGTTCAGCGACTGAAATCCATTGGAGAGAAATTCCGGCTTTCTTAAAAGAATCGCCTGTTTACAGCGCTCAGGATATTGTAAAAATGGTTAATGTAAACATCAGCTATGGCGAAAAACAAGTGCTCAAAAATATCAACTGGAAAGTTAAAGCAGGAGAAAAATGGCTTTTACAAGGCCATAACGGATCAGGAAAATCTACCCTGTTAAGCCTGGTAAATGGCGATCACCCGCAATCTTATGCCAACGAACTTTATTTGTTCGGCAACAGGCGTGGAAGCGGCGAAAGCATTTGGGACATTAAACAGCATATCGGCTTAATATCGCCCGAATTCCATTGGTATTTCGATCCAACAGCAACCGTTTGGCAAAGTATAGCTTCCGGTTTTTACGATACTGTAGGTTTGTTCCAGCAGTTGCCTTATACCAAAAGTACACAGGTGGATGAATTAGTGGAGTACTTTGGCCTGACTGAAAATAAAAATGAATTATTAACCGCACTCCCTCTCGGTAAACAACGATTGGTATTGTTAGCGCGGACGATTATAAAAAATCCTGAATTGTTAATTCTGGATGAACCTTGCCAGGGCTTAGACCGCCAGCAAACGCAGCACTTTAACCAACTGGTTGACGAACTGTGCAGCAACGGGATGACCTTGATTTATGTTGGCCATTTTGAATCGCAGCTGCCAACCTGCATAGAAAAAAGAATATTGTTAGAAAAAGGCGAAGTAAAAGTCGTCGAAACTATACTAGAAAACGTTTAGTACAATGAAGAAGAACATTTTAGTAATACCTGGAGACGGTATTGGTCCCGAAGTTACTACCTGGGGAAAAGCAGCATTAGAAAAAATTGCCGAGATTTTTGGCCACGAATTTACATTTGACGAAGCCCTGATGGGCCACGCGGCAATTGAAGTTACCGGCGAACCTTTGCCAGACGAAACTTTAGAAAAAGCAAGACAAAGTGATGCGATCCTTTTTGGAGCAATTGGCCATGCCAAATATGATAATGATCCAAGTTTAAAAGTCAGACCAGAACAAGGCCTTTTAAAAATCCGTAAAGAACTGGGTTTATTTGCCAATCTCCGCCCGATATTACTATTTGATGAACTTCTTCAGGCATCAAGCATTAAACCGGAAATTTTAAGGGGAACTGATATTCTTTTCTTCCGCGAACTAACCGGTGATGTGTACTTTGGCGAAAAAACACGCTCTGAAGACAGAAACACTGCTTCTGATTTGATGATTTACCACCGTTACGAAGTAGAACGTATTGCACATAAAGCTTACCAGGCCGCACAACAACGTAATAAAAGACTATGTTCAGTAGATAAAGCAAATGTTTTAGAGAGTTCCCGCCTATGGCGCGAAACTGTTCAGGAAATTGCAAAACAATACCCTGATGTAGAAACCGAACACATGTTTATCGATAATGCAGCGATGCAACTGATCAAAAACCCTAAAAAATTCGATGTGGTGTTAACCGCTAATTTATTTGGTGATATTTTAACCGACGAAGCTTCACAAATTGCAGGTTCAATGGGTATGCTCGCTTCGGCATCTGTTGGCGAAAGTACCGGTTTCTTTGAGCCAATCCACGGTTCGGCACACGATATTGCAGGTAAAGATTTAGCTAATCCATTAGCTTCTATCCTATCGGCAGCATTAATGTTAGAAATTGGTTTCGGATTAAAAGAAGAAGCCAAATTATTAGTCGATACCATAGACCAAGTGTTGAAAGACGGCTTTAGAACACATGATATCGCCGACCAAAGCACAAACCGTTTCAAAGTTTTAGGCACAGCCGAAATGGGCAAATTGGTAATTAAATTCTTATCCCAAAAATTAATCACATCCTAAACTTAAGATTATGATTCACGACCCAAACAAAGTTTATATTTTCGACACCACATTGCGTGATGGCGAGCAGGTACCAGGCTGCCAGTTAGATACAAACCAGAAAGTAGAAATCGCAAAATCACTCGAGCTTTTAGGTGTAGATGTAATTGAAGCTGGTTTCCCGGTATCCAGTCCTGGGGATTTTAACAGCGTAATCGAATTATCGAAAGCGGTAACCAACCCGATTATCTGCGCTTTAACCCGTGCAAACAAAAATGATATCGACGTTGCTGCTGATGCTTTGCGTTATGCAAAAAGACCACGTATCCATACGGGTATCGGCGCATCCGATTTCCACATTAAACATAAATTTAACAGTACCCGCGAAGATATTTTAGAGCGTGCTGTTGATGCAGTAAAATACGCCAAAAAATATGTTGAGGATATCGAATTTTATGCTGAAGATGCAGGCCGTGCCGATATTGAGTTTTTAGCCAAAATGGTTGAGGCCGTAATTGCTGCCGGGGCAACTGTGGTAAACATTCCGGATACCAATGGTTATTGCTTACCAGACCAATACGGTTCGAAAATCCTTTTTTTGAAAGAAAATGTAAAAAATATCGATAATGCCATTATTTCGGTGCATTGCCACAACGATTTAGGCCTGGCTACAGCGAATTCTATTGCTGGCTTACAAAATGGTGCCCGCCAGGTAGAATGTACCATTAACGGTATTGGAGAGCGTGCAGGTAATACATCAATGGAAGAAGTCGTCATGATTTTGAAAACGCACAAGGTTTTGGGCTTAAATACCCAGATTGATGCTACCCGTTTCTACGAAATGAGCCACATGGTGCGTAACCAGATGAATATGCCGGTACAACCGAACAAAGCAATTGTGGGTGGAAACGCATTTTCACATAGTTCGGGTATCCACCAGGATGGTTTCTTAAAAAACCGCGAAAATTACGAAATTATTAAACCGGAAGATGTTGGTTTCCCTGATGCAACCATTGTATTAACGGCAAGAAGCGGTCGCCACGCTTTAAAACATCATTTAGACCGTTTAGGCCATAAATTGGAAAAAGACCACCTGGATATTGTGTACAAACAGTTTTTGGTTTTGGCCGATAGCAAACAAGGCATTAACGACCACGATTTAAATCAATTGGTTGCGCTGCATTTAGCATAAAAGCTGAGGGTTTGGAGTTAAGCGGGTGACGTTTTTATTTAACGCACCAACTTTACTTTCCTAAACCTGATAGCAGTGGAAATACTTTTTAATTGCAGCCACCTTGAATATAATACCTTGCTGAGGCACGAAGCACCTGCAACCTATGAAAAAGGTTCTTCGTTCTTCAGAAGGCAGCTGTTTTAAAAAGATTGGAACGAATAGCAGGACTGCTGCAACCGATAAAATACCGAACCCTGCTTTACAAAAACACAAGCGAGATTTAAGTTTTGATACTCTTATCTCACATCTTGATACTAAACTATGAACACAACAACACCAAATACGCTAGATTTTCAATCTGCACATCAACGGTTAAAGGGCGTGGTAAAACGTACACCTTTAGAGTTTAACGCCGGACTTTCTGCTCATTATAATGCCAATATTTATTTAAAAAGAGAGGATTTACAAATTGTACGCTCTTATAAATTGCGTGGTGCATTTAACAAAATCAGTACATTGCCGCAGGATGCCTTGACTAACGGTGTAGTTTGTGCAAGCGCGGGCAACCATGCACAGGGTGTAGCCTATTCATGCAAAAAACTAGGCATTAAAGGGGTTATTTTTATGCCAGAAATTACGCCTAAACAAAAGGTTAAACAAACCTACATGTTTGGTGGCGACAGTGTGGAAGTGGTTTTGGTTGGCGATACTTTCGACGATTGTTTGAAAGAAGCCCTGGCTTACAGTGCAGAAAAATCGGCCACTTTTATTCCTCCTTTTGATGATGAAAAAGTAATTGAAGGACAAGCCACCGTTGGTGTTGAAATTTATGAAGACCTGCCTGATTTAGACATCGTAGTAATGCCTGTTGGTGGCGGTGGCTTGGCCTCGGGCGTAAGCGCTTACATGAAAACTGTTAAACCTGATGTAAAACTGGTTGGTGTTGAGCCTTTGGGTGCACCATCGATGGTTACGGCGATGGAACATGGCGGACCATATACACTAGACGAGATAGACCGTTTTGTGGATGGTGCAGCGGTTAAACGCATCGGCCACATTACTTACGAATATTGTAAGGAACTTCTCGATCAGATGCATTTGATTCCCGAAGGAAAAATCTGCACCACGATATTAAAGCTTTATAATGAAGACGCTATTGTGGTTGAACCTGCCGGAGCACTCTCTGTGGCTGCATTAGATCAACTTAGAGACCAGATTGCAGGCAAAACGGTAGTTTGTATTGTTAGCGGCGGAAACAACGATATAGAGCGCATGCAGGAGATTAAGGAGAAATCTTTACTTTTCGAAGGACTAAAACATTATTTTATTGTTCGTTTCCCGCAAAGACCGGGTGCTTTAAAATTATTTGTGAACGAGGTTTTAGGTCCGCAGGACGACATTACCCGTTTCGAGTTTATTAAAAAAACGAATAAGGAAAACGGTCCTGCATTGGTTGGCATCGAACTTTCTAACAAAAATGATTATGCCAGTTTATTACAGCGCATGAAAGATTTTAAATTCGAAATTATTGAATTAAATCAGGATCAGACGCTGTTTGAATATTTGGTTTAACGATCTAATATTTATCCGCTGAGATATATTCGTCATTTCGAGCGGAGTGCAACGAAGCCGAGAAATCCATCTCGGGATAGTTCTCTCCCTGCCCGATGCAGGTGGGCATTACGCTTTGCTTCAGTCGAGATGACGCTTTATTTATAATAGAACTTGTAAAAAATGAACTTCAAAGACCTCAACAACAAAACTTTAATTTCCGACAGCGATATCGATTGGGAAGATTTAGGCGCAGGCGTAAAACGCAAGATTATGGCTTACGATGACAATCTGATGCTGGTGAAGGTAGAATTTGAAAAAGACGCCATCGGTTCAATTCATAATCATCCGCACCTGCAAATGAGTTATGTTGCAAAAGGAAGTTTTGAAGTAAGCATGGGCGATAATAAGAAAATCCTGAATGAAGGCGATGTTTTCTTCGCGCCATCAAATGTTTTTCATGGTGTGGTATGTTTAGAAGCCGGATTATTAGTTGATATTTTTAACCCGCATAGAGAAGATTTTTTAATTACGTCACCCTGAATTTATTTCAGGGTCTTCTCGCAGAAGCCACAACACTTCCAAAGTTTCTCCTATGCACATGCCCGGCACCGGCAAACTTCGGAAGTCTACTCCCTTGTCGTCATTTCGAGCGAAGTGCAACGAAGTCGAGAAATCTATCTCGAGATAGATCTCTCCATTACGCTTTGCTTCAGTCGAGATGACGGCGCCATTGTAAAGCGATCGCCGAAGCTATCCACCCTAAACCTTACACCTTCTACCCTACTCAAAAGTAAACTTCACATTCTTATAGCCTAAACCTTCAATAATCGGTTTAAGTACCATTGTGGCATTGGTTTTGGTCTGCGCTAAAATACTCGATTTTTTAACTTCGGCAGTTACCTGTCTTTCAGCAGCTTTATAGGCTTCATCTACCAAACTGGCCTCGCGGAAGAAAGCCATCTTTGTATCATACACGCGTGAGTTTTTATGGTCGATTTTAACATAACAGATTTCGGGCTGTGGTAAATTTACTACAGCAGTGTCCGCATCGATGCTAATATCTTCACGGGTAATTTTCGTAAGGTCAATACAACCTACCGCTTCAGCTTTTACAATCAATAAAACGCTGGCTTCAGGCAAAAAATCGGTTTTATTCTTATGTTCCAATACATCGCTGATCTGGTACCTCACCAGCTCCAGTTTGCCAATGGTCTCGATTTTCTCTACCAGAAGCTGATGTTTGCTCTCCACAGAGGTATTGATACTGAACTTTTTGGAAATAAATAAATACCCTGCAACAATTAAAATTAACCAGGGCAAAAGACGGAAAAAGAGCTTCATATGATCAAAAATAAGGTTTCGTGATGTTGTGTATTTAATCTGTTGCACAATAATTAATCCATAATTCACTAATCATATTTTTTTGGCAAAAGATTTGTAATACCCATATCACACACAAATAAACACTAATCAACATGAAAAAACTTACTATCCTAATGCTTTGCATTGCCACACTAGGTCTGGCTTCTTGCAAGAAAGAAACTGTTGTTCAGGATATTCCCAACAGGACTATTGTTGCTTACGTAAACCCAGGAGATTGGAAACAAGATACTGATGGTATTACACTATACTCTACTCTTAATATATCTGATGTATTAGATGGAATAACATTTGAAGAAGATGGAATTTTGGTTTACATTTCAAGATTGGATAATAATACTTACGAACAAATTCCAAACGTATATAACCTAAATTCGTATAGTTATGCTATTGATAAAGCTAGTGGAACTTTAGAACTAGATCTGCAAAGATCTGATCGATCTTCATATCCAGCATTTCCTACATCTAGAATGCGTGTTAAAATCGTAATAGTTAGATCCCAACAATAAATAGACATTTTCTATTAGAAAGGGTACTTAATATCTGTGGATATTAAGTGCCCTTTTTTTTTACATTAATCCTTTATTTCAATATCGCTCTTGTATTATTACTAATAATGTAGTTATTTAGAAAAAAATACTACTATGAATAATAAATACTTAATCGCGTGGGTAATTACACTCCTTCTGTTTGGAACCTCTTGCAAAAAGCAGGAAAAATTGAATCAGGAGAAACTTGACAAGAAAATTGAAAAAGCTGCTCTTATTGGAGCTTGGAATCCAACAAAGATTGAAACGTCATTTATTGACAAAAAAAATCAGGAAATATCCAGGGTAGATAGTTCCGATAAGGTTAAATTTTATATTCCTGCCTATAAATTTACAGCTGATCAGGTTAACGTAGATTACAAAAGCTGGGATTACAGCATCATTACATCTAATAATTCCAATGTATTAGAATATTTCAAATTTGGCGTTTTACAACATTATGAAATTTTAAAATTAAATAATAGCCAATTAATTTTAAAAAATATAAGCAATGAAGAATCAGGAATAAGGACCGAAGTTATTTATTTTAAAAAGAATTAGAATGAGAAAAATAAAATTTTTAGCCTTGTTAATTTTACTAATTTTTTCAAAAACAGCATTTTCTCAAACTCTTATCGAGTTCAATAAAATCACCTATAATCCTGATTTTTTTAATAATAGTGGCTGCTCAACATATAATAGATTCGGACCTAATCCGGTTGCGGTTAATGGCTACAATATAAGAACAGTTGGAGGGACATTATACACATGGAACGCACCGAAAGATTTAAGTTTATATGCTTGGGGAAATACTGAAACAGGGCAGCGTACCAATGCTGTGGTCTCAGTAGAATATCCATTTCTGGCTAATAAAACATATTTAGTAGAAATATATGGAATGAATGATCATAACTGGAATAATTGGGTTGTACCCAAAGATCATTACAATGCCGTTTTCTGGTTTAAGTTAGAAAACAACCCTCAAATTGTAACAACTGCTTCAAATCCATGCGAAGAATCTTATTCTCCAGTAGAAAAAAGCGTAGGAAGGTATTCTAAATTAATTGCTGATCCGGCTATTGCCTTCGAGATGAAAACTTATAGTGTAAAATTTTCACCACTCGAAAATCGAAGTGCTCTAAAAATATTTTTTGACTCCTCACCTGTTGATCCTAAAGTAATTATTGACAACATTTTTAGATTGAGAAATATTAAAATAACAGAAATACCTTATGAAGGAGATGGACCAAGATATTCTGCCTCTTATTCTAACGTACCAAGACCTCCAAGAGGTACACCCGGATATGATATTACTTCAATAAATGATCCATCTAGCATACCAACTAATCCAGGAAGATCGGCATATAATGATTTTACTATAATGCCCAATCAATGGATCTTAGATTATAATGGACTTGGTTACTCTGTATATTTGAAAGATATTATTCCTAATTTTAATTTTTCGACATTGATTAATGTGATTATCAAAGGCGATGCTTACACGAACCCAAGGACGGGGCAAGTTTCTAACGAAAATATAATTTTACCAGGTTCTTATCAGAACAACCAATATGAATATCAGCTAATTAATGGAGAAGTTGTAATAAGCATAAAAAACGCTACAAATACAATTCCTTCTATTCCTGTTAATGGTCAAATATCTTATTATCAATAATTAAATTTGCAACTAAAGCACTCAAAAACCACTAACATTAAATTGAATCTAGTCGTTTTTTTATGTCTAATACCTAATCTAAAAGTTATAAGCATAATTATAACTTTTAGAAAATTAACAAGGAGTTATAATCACATTTAAAACTCTAAAAAACGACTAATGTTCACTTGAACGTGGTCGTTTTTTTTATGTTCTCCCCTGTTCAACTGTATGGCACGGATGTTCACACCATTCCTTTCTAACAATAGTTCATCATAAAAGCCTTTATAGTACACATCTTTTATTTCAAAACGTCTGCTGCTCCAGTTACTGCTGATTTCTGCCCATTCGGGATAAAAAACAACAGTATCTTTTTCAGTTTTTAAACCAATTTTTTCGGCATCTGCTTTTGGTAAAACCACCGCATTGCCTAAAATCTGGGCAGTATAAATATGTTTTGGATGCTGGTAAATTTCAGCTGGTTTTCCGGTCTGTAAAAGTTCGCCATTTTTTAGGATCAGTAACTGATCGGCCAGAAACAAACCATCGGCAGGATCGTGTGAAACCAAAATAACAGTAACACCGGTTTCGGAAGCAATCCGTTTGATATCGGCACGCAGCTGGTTTTTCAACAGCGCATCAACCTGACTAAAAGGTTCATCTAAGAGTAAAACCTGCGTATCGGCTACCATGGCTTTAGCTATGGCCACACGCTGCTGCTCTCCGCCACTCAACTCAATGATTTTTTTGTGCTGCAAGGGTAATATCCTGAGGTGCTCCATCATCTGGAGTGTTTTTTCAGCTTTGGTTTTCAGGTCGGTGTTCGATAACTGTGAAGCAATATTATCGTACACTTTTGCATAAATATTCAGCGAAAAATCCTGTGTAACCATTTTCATTTGCTTATGGCCGGGAATCAGTTGTTCATCCGGACCTTTAACCCTTTGATCTTCGAAAAAGATTTCGCCTTCATCAGTTTTTAACAACCCGTAAATGGATTTCAGTAAGGTTGATTTCCCACTTCCGCTCTCACCAATTATGGCCACTACATCGCCTCTTTTAATGTCGAAACTTACATTTTTAATGCCGCCGGCCTGTTCTGCCTGATATTGTTTGGTTAAATTTTTAACGCTGATTAGGATATTGCTCACGTGGTAAAGATAAGAAAAAGGTGGAGGGTTTTGAGGCGGAAGGTATAAGGTTTAAGCTCGCGTAATTGTTAATATTTTATTTAAAAATTCACCACATCTGTATTTATCTTTAAATCAATAAAATACAGAGATGAAAGCTAAAATCACATTGATTCTTGATGATGCTGTTATAGAGCAGGCTAAAATTTACGCGGAGGAGCAAGGAATAAGTTTAGATGAATTTATGGAGAATTGCTTTAAATCTTTGATGGATGAGAATAATCCTACCGAAACCTTATAACCTGAATCGATTAATATTTATAAATTTAAACCAGTTTTAGGCTCCTTTTCTTAACGAGATTCGTCACCCTGAATTTATTTCAGGGTCTTTCATACGAAAAAGATGCTGAAATAAATTCAACATGACGTTTATGGTTTACATATCAGCCAGAAACTTTTTAAATCAACCTTAATCTATAAACCAAAAAAATCCTGTCTCGCCTAACCGAAACAGGATCTGTTTTATTTGTGTATTAAGTCTCCTTTAGGGGATTTAGGGGTATTAGTTTAATCCGAAAGTAACCCCGAAACTCATATTTTTTAAGCCAGCTTGCTGAGAGGTCGTAAACATATCGTTGAAATAATATTTGGTAAACAAACCTAAACCTCCATAACCAAACCTCACTGTACCTCCGTAACGAACCGATTGGAAGTGGTAACTGTCATATTGTTTTTCTTTACCACGCTCTTCGCTAATCTGTTTAATTTTTCCGTTTAACAAAAAGCTAACTTCAGGACCTAATACTAAATAGAATCTCTTCCCATTTTTATTTTCGTTGGTGCGGAATTCGAAGTTTAACGGAATATGCACATAACTGCTAGAGAAACGGTTTTTAGAGAAATGTACCGGCGATTGGTCGGTATAAACAAATTCGTTTGAGTTTTTAGCGATGGTAATGTCTTTTCTCAAACGGATCAATGTCCAGTCGAAACCACCAGCCACATAAACCTTAAAGTTAGAGTTAAAACGATAGCCAAACTGTAAGATATCAAAAGAGAAAGTACTGGTTTTACCGCCTTTATAATCCAAAAAATCGTTATTTGGTGATAAATTGAAACTTCCGTTATCGATCAACCTCGAGAAACCCCAATCAATCCTGGTGAAGGTAATTCCTCCTACAAAGCGACCTTTTTTTGCTTTATCCAAAGAATCTGAACTTTTCGTGATCAAATTGCCACCGCCAATGTTTAAAGTATATTTTGCTTTCTTTTTAATCACGGTATCTTTAACAACCGTATCTTGTTGAGCAAAAGCTCCTGGAGCCATAACACCGGCAAGTCCGCTTACCATAAGTGCTGTAAATATTAGACGTTTCATATCTGTGTGCTTGTTATTTTATTGTTTGAAAGTTGGAAGGTTGTAATGTTTATATATTGAATGTTATAAAGTTGTAATGTTAGCTATTGATAACTAAAACTGTCAATTGAAAACTGTTAACTGAAAACTGCTATTTCTTCCGTTTACCAATTTTAAAAGGTCCGATATTGATCGACGAAAGAGAAGAGTCATCATCATCTGTACGGAACTGGATCAGTTTATCTTTTCTCTTATCTACTTTATTAACAATGATGTTAATTACATCGCCCATGTTGCGGATGCCTTTATTACTTTGTTCGTTATCGTTAACCGGTTCATCAGTTTTAACCGTTATTGGGTTGCTTGCCGTTACCATATCCACTTTAGGCTGAGAAAGAATAGCGGCATCAATTTGTGCTTTGATATCTTTTTTAGGTTCTTCAACCTGGGCAATCATGGTTTCCTGCTTTTGCATTTCTGGTGCTGTAACCATCCGTTGTTTTTCAACAGGTTTGGCAACATCTTGTTTAACCTTTGTTTTAGCAATAGCCCTTGCTGGTTTAGCCTCCACTGGCGAAATCGGCGTAATCACTTTAACCGGTTCTACAACTGCAGGGAGCTGATCTTTCACAACTGGTTCCTCCACCACTTGCTTTGGCTTCTCAACGGTGTTACTGGCCAGTTGTTTAGTTTCATGGGTATTATTTTGTTGTTGATAAACCAAAATCCCGATGGTAGCAATCAACAAAATAGCCGCTGCCGATAACCAATAAACCGGAACAATCCTTTTTTTCTCAGGTGTTATTTCGCTTTCAATATTGCTCCATAAATCCCTTGATGGTGCTACTTCTGCATCGGCAAAAGCATCCTTAAATAACTGATCAAAATCCTTATCCCGTATAGGTTGCATAACCAAATCCCTCCATTTTTATAATTTCTTCCTTTAATATTGTCCTTGCCCTCGATAATTGCGATTTACTTGCCCCTTCCGAAATGCCAAGCGCTTCTCCAATTTCTTTGTGCGAATAACCTTCTATTACATACATATTAAAAACCATACGGTAACCATCGGCCAGTTTCTGTATTGCCTTCATCAGGTCCTGCATCCCTAAGGTGCCGAAATCAAATCCGGTTGATGGCTGCTCGTAAGCTTCATCTATTTCTACCACGTTTAAGCTGCGTAAATTTTTACGGTAACTTTCAATCGCTGTATTAACCATTACCCTCCTAATCCAGCCCTCAAAAGAGCCATCGCCCCTATACTCTTTTATTTTCTGAAAAATTTTGATGTAGCCCATCTGCAGCACATCTTCTGCCTCCATCCTGTCTTTGGCGTAGCGCATGCAAACGGCGAGCATTTTCGATGCGGTTTGCTTATAAAGCAGCTCCTGCATCTTCCGGTCGCCAGCCTTGCAGCCTTCCATCAAATCGTTTATCGTATAGCTTCGCGTCAATTTCATTGTGTGTTTGTATAGAGAAGATGGCAGATTACAAACAATGGTTGCATGGAGGAGAGAAAAAAGTTAAATAAAGTTAAAATCAGAATAAGATATATTGATTATCAGACGGATACAATTAAAATAAATTTTCAGAAAGATATAAATTTTGATTTGGAAAGCAAAGGCAGAAGCATTTTTGAAGTGTTAGTCCCGCTATTCGTTACAATCTTTTTTATACTTCTGTCATTTGAGGAACGAAGAAGCTTTTCCATCGGTTGCAGATGCTTCGTACCTCAGCATGACAGCATATTGAAGGTATTGCGGAAAAAAGGATTTCCACTGCTATCGGGTTTAGAAATTAGGGACAGTTTAAAAATAAAAAACCTCGCAGGTTTTGAAAACCTGAGAGGTTTGAAATCGAGTATGAGTTTAATCACCCTAAACCTTACACCTTTTACCTTCCACCTTGCTTCACCTTAAACAATTTAAAATCCTGTTTGTAGGTTAAGAAAAAGGAGTGGTTAAACTGTAGTTGTTTATCCGTGTTATCGAGATCGATATGCGGTTCGAAACGCACATCAAGGTATAAATGCGGAATCAGTTCTTTTTGGTAAGCATAACGCAACGATACAATGTTTCTGGCACTTTGTTTTAAGCCCGGACTATACAAATTATCGGAAACCGATTCGTACAGCGGCATACCTTTAATGGAAATAAAGTTATTGCCTTTCCAGTAAGAGGCTACCAGGCTTCCCCATTTACTTTCTACCCCGGCATTTAACCATAGGCCAAAACCACCCTGGAAAGCTCTTCTTTTATCTGGCGAAAAATCTTTATAAACCGCAATGTAGTTATCGGTATATACTTGTTTAATATTGGTATTAATGTCTTTATGTAATTTGATACCCGTTGCACCATTAAACATGGTCGTAATCGGGATTTCTTTTAAAACGTCAATTTGTCCGCCCTGGTGGAAAGCCAAGAATTGTGCAGGGATACTCAATTTCCAATCGTCGTTTTTAATTAAGAAACTTTCGGTTGATAAACCACCAATGATTTCTTCTTTGGCAGGATCACCTTTATAAATCATTTTCTGCCAGGCAATCCAGGCATCCAAGGTAAATTTCTTACGTTCTACCAATAATTGCGTTCCATATTCAATCGGCGTAGTGATGGTTCTTTCGAAATCGTATAATGGCTCAATATATTTATGCTGAATATTTCCTTCTAAACTTCCGAAAATCAAAGTAAGGTTTCGCTTGTGGTATTTAACGCTGAACAAAGGTTTAGCATCAGAAATCCCGTTTCTGCCAAAATCCTTTCTAATAAAAGCCCCTGCGGTAATGGCCAGATTAGGGTGTGCATAATAAACAATTTGCGGTTGCAACTGCGTTCCGTACAAGGTATAGCCATCATGAAAATCGTTGGTGTACTCGTAATTGCGGACGTAGTTTAAATTGTAAAAGTTGAAGTGAACTTCGTTTGTTAAACTGCTATCAGGGCGAATCCGGTTTTCGAAAGCCGATTGATTGAACTGGGCAGAAGCAAAATAAGAACTAAAAAGAAAAGTTATTAAGAGTAAGGTCTTTTTCAGACCTGTAGTTATAAACATGAGCTTGGATTTTATCGCCCAAATTTAGGATAGTTTTTTATTAAATTATCAAGTACCGGTTATCAAGTATCAGGAGGATTGCACAAGTTGACGAAAAGCAAACAATGAGCACAGTTTCATTTTGCTTTAGTCATTCAGCTTTTAACCTATTTTCTCAAACGATAGTTCTTATACAGCTTAACAGCAATCATAATGGCCATGGCTACACCCATGATGCCGATTAAGCCGTAAATCCAGTTAATTGCATTTTTTAAGATCACTACAAATACAATTGCGATCATAAAAATGGTAGCCAGCTCGCGCCATAACCTCAATTGGAAGCTAGTTAGCTTGTATATGTTATTTTTAAGCTGCTTAACAATGTTTTGGCAGATAAAATGATAAATGAGTAAACCAACCACAAAACCTAGCTTTACCCACATCCAATCCATTTGTAGCAAACCAGAATTTAAAGTTAACATAGATGCACCGGCCAGAACAGAAATAATCATTGCCGGGGTTGCAATAATTTTCCATAAAGTAGCCTCCATTTTAACAAACTGTTTCTGCAGGATACTTTTTTCGGGTTCAGGTTTATCGTTTGCCTCAGTGTGGTAAATAAAAAGACTTAAAATATAAAATAAACCGGCCATCCAGCTAATTACAAACACGATGTGTACAGCTTTAAAATACTGGTAATATGGCAATAGGGTTTCTATCATTTATAAAACTTAATACGAATCTAAAGAAATGGCTGTGAAGAGTGGTGAACAGTAAGTATTTCTACCAGATCAATCTGTTTATCGAAAAAATAAATGATACGGTAATTTCCTTCTATAAGTTCGCGGATTGATTCATGATCTCTTTCAGGAACTATTCTGCCCAGCTCCGGCATTTCCTTTAATACATTTGGTTTATTAAACAGCTTTTTGATTAACGCAGAAGTAAAACGATCAGAATATTGACTATGAAAATTTGCAATGTTATTTAAATCATCAATAGCAATTTCAGTCCAAACTATTTTAGCCATTTTTCTAATTTTTGCTCAGCCTGCTCTTCAGAAAGTACTTTCCCTTCAACAACCTGTTGCAAGCCGGAATCAATTTTTTGAAGCAACAATATCCGCTCAATTAGTTCATCGGCAGAAAATTCATCTGGCATTTCTTTCAGTGTATCTATAACTTCTGTTTTTTTCATCAGAATATAATTTGTTTTTTGAAACTAATGATCTATTGTGAACATATCTTTCACTGATACTAAGTGATATGCGCGTACTGGTTTCATTTGAAAATTATTTTATACAAGATACAAATAAATCAGCAGACTATTAATACCTAAACTCCTTCACTACGTCAATTGCATATTTCACATTATCGAAGGGGATATCGGGCATAATACCATGACCTAAGTTGAAGATAAAACCTTCGGTACCGCGCATACGCTCGAACAACTTATGGATCTGTGCTTTAATTACCGCTTTATCGGCATATAAAATATGTGGGTCTAAATTTCCCTGAACCGCAATACCAGCTGGCAAAGCATTTTTAATGTTCAATAAATCAGCATTCCAGTCAACCGAAATTACATCTGGTTTAGCTTCTGCCATAATTGGTGCAAAAACCGAACTTCCTTTACAGAATGAAATCACCGGGATGTCTTTTCTATTGAGGTTGGCAATAATTTCCTGAATATACCGGTGAGAAAACTCCTGATAATCATTCCATGATAAAGCTAGTGCCCAACTGTCGAAAATTTGGACAGCATTAACGCCGGCCGCAATCTGAAGGTTCAGATAATCAGCCGTTACTTTTGCAATTTTAGCCAGAAGTTTATGTGCCAATTCTGGTTGGTTATGGATAAAAAGTTTGGTTAATTTAAAATCTTTAGAAGAACCTCCTTCAATTAAATAACTCATTACTGTAAAAGGTGCACCAGCAAAACCAATCAATGGAATTTTATTGTCAAGTCGCTGTTGGATCACTTTAATCGCATCAGCTACATATTGTAACTCATCTAAACAATCAACATTTAGGTTTTCAATATCCTGAGCCGTACGTACAGGATTTGCAAATTTAGGTCCAACGCCCTGAGTGAAACTTAAATCGCCACCCATGGCCTCACCGGTTACCAAAATATCACAGAATAAAATCGCCGCATCAATATCCAGCAAATCAACCGGCAACATCGTTACATCAGCCGCAATCTCAGGAGTTTTGCACATCTCTAAAAAAGAGTATTTGTTTTTAATTTCCCAATATTGTGGCATAAAACGGCCTGCCTGGCGCATCATCCATACTGGTGGACGTTCGGTCTGTTTTGAAAATGCTGCGTCTAAAAATAAGTTATTCTTCATGATTTGTATTTGGTGTCGCGTTATCGTCACCCTGAATTCATTTCAGGGTCTAACTAAGAAAGATGCTGATCCCGAATATTCAGGACAACATGACGACCGGGCTAAAATTTAATTTTGCAAAGGTATGAATAAAAAAAAAACGAAGTACCTTTTTATCGCTAAACTGGTGCTCCGTTGTTCAAAATGACAATTTTAATATTATATTTTGCTTATTTCTCTTTCAATTTTAACAATAATGTCTTTCGATCGTTGCGTTTCAGCTAATTCTTTTGCCAGTTTGGTATAAGCTTCTGCCCTTTCCCTGTCTTTTTTTCGCAAAGCCAGGTTAGCCAAATGAATCAGTACATACGATTTCTCATTTTTACCGCCCACCGGAAAACGACTGGCCAATTGAAAATGATATTCGGCTTTATCGTAATCCTGTTCTTTTAAGGCCATATTTCCCTGCATAAATTCGTAATAACCCCTCCGGCTTTTTGCCAAACGTTCTGGTTTAGCTACCTCGGCCAATAAAGCTTTGGTTTTACCAAATTCGTTATTTTTGAAATGTTTCGATGCCATTAACACCGAACTATGCTTAAAATGACTCCAAACAACAAAGGCAAATAATACACCGGAAACGGCAGCCAGCTGATATTGATTGTAAAAAACACAAACCAATGCAGCCAGCACAAAAACGGCCATTAAAGCATACCTGCCTTTATTATTGTACATTAATGACTATCGGTAAATTTATAACCTACACCACGAATAGAGTGGAAATAAACCGGATTTTTCTGATCTGGCTCGAAATATTTACGGAACGTTAAAATAAAGTTATCAATTGTTCTGGTTGATGGATAAACATCATAATTCCAAACCGTTTCTAAAATCTGTTCTCTTGAAACCGCATCGTTTTTACGCTCGATTAACAGTTTCAGCAACATCGTTTCCTTTTTGGTTAACGGTGTGATGGTCCCATCATCGTGTTTTAATTCGAAAGAGTTAAAATAGATTGTTTTATCTCCGATTTTATAAGAGTTTAATTCTTTTAAATCATCAGATTTTAAACTGCGTTTAACCAAAATACCCACACGAAGAATTAATTCTTCTAAGTTGAATGGTTTAACCAAATAATCGTCAGCTCCTTTTTTCAAACCTAAAACACGGTCTTCTGAAGTGTTTTTAGCTGTTAAAAACATAATCGGAACTTCTGCATTCTCTAAACGGATTGTTTCGCAAACCTGGAAACCATCCATTTCAGGCAACATTACATCTAAAATAATCAGATTGAAGCGTTCTTCTTTAAAAATTTTAAGAGCGGTTTTGCCATCTTTTACGGCGTGAACTTTATAACCCTCAAGTTCGAGGTTTAATTTGATAGCATCTAACAAGTGATCCTCGTCTTCTACCAATAGAATTCTTAATTTTTGTGACATAATTGAGATTAACTAAATGTTACTTCAAAAATACTTCCCTGAGGCAAATTGTCTTTTACTGTAATATCTGCATCATGGTATTGTAAAACCTCTTTCACAATAAACAAGCCTAAACCTGTTCCTTTCGCTTTTCTGACATTCTCGTTACCAACGCGGTAAAACTTATCAAATATCAACATTTTTTCGGCATCTGAAATACCAGGCCCTTTATCTATCACACTTAACTGAATATGCCCGTCTATCTTATTTAAATGCACATTTATCTCATCACATGGACTTGAATATTTTACCGCATTCTCGATTAAATTGGTTACCACTGACGATAAGGCAAATTTGTCACCCAATATCTGCAAATTTGGCTGAATTTGGGCACTTATTAATTGTTCGTTGCCACAAGAGTGAACCTGAAGCCGATCTGTAATTTTATAAACCAGTTCTGAAAAATTAAATTCTTCTTTCGGAAAAGTGTAAGAACGGTTTTCAATCTTGGTTGCCAATAACATATTTTCGACCAGGTCGTCTAACCGCTCAATATCTTTTAGTGAATTATTTAGCAGTGAAACCTGACGTGCTTTATCTAAATCTCTTTTAACAATGGTTTGGATAGAAAGTTTTATTGCCGCCAAGGGAGATTTAAGTTCGTGTGTAATAGACATCAGGAAATTTTGCTGTTGTTCCCTTAATTTATCTTCACGTTTTAACGACTGGTGAAGGAAATAACCACCAATACAAAGCAAAAACAAAAACACTGAACCTTCGCCCATAATCATCGTCATGCGGCTTGGCTGCAAACGCACCACCAATGTTCCCCAAGAAATGAGCTGAACGAGTGCATAAAGCAATAAGGCGTAAAATATAATTATAGATTTCTTCATTTATCGATTTTTCCTTCGGGTTGATTACACAGATTTTTGGATGACACAGCTTGTTTTTCTTTCTGTCATTACGAGGCAGTAGCAATCTTAAGGTTTTAAAGCCTGGCGATTGTAATAGGATTGCTTCGTTCCTCGCAATGACGATCTTTTGAATAAAAACTTATTTCTTAAACACCAGATCCAGCGCTTCAAAAATAGCACGTTTCGCTTTCTCCAATTCGATCTTTGTGTGTGCTGAAGATACGAAACCAACTTCATATCCCGATGGGCCTAAATAAATTCCCCTGTTTAATAATTCGCGGTGCATCACTTTGAATTTCTCCATGCTACCCGCGTCGATATCATCTGCTGACTGGATTTTATCTTTATCGGTAAAGGCAAACCAGAAGATAGAACCTATGGTAAGCACCTTGAATTTATAATTACGCGCTGTTGCGAAACGTTGAATACTGGCTACAAATTCCTGTGCTTTGGCATTTAGGTCTTTATAAAAGCCCGATTTATTCAGTTCTGTCAGGGTTGCAATACCCGCAGCCATGGCCACCGGGTTGCCTGACAGTGTTCCTGCCTGATATACACCACCATCGGGAGAAATGTGTGCCATAATTTCAGCACGTGCACCGTACATACCTACAGGTAAACCACCACCGATAATTTTTCCGTAAGTAACAATATCAGGTGTAATGCCATAATGTGCAGCAGCGCCTTCAAAACCGATCCTGAATCCGGTAATTACTTCATCAAAAATTAAAAGGGAACCATTATCAGTAGAGATTTTACGCAAGAATTGAATATATTCTTCATCCTGCATAATTAAACCATTGTTTGCAGGGATTCCCTCAATAATTACCGCAGCAATCTGATCTTTAAACTGGGCATAAGCTTGCTCGATAGCCGTTTTATCATTTAAAGGTACCACAATGGTTTCTTCAGCAAAAGATTTCGGCACACCTGCAGAAGAAGTTTCGCCAAAAGTAACCAGACCCGAGCCGGCTTTAACCAATAGCGAATCGCTATGGCCATGGTAACAACCTTCGAATTTTAAAATTTTATCGCGACCGGTAAAGCCCCTTGCCAAACGGATAGCCGACATTACTGCTTCGGTGCCCGAACTGGTGAAACGGATTTTTTCTACAAAACGATTGTTTTTGATAATCAGCTCTGCCAGTTCATTTTCCAGTGCAGTTGGTGCGCCAAAGCTCATGCCGTTCTGCATTACTTCGGTAACCTTTTCGCGGATTTTTGGATTGTTGTGCCCTAAAATTAATGGTCCCCAGCTACCGCAGAAATCGATAAACTGATTCCCATCGGCATCCCAAATGTAGCAACCATCTCCTTTTTCGATAAAAAGAGGCGTACCATAAACCGATTTAAAAGCCCTTACCGGAGAATTTACACCGCCTGGGAAATACGTTTTCGACTTTTCGTACAACTCCGCTGATTTTACTCTCGAAATATCAGGTTTACTACCCGTATTTACCGGAATATCGGCTTCGTTGCCTGAAAACATTTTTTTTAATGAATCTAACATTTTTGTTAAGCTTAAAGCTGAAAGACTAAAGCTTAAAGCGAAAAGTAAAGCGCTAAGTAATGGCTTTAGTCTTTTGGCTTTAAGCTTTCAGCTCAAATTATATCCAGTTGTTATTTAAAATATCTTTAATATGGTAAGTGGTAATAATGCTTGCGCCTGCGCGGGCGAAGGCATGCATGGTTTCCATTACTACTTTTTGTTCATCTATCCAACCGCGTTCTGCAGCGGCTTTAACCATCGAGTACTCGCCCGATACGTTGTACACTGCAATCGGCAGATTAGTGTCTTGTTTTAAGCGCTGAATAATATCCAGATAAGCTAAACCAGGTTTCACCATTAATACATCAGCACCTTCCTGTTCGTCTAAAGCAGCTTCACGTAAGGCCTCCAGTGGGTTTCTGAAATCCATTTGATAAGCTTTTCTATCGCCTTTACTTGGCGCACAATCGGCCGCTTCTCTGAAAGGACCATAATAAGCAGAAGCAAATTTAGTGGCATGGCTCATAATGGCCGCATTTACAAAACCGTTTTCATCCAGCAGGTTACGCATGGCTTCGATACGACCGTCCATCATGTCAGACGGTGCAAACATATCCGCACCAGCTTCTGCATGCGTTAAAGCCATTTTAGCAATTACTTCAACCGTTTTATCGTTTTGAACGTAATCGTTTTCCAAAATACCGCAATGGCCGTGAGTAGTGTAAGAACAAACGCAAACATCGGTAATTACATATAAATCATCACCGAATTGTTTTTTGAGCTCACGAACCGCCGTTGGCACTAAAGAATGATCGTGATAGGCAGACTTCGCATCTTCCGATTTCTCATCGCCAACACCAAAAAGCATTATTTTGTTAAGGCCTTTTTTCATTCCAGCTTCTACATCATTTAGCAGGGTATCAACCGAATAATGGTTTACCCCAGGCATGGCATCAATGGCATGGGTAACATTAGTGCCCGGCACCACAAAATAAGGGTACACAAACATATCTTTCGATAACCGGGTTTCGGCTACCATCTCTCTCACTAAAGGATTTTTCCTTAATCTACGCGGACGGTTTAACATTTTTTCAAGTATTTAGTATCAAGAGCTGAAGTATCGACATTTTAGTATCGGGTATCAAAACTTGAATATCCTATTTTTTTTTTCTTTCGGATTGATTACACAGATTTTTGGATTTCAGCTTAGAGTATCAAGATTTAGTACCGGGTACCAAATCAGAAGTGTTTTAAATCCTAAACCTTTTAATCCTTTAACTTACATCCTAAATCCTCTACCTTACTTCTATTCCAAAAACTGCTTCGGCCAAACCAATTTCATCTGGTGAATACGGCAATGCATATTTCACGCCCATTTCGTCGAATTTTTTGCCTGTAGAGTTACCGATGGCAATTACCTGCTGACCGGGTTCCAATAAATTATCGGCAAAATAGGCATCAACGTTTGATGGACTGGTAAAGATCAGTACATCGGCATAACTTTGGTCGATATCTTCTTCGATAACGGTTTCGTAAATTGGCAGATCGATGATTTTAGCATCGGCTGGCAGCGATTTTTGGATCGATTGCAAAGAATCCTGTGCCCTTGGAAACAAGATCTGCTGACCGTTAACCAATTTTGCGAAATCTTCTGCTACCTCGGTAATATCACCACTTGCTCCGACAAAATCGGCAAAATGACCAAACTTACGTAAGGCGTCTTCTGAGCCTCTTCCTACAACGCCAAACTTCGTTTTCTTTGGCAAGAGCGGCTTTAAATTAAAAAAATATTCAACGCTATTGCGGCTGCTAAAGAAAACCCAATCTATATGTTTTAAAATGAATTGATCTAAAACGGTTACTATCGGAAATGTACGGATTAACGAACGTCCTTCTATTTCTATATTATTATTTTCTAAAGCCCTGCGGAAATAACTGTGTTCGCCAATTTCGCGTGAGATGAAAACCTTAGCCGGTTTCTTTCTTTCTACATTAAATTTGGCTACGATTTTCTCTGCCAAACCTTCGGTAGTATCGGCACGCAAAAACAAACGCTCAGGAAAATCATCAGCAGTTTCTGCTTTTGAAGTCCAGATTTCGAATTTTCCATTTTCCTTTTTGCAATAACAACCTAAAGGCATGTGGCAGCCACCTTCGAAAAGATTTAATACTTTACGCTCGATATTTACGGTCTCTGCAGTTTCGGGATCATGCAGTTTTTGAAGGGCATCAAAAAGCTCGGTATCATTTTCCCTGATCTGAATGGCCAAGGCTCCCTGTGCAGGTGCAGGTATAAACTCAGTAGTTTCGAGTTCTTCTACATGTAAATCGTTCACATCAAGATTTAAGCGTTTAACACCGGCTTTGGCAATTAAAATCGCATCGTAATCTTCATCACGGAGTTTCTGGATACGTGTGGGTACATTTCCACGTAAATCTTCCACTTCCAAATCAGGACGCAAACCCAATAACTGCGCTTTACGGCGATTAGAAGAAGTACCTACCATGGCACCTTTTTTTAGCGAAAGTTTCTGCGAAACATCAACGCAATCTTTTAAAATTAAAAGGTATTCGCTCGCTTCTTCGCGTGGAGGCAAGGCGGCAATGGTTAATCCTGCAGGGTGTGTGGTTGGTAAATCTTTAAGGCAATGTACCGCCAGATCGATCGTTCCACCCAAAAGCTCTTCTTCAAGTTCTTTGGTAAAAAAGCCTTTGCCTTCCAGTTTGTCCAATCTTAAATTCAGGATTTTATCACCCTGCGTTTTAATGATTTTAATTTCCGCTTCAATTCCGATGGCCGCCAATTCATCTTTTATATGATTTGCTTGCCATAATGCCAGGTCGCTACCGCGTGTTCCGATGGTTAATTTCTTCACTATAAAGGTTAAATGAGTTGCAAATTTAATTTAATTAGTGGTTTATACCATGAATTGTTTAAAAATGAGACAGTGAGGTTACAGAAGGGATAATTTAAAGGATTTCTATGACATTAGGAGATTAATTTGTCATTCTGAGCGCAGCGAATCTGTAACCCATAGGCATTGTCTTTAAACTCAACAGAAACAGGATCCGAATTAATTATCATGAGCTTTATAGAATTGAACCATATAAGAAATGTAAGGCCATTTAAGCTCAGAAGCATGAAAGATACTTACACAGATTCAGGATGAAGGTAAGCGAGTGTACGACTCGGAATTACAATTGATATTAAGAATTCATTTCGAGAAATAAAAGATTCTTCACTGCGTTCAGAATGACAGAAAAAATATAATGAAAGGAAATTAAGCTTTGCTTTCTTTGCGGTTAGATTAAGATTGATTAACAAGGATTTCTTTGGCCATCACCATCGGTACGCTGATGTATTTTTTCTCCATGTAATTCATCACACGTTCTAAAACTTCGCGTGAGGCATCATCCATCTGACTGATTTCATCGGCAAATACACCGTTGATAGCCGTATTTTTGATTTCTTTAATTTTTCTGGGCACTTCCTGCATCGCCAGTTCGATACGGCGTTGTTTTAAAACAGAGAAAAATTCGGTAATGTTGTTGCTGATGATTTCTTCGGCGTGTACCAGTTCGTTATAGCGCTCCTGGATATTTTTGCGGGCCACTTCTTTCAGCGATTCTACCTCGATGTAATGAACCAGGTTATTATGGATCACCGCAGGGGTAACATCATTAGGAATAGCCAGATCAACAATTACCTTTTTACCGGTTTCGCCATTAAGCAATTTTGCATAAAGTTCTTCGGTGATAATGGCCTCGGTAGAACCTGTACAGGTGATAATTACATCAAAACCTTCATTAAAATCTTCAAGTGCAGCTAAGGGATAAGCTTTTCCGTTTAACTCTTCGGCCAAAGTTTCGGCTTTAGAAAGTGTACGGTTGAAAATCGAAAAGTTAGAGTATTTATGTTTGTTAAGGTATTTTGCAATGTTCTGGTTGGTTTCGCCGGCACCGATAATCAGGATACGTGAGTTGCCACACATATTTAATTCTTTTAATTTGCGGTAAGCCAATGAAACAACAGAAACCGGATTTTTTGAAATATTGGTATGGGTATAAACTTCTTTCGCTGTTTTAACTACCCGCTCCATAATCATCCGCATATAGTCACCGGTAAATCCGGCATCGCGGCAATTCTCATAAGCCCTGCGGATTTGCGCAAGAATTTCCTTTTCGCCAACCACCAAACTCTCTAAAGAGCACGATGTTCTTAACAAATGGTTAAAAGCTTCTTCATTTTCATAAACAGAAACACTGTCGAGAAAACGCTCCATAAACTCCGGAGGCAGCCCCATATCTAAAACGGTAAGGAATTTAGTTACGAATTCTTTGTCGGTTTTCTCTTTGGTAAGAAAAACAAACTCTACGCGGTTACAGGTTCCGATGTAAAAAATTTCGCTAACGGGAAGTTCAGACTGAACATTTTTCAACCTGCTATCTAGACTTTGATCACAAATAACTAATTTCCCTAAAGATTTCAGGTCGATGTGGTGATGCGTAAAAGCTATTACTTTTAAATATTCCAAGTGCTTCCGTTATTAACTATTATCGGGATACAAAAGTAACATGGTGAAGGCATGTCACTGTCATTAACCTGTAATTTACATCAATTTAGAACGGTTTTAAATAGCGACCGTTCTAAGATTAACTTAAAATATTGAACATGATAGACAGACCAATCTACACAATTTTTCTTTGGGTTTATGCCATCTTCTATGTTTTAGCAGGATGTAACCACTTTTTATCCACTGCAGTATATTACGGTATTATGCCAAAATGGTTGCCTGTACCTGGCTTTTTAATTTACTTTTCCGGAGTACTGGAAATGGTTTTCGGCTTTTTATTGCTGTTTAAAAAGACAAGAAAGCTTGCTGCGATACTGATTATACTCATGTTGATTGCCTTTATGCCTGCGCACATCTACATGATCCAGAAGGCACCGTTTATGCTCGGATCAATAGAAATTACGCCTCTTATTGCATGGTTAAGGCTGCCTTTTCAGTTATTGTTTATCGGCTGGGCATGGTATTATTATAAAAGGACAGTTTAATGTGTTTTCTTTTTGGAAAAGCAAAACCTGCATTTCATTTTTGAGTTAGTCCCGCTATTCGTTACAATCTTTTTAAACTTCTGTCATTCTGAGCACGAAGAATCTTTTCCATCGGTTGCAGATGACAGCACATTCAGGGTAATTGCAACAAAAAGGATTTTCACTTCTATCGGGTTTGGTTAATATCGGTCTATGCTTCTATTATCGTTTTCTTCTTAAAAACCCGTCATTTCGACCGCAGCGGAGAAATCTATATCATGAGCTTAATAATTAGATTTCTCCCCCCGAATATTCGGGAATTGCACTACAATCGGAAACGATTCTCTATAAAAACACACAACAAAATTAGATTTCGTAGGTTTATATTTTATATAAATTCCTTTTAAATTATGATTACACAAAGCAATTTTAGCCTTAGCGGTTCAGACGGAAAATTAATTATCGGCGATATTACTTTTGATGAAAAAAATCCAAATACGCCCATCATACTTTTTGTTCATGGCTTTAAAGGCTTTAAAGATTGGGGCGCCCATAATTTAGTGGCCAGGTATTTTGCCAGCAATGGCTACCGTTACGTTAAGTTTAATTTATCGCATAGCGGTGTGCCGGTTAACGACCCGAAAGATGTAACCGATATGGAGGCTTTTGCCAGTAATACCGTGTCGAAAGAGCTTTTTGACGTAAATGCCGTACTCGATTTTATTGAGAAAGCTTATGGTGCCAATACCAAAGTAAATCTGATTGGCCATAGTCGCGGAGGCGGTTTATCAATTATTGAGGCTGCAAACGATTTAAGGATCAACAAACTCATTACCTGGAGCGCCATTGCCAATTTTAACAGTCTTTGGAAAAAAGAGCAGGAAGCAGAATGGAAAAAGAATGGCAAAATATTCGTTACCAATGCCCGTACTAAAGAACAGATGCCTTTAAATGTAACGTTACTGGAAGATCTGGAGGAAAATGCTGCAACATTGAATATTATTGATGCGGCAAAGCGGATCAATATTCCCTGGCTAATTATCCATGGCGATGATGATGTGAATGTGCCTTTTGAAACGGCACAAACTTTGGCTGAGGCCAACCCCGGCAGCAGATTGGTTAAAATTGAAGGTGCCAATCACGTTTATGGAGCAACACAGCCTTATACCAGCGAAACTTTGCCACCACTTTTATTTAAGGTTTGCGAAAAGGTTTTGATGTTTTTGGGGGAATAATAAAATTAATGTAAGTGATTATTACAGGGGTCTTTCAAATATAAAAACATTTTAATTTTATTGGAGCGCAAGGCCATCAGTAGCGATTAAGGGTTCTGTCCTGCTGTACACTCCAATCCTTTTGGGAATGTATTGATTTAAAAAAAATTAATCGTACCCAAAAGGGATTTCCATTTCCATCAGGGCTAGATGGAAAGGCCAGAATATTGAAAGTTAAAAAATTTGATAATGATAAAAAAATATTAATCATCCCCTCTTCTCACAAAATTACGCATATCACTTCCGCTTGGGCTTTGGAAAATCTCCAGATCAAAATAAGGTACCGCAGCCAGCAGGTGGTCAAAAATATCTGCTGCCACTTCTTCAAAACGTTTTAAGCCTTTCTCTTTCGAGAATACATAAATCTCAATAGGCAGTCCGTTTTCTGTGGCCTGTAACTGGCGCACCATAAAAGTGAGTTCCTTATTGATATGTGGATTACTTTCGAGGTATTTTTCTGCATAAACCCTAAATGTACCAATATTGGTCATGTGGCGGCCGTTAACCAGGTTGTTGGGGTTTACTGTATATTCGGCATTATATCGTTCGATAAAAGTTTGTGTTTCTCTCAGATAATCTTTCAGAAAATCTATGCTCTGCAGCCTTCCGATCAATTCCTCATCGCAGAATTTAATGCTCGAAATTTTAATGTTTATGTGGCGTTTAATCCTCCTGCCTTCGCTCTCTTCCATGGCGCGCCAGTTTTTAAACGATTCGCTTACAATGGCATAACTAGGCACAATGGTTACCGTTTTATCCCAGTTTCGTACTTTAATGGTGGTTAAATTAATCTCGGTTACTTCGCCATCGGCACCATATTTTTCAACCGTAATCCAGTCGCCTACCCTTACCAGGTCAATGGCACTCATTTGTACTGAAGCCACAAAACCCAAAATCGGATCTCTGAAAACCAATATAAAAACGGCTGTTACGGCACCAAAACCTCCAAAAACATATAATGGCGATTCGCCTAGAATAATCGACAGGATAAGCACGAAACCAACAATGTAAAATACAATTTTGGCCACCTGTTTATAACTTCTGATGGGTTTATCGGCATATTTCTTTGATGATTCCATGATCGAAACCACCGCATTTAAAAATGCATTTATAGCAAACATCACCGCCAGAACCATATAGATTTTAGCAAAAATCAAGGCATAAAAATGCCAGTTCTTAAAATAGATAAAAAGATAAGGAACTACATTATAAATAATGTAGGCACCAAATATCAGTGCAAATGCCCTGAATACCCTAAACTCGAACAATGCTTTTTGCCAGTCGGATTTAGTTTTGGCACTTTTTACCATCACAATAAAAATCTGGCGGGTTACAAAAATGGTAACAAACAAGAATAAAACAACCGCAACCAGTCCGATAAAGAAATAAGAATAAATTAGTTCGCTACCTGACAGGCCTTTACCGGCCAGCCAGTTTCTAAGTTCGTTAAACAGCAATTGAAACTCGGGAATTTTCATCACGGCAATTTAGGATTTATTGATTAGAAAAGTAAATGTAACGTGAACCGTCAACATTTAACCACAGATGAAAAGAATAAACACAGATCTTTTATTAACCAGATCATAGTCCCCGGTCTGTGTCCTTACAGAACGAAACCTACAATACGATAGTGGTGGTCTGTGGGGGCAAAGACCACGGCACCAGCTTTTCGAAACACATTTACAAAACTTAACATTCTTCGACAAGCTAAGAATGACTATACAGTAGTTTGCGGGACACAGACCACGTCTCGTATTATTAACGATTAAACCTTTTCCACCCAATTGCCATCACCTTTGATGATGTCGATCAGTTCATCCAAAGCGTAAGCTGTAGTTACATTTTTCTTTACCACTTCTTTACCGCGGTACAGGGTAATTTTATCGGGTCCGGTACCCACATAACCGTAATCTGCATCGGCCATTTCGCCGGGGCCGTTAACAATGCAACCCATAATACCAATTTTGATGCCTTTTAAATGGTCGGTACGCGAGCGGATCAGTTGCGTGGTTTCCTGCAGATCGAAAAGTGTTCTACCACAGCTTGGACAAGAGATGTATTCCGTTTTACTGATGCGGGTACGCGTAGCCTGCAAAATTCCAAAACTGGTTGAATTAATCAGCGAAAGGTTTTGACCTTGTGCATCAATCCACACGCCATCTCCAAAACCATCAGTAAGTAAGGCACCCAAATCAGTAGCGGCATAAAGCATTAAATGATCGGCATCTGCATCCTGGTAAGTTCTTTTTACTATAACCGGAATCTGGATATTGTTCTCCTGCAATGCCACAAAAAATGCTCTTTGCTCGGCCATGCCGTGCGATGCAGAAGTTTTGAGGATAAGCACAACCGTGTAATCCAATTGTGCGATTGTTTCATTGCTAAATTGTTGTGCATCAAGCTCAACAAAGTTTAAGAATTCATCTTTATGATCAGCCTCATTAAATTCTTCCAGTGAAAATAAAGGGTGACAGTTGTTTTTATCTTTCAGTTTTAACCAGGTCTGGTAATTGTACACTTGCTTTAAATTTCCGGGGAAAGAGAAAGAGGGCAAGTTATCTCCCAAATAAGCCAAATCGCAAGCCTGATCGGCCAGATTATATTTATCTAAACCTGCACTATAACTATAACCAACCGAATTTAAAAAGTAAGGATCTTTTAAATTTTCTTTCGAAACATCGATCATCACTACCGGATGGTGGTGCCCGCCGATGTGCTGTACGGGTATTGTGATACGGCGGTTGTATTCGTAAGGACTGTAAGTTTGGCGTTGAGCGTGGGGCGTAGAGCGTAGAGTAATCGACTCAAGACTTCCGACTTCTGACTTCGGACTCCTTAAAGAATATCGATCTGCCAAAGCTTTAGCTACTGGCGCTTCAAATTCAGGATCTTCGGTTAACGAAACGCGGATGGTATCGCCTAACCCATCTTCCAGCAAAGTACCAATACCCACAGCTGATTTAATACGACCATCTTCTCCATCGCCGGCTTCGGTAACGCCCAAATGCAAAGGATAATTCATCCCCTCTTTAGCCATGGTTTCTACCAGCAAACGGTAAGCTTGCACCATTACCTGGGTATTACTGGCCTTCATCGAGATGACCAGATTATAATAGTTCTGGTCTTCGCACATGCGGATAAACTCCATTGCCGATTCTACCATTCCGCGTGGGGTATCGCCGTAATGGCTCATAATCCTGTCTGAAAGTGAACCATGGTTGGTGCCAATGCGCATGGCCGTACCATACTCTTTACAGATTTTAACCAACGGGATAAACTTTTTGTAAATCCTGCTCAGTTCAGCATTATAAGCATCCTGGGTATATTCTATATTTTCGAATTTCTTTTTATCAGCGTAGTTGCCTGGGTTTACGCGTACTTTTTCTACAATACGGGCGGCCATTTCTGCGGCATTTGGCGTAAAGTGGATGTCGGCAATTAACGGAACATGATAACCACGAAAACGCAGTTCTTTTTTAATATTGGCAAGGTTTTCTGCTTCTTTAATGCTTGGCGCCGTAATACGCACATACTCGCAGCCCGATTCTACCATACGGATGGTTTGCTCTACCGTGCCCAAAGTATCCATGGTATCAGTAGTGGTCATCGATTGGATCCGGATGGGGTTGTGCCCACCTAATGCAATATCGCCGATGTTCACTTCGCGTGTTAAATACCTTGAATAAGCGGTTAAACTGTTGCAATATCCGCCTTCCAGATCATGTTTTGCCAATATATTTTCCATCTGTTTGCAAAGATAAGGATTGTTGGAATTTTTGATGTTGTAATGTTGTAATTAAATCAAACTAATGATAAAGCGATTTTTTTTTGGAAACGGAAGGGCTGTTGTGCTTGGCAAATGCAGTCCCGCTTTACGCTTTACTTCGTTGCACTTCGTGTTCGCTTCAATCGGGTTTATTTTTTAACGGTGGGTGGGTCTGGCATCATTGTACCGGCCCAGGTTTAATAAACGGGATGGAAGCGGCATACTTTGGCTGTCAGCCTGAGCGTAGTCGAAGGCCAGCCAAAGATATAGCGAACAGCCCGGCTAACGAAAATAGTTGTAATATCCCTGCTTTTCTACTTAAATCAATCTGTCTTTTATCACCAAAGTATTGGCGGCAATATCATGCCAGCATTGGTTTTTCTTGTTTACAAAACTGTACAGGTAGCCAAAAAAGACAGGAATAACGGATAAAACTTTAGAAAAATTCCTGATCAGGGAAATTCCAAAAGAAACCCGGCTCCCCTCTAAATCGGTTACTTTAATGTTGAGCAGTTTCTTGCCTATTGTTGCCTGGCTTTTAGATGCTTCGGCAATGCTTCCATAAATGAGTTTAATAATAAATATCGACGGAAAAGGAACCATAAAAGTCATTATCCGCTGGTCTTTTCCGTCTATAAAAATATAACTGATTAAAATAATGATGGTGTAAAACCCAAAAATAATAAAATGATCGATTACCGTAGCCAGCAAACGCTGATCGAAAGCGGCAAAATACTGAGGCGCGGTTTTTTGATAGCTAAAACCCAAAAGCTCACGCAATTCTGGCATTGCGTGAGCTTCTTTATAATCGTCCATGCCGGGTTTCCGTACAAAAGTATTTGCACTGATGTTTAAATCTTTTAATTCGGCTAAACTATACGGACCTTGTGGCTTACCATTAATTACTACTGTGTATTGATCGGGATTCATTAGGATAGTTTGGAATTTAAGATTGCAGGATCAGCGTTTTATAAATTTAGATCGGATAAAGCCTTAAGCCCTCTACCTTACAACCTTCAACCTCTCTAATACCTGCTCACTTCAAAGTTACTCAATCCGCCGTCTAAACTGATAAAGATTTTTTTGGTTGAGGTTTTATAGTTAGAAGTTTCGTAAACGCCATCGCTAAGTTTCTCAAATCCGTCGAAATCTTTTGCAGATAAACCTGTTTTGGTTTTAATCCTGCAGCCCGAATTGGCAGGCACTTTAATTTTAACATCAGCCACTCCCGATTTTACCACCACATCGGTAATCGGCAATAAATCTCCCATTTTAATATCTAAAGCTGCGGCACCACCATCAAAACGGAACGTACGTACTTTATAGGGAGAAAAATCGAAGTTAGCTTCGCCGGCGCCAAGCTTCATCAGCACATCCCAGGTAGCAGTTTTGTTTAACTTAAAGTTTACATCGTTACCGTTATCGCCAAAATTCCATTTACTTTTCCTGTCTTCCATTGCAAAAGTCAGCACGGTTGCAGAATCGGTAACCAGTTTTTTCAGAGAGAAATTACCATGCCTTTTTCTGATATCGGCATCAATTAACGAAGCCGTTTCGCCATCAAGGTTAAATGAAATGCCTCCGCCGGAAATATTCAGCACTGTTTTTTTGGTATTATCGGCCGCCACAAAAGGCTCTGTTAAATTTAACTGGTTATATGAAGAATCCTTGTCGTCATCACTGTCGTTATCATCATCGCCATCGTTATGATCGATATTAACATCGATGTCTTTTTTAAAATTTCGTCCCCACCAGCTGCTATGTTCCGGAACTTGCTGACCTCTGTAAAAAAGAAAAGATAAGGCGATTACAAGCACCCCGATGGAAATTATGCTACCGGTTTGCGAATTGTTTCTGTTAAAAAGGATATTTAAACCTGCAATAATTAAAAATACAGGCCAAAAGCTCCAAACGTTACGCCAATAAAAATTGATAACGCCAAAATTTTCGAGTAGAAGTACACCGCCAATAAAAAGCAGGATGATACCCCATATTAATCTATCTAGTTTCATTTTATTTATACTTGAGGGTTAGCGGGTGTTGATTGATCATCTTTATTTACAGGGGTTACCGGCTCACTTTCTACAACAGTTTCAGTAAAATCAGCTGTTTTTTTCTGTTCTGCCTCTTGCTGGTTCTGAAAAGCTGCCCAGTCGTTTTTTCTTTTTGATTTGGCAATAATACTAATACCCAAGGCAATAAATATTAAAGGCCACATGTACCTGAATAAATTGCGGATACTAAACCAATCAGGAATAAAATCCATTTCGCGCATCAGGAAAAAACATCCGATTACCAGAAGCAATAAGCCTCCTATGGTGCGCCCGGTATCATTCGGTTTATTGAATTTGCTAAAATCAGGTTGCGTTTCAAATGGTGTTTTCTGCGTAGCATCTACCGGCTGTGTCCAGTTTGGTGTTGCACCGGTATTCGCTGCAAAGGGATCAGGATTGCCAAAAGGATTTGTGCCCGGATTATTCTTATTAAAATAATCGTTAAATTTTGAGAATTTTGCAGCCGGATCATTATTAACCGGAACAATAATCCACATAATAATATAGGCTATTAAGCCAGCGCCAGCCATAAAGATGGCCGATAATGCAAACAATAATCTGATTATGGTAACCTCCACCTGCATGTAATCTGCAAGTCCCGAAGCTACACCGGCAATCATCTTATCGTGTTCGTTTCTAAAAAGCTTCTTTTCCATAACGTTGTTCATTTTGTGTTAAAAATCGAGCGGGGTAATTAAAACCTCATCTACGTTTACACCTTTACTTAAGTTTAAAATGGTGAATAAAGTTTCGGCAATGTCCTCAGGCTGTACAAATTTTTCATCGGGGATTGTTGTTCCTTCCCACGATGAGGTTTTGGTAGAACCAGGTAAAAAAGCTGTAACTTTAACGTTGTGAGGGGCTAACTCTTGCCGCAATACATGATTAAGACTTAACATCGCTGCTTTTGTTACACTATAACTGCCACCATTTTTTACAGGTGCTTTACTGGCCACCGAACAGATGTTGAATATATGGCCCTGCTTCGCTGAACGCATTTTTTTGCCAAAAAACTTACTGGTATAATAACCGGCATTGAGGTTTAAATGCTGTTGTTTTTCGAAAGTTTCGTCAGCCTCATCCAATAAGCTGCCGGGTAAAAAAATGCCCACATTATTTACTAAAACTGTTACATTGCTGAAATCAATAACCGTCGAATTTAAAAAGGCATAAACTTCTTCTTTAACCGAACAATCGGCCTGATGGATAACAACAGCATTCCTGTAAGGGGTTAATTCATGTTTTAAAGCGTTTAAATCATCCTCACCCCTGGCTACTAAAATTAAATCGTATCCGTTTTGTGCCAGTTTTAGCGCTATAGCCCTTCCAATTCCTTTAGTTGCCCCTGTTATTACAGCTTTCATGTTTTGTGGTTTAATTTTTGTTGACAAAAAACCATATTTATATTCAAAACCACGAATATTTTTGCAATTAGCAAAGAGCGACAACTTTTTTATCGTTTCTTTGTAGTAGTATAAGAATGATCATTTAAATTAAGCAAATACATACGGAATGAATTTTACCAATTTCGGCAGATACATCCTGCTACTCAAGTCTGTATTCAGAAGGCCGGAAAAACTGAAAATATACCTTAAAGAAATCGCCAAACAGATGGATTATGTGGGTGTGGGTTCTTTAGGACTGATTGCCATTATCTCTACCTTTATTGGCGCGGTAATGACTTTACAAATTGCTTTCCAGCTGGTTAGCGATTTTATTCCGAAAACCATTATTGGTTCAGTAAACCGCGATTCGAGTATTCTGGAGTTAAGTCCAACCATCAGTGCAATTGTACTGGCCGGAAAAATAGGCTCGGCCATTTCATCAGAAATTGGTTCTATGCGTGTTACCGAGCAGATTGATGCTTTAGAAATTATGGGTATTAATGCACCGGGTTATTTAATTCTGCCAAAAATTATTTCAGGGATTACCATGGTGCCCATGCTGGTAATCATTTCTATGTTCTTAAGTATTACCGGTGGTTATATTGGTGGTTCAGTATCGGGAGCAGTTACCCCGGCAGAGTATATTCAGGGTATTACAACTGATTTTAACCCCTACACCATTGTGGTGGCACTTGTAAAGGCATTTGTATTCGGTTTTATCATTACATCAGTTCCGGCATACGAAGGATTCTATGTTCGTGGTGGTGCTTTAGAGGTTTCTCAAGCCAGTACAAGGGCTGTTGTAATTAGCTGTATTTCTATTTTAGCTTGCGATTATATCGTGACCCAATTGTTATTGTAATGATCGAAATTAAAGATATTCATAAATCATTCTCAGGAAATGAGGTATTAAAAGGCATTTCCGGTAAGTTTGAAGAAGGCGTAACCAATTTAATTATTGGTGGTTCGGGCTCAGGAAAAACAACCCTGCTTAAATGTATGGTGGGTTTACACCAGCCTGATTCGGGTTCGGTACTGTACGATGGCCGTGATTTTACTCCGATGACCTACGAGCAACGTATCGAAGTACGTAAAGAAATTGGTATGCTTTTTCAGGGATCTGCCCTGTTTGATAGTATGACCGTTGAAGAAAACATCATGTTTCCTTTAAATATGTTTACCGATCAAAGCCGAAAAGAAAAACTGGAAAGGGTTGATTTTTGCCTGGAGCGTGTTAACCTTGCCGGTAAAAACAAGTTATTCCCTGCCGAACTATCCGGAGGTATGAAAAAACGTGTAGGTATTGCCCGTGCCATTTCTATGAATCCGAAGTACCTGTTCTGTGATGAACCCAACTCTGGTTTGGATCCAAAAACTTCGATCGTTATTGATGAGCTGATCCAGGAAATTACCGAAGAATATAAAACCACCACCATTGTGGTAACGCATGATATGAACTCGGTAATGGGTATTGGCGATTATATCCTCTTCCTGCACGAAGGAAAGAAATTCTGGGAAGGCAGCAATAAAGAAATTGCACACACCGATATTAAAGAATTAAACGATTTCGTATTCGCCAGCCGTTTCATGAAAGCAGCAAAAGATAAGTTTTAATAAAATTCTTATATTTGTTAATTATGACTACGGCTACAAAAAATATCATTCACAAATTAGAAACCTTACCAGAAAATATGGTAAATGAGGTAGAAGATTTTATTGATTTTTTACAAGCTAAACATGTCAAAAGCTTTCCTGAATTGGCGAGTGAAAAAATAAATATTATTGAAGAGCCAAAAAGCTTATATGGTGCTGCAAAAGGCTTATTTATCATCCCTAAAGATTTTAATGCCCCATTAGATTTTAAATAAAATAAATAAATCGTCATTGCGAGGCACGAAGCAATCTATTCTATACATCTACCGCATTAAGATTGCTTCGTGCCTCGCAATGACGAACTACACAAATAATAAATGATACAATTACTTGCCCCAACACACTGGAAAGATTACGAACTGATTGATTGCGGGGATTTTGAAAAATTAGAACGTTTTGGAAATGTAACTCTTATCCGCCCTGAACCGCAGGCCGTATGGAAAAAAACATATTCAGAACAGGACTGGAAAAAAACAGCAAACATAACTTTCAGAGGCCGTTCTGCTACTTCGGGCGAATGGGTAAAGAAAAATCAATCTATTCCGGATCGCTGGCATGTAGAATATAAAAATGATGAAGTGGCCATTAAGCTTCGTTTAGGCTTAACTTCTTTTAAACATGTAGGCGTATTCCCGGAGCAGGCCGTAAACTGGGATTTTATCTCATCATCAATTAAAAAATTTAAAACACCGCAGCCAAAGGTGTTAAATCTCTTTGCCTATACCGGAGCAGCATCATTAATTGCTAACGCAGCTGGTGCAGAAACTACCCATGTTGATTCTATTAAACAGGTGGTTACCTGGGCAAACGAAAACCAGGAACTTTCTGGCTTAAAAGATACCCGCTGGATGGTTGAAGATGCCTTGAAGTTTGTAAAGAAAGAACTGAAAAGAGGCAAAAAATACAATGGAATCATTTTAGACCCGCCAGCATACGGCCATGGACCAAATGGCGAAAAGTGGAAACTGGAAGATCATATCCAGGAAATGATGCAGGATGTTGTACAGTTACTGGATGAAAAGGAACATTTCCTGATCTTAAATACCTACTCCCTTGGTTTTTCTTCGGTAATTGTCGAAAATCTAATCCGCACTTCTTTCCCGGCAGTTCAAAACCTCGAAACCGGAGAGCTTTTTTTACAGGCTACTTCTGGCATTAAATTACCATTAGGTGTTTTTGGTAAATTCTGCAATGTGTAAATGTTAATTACTTTATTTTAAACTATCAGATTTCCGACCTACTTTCATCCACAACAGAACCGGAAACTGTCTAAATTTTAAATCATCTAATAAATCTATGAAATTCCCTCAATTAGCAGGCACCCTAATACTTGGTTTTGCCGCAATCAGCTTGTTCGCCAACTGTAATTCAGACGGTAAAAGCGGCAGCGGCGTTGGTAAAATCTTCTCATCTGATACCACTAAAAAGAAAACCGACTCAACAGCAAATGTAATGAAACCTGTTGATCCGAAACTTTACGATTCGTTGGTAAAAAAACTGGCCAATGGAGATACAACCGGAAAATGGCCGGTAAAAAAACAGCCATATCCTTTGGCCGGAGCCATTCTGCCATTTAAACGCATTGTGGTTTATTATGGAAACCTGCACTCAAAAAAAATGGGTGCTTTGGGCGAATATGCACCAAAAGAAATGTGGCAACGCCTGAATGCCGAAGTTAAACATTGGGAAAAAGCCGATCCAACTACACCGGTACAACCGGGCTTGCATTATATTGCAGCTGTGGCAAGCGGAACACCTGGAAAAGATGGAAAATACATTAACAGAATGGGCAATAAACAGATCGATTCTGTTTTAACCATTGCTAAAATGCAACCAAATACCATTGTATTTTTAGATCTTCAGGTAGCTTTAAGCACCATTAAGGCTGAGTTGCCCCATATTGAAAAATACCTTGAACTGCCTTACGTTCATTTAGGTATTGATCCTGAATTTTCGATGAAAGATGGTTCATTGCCAGGAAAAAAGATCGGTACATACGATGCTGCAGATGTAAATTATGTAACTCAATACCTTGCTGATATTGTTAAAAAACATAACCTGCCTCCAAAAGTATTTGTATTGCACCGTTTTACAAAGAAAATGGTAACCAACTCTGCAAGTATCAAGCTTCGTCCGGAAGTACAGGTAGTGGTGCACATGGATGGATGGGGCGAGCCTGAATTGAAAAAAGGAACCTACCGCCATTTTGTACAGGGAGAGCCGGTTCAGTTTACAGGTTTTAAACTGTTTTACAAAAACGACCTTAAAAAAGATCCTAAACGCCTGATGACACCAGAAGAGCTTTTAAAGCTTACCCCAAAACCGATATATATTCAATATCAATAACATAACAAACGCCTCCGAAATAAATCGGAGGCGTTTTTTTTAGATATATTTTTGAACAGAAAAAGGTTTATAGTTTGCACTATACTGTATAAATACTATATTGATCCTCTGTAAGTCAAACATTTACAACTTAAAGGAATAATTAGTCGTTAATCCAAACTTTCGATCTCAAAAAAGCGTTTTTTTAACAGATTACAAAAGTTGGGACAGATTTTATATAAGTAGGATATGCAAACAGCAACATTTGGCGGAGGCTGCTTTTGGTGCACCGAAGCCGTATTTCAGACGTTAAATGGCGTAAGCCAGGTAACATCAGGCTATATGGGAGGAGAATTAAAACATCCAACTTATATGGAGGTGTGTAATGGAGATACCGGCCATGCCGAAGTAGTTCAGATCAGCTTTGATGAGGAAGTTATATCCTTCAATACGCTTTTACTGGTATTCTTTAAAACCCATACCCCAACAACCTTAAACAGGCAGGGAAATGATATTGGTACACAATACCGTTCTGTAATTTTTTACGAAAATGAAGAACAGAAAAAGCAGGCCGGGCAAATGATTAGCGACCTTACGCATGAGCAGGTTTTCGATAAACCCATCATTACCGAAATTAGTCCGGCAACGGAGTTTTATGAAGCTGAAGATTATCATCAGAACTATTTTAGCGACAACCAGGGCAAGCCATACTGTGCCTTTGTGATTCAGCCAAAACTAAATAAGTTTGCCAAAGATTTTCAGGATAAAATCAGGCCTGAACTTCTGGAATAATTAAATTTCGAAGGTAAGCAAGGCGTGCTGGCTGGCCGTATGGAGATCACGCCAAACACGGTTAATTTCTGACTCTTTTTTGGCCGCTTCTAAACCACAGTAAGGAAACAATCTGGCTGCCGTTCTCCAACAGGCATGTGCCAGTTTACGGCTGATCGAACTTACTTCTGTTAATGTATTTTCCTCAATCTTATTATTATTAATCAGCTGATTCCAGGATGCATCAAAAATGCTGTAAAATTTCGCCCGCAGATTTTGGATTTCTTCCTTACAGCTACTGAGTTCGTTTGTAAAAAACAAAACCTGCTCATCAGTATATCTTTTTAATCCTGTACGTACGTAAAAGGCATCTTCAACCAGTTTAATAAAATGATTGGTCATACCTAAGCTATTTACCGTTAAAGTGGTTTCTGCCAGCTGTAAAAAAGGATAATCAAAACCAGCATCTGCAACTTCAATATGCTGATTGATTTGAAAAGTCCGGTTTTCAGGAACATTTAAATTTTTCACTTCAAAGGCATGGCTTCCGGTTGCAATTAAACCAAAATAAGACCAGCCGGGCAGAATATTTACTTCTTCTTTTGTAAGGATAAATGATCGGATTTCGGGCGTGCCGTTTTCATCCAAAATATCTTCGCCGTTTTCATCTTTTAGCGTACAGTTTGCGGTAAATATGGTTGCATGTAAAGCACCACTGGCATAATTCCATTTACCTTTTAACAGATACCCTGTTTTGGTTTTTACAGCCACTCCGCCAATTGCCCCACTTCCTGCAAAACAAACTTCACGGTCGGCGAAAATTTCTGTAGCCAATTCAGGATTTAAAAATCCTGCAAACCAGCCCGCACCTGCACATAAAGTAACCGTCCAGCCCAAACTTCCATCGGCTTCTGCCAGTTCTTCTTCTAACCTTAAAATTTCAGGGAGTTTTTTGCCTGGCCCGCCATAAACTCCGGGCACAAAAAGCTTAAACCAGTTTTCCTGATAGGCAAGTTCTAAAATTTCGGGATGAAGTTTCCCCATTTCTTCCGAAAGTGCCGCATAAGTTTTTACCTTTTCCTGCCAGGTGGTGGTTAATGTATCTTGCATGATGATATTTTTGCTGCTACGATTGAGCTGGTTTAAACCTGGTTTTACTGATGATTTTCTTCCAGTCAAAAAATCCAAAAATGGCAACTACAAATAAAAATGTAGTTAAACAGGCCATAAGCGGGAGTTTTTTATGAAAAAGTAGCGGAATGGCCACAATGTTTGAGATATTTAGAAAAATCCAGTTCTCTATTTTCCGTTTTGCTAATAACCACATCCCTGCCCAGGCCGTAGCAGAAACAAATGCATCGAATAAAGGAACGTCAGAATCAGTATAATGCCTTAATACAAGGTAAAGCAGCCCAAAACCAATAACTGAAATTAATACAGCTATGGTTAATTCATTACTACTGGACCACGACACCTGGTTTTCGCCATCCTGCTTTCTTTTTTTCCAGATTACCCAACCATAAACACTCATTACCAGATAATAAATACTCAGCAGCGTTTCTGCATATAACTTTACGTTCAGCAATAAAAACATCGATAGTAAAATGGAAATTATGCCTGTTGGGTAAAGCCAGATACTGTTCTTTTTGGCCAATAGCACTTCTGCAACCCCAAAGCCAACGGCAAACCATTCGATTAAAGAAGTATGTACAATCTGCTCCTGAAAAAGCTTAAACCAATCCTGAAAATCCATTTACGATAAAAATTTGAAAACTGTTTTCAGGGCGAAACAGCTCGGTAATTTAACCTCTTCCTACGGCAGCATTATCTGCATCAGGTTCATTAGAAGGTATAGGGTGTAGGGTTAAAGGTGTAAGGTTAAACCTTCTACCTTAAGTCTTTTGCCTTAAGCCTCTAAATGGGTATAATCTCAGCAAATTGATGGCAACAGAAATTGCAACATCAAAAAGCACCCCTTTGAGCATTGCAAATATAGTCTTTTTTAATTTAAGGGTATTTTTAAGTCTTTTTATCCCTCATCATCTCATAATATGCTTATTATCAGCAAATATTAAACAGGCAAAATATATTTTTTTATATATTTAAAATCTAAATCATCCCATCTTAACATCCCATGTGCCTTATTAACCATTTTTTATGTGTTAGTTTATTAAAAAGGATATCTGGCATTTTCTGTTTTTTGTTATTATGCCTATCGGTTTCTGCGCAAACCAAACCCACATTATTATTTAAACACCTTACGCTGGAAAATGGCCTGAGCGACCCCACCATACAAGCACTCCACGTTGATAAAGATGGTTTTTTATGGATGGGTACCGAAAATGGAATAAACCGTTTTGATGGCAAAACCTGCATTACCTACAAAAACAAAAATAACCTTGCGGCTTTCCCGGGCAATTACATAACCAATATTATAGAAGATAAAAATGGCGATTTAATCATCGGTTCGCAAAGTAACCTGGCAAAGTACAACAGGAGGCAGGATAATTTCACACTTTATCATTTCAAAAAGGATGTTAAACTGAGCGACAATTATTACACCTTTCCTTTTTATATCGACAAACAGGAGGATCTTTGGGTTTATCTGGCGGGCAATGTTTATAAATACAGGAAGAAAGACGGTACGGCCAAATACATCACCACTTATTCTAACGGATATATTTTTACACCAGTTTCATTTTACAATAAGCTTGATTGGTTTATCAGCAGAGGAGTAAAAGGCATATACATCTATAAAACAGATGATGTAAAAGAACAGCATGTTCAGGAGTTTTTTATGAACAGCAACAATACGGCACTTAACAGTCACATTGCCGATGTTTATGTGGCATCAGATAGTCTGCTCTGGTTAGCCAGCGATAAGGGATTGATTAAATTAAACCTCAAAACCAAACAGCACAAGTGTTTTAACACTTACAAAACGGGTAAAAATATTGCTGCAACAGCAATAGCGAAATACCCCAATAAACCCTGGCTCCTGATTGGCACAAGAAGCAATGGCTTGCTGTTATTCGATCTGGTTAGCAAAAAATTTATAGCCGATTATACCCACCAATCAGATGATCCGTTTAGTTTATCGGCCAATTACATCAAAAAAATTTACATCGATCAAAAACAGAACCTGTTTTTAAGTATTAATGGTTATGGCCTTGATTATACCAACTTAAATAAGGTTATCTTTTCTCGTTATATAGATAAGGCAGATATTGTTTCTCCCAATTTTGAAAATGATATCAGTGTTATTATAAAACCAGAAAAGGGCGGAATCTGGTGCGGAACAAAAACCTCCGGTTTATTAATCTATAATCAGGATTTAACAAAACCATTAAAACATGAATTTTTAAAACTCGGTATCTCTCAACTTCTAGAATTAAATAACGGCAATATTTTAACCGGGCTTTCTAATGGCTTTTTCTTTGTTTACGATGCTAAGAAAGCAAGTTTTAATCAGTTAAAAACAAGCTTTTCTGAAAAAATGAACGGAAAAGTGCAGATTAACCAAATTTTAAAAATCGGAGAAAATTTATTCGCGGCTACGGAATACGGTATCGCCAGGGTTATTTTTAAAGCAAATAACGTTTTATATTTCGATATGGATCAGGGTATTAACAACGCTATATCATGGCCAAATATCCAAACCATCGTTCCTGTTACACCAGATAAGGTTATTATCCAATCTTATTATACATCATTATACCTTGCCGATTTAAAAGACGGGAAATTTATTTTTAACAAGGAAATTGCAAGATCGCCTTACGGCATAAACGGAAGCATCCATATTGGCGAAAGGATATACCTTGCTACTACATCGGGGCTTTTAACATTCAACTGCCAATCGGACAGCATTGAGAACGTCAGTTTAATTGATGCGAATTGCAGCAGTGTACTGGCGGACGGGCATGGCAACCTTTGGGTGGGCACCAACAACGGATTGTACATTTATAACCTCGCTACCTATAACCAAACCCGATACAGCATAGGCGATGGCCTGCAGAGTATGGTTTTTAATCCCAATGCGGCTGTGGCACTAAGGAATAAATTATTGGCATTTGGCGGAATCAACGGTATTAATATTATCGATCCTGTTAAATCGAATGTGTACACCAGCCGTTCTAAACCACAGATTACGGAGATCCTGATCAACGATCAGGTGCGGCCGGATATTGGCAACCCGATAACGACCCGCAGTTTAAAACTTCAGCACAACGAAAACACAATAACCATTGCTTTTAGCACGATGGATTTTATTGACCCAACGCAAAGAAAAATTGTTTACCAGATGATTGGTTACGATAACAAAAAAGTGAGCGTTTTCGGGAGCAACAGCATCCGTTTCCCCAATATGCCATCGGGAAAATTTAAACTCATAATAACTGATGTTTACAGCAATGAAAAAACGGTTCTGCCTATTTTTATCAATGCCCCTTTCTGGCAAAAAACCTGGTTTATTATTCTTGGTATTGTCATTTTAACCATTATTTCTTTAATCGCCTTATTTATTTATTTAAAATGGGTTAAACACCTGCAGGTGGTACAATTACGGCAGATGATCAATTTCCAAAAGGCCGACCGCAAAAGGATTGCCGACGACCTGCACGATGAACTGGGCTTAAAACTCTCTACCCTAAAACATTACCTTCTGGCAGGCGATATTAATAAAATGATTGACGGTGGCGAACTGCGCAAATTATCGGCAGAATATATCGATTCTTCTGTAAACGTCCTGAGAAATACATTGATCAATTTAAGTCCTCAAACCCTTGATGAAAATGGATTAGTAACTGCTATGGAAGATCTTACAGATAGCATTAACAAAATGGGGATCATTAACATCCATTTTGATCATTCGGGTTTTACCGTTGTCCTTAAAAGCACTCCTGAATATGCCATTTACCGGATCTGTCAGGAATTGATTAATAATACGATTAAACATGCCGCTGCTAAAAACATTTATATCGTAATCATTAACCGCCACGAAAGGCTGATTTTACTTTATGAAGATGATGGGAAAGGATACGACCATAACGCGGTTAAACGAGGTTACGGCCTGTTTAATATTGAGGCGCTTATTAAAGCCATAAGGGCCGAACTAGACATTGACACAGCAATGGGAAAAGGTGTTGCGGTAACCATTTCGATTAACCTGAAAAGAATTTTAAAACCAAAAGTTAATGATTAAGATATTAATTGCAGATGATCATAATGTGCTGATTAACGGACTGAAGCTTATTTTGGCCGTTAGAAGTGATTTCAAGGTAATTGCAGTTGCCAACAATGGTGCTGAAGTAATCGATCTTGTTAAAAATGAACGCCCCGATGTGGTTTTACTGGATATTAACATGCCGGTTTTAAATGGTTATCAAACCCTGGGAATTTTAAAGTCAGAATATCCGGATATTAAGGTGATTATTCTTTCAATGCTTAATGATAAAAGAAATGTACTGAATATGCTCGAAGCAGGTGCAAAAGGATATTTATTTAAGGATACAGACGACAAACATCTTTTTAAGGCTATTGATTGTATTTATAATGGTGAATATTATGTATCTGAAAGCCTCCGGAACATCCTTGAAGAGTTTTTATTAAGCAATAAGTATCAGGATAAAAAAAATAAACACCTTCTCTCCTCCCGCGAACTGGAAATTGTGAGTCTGATTATTGATGGCAATACCAATGCAGAAATTGCCGACCTGCTTTTTTTAAGCACCAGAACGGTAGATACGCACCGTAAAAACATCTTTTATAAACTCAGTTTAAACAATACTGCATCGCTTGTTAAGTATGCTTTAGAGAACAAGGCCTACCTCGGTTTACATTAATTTCTGTTCATTCATGTTCATTTAAAAAATACCGTAAAAAGCGTATTGAAATAACAGATTGCTTTCTGTCAATTTGTAATGATCATCCATTAATGCTCATTCCTTAATATCCAGGAAGAAGAATATTGTGGTTGAAATATAGAATGCTAATTCTATAAACCATTACAAACAAACTTCCTGCGCTCTATGAAAAAGGTATTTTTACTTTCTTTAATTTTTTTTCTGTGCCTGTTTAAATCTTATGGCCAGGCTACCCTTACCCGTAGTGTAGTGGCCAGCACAGGTTCAAGCGCACAGGTTGGAGCTACTTTAGTGCAGTTTACTGTTGGCGAAGTAGCAACCTTAACGCTGCAAAGTGCTGGTATTGTGCTTACGCAGGGTTTTCAGCAGCCAGAAATTATAGCCTCCAACTTTATCCCAAATGCCGTTGGCAACATGAGGGTATATCCTAACCCTGCTGTTGGAAAAACCAAAGTAGATTTTGATTTATTGACTGATGGCAAAGTGGTGATTAACCTGGTAAACAATGCAGGGCAAATTGTGCATTCGAGCTCGGTTACCAGTCTGGCAGGCAAAATAGAATATGTAATACCATTAAACGGACTGGCATCTGGTGTGTACCACGTGGTACTTTATGTTAATTACCGGACATTTTCTGAAAAGCTCATCATACAATAAACCTAACTGCTAACTATCTAAAATACATCAATGAAAACGCTTATCAAAACTGCATACATTGTACTGATTTTGCTTTGCTCGGTCAATTACGCAAAGGCACAGCTTCAAAATCAATACAGTACGGTAACCACTGGTGCGGCCTTTTTATTAATTAGTCCCGATGCGAGGAACTCGGGTGTAGGAGAAGCAGGAACAGGCCTAACCAGCGATGCAAATTCTAATTTTATTAACGGGGCAAAACTCTCTTTCGCCAATAAAACAGGTATAAGTGTTTCATACGTGCCGTGGATGAGAGAGATTGACAAAAGCCTGCACCTCGGTAATTTAAACGCTTACCATCAGTTAAATGATAAAGAGGTAATTGGTGTTTCTTTAAGGTATTTTGATCAGGGAAGCATCAATTTCCGCGATGAAAACGGCAGACTACTACAATCATACAATGCCAATGAGTTTGCGATAGACGGAACCTATTCCAGAAAGTTCGGAAATAATTTTGCCATTGCATTAACCGGCCGTTTCATCAGAAGCGATTTAGGTAACGGCACGTTTAACGGTTTACAGGTAAACCCGGTTAATGCCTACTCTGCCGACATTAGTGTTTATTCTGAAAAAACATTGAACAACTCGCGCTATGCCTGGGGAGTAAGTTTAACCAATGTGGGTACCAAATTAAAATATTCTTCAGCATCATCAGGCGAATCATTTCTACCTATGAATTTACGCATTGGCGGCGGGTACACCTTGTTAAGAAACCAATCGAACAGCCTTACTTTTCTGGTTGATATCAACAAACTGATGGTGCCTTCGCCCCCCAGGTATAAACTGGATGCAAACGGCATTGCAACAAACGAAATTGAAAAAGGAAAAGACCCGGCCAGAAGTGTACCAAGTGCCTTATTCACATCACTTTTTGATGCACCAGGTGGTTTTAAAGAAGAAATATCAGAATTTACCATTGCCGGCGGGATGGAGTTTGCCTACCTGAACCAGTTTTTTCTCCGCACCGGATATTTTTACGAAGACCCTGAAAAGGGCAACAGGCAGCATGTTTCTGTTGGCCTTGGACTGAAAGTAAAACCTTTCCAGTTTGATATGAGCTACATCGCGCCAACAGCAAGGCGGTATGTGCTTAAAAACGGAATCAAATTTACCTTAAGCTATGCCATTGATTAATACTAAACCCTACTAAACAACCTATAAAAATGAAAAAATTATTTTTCCTGGCAATACTGATCGTTATTGGTATTGCAAATGTAAAGGCTCAGAAATCAACCATTAACACTTTATTCCCTAATAAAGAGACCGAAATTGCGGCTCAAAAGCAGAAGGAAGATGTTGCTAAAAAAGATGTTGCTACACCTACAAAACAAAGGTTGTTTCAGAATTATACCCAGGGCGCACAGAGGACATCTTTTTCTGCCGCAAAAAGGAAAGCGGTAAGCAATACCAAAACGGTTTCCGAATCAGAAATTAAAGTTGATAAAACCGAACCAAAAGCAGAGGTTAAACAACCGCCTATGCAACAGGAAACCAGTACAAAACAGTAAAACATACATCTAATACCTCTTTACTTAAATTATTCAACATGAAAAAGTTTACGCTCATAGTTGCGGTTACCCTTCTCTTTTTTGGGAAATTATTTGCCCAAAGTGGATTAACAGGAATAAACTATCAGGCAGTTGCCCGCAATAACGATGGAACCGTACTTGCCAGACAAAATGTGAAGGTGAGGATTTCGATACTTGGAGCAAGTGCCAACGGCCCTGTTCAATATCAGGAAAGCCATGATCTTACCACAAACACGTTAGGTCTTTTTACCTTACAAATTGGTAAAGGAAGCCCATCAACAGGAACTTTAACAGGTGTGCCCTGGCAAAATGCAAATCAGTATTTAAAGGTAGAACTGGCCATTGGTGGTGGTGCTTTTACTGATTTGGGCGCAACACAATTAATGAGTGTACCTTTTGCCTTATATGCAGCTTCAGGTAACCCCGGTCCTGCAGGTGCAACAGGCCCTGCCGGTCCAACCGGAGCAGCCGGCCCAATTGGCCCTCAGGGATTGGTAGGTCCAGCAGGTGCAACAGGACCGGTAGGCCCGATTGGTGCAACCGGCCCAACAGGCGCAACCGGCGCTATAGGTCCGGTAGGTCCTGCCGGTGTACAGGGACCAATCGGATTAACAGGTGCTGCAGGCCCGATCGGTCCGCAAGGATTGGTAGGCCCTACAGGTGCAACTGGTCCTGCAGGTGCTATTGGCGCAACCGGTCCCGCAGGAGCTACAGGTGCTATCGGCCCGGTAGGTCCCGCCGGAGCACAAGGTCCGGTGGGTCCGGTTGGTGCAACAGGAGCAATAGGTCCTGCAGGCCCTGCTGGTGTTCAGGGTACTCAGGGGCCGGTAGGTGCAACCGGTCCTGCCGGTCCAATCGGCCCCATTGGTCCTGCAGGCACATTAACTGGAGTTGCAGGTGGCGATTTAAGCGGAAACTATCCTAATCCGGTTGTAGAAGGCCTGCAGAATGTTGCTATTGCAGCTACAGCGCCAACCAACGGACAGGTTTTAAAATATAACGGAACTACATGGGCGCCCGGAACAGATGCCGGCGGTTCGTTAACGCTTCCGTTTGTGGCTACAGAAAATTCAGCGCCTACATTATTTTCGATCACCAACAATGGTGATGGAACATCAGTTGAAGGTATAAATAACACCACATCATCCAGCATTGCTGCGGTGAGGGGAATTGTAAGTTCGACTGCACCTGGTGGTTTTTCTTCAGCTTTGCGTGGTATTAATAATGGTACGGGTGGTTTAGGCATCGGCGTGTGGGGAAGTCATAACGGAAGCGGATGGGGTGTTTATGGGGTAACACCTAACGGCCTGGGCGTTTATGGTAACGCGAGTGCCGCAGGAACCGGTGTATATGCCAATAGCAATACCGGAACAGGATTAACTGCAACTTCTACCAATGGAATTGCTGCCAGCATTTCTGTTTTTAATAATTCAAATACAAGCAATGTATTAAATGTAAATACAGTTGGAAATGGAACAGTAATTAATGCTTCAACAACAGGCAATGGCATCGGGGTAAAAAGCTCTACTGGTAGTGGTTTGGCCATAAACGGGATTACAAGTGCGCAAACTTCAGCTGGTGTTCTGGGTCAGAATACAGGTGGAGGAGAGGCTGTTGTTGGTTTAACCACCAGTGATATCGCCGGAGCTGTAGTTGGCCGTAACGATGGCGGTGGATACGGTGTTCGCGGCTTTATAGCCACTAATACTACAGGCACTGGTGTGGGTGTGCAGGGCGAAGTAGGAAACAGCGGAAGTAAAGGTTTAGCCGGCCGCTTCATTAACACCAATGCAGCAAATACAGATGTCAATACTTTTGAGGTAAACTCTAACGGTAATGGAAATATCCCCGATAATACGCTTGGTAATGCAGCTTCATTTAAGATCGATAACACCAACAGTGTTGGTGCTGCCGTTCGCGGAGAGGTAAATACCATTTTCGGAAACTTTGGTGCATCGGGTATTTTTGGTGTATCATCCGGAACCGGAGGCAGGGCAGGTTTATTTTATGCCTCCAACCCTGCGGGTAACGGTGCAGCACTTATTGCTTTAACCGATGGTAATGGCAATGCAATTACGGCTAATGCGGGTAAAAACGGTAATGCTGTAGAAGCCAATGTTGATGGTACAGGAGATGCGGTATATGGCTGGGCGCCCTCATTTAGTACAGGGCGTGCGGCTCATTTTGAAAACTTTAACACAGCTAATACAAGTGATGCTTTAACCGTTAAAACTGTTGGTAATGGTACAGCGGGTAATTTTAAAGTAGATAATACCCAGGGCACTTCTGCTGCTGTTAAAGGTGAGGTAAATTCTATTTTTGCAAACTTTGGTACAGCCGGAGTTTATGGATTATCATCCGGAACGGGTGGTTATGGCGGGTTGTTTTATTCATCAAATGCTGGTGGAAACGGACCTGCACTTATTGCACTTACTGAAGGTAATGGTAATGGAATTACCGCAAATGCAGGTAAAAACGGCAATGGTATTGAAGCCAATAATGATGGAACCGGAAATGCAGTATACGGCTGGACACCTAATTTCGGAACCGGAAGGGCTGGCCGTTTTGCAAATTTCAATACTGCTAATGGTAATCCAACGCTTCATGTATCTGATGCCGGTACAGGCACAACCATATTGGCTAACCATACTGGCGCATCAGGAGATGTTTTTATTGGTCAAAGCTCGGGTGCCAATGTTATTAGGATCAACAAAGCCGGAAAGGGATTCTTTAATGGCGGTACACAAACCGGAGGTGCCGATTTAGCCGAAGCATTTGATGTAAACGGAGAAACAAAAGATTTTGAACCAGGAGATATCCTTATTATTTCTACCGGTAAAGACAGAACGGTAGAGAAATCAAATGGTGCTTACTCTAATCTGGTAGCTGGTGTTTACGCCACTAAACCCGGAGTTTTGTTAACAGAAGAAAACATTGATTCGGAACTTGTTGGCAAAGTGCCTATGGGCGTAATCGGCGTAATCCCTACTAAGGTTAGTTTAGAAGGCGGAGAAATTAAACGGGGCGATATGCTGGTAACCTCATCAACAATTGGTGTAGCCATGAAAGCCGATTTGAACAGGGTTAAAGTAGGTCAGGTTTTAGGTAAAGCCCTGCAGGATTTTAACCAGCAAACGGTTGGAAAAATCCAGGTATTGGTAAGTATTAAATAACGTTCTACAATTTTTAAGGGAAAAGGCTCCGGATTTACATCCGGGGCCTTTTGTTTTTTGGCGTTGTCCCCCTAAATTCATTTCAGCATCTTTTCCTGCTATTGAGATCCTGAAACAAGTTCAGGATGACGATTTGCGGAAGAAAAGTCGTCATTTCGACTGGAACGCAGTGGAATGCCTGCCCGTACAGGCGGGGAGAAATCTATCTTGAGATAGATTTAGCTATTTGAGTAAAATAAGACAGCAGTCTTTAATATCTAAAACAACCCCAACTGTCCCTTATCATCTGTATTGGTAATTTCTAAATCCACCTTCTTGGCCAGCTTTCCCTAATCATTAGGCAGCACTCTTCTTTTTTCAATTGGTTTGCTCTATATTTATAAAAAGCTAACATCATGAAAATTTCACTCTCACTCTTTCTTTTATTTTTCTGTCCCTCCATCTTATTTGCTCAAAAATTAAATTACAGCGCTTCTTTGCAAAAAGCTTTGCTATCAGCACATTATTTAAAAAAGGATGTTTTGATAATCTTGAATTCAGAAAACACAAATAATGAAAAAGAAAATCCACTTTTTAGCGATCAGGAAATCATTAATAAAATAAATCTTCATTTTGTCACTTATAAAACAAATTATGGTGATTCTACTTTAAAAGCAATAAATGAGTATTATAATATCGAAAACTGCCCAAACTATCTTTTTTTACATAGTAATATGGAGCTGTTTTACAGAAACTTAGAAGTAGATGCTCCCAAAGAACGATTTGAACAGATATTGAATTATGCAAAAGAAGCCTCACAACAAATAACCATTAAGAAAGCGAAAGAAGATTATCTAAAAGATACTTCAGATGTAACTAAATTAAAACAGTTAATAGATGTACTTAAAAAACAAGGCGTAACAAATAATGCCTATTATATAGAACAATATGCCAAAAAACTAGGCCCGGCTTCTTTTGATGATTATCAAACCGTATTATATATTCTTGAGGCAGGTCCAATAATTAACAGAATCGCTTACAATAAAGCCTTTACAAACAGAACTATTATAGATAGCATTTTTAAAAAAGAATCATCGCAAAAAAGAGGTTTTATCTTAAATGTTATCGCCAACAATACAATGACCAATGCAATAAAAACAATTTGTTTGGCCGATGCTCAGAACATAGCTAATTTTTATAAAAACCAATGGAAAAATAACGAATATAACGGGCAAAAAATTTACAATGAAAAAATGCTTTTTTATTATAATGCTGTTAAAGACACCGCTAACTATTTTGAAATAGCTACCAATCACTACGATAAATATTACATGAGTATTGAAATTGATAGTGTTAGACGATTAAAATTATTAGAAAAAACAGACAGTGCATTACGTTTTAAACCGGGATGGAAAGCCAAATCTTTTCCAAACGGATTGAATGAGGCAGCCTGGAACTTTTATTCATCCGGGACCAGAAATCAGAAACGCCTTTTAAAAGCTGTAAAATGGAGTAAAAGAGCTATTCAGTTAGATCCAAATGCAAATAACTACGATACGCTGGCACATTTATTTTATTAATTAAAAAATTTCAGGAGAGCTATTAAAGCTCAGGAAATTGCAATAAATATTGCAAAAACCAATGGGCTTTCAACAAAGGATTATTCTGAAAGCTTAATGAAAATGAAGTCAAAAACTCTCTAGTTAAGAAATACTATTATATAGATCTCTCCACTGCGGTCGAGATGACGATTATCCTATTTTTTAAATCTGCGCTTCTTTTCTGCGGCATCTGCGGGAACCACATCAATAGTTCCCCGCAGATCTAACAAATTCGAAATACCATACTGAGTTTATTTCAGCATCTTTTCCTGCTATTGAGATCCTGAAAAAAGTTCAGGATGACGATTTGCAGAAAAAAAGTCGTCATTTCGACTGGAACGCAGTAGAATGCCTGCCCGTACAGGCGGGGAGAAATCTATATCGAGATAGATTTAGCCTATTAGAGTAAAATAAGACAGCAGTCTTTAATATCTAAAACAACCCCAACTGCCCTTTATCATCCATATCTATATCTATATCATCCGGATTGGTAATTTCTAAATCAATCTTTTTTACTGGTTTTTCTTCTATTTTATCTTCCGCTTTAGGCGCTTCCTTTTTAACCGGTTCGGGTTTTGGCTTTTCAACCACAGGTTTTTCTGCTGCCTCAGGTTTTTCTACTTTGGCAACAGGCTCTTCTGTACGTTCGAATTTTGGTTTTGGTTTTTCAGCCTCAGGTTTTTCAGTTACCTCCGCCGTAGTTTCAATTTCTGTGGTGCTTTCTTCTGAGGCAATATCTTCCCCATCGGCTGGTCCATCTTCCTCGCCTCCTTCCTCAACAGTTTCTTCAACCTCTTCTTCTATAATTTCCGGTTCTTCGAGTGCTACTTTCTGAATATCATGAGGAGATAATCGGTTCCCGTTTGCCTTTAAGCCTTTAACATCAATGAGCTCTGATAAGATTAAATCTAATGTTTCAGGAATCTGAGTTTTTCCCTTTAACACATCAACAATTACCCTGGCGCCGGGGTTCGAAGTAAGGTACAATAGTTTCGATTTTTGCTCTTCGCTGATGATAATCGTTTTCCGGCCGTTAGCTTGCAGCTCGAACACAAAACGCTTTATAAAATAATTCTGTGCCTTGCCATCAAAATGTACGGCGGCAAAAACCTTTTCAGGATCAAACTTTTCAATCACGATCAGGCCATCATCAAAATGGTTGCTCAGTTCAAAAGAACTTAACTCGTAGTAACCATCTTTATGTACCTGCAAAATGCGGTCGTCGCCATCAAATTCACCCAGGTATTTCCCACGACCATCAACATTCAGGCGTTTCAGCAGGTCATCGTACCAGATTTTTAGTCCTGATAAAGTAGAAACACCTTTACTTTTCAGTACAATTTTCTTCACCGGATACTTCGAAACAATATTTCCCTGCGAGCCACGGCCTTTAATGGCCACTTCTGCAAAATCAAGATCGAATTGCAGTTTGCGCAGCTTAGAGTGCGGTTTCAGGGCAACGTTTACAATTTCGGCCTCACCATTCGGGTTGGCTGTAAAATATAAAACTTTAGATCCTTTCGAACCCTTGGTTAAATCGTATTCCTTATCCCGGGTTACACCAACTACGGCGAATCTTTTAATATATGATGTACCACTGGCGCCATCCTTGTAAACCATGTTATAAATGGTACGCTCATCATTTTTCTTAAATACCTGTGCGTGAATGATGTTTTTACCCACAAAGGTCTTATCGGCCACTTTGGTAATGATGCATTTTCCATCCTCGCGGAAAACAATTACCTCATCAATGTCCGAGCAATCAGCAACATGTATATCTTTCTTTAGTCCCGATCCTGTACCGATAAAACCATCTTCCCTGTTCATGTAGAGTTTCACATTGGCAAGTGCTACTTTCGAAGCCTCTACCCTATCAAACAAACGGATTTCGGTTTTACGTTCCCTGCCTTTTCCATATTTATCTTTCAGCTTCTGGTACCAGGCAATGGCATAATCGGTAAGGTGTTTTAAATGGTTTTTAACCACTTTAATTTCATCTTCCAGATTTTTCATCTGCTCATCAGCCTTTTTCACATCAAAACGGGTGATGCTACTCATCGGCTTATCGATCAGTTTCTTAAAATCCTCCGGCAAAATTTCGCGGTAAAGTGAGGGTTTAAAAGGGTCGAATAAAACATGTAAAACCTCCACAACCTTTTCAAAATTGGTTGAGTTTTCATATTCAGGATTTTTATACATCCCCTCCTGAATAAATATTTTCAATAACGAACTAAAGAAAATCTTTTCCTGCAGTTCATGCAGGCGGATTTCAAGCTCCTTTTTAAGTAAGCTTTTAGTGTGTTTTGTATTTTCAATCAGGATATCGTTTACACTTAAAAAGTGCGGCTTATCTCCCTGAATAATACAGGTATTTGGCGAAATCGATACTTCGCAGGCCGTAAAAGCGTAAAGTGCATCGATGGTTACATCGGGCGAGATGCCCGGTGCCAGGTGCACCACAATTTCTACATTCGCTGCGGTATTATCTTCGATCTTTTTAATCTTGATCTTACCCTTATCATTGGCCGATAAAATACTATCAATTACCGAACCCGTTGTGGTACTAAAAGGAACTTCGGTAATGACCAGCGTTTTCTTATCTTTTTCCGTAATTTTTGCCCGAACACGGATTTTACCTCCCCGCTGCCCTTCATTGTAATTCGAGAAATCGGCCATGCCGCCCGTAAAAAAATCGGGCAATATATTGGGGCGAACACCCTGTAATGCTTCAATTGATGCATCTAACAGCTCGATAAAGTTGTGCGGCATTACTTTGGTGGCCAAACCAACAGCAATACCTTCGGCGCCTTGCGCAAGCAATAAAGGAAACTTAACCGGTAAGGTAATCGGTTCATTGTTACGTCCATCATAACTCAGCTGCCACTCTGTAGTATCCGGATTAAACACCACCTCGTTGGCAAATTTCGATAAACGCGCTTCGATGTAACGCGGTGCTGCAGCGCTATCGCCTGTAACCGGATCGCCCCAGTTACCCTGCATATCGATCAATAAATCTTTCTGCCCGATCTGCACCATCGCATCGCCAATAGAGGCATCACCATGCGGGTGGTACTTCATCGTGTTACCGATTACATTGGCCGCTTTATTAAAACGCCCGTCATCCATCTCCTTAAGCGAGTGCATAATGCGGCGTTGTACAGGTTTTAAACCATCGTGTATGTGCGGAACAGCCCTATCGAGAATTACATAAGACGCATAATCGAGAAACCAGTTTTCGTATAAACCGTTAATTGGGGTTATGGTATGTTTGTGCTCTTCGTTTACGTTTTGATCTAATTCTTCACTCATTTATTTACAAAAATTGGCAGCCGTAAATATAATAAAAATGATTGCACAGTATGAAGAGAGGTTATTCACATTTCGATCCTTCTACAACACTCAAGGATGACAATTTAATAAAACGACCGTCATCTCGACTGGAGCGAAGCGAAATGGAGTGATCTATCCTAATAGTAGTTCCAAGATAGATTTCTCCGCTCCCCAATATTCTGGACAGTTTACGGTCGAAAGGACGATCGGGAGGATACCTCTCTCTAAATTTGTTTGTGTTGATTTGGAAAGCAGGGTTCCGTAAGTTTTATGATGGTTACTTCCGGCTTTCCGATACGATCTTTTTTGCACTCAGCCCTGCGCTCGGGCAGCAAAAAAGGATCTCCTCTCCAATCCGGTTTAGGAAATAGGCTTGTGCTGCTATGGATGGTTGCATAAAAACCATCAACCTTTATGAATTAATAAAAAGTAACAATTGCATATAAACTATTGAGCTTATATTTCTTAAATGTCTTATATGGTAAAATAAGGCGAATAAAAGATCCTTCGCTGCGCTTAGGATGAAAGATTTAATAGAAAAATCGTCATCTCGACTGGAGCGAAGCGAAATGGAGAGATCTATCCTAATAGTAGTTCCAAGATAGATTTCTCCGCTCCCAAATATTCGGGACAGGTTACGGACGAAATGACGATCGGGAGGATACATCTCTCTAAATTTATTTGTGTTGATTTGGAAAGCAGGGTTCCGTAAGTTTTATTAAGTGTTACTTCCGGCTTTCCGATACGATCTTTTTTGCCCACAACCTACGCTCAGCCTGCAAAAAAGGATCTGCTCTGCAATCCGGTTTAGAAAAATAGGTTTGTGGTACTATTTGGGGTTGCATGATGCATAAAATCAACCTTTATAAATTAATAAAAATTAACAATTGCATATAAACTATTGAGCTTATATTGCTTAAATGTCTTATATGGTAAAATAAGGCTAATAAAAGATCCTTCGCTGCGCTTAGGATGACAAAAAAAGTTATTCTGTCCCCAAAAGCACACCCGAAACATTCCAGGCGCTTGAACTGCCTCCTTCAGGTTTACCCATTGGGATGGTTACTTTTATCATGTGCGTACCGGCCTTTAAATCTCCCAGACTGATCCAGTTCGGGTTGGTAACCGTACCCGGACACCAGTTCGATCGGCTTAAATCAGATGAAGATAGCCCGCTTTCGAAATTTCCCGAAGCCGGATTTGATAAACGGTACGATCCGCAGTCCTGCCTCCATGGTGTAAAAGCAAAAGTTTCCTTTTCATCCAGCCAGATCGTATTTTTCTTCGGTACAAACTCATCGCCATTTCCCCAGCCGCCATGTCCGGTGGTAGTGTAACGCAGTTTCGCATCCTTTAAATCTTTAGCTAAAGTGAAAGAAACTTCCAAACCTTTTTCGCTGCTAAACATGGTTGCATATTCCTGTCCGGCCATTTCCATTACATTGGTTGAGTTAAACAAAGGTAGAATCACTTCTTTGGCTTCTTTCGGCCTTCCGCCATTGTGTAGCGTAATATTTAACGAAACTTTATGTCCACCTTTATCGTAGTTGCCGATAAAAACAGCTACCCAGACTTCTTTTCCATTCACCAGCGGAAATAACTCCGAAACATCCTGTCTGTAATACACTTTCTCCGCCCAGTTTTTATCCTTTAATTTTAAAGTGTTGTATTTACCCACACCAAAAGGCGTAAAAAAGCGCATCAATTCGATTACAGGATCATAATTAGCCGTAGCTACCACCCCCTGGTATTGCTTCCCGTTCCCGTTATCATAAACAGGCAGTGCCTTAACCGAGTTTTTAAGCGCATCCATCAAACTGATCTGTTTATCTGTTGGAATAATAAACACCGAACCCGTTCTGTCGTAAGCATCACCGTTCGATTGCTCCGTTAAATCAACAAAAACATTTGGGTTGGCCAGTTCAGGGAATTTTACCTTTCTGGCGATTACCGTACCTCCCGCAAAGCGAAAAATAGAATCGTTTGATTGTGGTTTATCTATAAAGTTAATCTGTTCATTATTGAAAACGTTTAAGGTGGTAAACCTGCTTTTCCAAAGGAGGTCTTTATAAGTTAAACCATCTCTTAGTTTCGAAGTAATTTTTTCAAGGTCAATTGGTTGTGCCTTTTTAACCCCTTCAATTTTTGTAGCGGTTACATAACTATTGCCATTACGCACCTGCTCTAAAACCAGCCCCAGGCCTTGGCCTAAACTCGTTGGCGCCGCTTTTATACCTGCATCGGTAGTGTACCATAAATCGATCCGGTTAGAATTGACCACTGTTGTTGCCCTTTTGCAGGTATAACCCAAAATCACTTTGGTTTCAGTACCAAACTCAAAAACCTGTTTTGCAATTGCAGCGCTATCGGCAGTGGCAATCTGGTTGTTTACACCTAAATCTGCCAGTTGAAATAAAATATTTTCGGGTTTGGTTACGATGCTTTGCTCATAAGGATATTTCGCCTTACGATCAAGAATAGACGCATTACTGATTAAGTTTTGCTTTGCTGAAACAATCACCACTGCAGGATTCCGATCGTCCTTTGGTTTCCCATTAGCCGAACGGAAATAAGTGATTTTATAAACTGCGTTACTTTTAAGTACCGACTGAGCGCATGCACCGAAAGAAATAAAAACGGAAAGCGTAAAAATGTAGAGATGCTTCATTGTGGTTAAAAAACCAAATATAGAAAATAAGTCGGAGGTCCGGGGTCGGAGGACGGAATTAGACGTCAATAAAAGCGTCGTCATCTCCAGACCAGAACGTTCCGAATATTCGGTAGAGAGATCTATCCCGAGATAGATTTTGCTTCGCAGAGCCTTCGGGTTCTCGACTCCGTTGCACTCCGCTCGAAATGACGGTAAGGAGATTTTCGCAATAAAATGAAGGCCATTCATAGGCACGAACCTGCCTCCTACTACCGCTCCAGCCTATCCTCAACAAAAGCAAAAGGCAATAAACTTTTCACACTTGGTACTTTGAGTACTTCGCCGTTTAAACAATAAAAAATCACTTCAATCGGTGCATTTTGCTTACGCTCGAACTCTGCCATAACCTGCAGGCAGCCCCCGCAAGAGGTAATCGGTTTTAAAATTTCAAAATTATCTGTTTGGGCCGTAATGGCCATGCTTTCAATTACTGCATCCGGGTAAGTAGAACCGATACTAAAAAGCGCTACGCGTTCGGCACAAAGCCCTGATGGGTAAGCCAGGTTTTCCTGGTTACTGCCCAGTATGGTTTCGCCCGAAGCCAAGCGGATAGCTGTGCCCACACGAAACCTCGAATAAGGAGAATAAGAACTGGCTAAAGCCTTCTCAGAAAGTTCGCAAAGTGCACGGTCTTCCAATGTTAATTCTCCGATACCGGCATATTGCTCAAAAGATATATTCAGATTTATTGATTTCATTTTTAACTATTTACATCACCGCCTGTGTTAAATTTTTATAGCGGGCGAACAATTTAGTTTATTTTTTGTATTAATTATTAAAAACTGCCTTAAATTTAATTTTAATGGCATGCTTTTGGCATTTAACTGACACCAAACACCCTTAGCTTTGAATAAATACGTACGTAAAAGTCTCAAAATTTTATTGTGGGTAATTGCCTCCATCATCATCCTGGTTGTGGGTGTAGCCCTCTCTTTAAATATTCCTGCCGTTCAGAATTTTGTAAAAGGTAAGGCCATAAACTACCTTAAAAGCAAAACCAAGACAGAAGTAAGTTTAGAAAGCATTAAAATTGCTTTGCCAAAAGATGTAGTCTTAAATAAATTCTACATCGAAGATCGCAAAGGCGATACCTTATTATATGCCGAAAAACTTGCTGTAGACATTAGCTTATTTAAACTGTTGAAAAACACAGTTGAGGTAAATAACATTGAACTAAAAAATGTACGCGCAAATGTGAAGCGTATTAGTCCCGATACAACATTCAACTTCTCTTTTCTGGTAGATGCCTTTGCAAGCGATCAGAAAAAACCGGAGGAAAAAGTAAAGAAAGACACCACCTCTACCTTAAAATTCTCTGTTGATAAAGTTTCGTTCGAAGATATTGGCATTAATTACCGTGATGATGTTGCGGGTAATGATGTGAAACTGTATTTAGGGGCATTTAAAACGAAAATTAAAGATTTCGACCTCGCCAACCAGCATTATGTAATTAAGGAGTTAAGCCTGGTAAATACCTCATTGCGTTATTTACAGCAAAAACCATTGGTTAAATTGGTTCAGCATATTACCAACAGTGTAGATAGTACGCAGAAGGAACAGGGGAAATTACCATTAATTGAAGTGCAAAACTTCGTTTTTAATAACGTAAAGGTAAATTACGACGACCAGATTTCGACCACCAAAGCCATTGCCACGGTAAACGACCTTGGTTTAGCCAACCTGAAAGTAGATTTAACCAACAGCAAATATTCAGTTGATGATGCCCATTTAAACAAATCGAATATCCTTTTTGCTTTTAAACCTGCACCAAGTAACGATTTAAAGAAAGTTAAAGATACGGTGGTTCCTGAAAAATCGCCATTGGGTTTAATCATTAAAAACATTAGCCTGGCCGATAATGATGTACAGTTCGATAACCTGGGCGCAAAACCTGCACCTAAAGGCATGGATTTTAACCACCTTAAAATTAACCAGCTTAATTTGGGTGCCAGCGATGTAAGCTATAGTGCAGCAGGCATAAAAGCCAATGTAAAAAATGGTTCGTTAAAAGAGAAAAGTGGTTTTGTTTTGGATGAACTACGTGGCGACGCGGTGTATAACGATAAACAAATCAAGCTAAGCAATTTCATCCTGAAAACACCAAATACCTCGATAGAAAATGCAACAGAGTTAAATTTTACCTCAATGGAAGATTTAACCAAACATCCTGAGCGTGTAAAACTAAACATTGCCCTTAAAAACACCACCATAGGTTTAAAAGATGCCGGATATTTCAGTAATGCTGTACCTGCGAATTACCGCAACGAAAAAATAAAAATAAATGCAGATGTAAACGGTTATTTAAATAACCTGAATATTCCAAAACTGCAGATTAGCGGACTAAAAAATACACAGATTGATATCAGCGGAAAAGCCAAAGGCCTGCCCGACATCAAGAAAACTTTTCTCGATTTAAACATTAAAAAACTTCATGTTACCAAAGGCGATATTTTAGTGGCGGTACCTAAAAAATCTTTGCCGCCATCAATCGAATTGCCAAATGTAATTGACGCGAAAGGTAATTTTAAAGGCTCCATGACTGATTTCAACACCAACTTAAATATCAATACCGATATGGGTGGTGCCGTGGTGGTTGCCGGCATGAATGGCCCTAAAGGCAGGGAAAGTTATAAGGCAGATATTAATTTAAATAACTTCAACGTAGGCCGCTTATTAAAAATGCAGCCTAAACTGGGCCGTGTTTCTGTTAAGGCCAATATTGCAGGTACAGGGCTCGATCCTAAAAAAATCAATGCCAAATTTAATGCAAGGGTATTAAGTGCTTATTACAATAAATATACCTACCGCAATTTAACCGTTTCCGGTAATTACAGCAACCAGAACATCAGCATTAAAAGCAGCATGCCCGATAGCAACGCTAACTTTAATTTAGATGCCAAAGTAAATCTTGCAGGTAAATATAGTGCCGTAAAAGCCGATTTAAACTTAAAACAGGTAAACCTACAGGCTTTAAATTTTAGCCCTACGGTTTTAAGTGCTGCCGGGGTTGTTAAAGTAGATCTGGCTACTGCAGATGCCGATTATTTAAACGGTTCGGTTGATGTTACCGGCTTGCAACTGGTAAAAGACAAGCAAAAGGTTAACGTAGATACGATTTCGATCCGTGCAAAATCAACCGCTACAGAAAACGAACTGACCTTAAAATCTGAAATATTATCTGCCAAAATCGATGGTAAATACCAGCTGACCAAAGTGGGTAGTGCAATAATCAACGAAATCAATAAATATTATGCTTTTGGTACGGTAACCAAAGTTCCCGATCAGCGTCTAAGATTTTTTGTTCAGGTTTATGATTCCAAACTATTAAAGAACTTTGTACCTGAGCTAACGGTATTTAAGCAATCGCAGTTTTATGGATTAATTGATACACAAAAAGACAGCCTGCAGATTAAAGGTAATTTTCCGCAGGTAGTATATGGCGATTTCAAAGTTGATACCACGGTTTTAAATATCAACAACGATAATAATAAATTAGACTACAGTTTAACTGTTAAAAGCTTTCAAAGTCCATCTATTGCCCTTTTCAATACCGAAGTAAGTGGCGATGCGGCCAATAACAATTTGGGGGTAAACATTTTCTTACGCGACAGGCAGAAAAAAGACAAATATGTTATTGGAGGTAATTTCCAATCGATCAATAAAGATTTTAAATTTACTTTAGATCCTCAGAAGTTACTGCTCGATTATCAAAAATGGGTGGTCTCGCAGGATAATTACATTCAGTTTGGTGCTTCGGGCATATTGGTTAACCAGTTTCAGATCAGTAACAGCGGGCAATCACTTTCCATTAACAGCAACCCTACCCAGCCTAATGCACCATTATCGGTAGAGTTTAAAGATTTCCAATTAGAAACCCTGACTAAATTTGCCGAAACCGATACTACGCTGGTGGGTGGTCGTTTAAACGGAACTGCAAATGTGAAAGATTTAGCATCAACCCCAAAATTTGAGGCAAACTTAACCATCGATCAGTTGCGTTATCAGAAAGATCAGCTGGGTACTTTGCGTTTAGCCGTAAACAACAATACCAAGAATGCTTTTGAGGTAAATGTGGCGTTAACCGGCGTACATGAGTTAAGGGTAAATGGTTTTTATTATACTGCGCCTCAAAGCGCATTGGATCTAACAGTGAATATCGATAAGATCGAAATGAAAAATATCGAAAGTTTATCTGCAGGCCAGCTTAAAAACGGTACCGGTACTTTAACCGGCGCCCTAACCGTTAAAGGTGCTTTAACTGCGCCTAAAATACTGGGCGATTTAACTTTCAATAATGCAGGCATTAAAGTGGCTTATGTAAATTCATATTTCCGCATGCCAAACGAAAAGATTTCATTTACAAATGAAGGCATCAGTTTTAATAACTTCACACTGATTGATTCTTTAAACCAAAAAGCAACCATTAACGGAAAAGTCCTTACCAACGATTTTAAAAATTACCGTTTTGGTTTAGATATCAAAATGAACAATTTCAGGGCAATCAATTCGACTGCAGCTGATAATGATCTCATTTATGGAACGGTATTTTTAACGAGCGACATCAAAGTGCGCGGTGATTTGAACCAGCCTGATGTAAATATGAACATCAGGGTAAACAAAGGTACCAAGTTCTTCTTCGCCTTACCATCAAGCGATCCGGCCATTATAGACCAGGAAGGAATTGTGCAATTTATCGATGCGGATGCCCCGCCATTTAACGGACAAAAAGCTTTAAAAGTAGATAGCGTGAGTAAATCGGCGATGAAGGGAATTAACCTTGTTGCCGCAGTAACCATCGATCCTGAGGCCGAACTGAATGTGGTGGTAGATCCATCAAATGGTGATGCATTAAATATTAAAGGTGAGGCAGATCTTAACGCGACTATGGACCCGAGCGGTAAAATCAGTTTAACAGGCCGTTACGAAATTATTGATGGTTCATACAATCTGTCGGTTGGTCCGCTGGGTAAAAAAGCGTTCAAACTGGTAAAAGGAAGTACCATTATCTGGACAGGCGAGCCTACTTCGGCCAATGTAAATTTAACAGCCCTGTATGAAGTTAATGCTGCCCCTATCGATCTGATTAACGAGCCAGACAATATTCAGGCTAAAACTAAATTGCCTTTCCAGGTTTATTTAATGATGAAAGGCGAGCTGTTAAAACCAATTATCTCTTTCAAACTTGATTTGCCTGAAAACGAACGTGGCGCATTAAACGGAACGGTTTACACCAAGCTGATTAACGTTAACCGCGACGAAAGTGAGTTGAATAAACAGGTTTTTGCCCTATTGGCACTAAACAGGTTTATCGCCAACAATCCTTTCGAAAGTCTGGCAGGCGGTGGCGGCGGTGTTTCTACCCTGGCGAGATCGAGTGTAAGTAAATTATTAACCGAGCAGTTAAACAACCTGGCTTCCGATTTAATTCAGGGTGTAGAATTGAATTTTGGAGTAAATTCTTCAGAAGATTATTCTACCGGCTCCCTGCAACAGAAAACAGATCTTGAAGTTGGATTATCTAAAAAATTATTAAATGACAGGTTGACCGTAACCGTGGGCAGTTCTTTCGCTTTGGAAGGACCACAGGCGCCAGGCGAAAAATCGACAGATATTGGCGGAAACGTAAATGTTGAGTACGCATTATCAGCCGATGGAAGGTACCGCTTAAGGGCTTACCGACGCAACCAGAACGATGTAATTGTACAGGGACAGATTATCGAAACCGGTTTAGGTTTCACCCTTGTGGTAGATTACAATAAATTCAGAGAGATTTTCCAGAAAAAACGCAACAGAAGAAACATTGAACAAAAACCTAAAAATGAGACAACTAATTAGACCAATTTTATTTGTACTGGCCTGCTTAGTTTGGGCTGCATGTAGCTCTACCAAATCGTTAAAGCCGGGACAACATTTATATACAGGTGCTGAAGTAAAGATTAATCCGGATTCGTCGGGTAAAATTGATGATGAAAAACAGGTAAAAAGTGATTTAGAGAGCAAAACAAGACCTCGTCCCAATAAATCTATTTTGGGTATTAAATATAAACTTGGCATTTATAACCTGGCCGGCGAACCCAAAAAACCAAAAGGTTTTAAAAACTGGTTACGCAGGCAGGGGGAGCCACCTGTATTGGTAAGTGAGGTAAAACTGAAATACAATAATGATGTACTAACCAGCTATTTAATTAGCGAGGGATATTTACAGGCCACCGTTACCGGCGATACCGTAGTGAAAGATAAGAAAGGTAAAGCTGTTTATACTGCAGAAACCGGTAACCGTTATAAAATCAATAAAGTAACTTTTCCGCCAGATAGTGGTGCTCTAACCAAAATCATCAATCAGAACAAAGATAAAACCTTACTAAAAGCAGGCGATTATTACGACCTGGATAATTATAAAAACGAGCGCATCAGGATTGATAACGACCTTAAAGAGCAGGGTTATTTCTATTTCAGCCCGGATTACCTGATTATGCAGGTAGATAGTACCATCGGTAAAAATTTGGTAAATGTAACTGTGAAAGTTAAAGATATTGCACCTGATGCCGGATTAAAGCCTTATACCATCAGGAACATCAATGTTTACCCGAACTACACTCTGCGGAGAGATACGATATTAAGAAAATTAAAACCACTGGAATATCACGATTTCAGCATTTATGATGACCGCAATACTTTTAAGCCAAGGTTATTCGACCGTTTGGTTTTCTTTCAGAAAGGAGAAGCTTATAACCGTAAAGACCACAACCAATCGTTAAACAGAATGGTAAATGTAGGTGCTTTCAGGGATGTCAGGGCTGAGTTTTTACCGATTGATAGTTTCAAGAACAACCAATTGGATCTGAATATATACCTTACTCCGCTTAAGAAAAACTCGCTGAGCTTTTCGGTTACCGGTACGAGTAAATCGAATAATTTTGTGGGTTCGGAGGTAAAAGTAACGCAAACTACCAGAAACTTATTCAGGGGCGCAGAACAATTGGATGTGAGCGTTAGTGGTGGTTTTGAAACACAGGTTAGGGGAACGTCTTTAGGCCGTAATTCATTGTCGTTAACGGCTGAAGGAAAGTTAACTTTCCCAAGGTTTATCGTTCCTTTTTACAAACCTAACAGTACAACTGCTTTCATACCAAAAACTATTGCTTCGCTTTCTTACCAGATGCTTAACCGTGGATCGGAATACACCTTAAATGCATTCAAAGGCGAATTTGGATACAATTTTAAAGAAAATCAATATAAAGAGCATAATTTCAATCCCATCTCTGTTAGTTATATTGCTACAGGCTTTCCTAGTGATAAAAAAAGGGACAGTTTATTTGACGCAAACCCGTTGTTAAGAAGTACACTCGAAAACCAGTTTATCATAGGTAGTAATTATAACTTCACCTACACCAACCAAATGGAAACCAACCGCCGTAACAATGTTTATTTCTATGGTGGTTTAGAAACGAGTGGTAATGTTTGGGGATTATTTACACCAACAAATGATAAAGGACAAAAAACTTTATTTAATACACCGCTTACTCAATTTATAAGGGCAGAGGCCGATTTTAGGGATTTCTATAAAATTAACCGCAACCTGATCTGGGCAAACCGCTTAAATCTGGGTTATGGTTATGCTTACGGCAATAGTACATCTTTACCTTTTGTAAGGCAGTTTTTTGCAGGCGGAAGTAACGATATCAGGGCCTTTCCGGCACGTACTTTAGGTCCGGGTACGTACAAGGTTCCGGATAATGCCATTTTTGCTGATCAGGGTGGTGATATTAAGTTAATGCTCAATTCAGAACTTCGTTTTAAGATAGTGAGTGTGCTTTATGGTGCATTATTTGTAGATGCAGGTAATATCTGGCTAAGGAAAGAAGATCTTGGGGAACCAGGCAAACCAGAAACTGCCAGACTTGGATCGGGCTTTAAATTAAAAAATACTTTTAATGAATTGGCTGTAGGTACCGGCGCAGGTTTACGTGTTGATGCTACTATTTTTGTGGTACGTTTAGATGTGGCTTTCCCAGTACGTAAACCTTACCTGCCTGAAGGACAAAGATGGGTGTTTGATGATATTGCCTTTGGCAACAAAGAATGGCGCAGGCAGAATTTAATTTTTAACATTGGGATAGGTTATCCGTTTTAATTTTTCGATGAAAATAATCACCAAAATCAAAAACTTTTTTATTGCGCTTTATCACCTTTTTATTGCTGCCGGAAAAGGTTTTGTAGAAGACAGGGTAACTAAACTAAGTGCTTCACTTGCCTATTATACTATTTTCTCGCTTACACCGCTAATCATCATTGTATTATCGGCTGCCACGCTATTTTTTGGTGATAAAAGAAACGAGCAGACTAGGGGTCAGTTTTTTGGACAGATAACCGAAATGGTGGGGAAAGATGCCGCAGCACAAATTCAGGGTTTTGTAGAACATGCTAATAAATCCGGTCAATCTACTATTGGGTTAATTATTGGTATTGGTACCTTAATTGTTGGAGCAACGGCTATTTTTATCGAAATACAGGATAGTATTAACATCATCTGGAAAGTAAAGGCCATTCCTAAAAAAGGCTGGCTGAAAATGCTCACCAATAGACTTCTATCATTTTCGCTGATTGTTTCAATGGGCTTTTTACTGCTTGTTTCGCTCGTAATTAACAGTGTGGTAGTAGGTTTGGGCGATAACTTGGTTTCGCTGGTTTCAAAAAGTGATATAGATAAGGTCATTCCGGTAGCAAATGATACGATGCAGCTGCTGATTTATATTTTGAACAATGTAATTACCCTTGCTGCGGTTACGGCTGTATTTACGATTATATTTAAAGTATTACCAGATGTTGTTATCCGCTGGAAATCGGCAATAATCGGGGCATTATTTACCGCTGTGCTTTTTAGTTTAGGTAAATACCTGATTGGAATTTACATCGAAAAAGGTAACCCAGGCTCAGCATTTGGGGCAGCCAGCTCAATCATCGTAATTTTACTATGGATTTATTACACATCTATTATCTTGTATTTCGGGGCAGAATTTACCCAGGCCTATGCCGAAAAATACGATAAGGGCATCTCCCCTAGTAAGTATGCGGTATTTACAAAAATCACGATTGTAGAGAAAAAGGTAGATGTACTGCCCCCGCAGCATCCTGAAGATACGGTTGAAGTGAACAAGGATAAATAATTGCTTCGTAAAGCACCAAATAAATCATAAGATATTTTCAACGGAACCTTCATGCTCGCCAATGCAAATTTTGTTTAAATTTTAATACATTCTTTATATAATGACTACAAATCCAGTCAGGAGAATAATCTTAAATAAATTTCATCTTCAAAAACACCTGTTTATTTCTACATCTAAACAGCGTTATATGATGATAGATTTTTGCATTTAGCAAACATTATCGTATCAAAAAAAATTGAACCGCTTTCTAAACTACAGGGTGGCTGATGGGGCTCGAACCCAGGATCATCATTACCAACCATAGTGGTAAGATTACTTCGCCGGCTGAAAAAATTTTCTTGCAATGACAAACACTTTTATATAGTCTGCCATCCTGAAAGAAATCGAGAGATCTATCTCAAGATAGATCTCTCCGCTCCACTGCGTTTCGGAGATGACGACCCAATTTATAAATGCTACTCTCCGGTTCGTGTCTCCACGAAACGGAAAATCCTACCTTAAAAATCGTTACGCTACTTCCTCAGTAATCACTTTAGGTTCTTCCTCTACTTCGTCCTTCTCTACCCTTAGGTTACGGATAATGTGCTGTTGCCTATCGGGTGTGTTTTTACCCATATAATATTCGAGCAGGCTCTTAATGGTCTGGTCTTTTAAAATAACAGGATCTAATCTGATGTCTTTACCTATAAATAATCCAAATTCATCAGGCGAGATTTCCCCCAGCCCTTTAAACCGGGTAATTTCGGGCTTGTTGCCCAGTTTTTCGATTGCATTTCTTCGCTCCTCATCACTATAGCAATAAATCGTTTCCTTTTTATTCCTCACCCTGAAAAGTGGCGTTTGCAGAATGTACACATGCCCGGCTTTTACCAGATCAGGAAAAAACTGAAGGAAGAATGTCATCATTAGTAAACGGATGTGCATCCCGTCTACATCGGCATCTGTTGCGATAACGATATTGTTATAATGCAATCCATCTAAACCATCTTCAATATTTAAAGCATGTTGTAATAGGTTAAACTCCTCATTTTCGTAAACCACTTTTTTAGTGAGCTCGTAACAGTTTAACGGCTTACCCTTTAAACTAAATACCGCCTGACAATCTACATCACGCGATTTGGTGATCGAACCCGATGCCGAATCTCCCTCGGTAATGAATAAAGTAGTTTCGTAACGCTTCTCGTGCGTGGTGTTAAAATGCACCTTACAATCGCGAAGTTTCTTATTGTGTAATGATGCTTTTTTAGCCCTGTCGTTAGCCAGCTTTTTAATACCGGCAATATCTTTACGCTCACGCTCTGATTGTAGAATTCTTTTCTCTAATGCATCCGCAACCTCTTTGTTTTTGTGCAGGTAGTCGTCCAGTTCTTTCTTAACAAAATCGTTGATGAAAGTTGCTACCGATGGCCCTTCGGGTCCCATGTTTTGTGAACCTAATTTGGTTTTAGTCTGCGATTCGAAAACCGGTTCCTGCACACGGACAGAAATTGCAGCAATAATCGAAGAACGAACATCGGCTGCATCAAACTCTTTTTTGTAAAACTCACGAACAGTTTTCACTACTGCAGCCCTGAAAGCCGCCTGGTGTGTTCCACCTTGCGTGGTATGCTGTCCGTTAACAAAAGAGTGGTAATCTTCGCCATATTGTTGTCCGTGGGTCATGGCAATTTCAATATCCGGACCAATCATGTGGATAATCGGGTAACGGATTTCTTCAGGCTTATTAAATTTAGAGAGCAGGTCGTACAAACCTCTTTCCGAAAAATATTTCTGGTTATTGAAATTTACGGTTAAACCTGTATTTAAGAAAACATAGTTCCAAACCATACTTTCCACAAAATCCGGAATGTAGTGGTAGTTTCTGAAAATGGTTTCATCCGGATAAAAAGTAATTGCCGTACCATTGCGCTGGGTGGTATCAATAACTGGTTGTTCATTTACAATTTCACCTTTAGAAAATTCTACTTTTTTCGTTTTTCCATCACGGTAGGATTGTACGGTGAAACTGGTAGAAAGTGCATTTACCGCCTTGGTACCCACTCCATTTAAACCAACTGATTTCTGGAAGGCGTTACTATCGTATTTTCCACCGGTATTAATCTTGCTCACACAATCGATTACCTTACCTAAAGGGATTCCGCGACCGTAATCGCGAACGTTCACTTTTTGCTCGGAAAGGGTAATTTCGATGGTTTTTCCGGTACCCATCACAAACTCGTCAATGGAGTTATCCACAATTTCCTTTAATAAAACGTAAATACCGTCATCCTGAGCAGAACCATCGCCAAGTTTACCAATGTACATCCCCGGACGAAGCCTGATGTGCTCTTTCCAATCTAATGAACGGATACTGTCGTCGTTATAAATTACTTCTGCCATACTGTGTTTTATCTGTTCTTCAATGAAAAACCCTGCACTTTTTGGTTTGCAAAGTGATGAAGAATCTGTAGAAATAATCCTGATGCCTGAAATAAAAATATTTTCAAATACGCTTTTCAGAATTATAATACAATAATAGATTTATTCTATGAGGCTAGCAAAAGAAAATTTCAACAAAAGGATGGAAGAGGTATATTGTGGTTCAATAGTTCGATTGGTCATTAATGAAATAGTTGGTGATCGCTAGTGGTTGATAGTTCATGGTTTGATAGTTAATAGTCTTGAAGTGAACGGCTCACTCTCTTGAAGTCAACTGTTAATATGCCTATAGGCTATCAACCATTAACCAATGTCCAAAACATTTCAACTTTAAAACATTCCAACATTTAACAATTCAAGCCTGGGCAACCTGTCCGCCCACTAATCAATTAATAACTAATGAACCAATCACCTTCCCCATTCAAACATTCTCTCATTCAATCATTCAATTTTCCCTATCTTCATCCCATTATTCAAAATTCTATTTAATGCAACAAAAGAAACAGCTTTCGCTCTTCGATTTATCCATGATTGTGGTGAGTTTGGTTATCGGAATGGGTGTGTTCCGTACGCCGGTAAACGTAGCTGCAAAAGCGCAAATCCCCGAACTTTTTTACCTCGCCTGGTTTATTGGTGGTTTTGTAGCTTTTTGTGGCGCCTTAACTTATGCCGAAATCGGTTCACGTTTTCCGGTTACGGGCGGGTATTATAAAATATTTTCATCTGCTTATCATCCATCCATTGCCTTTGCCATAAACTGCATTGTTATTATTTCCAGTGCGGCGTCAGTTGCGGCCATTTCAATTATCGGTGCAGAATACCTGAGCAAAATTATTTTACCGGCAGCAAAACAAACCGAAACTTACCGGGTAGCCATAGCAATTGTTACCATTCTGGTTTTTTATATCATTAATCTTTTGGGCTTAAAAGCGAGTTCCAAAACGCAAAATGTATTAACAGTAATCAAGATCGGGATGATTTTGACCTTAATCTGTGCTGTATTTTTCGGCGGACAAACAGAAACGGTTACTCCTGTTTTTAAAACTGCAACCGGTACATTACCTACCTGGAGCGATTATGGAAAAGCACTAGGACTGTGTTTAATTGCGGTTTCATTTTCGTACGCGGGTTATGCCCAAACCATCAATTTTGGTGGCGAGGTTAAAGAGGCTAAAAAGGTAATTCCACGTTCTATCATTATCGGTTTAACCATTATTGTGGCACTTTACCTGGCCATTAACTATGTATATGTAAAGGTAATCGGTTTCGAAGAATTAAAATCGGCCGAAAGCATTGCTGCAATTCTGGCTTCAAAAATATTTGGTCCTGCAGGGTTTAGTGCGCTTTCGGTTATTATCTTCTTCTCTGTAATGGGTTATGTAAACGTAAATTTATTGAGTAACCCAAGGGCCATGTTCGCCATGGGCGAAGAAGGTGCCCTGCCAAAAATATTCAGCAGGATGAATAAAAAAACAGAGGTAATCACTGTTAGTTTAACTGTTTTTACTGTGATAGCGGTGGTTATTATCTTTTACGCCAAAACCTTCGATAAGATTTTAAACTACACCATTTTCTTAGAAAGCATCAGTATGGCCAGTTCTGCGGCTACCATTTTTATCCTGAGAAAAAGAACGGCACATCTTGATAAAAAAACCATCTACACTGTGCCTTTATATCCTATATTGCCTGTTATATTTATTGCGGCTTATACTTTTGTGGCGTTTAGCATTTATGCTGATGATCAGAATGCTGCACTGAATGGTTTATATATTTTTGTTGGCTTTCTGGCAATCTATTTTGTGAGCAGATGGTTTAATAAGAAATAGTTTACCCCTGATCAGACCTAGCAGGTCTATACACTTATGGTGGAAAATTCCCCTCACGTAGAGGGGTGTCCGCAGGACGGGGTGTTAAAAAGTAAAAAGAATTTAAATAATTAATGAACAAAACACTCTCTTTAAAACAGGAAATTGCTTATGCTGCCGGTATGATTGGCTGGAGTACAATGACAAACATTATCATTGTAATGCTTCCCTATTTCTATCTTCCACCAAGCAATGCCGGTTTACCCCCTTTGGTGCCGCAACTTGTTTTATTGGGGGCATTTAACATCCTTTCTATTATCGCTGCATCGGGCAGGCTGGTAGATGCCATTTACGATCCATTTATTGCTTCGAGAAGCGATGCCAGTACCAATAAAAACGGACGAAGGATGCCTTTTATGAAATGGGCCATTATTCCGGCCATGGTTTTCTGCGGACTGGTTTTTTACCCGATCCAAAAAACGGAAAGCCTGCATAATGCCTGGTGGCTTACTATTACACTTTGCTTGTTTTTCGTCTCGGTAACCACTTATATTATTCCTTATAATGCTTTACTGGCTGAAGTAACCAATACCCCACGACAAAAAGTTAAACTATCCAGTTACCAGCAGGTGGGCTTCGTTATCGGGATTATTTTATCGGCCTGCACCAACAATTTTGCCGATCTGGTTGAAGCTAATTTTCACGTAGCCAACCGCAGCGAAGCTATCCAGGCTGCAATATGGGGTTTGTGCATCCTATCCGGACTGGTGATGTTACTTCCTGTTTTTTTTATCAATGAAAAAGAATTTTCGGTAGCCAAGCCTACGCATGTACCATTATGGCCAGCCATTAAGAGCACCTTTAAGAACAGCAATTTCAAATATTACCTGATCTCCGATTTCGCTTTTTATACCGCATTGAGCATTATTTCAAGTGGTTTACTATTTTTCTGTACCGTTTTATTAGGCTTACCAGAATCTGAAGGCGGAAAATTTATGGGCGCGATGGTTTTAGCTTCCCTCCTGTTTTACCCGGTTGTTAATTTTGGATCTGCTAAAATTGGGAAGAAACCCTTTGTATTGTTTGCTTTTGGCGTACTCTGCCTGATCTTTGTTACCATTTTCTTTTTAGGGAAATTACCCTTCGGACCGCATACGCAGATTTACATCCTGGTATTATCAGCCTCTTTTCCATTAGCGGCGCTGGGCATTTTACCTACGGCCATATTAGCCGATATTGCCCAGAAAGACACTTTAGAAACCGGCGAAAACCACGAAGGAATGTTCTTCGCAGTGAAATACCTTTTTGTAAAACTCGGACAAACCTTTGGCATCGCCATTTTTGCCATGCTTACCATCTATGGCAAAGATCCGGGGAATGATTTCGGCTTACGGTTAAACGGAATTGTTGGTTTCGGACTCTGCTTAATCGCATTATTGTTTTTCAGCAGGTTTAAAGAGGAAAAATAGTTTGAGTTGGGTTTTTTGAGTGGGGAAGTCTGCAAACAAATTACTTGTAAAAAAAATGAGTAGAGTTCTGGCCTATCAATACCAAAACCCTACTCATGTATATTAATTATAACAATATCCTAATAACCCGGACTTTGTTTCAATGTACCTTTACTTCTGTCAATCTGATCTTGTGGTAAAGGAAAATACTCATCTCTGCTTTCTATAGTGATGCCTTTTAAATAGTCGAAGTATCCGCCCTCAAAAGAGAAATAACTCTCCAGCGTTTGTTTGGCTATGCCCCAGCGTACCAGATCGAAAAACCGGTGACCTTCCATCGCCAGCTCGAGCCTGCGCTCAAACCGAACTGCGTTCCGGGCATAGGTATCATTAGGAAATGAAGTGTACGGACTTACTTTATATGCTGCAGCAGGTGTACCATTTATTTGCTGAGGGGTAATTTTTGCTGCCCTCAAGCGCACAGCATTTACAAGTGCCAAAGCTCTTGGCAGGTCGCCTTTTTCAACCGCACATTCTGCAGCCATGAGGTAAACATCACCCAGACGGATCAGGTTTACATTCAAGCCGGTTACGTTAGTAGTACCCGGTGCTGTACCGCTTGAAATCTGTGCAGCCTCTATTGTATTTTTAACGGGAACAAAAGGTCCACCGTTTGAAGCATCCCGGATCCAGGTATCGCCTGCCATAATTCCCCAATCGCGGTATGGAACACCACGCCTGCCAATAGTCGATTCTATCCGCGGATCAAGAGGCAAGGTTTTATCCACTACATAATTGTCTTTTGCGGCTCCGGTTAAACCAAAATCTGATTTATAGGGATTGGTACGGTAACTGCCATCTAATAATGGCAAACCGGCAATATCAACTTTAAAAGAATTGGCCAGATCGATAGAAGGCTGGAAGAACCCGCAGCAGTTGATTGGCGTGTTACCGTAAGGGAAATTCAGGATATCGCCAACATTTCCATTGTCTCCACCGGTACCATCAGTACCCACCGAATGCTGAACAGACATAATGGTTTCAGGTCCGTCTTCTTTCGTAATATCGAAATTATCTGTATAAGGCATGGTGGTTAAATCTGGTTTAGCCAAAATTACCGCGTTCAGCAGATCATATGCTTCCGGGTATTTTTTCTGGTATAAGAAAACTTTACCGAGGTAAGCCTGTGCCGCATATTTATCAACCCTTCCTTTTTGGTTTTTCGGTTTGGTTGTACTCAAATTGGCTACAGCAAACTGAAGATCATCCACAATATTAGGGTAAATATCCTTATCGTTTGGAACAAAAGTACCACTATTGGCTTCGGTAATGTATGGCACCACTTTAAAAACCCTTACCAGAAAGAAATAATAATGTGCACGCAATAAACGGGCTTCTCCCTGTATTTCTTTGGCGCGGGCATCATCAAATTTGGCAGATCCATTGCCTGCCTGTAAGTTTGCCAATATTTTAAGGGTATTGTTACAGCGCTGAATACCTTCAAAGCACCTGTCCCAAAGGTTCGATATATTATCATTGGTACTGGTTGGCGAGTGTTGCTCAATGGCGTTCATAGGCGGCTGATCGCCAACACTACTGCCTTTATGCGCATTATCAGAAGCTACTTCTCCAAACAGCCATTGGCTCGGTGCAGCGCCATAATTGCCGTAAGTACCGTTAACATTACCGTTTAGTAGTCCGTAGGCACCTACCAGTAAACCCTCAACCCCATCTTGCGTGGTTAATTGCGCCTCTGTAAGTTCGCCCTGAGGCTGCAGGTTCAAAAATTCCTTCTTACACGAGAAGGTAGACAAGATCAGAAAAGAGAGCAGGATATATTTTATATGTTTCATCTTTGTTTCTTTTTAATTAAAATCCAACATTAATACCGATTAAAAACTGACGTGGAGAAGGATAAACGCCCTGATCTACCCCTGGTGCAGAGAAAGTATCCGTAATCTGGCTCACCTCCGGATCCATGCCGGTATATTTGGTAATTGTAAATAAATTGGTTGCACTTACATATACCCTCAGTTTATTGATGGGCGAATTTGCACCAAATGCTTTAGCTGTAGGGATCGAATAACCAAGCTGTATATTCTTCAACCTTAAAAAACTTCCGTCCTGAATGTAATAGCTTGATGAGGCAAACTCCAGATCTGAAGCACCCGCATAAGCAGAAGGGATTAAACTGGTCGGATTTGAAGGACTCCATGCATTTAACAGCCTGGTACTTTTTGCACCGTCGAAAGAAGGGAAATCGGTGAAATAGCGTGTAGCCTGAAAAATATCATTGCCCTGAACGCCATAAATAAATGCAGCAATATCAAAGTTTTTATAAGATGCATTTAAGTTTATCCCAACCGTAAAATCAGGATTTGGATCACCAATAATGGTCCGGTCTTTAGGATCAATTACCCCATCGCCATTAATATCCTGGTAACGCAAACCACCAACCCTGGCGCCAGAATAAGATGGATTGGCCTGAATATCAGCAGTACTCTGGTAAATTCCGGCTGTTTTGTAGCCGAAAAATGAACCAAATGGTGCACCTTCCTGCAATACACTGGTTTGTAAACTTCTGTAATTACCATAAATCTGATTAAAAATACCAGGAGCCAATCTTACAATCTCGTTCTTGTTTTTGGAGAAATTTACGCCAACATCAAATTTAAGCGGATTGTTGTCTTTAATGCCATAATGATAAGCCACATTAAATTCGACCCCTTTGTTGCTCATATCACCAATATTTACAAACGGCGAACTACCTAAACCAACCACACTTGACGGTAGAGGAAGATTATAAAGCATATCAGACGTTTTTTTGTTATACCAATCTACCGATCCATCTATTGCCCCTCCCCACAAACTAAAATCAAGTCCAATGTTTAAAGCCTTTAACGATTCCCATTTTACATCGGCATTTTGATAAGCATTTTGCCATACACCAGTGGTTAACCCGTTTGCACCACCAACGGCATAAGCAGAATTGATAATGGAACTTTGGAAACGGTTAATGTACTGGTAAGGCGGGATCCGCTGATTTCCCGTCTGGCCATAACCAACACGTAGTTTTAAATCACTCACCCATTTCAAACTTTTCATAAACTCTTCTTCCGATAATCTCCAGGCAACACTTCCTGCCGGATAATTACCGTATTTATTGTTCGGACCAAAGTTTGAAGAACCATCACGCCTGAAAGTAATACTGGCCAGATAACGGTCATGATAAGAATAATCTACCTTTCCAAATAAAGAGAACAGCGAACCAATTGAGCCAAAACTGGTATTGCTGATGTTGGAAGAACCCGTACTCAGGTAATAGTAATCCTGATTGCCCAGAATAAAGAAATCATTCCGTCCTGCATTTAACTGACGGGATCTTGATCTGATGGCTTCTGTACCAACCAATACATTTACGCGGTGCAATTCATTAAAAACTTTACTATAATTTAAAGTATTGGTCCAGGTCCATTCGGTATTATATCCCTGGTATTCGTTGAGGTTATTGGAGTTGTTACCTTCAGAAAATTCCAGATTTGGATAACGCATAGACAGGCCGTTAAAGTTTTCGTAACGCAAACCAAAATTGGTTCTTAGTACAAGTCCCGGCAAGATATCGCCCTCAGCGAAAACATTTCCGAAGAAGAAATTACTTTTGTTTTTATTGTCTTTTGCACGGTAAAGAAAAGCAAGCGGATTTTCAGCATTTCCCAATTGACTTCCGCGGCTGCCCGCAAAATTTCCGGCAATATCGTAAACCGGGATAATGGTTGGTATTCGGTAAGCCCAGCCCAATGCACTGCCCTGATCCTGATAACTACCTGGCGTATTGGGATTAACACCAAAACCATAACCTTCTGAATAACTGTACTGCGCATTTTCGCCAAAACGGACATGTTTGTTAAAAGCAGATATACTGGTATTCGATCTCAAATTGTACCTTTTAAAACCGGTATATTTTATGGTCCCTTTCTGATCAAGGTACCCGCCCGAAAAAGTGTAGGTTGCATTTTCGCCGCCACCTGTAGCACTGATCTGGTAATTTTGCACTGGTGCCGATTCCGTAATCTCATCAAACCAGTTGGTACCTTCTTTATTAGCCCTTGTAATTTGATAGAAAAGATTAGGATCGCGGCTGTAATTGTATTTAGAAGGATCAGCGTCGGCGGCAGTAACATCCTGACCTAATTTTGAACCTGCCACCAGGTAATCAGGCAGTACCGGCGTTGGCCCTGAACCATAATTTTTACCTGCTGCAATGGCTTTTCCGGCATTTTTGTAGCCATCAAATACATACTGGGCATATTGCTGAGGATTCATCATTTCAGGGAAACTGCCTTTACGCGGAGCCTGTGTACCGTAATAAGAATCGAGTGTGATTTTTGGTGGTCCTGCCACGCCTTTCTTAGTGGTAATAATTACAACACCATTATTGGCCCTCGATCCGTAAATAGAGGCCGATGAAGCATCTTTTAACACCTGCATGCTTTCGATATCATTTTGGTTAAGCCAGGAAAGCTTACCTTCAAACGGAACTCCATCAATTACATATAGTGGTTCGTTGTTATTGATGGTACTAATCCCCCTGATCCGGATCTGCGGTGTAGAACCCGGCGCTCCGTCATTAATAATCTGCACCCCGGTAGCCTTACCCTGTAAAGCTTCTACCGCACTGGCAGCAGGCTGGGCTTTTAACAGGCCCATGCTCACCACGGCAACCGCACCCGTTAAATCCTTTTTTCGCTGGCTCGAGTAACCTGTTACCACCACTTCTGATAATTTGTTGTTTTCGGCCAGTAAAACGATAGAAAGAGTGGTTTCACCGCCTACGGCAACTTCTTTCGATCCGTAACCGATAAACGAAACCACCAGTACATCGTTTGATTTTGCTGCAATAGAAAATGTACCATTTGCATCGGTTGTGGTACCTCCAGGACCGTTTTTGATTTTTATTGTTGCCCCAACGATGGGAAGTTTATCATCGCTCGCAGTAACTTTCCCGGTTACTTTGGTTTGGGCATTTGCCTTGATTGCGAACAGCATACTCAGGCACAAGAGAACATAACTCCTCCTGAAAAAAGATAGGTTTTGTTTCATAGGTTATAATGATAGTTAATGATTCTTAGGGTACTGAACTGAAAAAATTGGCAAATGCGTAGCACACAACAGTTTAATTTGTTGCAATTTTTTCAGTAATAATTTTAGGTTGACCGGTTTTTTGCCTTTCTAAATCTGGGGCAAATAAATCAGAATCGAATACTCATAAAGCGGGTGTACTGTTTTTTTCATAGTGTAGTAATTGGTTAGATAGTTGGTTAGAGATTAATATATTTACATCATAAATTATCGATACAAAAAAATAAACGTGAAAAATACATTTAAAACAAAATAAATATACAAAAAAATTACAATTGCATATACATTAAATTTAAATACATTATTTTGAGAATAAATTCTCCTAATCATACCCCAGGGTTACGTAGTAACCTGAGCCGGTACAACAGATTGACGGACTTTACTTTTCCACATTTTATTTGTATCTTTGCCGCCGAAGCAGGAATAAGGGCTTGCCATTCTTAATGGCATATTCTCTCCGCAAGTTAGTCCTTCAACAATTGATCGTTCTAGCTTCTTCGATAAATATTACATAAAAACATACATGTTATTCAAAGAATTAAACCTCATTGAGCCAATTTTAAAGGCCCTTGAGACCGAAGGTTATACACAACCTACGCCTATACAGGAGCAATCTATTCCAACGATATTAAAAGGTAAAGATTTATTGGGCTGTGCTCAAACCGGTACCGGAAAAACCGCTGCCTTTGCCATTCCGATGTTGCAGTTATTACACGAAAAACACATCAATACCAAAGCAACCAAAAACATAAAGGCTTTAATTTTAACACCAACACGCGAGTTGGCCATCCAGATTGAAGAAAGTTTTAAAGCTTATGGCCGCAACTTAAACTTACGCCACTTGGTAATTTTTGGCGGGGTTAATCAACACTCGCAGGTTGAAGCACTTAAAAAAGGCATCGATATTTTAGTGGCTACGCCCGGCCGTTTATTAGATTTAATGAATCAGGGCTTTATCAACTTAAACACTATTGAGTTATTTGTACTGGATGAGGCTGACAGGATGCTCGATATGGGCTTTATCCACGATGTGAAAAGAGTAGTGGCTAAATTGCCTGCTAAACGCCAGACTTTGTTTTTCTCCGCAACGATGCCGGATGAAATTCAGAAATTGGCGAATACGATTTTATCAAGCCCTACAAAAGTAGAAGTTACCCCTGTTTCTTCAACGGCAGAAACGATTGTTCAGTCGGTTTACTTTGTGGATAAACCTGATAAAAAGAAATTATTGATCCATTTACTGGAAGATAAAAATATTCAAACTGCATTAGTTTTTACGCGTACTAAACATGGTGCGGATAGGATTGTGAAAGATTTGGCTCATGCCGGAATTAAAGCGGCTGCCATTCATGGTAACAAATCGCAAAATGCCAGACAAAGGGCATTAACTGACTTTAAAGACAGGAAAATTCGCGTTTTGGTAGCGACTGATATTGCTGCCCGTGGTATTGATATTGATCAGTTATCGCATGTTTTCAACTTCGAATTGCCTAATATTCCTGAATCTTATGTACACAGGATTGGTCGTACCGGTCGTGCGGGTGCAAATGGTATTGCGATTTCATTTTGCGATGCAGAAGAAAATGAGTACCTGTTGGATATTCAGAAACTGATTAAAATTACTCTTCCCGTTGTTGATGATCATCCCTATCCGTTAACCTGGGAAAGCATGCTGGCCAAAAATCAGGTTAAACGTAAACCTCAGGCTCAATCAAAAGGTGGTGGGGGTAAAAAAGCCGGCGATGGCAACATGAGCGGCAAACCACGTAACGCCAGTAACAACAGAAGATTTGGTGGAAACAGGAGGAAGAGAGATTAGGTTTTAAGCTTAAAGACTAAGGCGGAAAGACTAAAGATTTCCCACCCATATATTAAAAGCCCAAGTTGTAAATTACAACTTGGGTTTGTTTTTTAAACCCATACGATAAGCCGCGAAAATTCGTCATTGAGAGGAGGCTCTTTCAGCCGATTGCCTGTCCCGTTTTTACGGGAAAGCAATCTTACAACGATCGCTGCCTAGCGTGCTCTTTAAGATTGCTTCGTTCCTCGCAATGACGAGCCTTTTTTATTTTAGTCTGTCAATGGTAGCGGAGTGTAACGAAGTCGAGAACCCGAAGGCTCAGCGAAGCTAAATCTGTCTGGATAGATCTCTCTCCCGAATATTCGGGACTGCGCTTCAGTCGAGATGACGGCCTTGATCCTGGAGTTCGCTCCATAATAAACAAAAACCCGATTTGCAATACGCAAATCGGGTTTTTCTATTTTTAAGGCAAGAGAAAGGAAAACCCTAAACCTTACAACTTCTATCTTCTACCTTCTACCTTAAACAACTACATTAATAATCTTTCCTTTAACGAAAATGATTTTTTTAGTCGGTTTTCCATCCAAAAATTTCTGAAATTGCTCATCTGCGAATAAAATTGCTTCTACTTCCGGCTGAGCTAAAGTTAAACTCAAATTCAGGTTCATCTTCATTTTACCGTTGATGGAAACCGGGTAAGCAAATTCATCTTCTACCAGATACTCAGGTTTGAATGTTGGATAAGCGGTGTATGATAAAGTTCCCCTTTCGTTACCCAATAATACCCAAAGCTCTTCACAGATGTGCGGTGCATAAGGTGAAAGGATAATCACCATATCTTCCAAAACCTGACGGTTTTTGCATTTCAGATCAGTTAATTCATTTACTGCAATCATAAAACTCGACACAGATGTATTGAACGAGAAACGCTCGATATCATCCTGTACCTTTTTAATGATCTTATGCAGCGATTTTAACTCTGCTTTTGTCGGTTCATTATCGTTTACATGGAAAGTCCAGTCTTCATTGTGGAACAAACGCCAGAACTTACGCAGGAATTTGAAAACACCTTCAATACCGTTTGTATTCCAGGGCTTACTCTGCTCCAATGGCCCTAAAAACATTTCGTACATCCGCAAAGTATCAGCACCGTAACGCTCAATCAAATCATCCGGGTTAACCACGTTGAATTTCGATTTCGACATTTTTTCTACCTCAACACCACAAATGTATTTGCCACCTTCGAAAATAAATTCTGCATTGGCATATTCCTCTCTCCAGGTTTTAAATTTAGCAATATCTAAAGTATCGTTTTCAACAATGTTTACATCAACATGCAGTGCCGAAGTTTTGTATTCTTTTCTTAAACCAGCAGAAACATAAGTATTGGTTGGTTTTCCGTTTTCATCATTGATGCGGTAAACAAAATTACTTCTGCCCTGAATCATCCCCTGGTTAATCAGTTTTTTGAAAGGCTCTTCTTCTTTGGTATAACCTAAATCTTTCAAAAATTTATTCCAGAAACGGCTATACAATAAGTGGCCGGTTGCATGCTCAGAACCACCGATGTACAAATCCACATCTTTCCAGTATTCAACCGCTTCTTTTGAAGCAAAATCGTTATTGTTGTTCGCATCCATGTAGCGGTACCAGTACCAGCTGCTTCCTGCCCAACCCGGCATGGTGCTCAGTTCGTAATGTCCGCCATCTGCAGGCAACCAGTTTTCGGCCCTCGCCAAAGGTGGTTCTCCTGTTTCAGTCGGTAAATATTTATCAATTTCAGGCAACAATAAAGGTAATTCTTCTTCCTTAACCAGATAAGGTAATCCATCTTTAAAGTAAACCGGAATCGGTTCGCCCCAATAACGCTGGCGACCAAAAATCGCATCGCGCTGACGGAAGTTTACTTTTGCTTTTCCAACTTTCTCAACCTCTAACCAGTTGTTCAAAAATGCAACAGCTTCTTTGTAACTCAATCCGTTAATAAAGCCTGAGTTAATGTATGTTCCTTCTTTAGTCGGATCAGCCTGAACATCTATATCTTTCTGTGCGTCCAAAATCTGGATAATCGGTAAATTAAAATGCTTAGCGAATAACCAATCGCGTTGGTCGCCACTTGGCACGCCCATTACCGCACCTGTTCCGTAACCAGCTAACACATAATCAGCAATCCAAAGTTGAACACGCTCGCCACTTACCGGATTAATCACATATGTACCCGTAAAAGCACCCGAAACCGTTTTGGTATCGGCCATACGATCTAACTCTGATTTCTTTTTGGTTAAAGCTATATAATTTGCAATGTCCTCTTTTTGTTCAGGAGTAGTTAATTCAGCAACCCATTCGTGTTCCGGAGCCAGTACCAGGTAAGAAACTCCGAAAATGGTATCCACACGGGTAGTGAAAACTTCGATTTGTTTATCATGTCCTTCCACCTGAAATTTAACAGACGCACCCACACTCTTACCGATCCAGTTTCGCTGCATTTCTTTAATCGGCTCCGGCCAATCGATGGTATCTAAACCTTGCAATAAGCGGTCAGAATAAGCAGTAATCCGCATACTCCACTGCATCATTTTCTTTTGCTCAACAGGGAAACCGCCACGTTCAGAAAAACCATCTTTTACTTCATCGTTGGCTAAAACCGTTCCTAAGGCTGCACACCAGTTTACAGTGCTTTCGCGAAGATAGGTTAAACGGTATTTCAACAATTCGATCTGTTTTTCCTCATCAGTAAACGTTGCCCAGTCGCTTGGCAAAAATTGTTTGGTATCATCATCACAAACCGCTTTTACGTCGGCTGTGCCGGATGCATTAAATTTTTCGATCAAGGTGGTAATATCCTCTGCCTTGTCGTTTTCAATGTTGTACCAGGAGTTGAACAATTGCATAAAAATCCACTGCGTCCATTTGTAATAAGATGGCTCGCTGGTGCGTACTTCCCTGCTCCAATCGAAAGAAAAACCAATCTGATCTAACTGACGACGGTAGGTTGCAATGTTGGCTTCAGTAGTAATTGCCGGATGCTGTCCGGTTTGTATGGCGTATTGCTCTGCAGGTAACCCGAACGAATCGTATCCCATTGGGTGCAATACGTTAAAGCCTTTAAGGCGTTTGTATCTCGAAAAAATATCTGATGCAATGTAACCCAGTGGGTGGCCAACGTGCAGGCCTGCTCCTGATGGATAAGGAAACATATCTAACACATAATATTTTGGCTTATCAGAATTACTTTCGGCTTTAAACGTTTGATGATCTGCCCAGAATTTCTGCCACTTTTGTTCTATTTCTTTGAATTGATAATCCATTGCAAGTTTTAAATTTTTAAAGACGCGAAAATACAGAAATTAAGGGGCTTAAAAAAGCAGATTAATGATATTATTTTGCCTTCAGAAATGCAGAATAAGAAGAGGTTAGGCTCGCGGTCAGATGTTACCATCTGATCCTTCTAGGCTAAAAAGTTTATTTAAGGTCAGCTATCAAAAATCGACACCACAGCCAGCAACAGCCTGTAAAAGAAACTAAATCGAAATAAATGGGTTAATATATTATTTAGTATCTTGGTGTATCAAAAACGAGCGGCCATGACACATCTTACAATTGAAAATAAAAAATACGTACTCATCCCTGAAGAAAGTTATCAAGAGCTACAAAAAACAGCAGCCTTAAAACATCATCCCGAAAAAACATTTTCTATTAATGAGGCTAAAGCTCACAGTAAAAAATTAATCGGAAAGTGGGCTACAGAAAAATAAGGATTAAAGAATCTGTCGCAGAGAGTATTGAAGAAATTGACTGGCTTATAATAGCTTAGCGCAAAAAAAATGCGCCATTGATCTAAAACCAATGGCGCAGGCAAATAATAGGGGGATTAAGATCTTATCTGGTTAAATAATACACTTTAGTAACGTTTGTTTTATCAACTTTAGCAGTAAACTGCAATTTATTCTGAGAAATGCTGTTTATTTTGCAATAATTTAGACCATCATTAATATCCATACTAAACTGGTCTGAATAAATGATCACATAAGTACCAATTGTCCTGTTTCCAGACAAACTTAGTTCCACCTGATCGTCGTTATTTGATTTATAGTCAATATAATCAGTGGTTTTACCATAATTAACGTCGCCATTAAGTTTATCATCAGTATAACCTGTAGTTACAATCCTGTTTAATGTCCAGCGGCCCATCATTTGAGCTTTTAACGAAGTTTCATCTTTTTTGCAGGAGATAAGGATTGAGGTAAAGAGCATCAATAGACTAAGGATGGTAATTTGTTTTTTCATAGTAAATTTTGTTTTAAGAATATCTATTTAACGCCCTTTTAACAAATTTCGTACCGTATTTACCTAAAAAGTTAAATCCAGCCAAACAATCTGACGCTCAAACTAAAAGCTAATCCTATCCGTTAATATTCATTTAGCAATCATTAATTGGTGTTTATCAGGTATAATTTATATTTTCGCAGAAACAAAAATGAAATACATGGAAGAATTCGAAGTAAGTGATGCATCTAAGAAAACCAAAACCGTTTATATCTCTACTATAATTAGTATTGCATTGGTTTTATTAATGCTGGGGCTACTTGGGTTGGTACTTGTACATGCCAAAAACCTGTCTAACTACGTTAAGGAAAACATTGTTTTAAACATTATTGTTGATGAAGGCGCAAAAGAAGCCGATGTACTGGCTTTCCAGAAAGAGCTGAATACAAACCCTGCAGTAAAGCAGACACAATATGTAAATAAAGAACTTGCTGCGAGAAATTTAACACAGGATTTAGGCGAAGATTTTGTTAACTTTTTAGGTTACAACCCTTTAACTTCAACTTTCGATGTGTATTTAAAAGCAGAATATGCGAATAACAAAAGCATTGATGCATTAAAAGCCAGTATATCTAAAAACCCTGTGGTTAAAGAAGTAGTTTACCAAAGTTCTTTAATCGATATGGTAAACAAAAACATCAATACCATTGGTTTAATTATTTTCGCTTTTGCAGTATTACTTTTAATAATTTCTATTGCACTGATTAACAACACTATACGACTAGCAATTTACTCGCAACGCTTTTTAATTAAAAGTATGCAGCTTGTTGGTGCAACGAAAAATTTTATCAGACGTCCTTTCTTATTGTATGCTGCTTTGCATGGCTTAATTGCTGCATTTATTGCCATCATTATTTTATTGGCAACCTTGATTTATGCCCGCAAAGAAGTACCGGAAATTATTATTTTAAATAACTACCAGGAATTTGGCTTTGTTTTTATCGGCCTTTTAATTGTTGGTATTTTTATAACAGGCATTAGTACATGGTTTGCAGTAAGCAGATATTTACGTTTAAAATCTTATCATCTTTATAGATAATGGCAGAAGAAAAAACAAGTCCGGCTGTTAAGGACGTTAAAAGCGAATTGGTTTTTACCAAAAAAAATTACCAGTTGTTATTGATCAGCATTGCAATTGTTGCAGTTGGTTTTATCCTGATGATGGGCACCACTGGTGATATTTACGATTTCAGAAGGACTTTATTGGCACCTGTAGTGGTGTTGGCAGGTTTTGCTTTTGGAATCTATGCCATCTTAAAAAAATAATATATCATAAAAGAATTATATATGCAAACGCTTAATTTATTTGATTAAGCGTTTTCTTTATTTCTTATCTTTTCTAAAAAAATGAACTATTTCGAAGCTATTATTTTAGCCATTATTGAAGGATTAACCGAATTTTTACCCGTATCGAGCACTGGCCATATGGCCATCACATCAGCCCTGATGGGAATTGGTAAAGATGATTTTGTAAAACTTTTTGAGGTTGCAATTCAATTAGGTGCAATTTTGGCCGTAGTGGTAATTTACTGGAAGAAATTCTTCAATTTTTCTGATTGGAAATTCTACCTGAAATTAATTATTGCTGTTATACCGGCTCTGGTTTTTGGCTTCCTTTTGAACGATTTTATTGATAATACCCTTGGTAATCCGATATTTATTTCTGCCGTTTTACTTGTTGGCGGAGTAATTCTTCTTTTGGTTGATAAATGGTTCAAAAATGCCATAATTGATAGTGAAAAAGAAATCACAAATGCAACTGCTTTGAAAATTGGTCTTTTTCAGGTTTTGGCAATAGCTTTCCCGGGTTTGAGCAGAAGTGCTGCAACAATTTTAGGTGGAATGAGCCAAAAACTCACAAAAAGTGCTGCTGCAGAATTTTCATTTTTTTTAGCTGTACCTACTATGTGCGCAGCAACAGGTTACAAACTTTTAAAAGGATATCACCTATTAAATACAGAAAATATTAAACTGTTATTGGTGGGCAATGTTATTGCATTTATTGTTGCCATAATCGCCATAAAATCATTTATAGGCTTTTTAACCAAACACGGATTTAAAGTTTTCGGGTATTACCGTATTGCACTGGGAATTATCATACTGGCATTGTTCTTATCAGGATATCACATTGATATAAACTAATCCGTATCTTTGCGCAAAAAAGATTTGTGAGTACCGAAAATTCAAAATTTAAAGATTTCAATTTTGCTGAAGGCGAATTACTGTTGATTAACAAACCATACAAATGGACTTCGTTTGATGTGGTGGGCAAAATCCGTAATTCTTTAAAACCGCTAAAACTAAAAGTTGGTCACGCCGGCACTTTAGATCCCCTTGCAACAGGACTTTTAATTATCTGTACGGGCAAATTAACCAAGCAGATCGATACTTTTCAGGCCGAAGAGAAAGAATACACCGGCACCATGATTCTGGGGGCCACTACCCCATCTTTCGATATGGAAACTGAGGTAGACGAAACTTTCGGTATCAGCAACATTAGCGAAGACGAAATTTATGCTGCCTGTAAACCATTTATTGGTGATATAGAACAGTATCCGCCAGCCCACTCTGCGGTAAAAGTAAATGGCGAACGTTTATATGTTAAAGCTCGTTTGGGTGAAGAGGTCGAATTGCGTAAGCGTTTTGTAAGTGTTCCTGAATTTGAAATTACGCGGATCGAATTACCGGAAATAGATTTCAGGATTGTATGCAGTAAAGGCACTTATATCCGTTCCCTGATTTCGGATTTTGGAAAAGCATTAAACAATGGTGCCTATCTTTCTAAACTTACCCGTACCAGAAGCGGAAACTTTTTGCTTAAAGATGCGTTTGAGGTATTAGAACTTGTTAATTATATTCGTAGCAGGAAAGAAGAAGCTAAAACTGAAGCAGAAGCATGAACCACATTAAAAACAGGCACACCAGGTTTATAAAAGAAATTCTTTTAATTATTGCGGGTGTAACTTCAGCATGTTTTGGCTTAAAAAGCTTTTTAATGCCGAGCCATTTTATCGACGGCGGCGTTACAGGTATCTCCTTATTATTAAGCACCTTAACCGGATGGAATTTATCATATCTGATTGCCATCATCAATATTCCGTTCGTTATTTTAGGTTACAGGCAGATTGGCAAAGGCTTTGCACTTAAAACGGCCATTGCCATCGCAGCACTTTCTATAGCCTTAATTTTTCTGCCTTTCCAGCCCATTACCCACGATAAATTGCTCATTGCATTTTTTGGTGGTCTGTTTTTAGGTGGCGGAATTGGTTTGGCTATGCGTGGTGGCTGTGTTATTGACGGAACTGAGGTTTTAGCACTTTACATCAGTAAAAACAGTATTTTAACGGTGGGGAACATCATTCTGATTTTAAACATCATTATTTTTGCCTTTGCTGCTTATTTTCTGAATATCGAAACGGCATTATATGCTATTTTAACCTATTTATCAGCATCCAGCACTATCGATTTTATAGTGAATGGCATTGAACAATATACCGGTGTAACCATCATTTCGGAACATCAGGAAGCCATTAAAGGCTTCATCATCAACGAAATGAAACGTGGTGTTACCATTTATAAAGGTGAGGGCGGCTACGGAGAAAAGAAAGATATTGATATTATTTTTACCGTGGTTACCAAGCTGGAAATGAGCAAATTGCAAACCGCCATCCGACAGATCGATTCGGATGCTTTTGTAATACAGCAACAAATTGCCGATTTAAAAGGCGGGGTAGTAAAACGCCACGCTTTACATTAATTTCTTATCCCATTGAAGATATACAATAACCTTTCGGAATTTAAAAAATTAGACAATGCCATTGTTACCATTGGCACTTTTGATGGCGTGCATTTCGGGCATCAAAAAATCATTAAACAACTGGTAGAAAAAGCAAAGGCAGAGAACGGAGAAAGTGTAATTTTAACTTTTTTTCCACACCCCAGGATGATCATCGACCCTGAAAATCAGGATCTGAAAATGATCAATACCATTAACGAAAAAGCCGAAATTTTAAAAGGTTTAGGTGTAGATCATTTGATTATTACCCCTTTTACCCGCGATTTTTCGAACCAGCTGCCGGAAGATTATATTAAAAATACTTTGGTTAATAATATCGGTACCAAACATATTATTATTGGTTACGATCACCGTTTTGGTAAAGACCGTTCGGGTAATTTAAGCGACTTAAAAGCCGCTGGTTTACACTTCGGCTTTACTGTTGAGGAAATTATGGAGCAGGACATTCACGATGTGGCTGTAAGCTCTACCAAAATCCGTCAGGCGCTTTTAGCCGGCGATGTGGGTTTGGCCAACGATTATCTAGGTTATCCTTTTTCCATCTTCGGACGGGTAATTAAAGGCGATAAAATCGGCCGGACAATCGGCTTCCCAACCGCAAATATCTTTGTGGAAGAAACTTATAAGTTAATTCCAGGTGATGGCATTTACGCCGTAACGGTTGAAATAGAGTCCGAAGTCCAAAGTCCGGAATCTGAAGTCAATACGTCCAACATTCAGCCTTCAGCCTTCAACCTTCAAGCTTACCAGGGTATGGCTTACATTGGGCAGCGCCCCACCATTAACGGAATGACGAGAAATATTGAAGTAAATATTTTTGATTTTAACCAGGAAATCTACGGCCAGGACATTAAAATGAACTTTTTGAAATTCTTACGTCATGATGTAAAATTTACCGGTTTAGAAGCTTTAACCGTTCAGTTACAAAAAGATAAGGAGGCTACGCTGGCTTATTTTAACGGGTAGATTATTCAGCGTATCCAATTCGATCGTCATCTCGACTGAAGCGCAGTCCCGAATATTCGGGAGAGATATCTATTTAAACAGATTTCTCGACTACGTTGCACTCCGCTCGAAATGACGACTCTTTCATATAAAGTCTGTCATTCTGAACGCAGTGAAGAATCTCTAACCAACAAGGCACAGAACCCAAATTGCGATAACAATATTGGTTAACAATTGAAAATTACATACAATTTTCAGCCAAAAGATTCTTCATTTCATTCAGAATGACAAATTCATCTTTCAAAAAAGCCTTATTTTCGTTATATTAGCGGCAATGAGGCTTTTTTACATCATCTTCTTTTTTTCTATCTCTATAAATTTTGCGGCCATCGCATCGCAGGAAAAAAGAAATGATGCAGCATTAAAAAACCCAAAAATCAGTTTCTTTTCATGTAAGAAAAACATCAATCTTGGGTTTAATCAGGATAATGAAAGTTTACAAAAGGATTTTATTAACAGTCCGGTTGTAAAAGTGGTATCAAACGCCTGTATCCTCTTATCTTTTTTGCTGTTTCTTTTTTTAAAGAACAAAACCGTCAATACCAAAGTTATAATCAAAAGATTAAAATATAATTATTGGTGCCTGTTTAAAATGCTCTATCCAAAACATGTTTTTTGGTAAGTAATTTCATTTTATTGGAATTTTAATAAATGTCGGGTGCACATCGTGTCCGAAAATAGATTATTTAACATCATTACCCATTTTTTATAGATGCATTTACCTGATTTGATTGCCGATTTAGGCTTAATTCTTGCCGCCGCAGGAATTACTACACTAATATTTAAACGAATTAAACAGCCCCTCGTTTTGGGCTATATACTGGCCGGCCTGTTGGTTGGCTCACACTTAGATTTTTTTCCATCCGTTACCGATACCAAGAGCATTAACATCTGGGGCGAAATAGGCGTTATTTTCCTTTTGTTCAGCTTAGGTTTAGAATTCAGTTTTAAAAAGCTGGTTAAAGTAGGAGGTTCTGCCTCCATTACTGCCATTGTAAAAGTTTTATTCATTATTCTGGCGGGTTATCTGGTGGGGAAAGCCATGGGATGGAAAGATATGGATAGCCTGTTTTTAGGTGGAATCTTGTCCATTTCATCAACCATGATTACCATTAAGGCTTTTGAAGAACTGGGCTTAAAACACAAGAAATTTGCAGGTTTGGTATTTGGAGTGCTAATTGTTGAAGATTTAGTGGCCATCCTCCTCCTGGTACTATTCTCTACCCTCGCGGTTAGTCAGCAATCGGCTGGTACAGAAATGTTATATTCGATCCTTAAACTGGCTTTTTTCCTTGTATTATGGTTTTTGGGCGGAATATTCGTTGTTCCATCATTTCTTAAAGCCACAAAGAAATTAATGAATGATGAAACCATGCTTGTGGTATCATTAGCCTTATGTTTGGTAATGGTTTTACTGGCCGATAAAGTTGGCTTCTCTCCTGCCCTTGGTGCATTTATTATGGGTTCTATTTTAGCAGAAACTACACAGGCCGAAAGGATCGAACATTTAACCAAATCGGTAAAAGATTTATTTGCAGCAGTATTTTTCGTTTCTGTCGGGATGCTGATCGATCCATCTATGCTGGTTAAATATGCTGTTCCAATTTTAGTGGCTACAACCGTTATTATCTTCGGAAAGATCCTCTTTACCATTTTAGGGGCTTTACTTTCTGGTCAGCCGCTAAAAACTTCGGTACAATCGGGCATGAGTTTGGCGCAGATTGGTGAGTTTTCTTTTATTATAGCCTCATTGGGGTTAACATTGAAAGTAACCAGCGATTTTCTTTACCCTATTGCGGTAGCTGCAGCGGCGATTACCACCTTTACCACACCATATCTGATTAAATTATCAGAACCTTTTTATCAGTATTTAAATCATGTTTTACCAAAAAAATGGCTGGATGGTATCGAAAGGTACAGTTCGAGTACCGAAGGGATTACTACCCTAAGCGACTGGAAAATTCTATTGCGATCGTACATCTTTAATACCATTATCCATTCGGTAATTATTATTGCGATTATCTTTTTGGCCTACCGGTACGTGCAGCCCTTTATTGCAAGCAATATTGCCAATAGCTTAACTTCCATTATCATCAGCGTTGTAGTTTCATTTATATTGATGTCGCCTTTTTTATGGGCCTTATCCATTCGGAGGATTCAAAGAACGGCTTATTCGCACCTTTGGCTAAACAAAAAATATACCCGGGGACCATTAATAGCGATCGAATTTTTCAGAATTGCCCTGGGGATTTTCTTTGTAGGTTTTTTGATGTATGAGTTTTTTGACACCTGGGTGGCTGCCGTAATTGCGCTGGGATTAATTATTCTTGGAATGGTGATTTTCTCCAGAAAACTTCAATCCTTTTACGACAAACTGGAAAGGCGTTTCATGTTGAATTTAAATGCACGCGAAAACCAGAAACCCGATATTTTACCCTGGGATACCCACTTGACAGAACTTACGGTTTCACCCGAATCGGAAGTGGTTGGAAAAACGCTTACAGAATTGATGATCAGGGAAAAATATGGCGTAAACATCGCTTTAATTGAGCGTGGACGGAATAACATTCCAACACCGGGAAGAGACGAAAGGCTTTACCCTAACGATAAATTATTAGTAATTGGTGCTGATGATCAACTGGCGGCTGTTAAAGTCTTATTAGAAGTTGACAGGCCGGAAATTGCTGAAGAAGACAACTTCCCGAACAAGGAAATGACCTTACAAAAAGTGGTGGTTCATGCCGAATCGCCGGTGTATGGATTAAGCATCAGAAATGCAGGAATCCGCGAAAAAGCACAGGCTTTAATTGTTGGCATTGAGCGGGGCAAAGATCGGATACTAAATCCGTCATCTGATTTTATTTTCGATAATGGTGATGTGATCTGGATTGTAGGGAATAACAAGAAGATTAAAGAGGTGATTTAGGTAGCCCGGAGTCATTAGTCGGGAGTCATTAGTCCATATTTTTAGTCGATATAGACTATTGACTGAGGACTTTTGACTAATGACTAAAAAACCTATCTTCGTACATAACCTAACCTATGAAAGTCGATAGAGAAAAAAGTGAGTTTCTTGATGATATGATTGAACAGTGGCAAAGCGACGGGATCATTAACGAAGAAACAGGAAATAAACTCCGTAAAAGTTACGAAGCTAAAAATTTCGATTGGTTGCGCCTGGCGCAATATGCTTTTTGGGTAGCGCTGGCCTGTGGTTTTATTGCACTTGGCTCATTATTAATCGATAATTCAATTTTAAACTACCTTAAAAGGGTTTATAATACGCCAAACATTGTAATTGCAATTGTATCAGGCGGATTGGCGGCCTGGCTTTATATCCTGGGTTTCAGGCGGAAAAAGAAACTTGCACATTTAAAATTCAGCAACGAGGCGATTGTTTTTTCAGCGATTCTACTTACTGCAAATGCCGTTGCTTATTTCGGGAAAGCTTTTGATAATGGTTCGGGCAATTTCTCCATTCTGATACTGGTTTCAGTATTTATTTATGGTGCTTTAGGTTTTATTTTTAACTCCCGGTTGATCTGGATTTTTGCTTTAATCTCATTAGGCGCCTGGTTTGGTACCGAAACTGGTTACCTCAGCAGATGGAACTATTATTTCCTCGGAATGAACTATCCTTTACGATTTGTGGTTTTTGGTGCAACGTTAACCGCAGCATCGTTCATTATGAAAGCTATTCCTAAAACGCAAAACTTCTTTCAGGTTACCTATATCGCCGGGATGGTTTATCTGTTTGTATCGCTTTGGGCTTTATCGGTATTCGGCAATTTTGCCAGTTTAGAAGAATGGTACACGGTGAGGCAATTGAGTTTGTTCTATTGGGCCTTAATTTCGGCAGCAATCTGTGTTGTAAGCACCTTATTCGGTTTAAAATACCACGATGATATTGCAAGAGAATTTGGTATTACATTTCTCTTTATCAACCTATACACCCGTTATTTCGAATATTTCTGGGATAGCTGGCATAAGGCTTTATTCTTTTCGGTGTTAGCTGCTTCTTTCTGGTTAATTGGCCGGAAAGCAGAAAAAATATGGAATGTAGAGTTTTTGAAGTAGAAAATTAAAATCCCATTTCAGCAGCAGGTTTTAATATTTTAAAATGGAAATAAATAACCAAAATCTATATAACAAGGTTATTGAATTGCTAACTCAGGCAAGGCAAAAAGTTGCACAAACCATTAATAATACAATGGCTATGGCCTACTTCGAAATTGGTAAGATGATTGTTGAAGAAGAGCAGAAAGGCAAAGAAAAGGCCGAATATGGCAAACAAATTTTGAGTGAGCTTTCTAAAAAATTAGTTACTGAATTTGGCAAAGGTTTTTCGAAAAGAAATTTAGAACAAATGCGCCAGTTTTATCTAACTTATTCAATTGCGCAGACAGTGTCTGCGCAATTCAAACTTACCTGGTCCCATTATCTTAAATTAATTAGGATAACAGATGCAAATGAGCGTAATTTCTATGAAATAGAGGCAATAAAGAATAACTGGAGTTTACGTGAACTACAACGTCAATATGATTCAGCGCTATATACCCGTTTAGCACTAAGTAAAAATAAAGAAGAAATATTATCTCTTGGCCAACAAGGGCAAACAATTGAAAATAATAAGGATTTGATAAAAGATCCATATATATTAGAATTTCTAGGTTTACCAGAACAAAGCTTTTATTCAGAAAGTGATTTAGAGCAAAAATTAATTGATAAGCTTGAACATTTCTTATTGGAACTTGGCAATGGCTTCACCTTTGCAGCCCGTCAAAAAAGAATAACTTTTGAAGAAAGACATTTTAAGATAGATTTGGTTTTCTACAACCGTATTTTAAAATGTTTCGTGCTTATTGATTTGAAAATCGGAGAATTAAAACATCAGGATATTGGTCAGATGCAGATGTATGTGAATTATTTTGACAGAGAAGTGAAGCTCGGGGATGAAAACAAAACCATTGGGATTATTCTTTGCCAGGATAAAAGTGAATCAGTTGTAAGATATACACTCCCTGAAAACAATGAACAGATTTTTGCCAGTAAATATTTAACGGTTTTACCTAGCGAAAAAGATTTTATTAAAATCATTGAGAATTAATTTAAAATGAAAATATACCAGCAAGCTTTAACACTTAGAGAAAGAAGAAGGGGTTTCCATATCATTACTGATGAAGTTGAGGATGCCCTACCCCAGCTTGATGAGATTAATATTGGCATCTGCCAGGTATTCATCCAGCATACTTCGGCTTCGCTTACTATTAATGAAAATGCCGATCCAACTGTGCGTATGGATTTTGAAATGTTCTTTAATAAAACCGTTAAGGAAAACGACCCTGATTACGAGCATGATTATGAAGGATCAGACGATATGCCTGCTCACTTAAAATCGGCACTTTTAGGCAGTTCGGTTACTATTCCAATCAGAAACGGCAGGTTAGCACTTGGCACCTGGCAGGGCATTTACCTTTGCGAACACCGAAACCGTGGCGGACAAAGAAGATTAATCATTACCGCCTGGGGAGAATAAGTTTAAGCTTTTTTCACTTCTTCCTTAATTTCAGGATGATTATCCTGAATAGATTTCCCATCCGTTTCCACCTCAATTTCTTTGGTGGTAACCGCATAATGTGAAGGATAAATCTCCGACCCGAAAGCAACGGCATAAGCCTTTGTAAACTCTGCGCCAAAATACAAAATGATAGATGAATAGTACGTCCATAAAAGTACCACCACTAACGATCCTGTTGCACCATAAGTTCCGCCTACATTACTTTGTCCGATATAAATAGAAATGGCAAATTTACCGATCATAAAAAGAACGGCTGTTACAATTGCACCGGCAATCACATCACGCCATTTAATTATCGCATCAGGCAATACCTTAAAAATCACCCCAAATATTAAAGAGATCACAGCGAGGGTAACCAGTTGGTTAATGATGTAAAATACAACAACTGATACTTCAGCAAACCTAAGCTGTAAACGGTTGCTAAAAGCGTCTAATACGGAAGTTACAGCAAGTGATACCAATAAAACAAAACCAAGGCTTATAATCACTGAGAACGACAGAAAACGGTTTTGCAACATTTTTACCCAGCCTCTTTTAGGTTTTGGTTTTAAACCCCAAATGGTATTGATAGAATCCTGAATATCGCCAAAAACGGTAGTCGCACCTAACAATAAAGTAAAAATACCGATAATTAGTGCGATGGTGCTTTTCCCGTCCAGATATGCATTTTTGATCAGTTGTTGTAAAGAAGTAGCCGATTCTCTTCCTAAAAAACCTTCCAGCTGGGCATAAACCTGCCCTTCGGCAATTTCTCTTCCTAAAAATATACCGCATAAAGAAATAATTACCACCAATAAAGGAGCCATTGAAAACACGGTATAATAAGCAAGTGAGCCACTTAATTTGGTTACTTTATGATCAGTAAAACCAGTAAATGAAGCTTTTAATACTCCCCAAATTCCTTTTAAAGTGATTTTATTCCTTGTTGCCATAATAATAGGTTAAAATGAGATCCTGTAATTTAAACCGCTTATTTTTTGAATTGTTTTTTATTAATTTTCAGGAAGGCACAAAAAAAGCCCCGGTTTACCGGAGCTTCTATCTTTTAATAATATCTGAAATCTGCCTATTTAGCTTTGATCCAAAGCACTAAATCGTTCACCAGCGTATCCGAAACACTTGCTGCAGCCTGATATTGCGCCATGGTTCCTTTTCCTGTTTGTGGACTTAATAAATGGTTTAACTCAGGATAGAATTTAAGAGTTACGTTTTTCTTTTTACCCAGGGCTTCATTCCACAAATCGAAATCGGTTTTGCTTACCTGAAAATCATTTCCACCCTGTAAAACGTAAATCCTGGGTTTTGATAAAGTTTTTGCTACAGCTACCTGATCGTAACTGTTTAAATCGGTCCAGTATTTTGCAGGCAGCCCCAAAATAACAGAATCCGGTTTTATGGTTGTTCCCAATTGAGAAATCCTGCTTTTATCAATCTCTGCCATCGCATTGGCCAGTTGTTGTTTAAACACGGCAGATGTATCGTTAGCTTGCTCAAACATGTATTTATTTTGATCAACGATGATATCCGTTAACTTTCTTGCCGGTGCAGCCGCTAAAATAATCCCGGCCAATTCAGGAGAAAGCGTTGCCACTTTGGGGGCCAGCATTCCACCTAAACTGTGGCCAAATACATAAATATTTTTAGGATCGGCACCAACAGCGGTTCTTGCAGCAGCAATAGCAGCAGTTTCATCATCCAAAACCTCTTCTTTTACCGTAAACGGACCTGTAAATTCATTCGGATAAATAAGTGTTCTTTTCACATATCGGACCGAACCAATTCCTTTCGAAGCCAGTCCGCCGGCTAAATCTTTAAAAGGTTTATTGGCACCAACGGTTGCATCCATATCGCCGGGGCCAGAGCCATGCACAAAAACAACCATCGGGAAGTTTTTAACATTTTTTGGTTCCGTAATAATGGCTGCCAGTTGTTTTCCCGGAGGACCAATATACACCGATTTTTCAGTAAATAAAGCCGTATCAACATAGCTGGGTTTTAAATAGGTGGTTATTTTTTTTGATGGCGCCAGGAAAATCCCCACAATCTTTTGAATTTTGTTAAAACCAATAATAAAATTCTGGTCTCCTTTGGCAAATTTACCTTCAACGGTTACAGCAAAAAATTGCCCCTCTGCTTTACTCTGAATGGCATCAAAAGATTCTGCTTTACCGAATTTATTGCCGATATCGCTCCAAAGTTTCTTTAAGCTTTCTTCAGGTAGTTTGGTTTTTAAGGTATCGTCAAAAAATGCATGTGCATCGGTAAATTTCTCTTCCTGCAATAATTTAAAAAAATCATTTGCGCTGTTGAACAGCTGGATCACATTTTGAGAAAATGCAGAAGTGGTAAATAATAAAGCGATTATGAATAAAAGGCTCTTTTTCATTCGTATAAATTGTTTTTAGGGATGGTGAAACGATCATGATCCGGATTGAAAATCACGATGGCACCACAGTTGTGTTTGCTTGTTTACAATACCCAAAGTTAACAATATTTGGTTCTGAAAAGCCTTTATTAAAACTAATCATTTAGTTTTAACTATTTTTAACATTTCCATCTAATTTTTTCCATAATGTGTAAGGAATAAACATAATTACCAGCGCAATAACGGGTGGAATTAATAGCGATATGCCATCGCCAACGAAAGCCCTGGAAGCAAAAGCGCCAATAAAATTGATGGCAAAACCTGCGTAAGCCCATTCTTTAATGGCGGTATATTTATGCTGTAAGATTGATATTGCTCCTAATAATTTTGCAATACCAACAATGATGAGCAAATACATCGGATAACCAAGGTGTTTGAGCACTTCTTTACCAGCTTCCTGTTGTGTTATTCCACCAAAACCATCCATTATCATCATCAGTGCGAAAATTATGGTCGCAATCCAATACCAGGTTTTTAAATTTTTCATTTTATCTGTTTTTATCGTAATTAATTAACCAGTTATTCCCAAAACGGTCAGTTAAATCGCCAAAAAGCGTTCCCCAAAAGGTTTGCTGTAAGGGATGTGATGCTTTCCCTCCTGCCGAAAGTTTATCATAATAAGCTTTTGCTTCTTCCTCAGAACTGCAGTTGAGCATCAGGGATATTGAGTTTCCTTTGATGAGCCCGCGTTCTTCTACCATATCGGTCCCCATAATCACCAGTTCATCTTTGGCTAAAACGGCATGCATAATGCTTCGCTTGATAACATTAGGCATTCTGTCAGCAAATTCAGTTTCCCCAATGGTTTCGAGTGTTAGTTCTCCACCGAGGCAATCCCGGTAAAAAATCATCGCTTCCCGGCAGTTGCCATTAAATGTGAGGTATGAATTTATACTAGCCATCTGATCTTTTTTTTGATGCCCTACAGCAATCGGTTTCTCTATTATACATTTTTGGCATCAGCCCATTAACAACACAAACATACGCGGAGATCGCAAAAAGCTAAACATGCAGAAACGTCAATTGCAGGGGTTGTTTACGACAAACAGGCTCGCTATATTTGAGATATGAAACATGTATCTATCTTAATTCCAGAGACTGCCGTGATCGAGGCCATAGCAGATCCACGCTATTTATTTACCGCTGTTAATGAATTTTTACAGGCATCAGGCAAGTTACCGCTTTTTAAGGTTGAGCTTGTAGCCATGACAAAAGAGGTAAGACTGAACAATAGCCTTTTCTCTGTACATGCCGACAAATTATTGCACGAAGTAGAACATACTGATCTCATTTTCGTTCCGGCAATAAGTGGTAATGTAGGTTATGCAATGGAGGCCAATGAGGATCTGATTCCATGGATTGTAAAACAACATGCAAAAGGCGCAGAAGTAGCCTCACTTTGTTTAGGTGCATTTATATTGGCTGCTACAGGTTTGTTAAACGGCCGAAAATGCTCTACGCACTGGTTATTTGCCAATCAGTTCAGGGAAATGTTTCCTGATGTGGAATTGGTTGATGGCAGCATCATTACCGACGCTCAGGGACTATATTCAAGTGGTGGGGCAAATTCGTACTGGAACCTGCTTTTATACCTGGTAGAGAAGTTTACCGACCGTGATACGGCTATTTTAGCGGCAAAATATTTCGCCATTGATATCGATCGAGAAAGTCAGCTTGCATTTATGATGTTTCAGGGACAGAAAGGACATGAAGATGCAAAAATTAAAAAAGCGCAGGAATTTATCGATGGAAATTACCAGGAGCGGATTACGGTAGATCAGCTGGCAGATATGCTTGCTTTGGGCAGAAGGAGTTTTGAGCGGCGGTTTAAAAGCGCTACTAAAAATACCGTAATAGAATATATCCAGAGGGTTAAAATTGAAGCAGCAAAGCGCAGTTTCGAATCGAGCAGGAAAAACATTACCGAAGTGATGTTTGATGTGGGTTATACCGATACCAAATCATTCAGGGATGTTTTTAAAAAAATAACGGGTTTAACCCCGATTGAATACCGCAACAAATACCATAAGGCAGCACCTGTTTTACAGGTTTAGCAAAAAAAATAAAAAAAAATTTAAGGTCCACACAATATATTCTATTTACAGCGTTTATGTATGTGAGAGCGTTAATTTAGATGACGGGGATACTGCCTAAGGGTGGAATCCCCGTTTCTTTTTTAGCATGGGGCAGCGTGCAAAGTGCATGGCTCAAGGCCTGAAGGCATACGGAGCTCCATGCTCAATACCCTACGCCAGTACGCACAAAAAAGGGACATTATTAAAAAAATGTTCCTTTTTTAGATATATGATGGAGTTAAGAATTTTAGCTTTCTTTCTTTGTAAAATCGATAGGTTTCTTTTCGAAATACTGATCAAAGTTTTGAACTTTTTTAGGTTTTAAGATCACGTATAAACCTAAGCCGATTAATACCATTGGAATGCTTACCCTGAACAGATCGAAATCAAAAATATTTATGGCTTTAAAGGTGAATAAACCTCCAATTATGGTTAATGCCAACCAGCCGCTTCCCTGAAAGTTTTTGCGGTAACCCATCCACAAACCTGCGCCCAGCATAATGGTGTGCCAACTCAATATCCAATGTGGAACATCTACTCCGGTGTTTCTAAGTAAGAATACTGAACCGATTACTAAGATTAAAATGCCTAAACCTAATTGTTTATCTGCGCGATTTTTGTTGATTAAAGTTTCCATGACTGTTTGTTTTATGATTCAAATGTAGCACAGAAATACAGACCGGAGAATGGCTTTTCCCTTAGTTGCGATGTTTTATCGGTGAGTGAAATAAAATTGTCGGTAAAAATTTTTGGAGAATTTGAAGGAGGAGAAATTTATCGGTGAAATTATTGAATAGTCCGGAGTCGGCAGTCTGAAGTCCGGAGTCGACTAAACGATTAGAAGAAAGATTGCTTCACACGGCCCCACATACCCACCGCTTCGGTTCGCAATGACGGACGAAATGAGTAGGCGGTTGGCGACAGTTAACCAATTTCCACAATTAACCGATTAACCAAAAGAAAAATTAAGTGTTTGGCGAGGATTAACTAATGGGCCAATAAACTAAAAGATTGCTTCACACTGCCCCACATCTTCCACCGCTTCGGTTCGCAATGACGGACGAAATGAGTAGGCGGTTGGCGACAGTTAACCAATTTCCACAATTAACCGATTAACCAAAAGAAAAAATTAAGTGTTTGGCGAGGATTAACCTATGATCAATGAGCTAGTGAATTGCATGAAAGATTGCTTCACCCTGCCCCACATCTTCCACCGCTTCGGTTCTCAATGACGGACATCACTAATGACAAATGAACTAATGACTAATGAATAAATAACTAATAAACCATTAAACTATTTATTCAAAAACGATAATATCCTTTCCTTCACTCATAACAACCTTTGAAGTGAGGTTAATAAATAAGCCATGGGCCAGTAATCCGTTAATTTGGTTGAGGTCTGAAGATAGTTTTGCAGGATCATTAATAAGACCGAAATCGGCATCAATGATCAGGTTTCCGTTGTCGGTAATAAATGATTTATTTTCTACCGATCTTAATTTTCCTTTTCCGCCAAGTTTGGTAATCTGATCGAAAACATACTGATAAGCCAAAGGAATTACTTCAATTGGGACGGTAAAAGCCCCGAGTTTTTTTACTTTTTTAGAGGCATCGGTAATAATGATGGCGTTTTTACTTAATGAGGCAATAATTTTTTCCCTGAATAGCGCACCACCTCCGCCTTTAATCAGATCGAGCGTTTCGGTAAATTCATCAGCCCCATCAATACTGATATCAATTGAACTTAAACTGCCCAGGTCCAGGATTTCGATGCCCAAAGATTTTGCAAGTTCTTCTGTACGGATAGAACTCGCCGCAGCGGTGATTTTCAATCCTTCTTTTACGCGTTTACCGAGTTCTTTAATGGCAAAAGTAGTGGTAGATCCTGTGCCAAGGCCTACAACATCACCATCTTTTACAAATTTTACTGCAGCAAGGGCAGCTGCCATTTTCTCAGCATCTTGTTGGGTTTTATCTATCGTAGCCATAAGGTAAAAATAGGTTTTAATGGTAAGATCCCAAAAAATGAAAAAAAATTACTGCTAAAGCAATAAATCCTGTTTATAGCGTTTATGTATATGAGAGCGTTAATTTAGATGATGGGGATTCTGCAATAGTGGAATCCCCATTTCTTTTTACAGGTGGTATGTCTACCTGAGATAAATCGTCATTTCGAGAATGGCTTTTGTTCCTCCTCAGCAATAACGACACTAATATTAGGTCGGTCTATGTCGAAATGAGGGCAAGCGGTGATTGAACTGTTTTGTACGGACAAAGAAAAAAATTACGGCTAACGCAATAAATCCGATTTACAGCGTTTATGTATATGAGAGCGTTAATTTAGATGATGGGGATTCTGCAATAGTGGAATCCCCATTTCTTTTTTACATTTAAACAAAAAAACGGCTAGCATTTCTACTAACCGTTCCTAACAACTATACTAACTAACTTATTTGTTTAAAGAATTGATCCAGCCGGCAATTTTTAAAGCTTCTGCTTTGGTTACCTGCGGCATTGGAGGCATTTCTGTTGAGTAACCCGGCCAGTTTTGTGGTTGTGGGTTATGGATCAACTGAAATATTTTTTCTGGTGAATATTTACGTTTAGCAATTTCTGCAAAGGGTGGCCCAATTTGTCTTTTAGTTGGGTTGTGGCAGGCTAAGCAGGTATTTTTAGTCAAAAGGCCTTCTACTTCTTTGTAGGTAGGTGCTTTTGCTGCTGTAGTAGCCGGCTTGGTTTCTGTTGCAGTTGCTCCTTTGGCTTCTGGTGCTTTACCGGTTGTTACTTTCGGTATGGCCGTTTTCTTTGCAGGTACAGCTGGTGTTGCTGCAGAGTTTTTAGTGCTTACTTCGCTGGCAGAGAGTTTGTTTCCGTCAGGAATCTGATTTAAAGTATAATAGGCTACCGGATGAATCAGAGAGTAAAAACCATCCTGCGAACGAATACCATCGAGGGTTAAGGTATGGATATAATACTGACGGAGATTAGAAACGATAATCCTTGCTTTTAACCCATCAGCCGAAACTTTAACACCAGAGATTTTTAGTTTCTCGGTATTTACCGGAGGTGAACCATAAACCGGGTGGTATTTGTAAATAAAGCTCTCTGCATTGTACGAAGCCAAGTCTTCTGCAGATTTACGATCAACAGGCATGGTAAATTCTACCTCGAAACCGTCAGGCATTGCCCTAACCGCTTTCATTTCGAATGGGGTTTTGTTATTGTACACCAATCTTTCCAAACCTTCGTTGGCATCACCTGCAGATCCCCAGCCACGGTTGGTTTCGCCCACAAATAATGATCCGTCAGTGCCCCACTCTAATCTTAACACACCTGAACGGAAACCTTTGCGGAAAAGGAAGGCTGCGCCTTGTTCTTCACCTTTTACGGTTTCCATAAAAATCCTCGAGATGATACTCATTCCCTGATCGCCAACCAAAATCTGACCGGCAAAGGGACCGAATGTATTGGCGGGAATTTTAACAGGCTCTGCAGAAGAGATACCCAAAATACCGTAAGGTAACCAAACTGCCGGTAAACGCAGTTCAGGGAATACCTTTTTCATTTCGAATAAGGTTTTGAAAGTTTCGTTCACCCTGTTTTCCGGTTTAATGTACCGGCCTTGTTCGTTTTTAATACGACGCTCGTCCATTTGTGAATAGAAGAAATCGGATTGTAATTTAACAGGAGAATTCGGAAGGTTTGTCCACCTTAAACTTGCAGGGTGGCCCATAAAATCGCCTTTGTTTACTTTCCACAAACCGCCTGATCCTACCCAGTCGCCCTGGTTTTCGGTGTAATAAAATTTACCGTCAATGCTACCAATACCGGCAGGAGAACGGAAACCCGCAGCATAAGGACTCATTTTACCATCTTCGGTAATGTTCATGGCCCAACCACGCATGGGTACACGGCTTTCTGCACGCCACCATTCTTCATCGCCGAAGGCAACGTTTGCGGTAACCATAAAGGTACCATCAGGCATTAATTTAGGTCCGAAACTATATTCGTGATAGTGACCGCTTAAAGGCCATGCATAAACGGTTTCGTACACATCGGCTTTGCCATCCTGATCTTTATCTACCAGTTTGGTTAATTCGCCACGTTGTGCCACGTACAATGCCCCGTTTTTATAGGCAATACCTAAAATTTCGTGCAGTCCGTAAGCAAATCTGCGCCAGTAAGGCTTGGTACTCGTGGGGTTTTCTACAATAAACACTTCTCCTCTACGGGTAGAAATGGCTAAATCGCCGTTTGGCATGGCAATTAAACCACCAACTTCTAAAATCGGTCCTTCTGGTACGCGTACTTTATTTATTTTGAAAAAATCTTCTTCTTTCGGGGTTTCCTGTGCAAAAACTGTAGAAAAGCTAAAACTTAATGCCAGTATTGCTAATTTTTTGAATGTATTTCTCATTGTCATCACAATTAAAACAAAATGGTATAATTTAACCTGGTTCCAATGGCTGCAATTATTTCCCATTTGCCATCAATATTTCTAATAATAGGTTTTGCGGTACCTTCACCAAGCTGTATATAATATGCTTTATCATCAATTAAATACAAACCTTTGCCAGCTTCTTCAATGTTAGAAGCAGTAGCCAATAAGAAATATAAGTCTTTTGATGGTTTATTAATAGTAATCTCTCTGGTTAAACCTTGTCCATTTTCCATTACTTTAATCGCATCGGTAACCTGAGCTCCGTTGATGATGTATTTAAACTCCGGACGGTCCTGCTTATCCATTATATAACCTTTGGTTCTGAAGCCAGTACCTGCGGTATCGGCAATCCAGGCCGCCTGATCGTTTGCTAATTTCGCAATGGCCAAAACCGGTTTTTTGGTAAAACGGGTAATACTGCCCAACGGACGTGAGGTTCCGTTTCCGCGACCATCCCACATCGGGGTCGCATCAACAAAATTACCATGCCAGCCTTGTAATAAGGTTCCGTTATCCAAATCATAGCTATAAGCTGTTTTTTCTGGTCCACCTACCGAAATAGCGTGTACCGAACGTACACCCGGAACCACATCAACAAAACTTCTGATCATGTTATTGCTTGCTGCTTCGATATAAATCGGATCAGCACCGCCTCTTTGGTCTGATTTAGGAATATCAGATAATTCGGTGATTGAGATATTTTTAAAAGCAACCGAACCGTGGTCGCCTTGCAAACGCAAAGGGCCTTTCGCTTTTTCGGCACCTGCTGCACCTCTGGTTGCGCCAAAAAGCTCTACATTTTCGTGGATCAATACACCGTTTAATTCTACGCTGATGATTTTTGCGTTTTGCGTTTTTGTTCCCGAAGCATCAAACTTTGGCGCCTTGAAAATAATTTTAATGTGCTGCCATAAACCAGGCGCTTTACTTGCATTCTGACGGGGAGCAACACCACCAAAACCTTTATCGGCTTCAGGTTTGCTGTCGTCCCAGCGTTGGTAAATGCCGCCATTGTTTGATGAAGTAGCATTTTTTAAACCCCAGGCATCATCGATCTGGATTTCGTAATTGCCCTGAAGATAAATACCAGAATTGGTTCCTTTGGCGGTTAAATAATCTAGTTCTACGGCTACATCGCCATATTCGTTTACCGTATATAAATCGGCACCGGCTTTTTTTGCGGTTGATTGGTTTACTAATATACCTTCGCCTTTAGTTGTTTTTAAAACATTTTCGGCATTAAGATCGGCCACCACATTTTGAGCAAGCGACCATGAATTTGAAGGATTTTTAAAGGCAGAAAGATCTTTGAGATCGATACGCTGACCAAATGCCAGCAGGGTTCCGCAAAGCCAGATGATGGCTGTAAACCCCGTCTTAGAGACGTTGATGTTCATATATTTGGTTTTTTAGTTTAGTCCTTTTGGGGACTAAGGTTTTCCTTAAATATCAGGCTGTATCATCATAACAAATTTTATTCTTCCTTCGATGGGCTCTGGATGACAAATCTATTTATATGATACAGCCTTAATTGTTTTTCTATTTTTCTGTTGATAACGAGTAAGGGAAATCAGCAGGGTTTGTACCTCTTGTTTTGTTTGGCGTTGCGGTCATGTTAAAATCTAACACCGCACCCTTTTGCAAACCACTGTGGCTGATCCAGTTTTTTGAATAAGGTTTACCATTCATTTGCAAGGTTTGCACGTAACGGTTGTTATCGCTATTAGCTGGTGCATTGATGACAACAGTTTTACCGTTTTCTAAAGTAATGGTTACCTTTTTAAACAACGGTGCGCCTAAAACATACTGATCAACTGCTGGTGTTACCGGGTAGAAACCCATTGCCGAGAAAACATACCAGGCAGAAGTTTGCCCGTTATCTTCATCACCGCAATAACCATCAGGTGTAGCTTTATACATCCTGTTCATGGTTTCGCGTACCCAATATTGTGTTTTGTAAGGGGCACCACCATAGTTGTACAGGTAAATCATGTGCTGGATAGGCTGGTTACCATGTGCATACTGACCCATGTTTGCAATCTGCATTTCGCGGATTTCGTGGATTACACCACCGTAAGCGCTTTCATCAAATACCGGAGGCATAGAGAAAACCGAATCGAGTTTGGTTACAAATTTATCATGTCCGCCCATTAATTTGGCTAAACCATCAACATCCTGGAAAACCGACCAGGTGTAGTGCCAGCTGTTCCCTTCGGTAAATGCACCGCCCCATTTAAACGGACTGAACGGGCTTTGGAAAGTTCCATCCTGGTTTTTACCGCGCATTAAGCCAGAAGCCGGATCGAAAAGATTTTTATAGTTCATGGCTCTTTTCTTGTAGATGTCGATCTCCGATGCCGGTTTACCTAAAGCCCTACCCAATTGGTAGATGGTGAAGTCATCATAAGAATATTCTAAAGTTTTAGCCGCATTTTCGTTCTTTTTCACATCGAAAGGCACATAACCCAATTCGTTGTAATATTTAACACCATCGCGACCAACAGCTTCCATCGGGCCTTCGTTATTGGCACCATGTTTTACCGCCTGCCATAAAGTTTCGATGTCGTAACCACGCATTCCTTTAATATAAGCATCAGAAACTACTGAAGCAGAGTTGTTACCCACCATGATGTTGGCATAACCCGGGCTGCTCCACTCTGGCAACCAACCACCCTCTTTGTAATCGTTGATTAAACCCTGTTGCATTTCTTTGTTGATAGAAGGATAAACCAGGTTTAAGAAAGGGTATAATGCCCTGAAAGTATCCCAGAAACCGGTACCGGCGAACATGTAGCCCGGTAAAACCTGACCATTATATGGACTCCAGTGTACAATTTGGTTTTGTGCATCAACTTCGTACAATTTGTTCGGGAAGAACAAGGTACGGTACATGGCCGAATAAAAAGTGCGGGCCTGATCGATGGTACCACCTTCAACCGAAATTTTGCTTAACGTTTTATTCCAGGTTGCCCTGCCTTTTGCTTTTGTAGCATCGAAACCATCGCTAGCCAGTTCTCTTTTTAAGTTAAGATCGGCCTGTTCGAAGCTGATAAAAGAAGAAGCCACTTTTGCAATTACCTGCTCACCTTTTTGTGTAGCGAAACCAATAACAGCACCAGCGTGATCTACAGTCAGTTCTAAATCTTTATCGTTCAGTTTTTTATCATCCCAGGTTTTGGCCAGTTTAAAATCTTTATTGAAATAGATTACAAAATAGTTTTTGAAGTTTTTAGGCAACGGACCACGGGCATATTTAGTGGTATAACCGATGATTTTTCTTTCAGCCGGAATGATTTTAATGTACGATCCTCTGTTCTGGGCATCTACAACTACGTAAGAACTATCGGTTTTAGGGAATGTAAATCTGAATTGGGCTGCTCTTTCTGTTGGGGTAATTTCAGTAGTTACATCAGCGTCAGCCAAATAAACGCTGTAATAATATGGTTTGGAAACCTCTGCTTTGTGGCTAAACCAGCTTGCACGGTCGTCATCAGTAAATCTTAATTTTCCGGTTACGGGCATAATTGAAAAAGCGCCGTAATCGTTCATCCATGGAGATGGCTGGTGGGTTTGTTTAAATCCGCGGATTTTATCGGCTTCATAAGTATATGCCCACCCATCGCCGCTTTTGCCGGTCTGTGGTGTCCACATGTTCATTCCCCATGGCAAGCCGATTGCCGGATAGGTATTTCCATTAGATAATGACGGTTTGGAGGCTGTTCCCATTAACGGGTTTATCCAATCTACCGGATCTGTTACCTTACCTATTGTTTGTGCAAAGCTGGTTGTTGCTGCAAAACCCAGTAAGGCGATAAATAATCGTTTCATTTGTTGTGTTTGTGTTTTTTATATGGGAATAATTATTTTTTAAACTTGCGAATTTTTAACGTAATCTGCCCAAAGTGCATCTAAATCTTTACCGGTTAATTTGGTCCAGATTTCTTTGGTATAGGTATGGTCTCTTAAAGAAGCATCAACGGCTTTAATGGTACCTGGTTTTACATCTTTTTCTATCCAGGCAAAAAATGCAGCAGTAATGCGGTAACTGTTTTTATAAGAATGATCTGGTTTTAGCGCTGGTAACGCCCATTTGGCACCGGCATTATCTACGCCGAATTTATAGCGGGCATAATCGGCAATACCTTCGGTTAACCAACCCGGACCAACACTGCGGCCATAATCCTGTACGATGTGCATTACTTCGTGGGTAACTACATCAATATCTTCGGGGTGTTTTATCATCCACATCGAACTAAAGGTTACTTTACCATCAGCGGTTGCAGCTACACCCTTATAAGCCGTATCTACAAAAAACTTTACTTCTTTAATGGTAGACGGATTGTATTCTTTTGCCAGTTTCGGATAAACTTCGAAAAAGGTTTTGATCAGCCGCTTTTTAAGTTGTGGATCAAGTTCTTTGAAGTTGCTTTCGAACGATAAGGTATAACCGCTCTTTTTAGTGATTTCCTGCGCTTTCAACTGCACTGATAAGGCCGAAACAAGCATCACGAAAACCGAAAGAATAGATATTTTTTTCATTTATTATGGGATATTAGTGTTTTGGTTAGCGTTTAATTCTGCAAATTAATTATTTTATGTAAAACGTTTTAGTAAATGATCAAAAATTTTACTTTAGTGATGGTTATTTTTACAAAACAGCGGTCGTCATTTCGAGCGGAGTGCAATAGAGCAGAGAACCCGAAGGCTCAGCGAAGCTAAATCTATCTCGGGATAGATCTCTCCCCGCCTGTACGGGCAGGCATTCCATTGCGTTCCAGTCGAGATGACGGCCATTAGGTAATTATTTCTTACTACTATAAGTCAGGGTTACTTTTTGTGGTTCTTTACCATAATCTGTCCACAGCTGATCGAGGGTTTTTCCGGTTAAGGTTTCCCACGATTGTGCGGTGTATTGATGTGCCCTTAATTGCTGATCCAATGTGGCAATTAATCCCGGTTTTACGTTTTGCTCTAACCAGGCAAAAAAGCGGGCAGTAATGCGGTAACTGTTGGTATAACTCTGTTTTTCGTTATAAGCCGGCAGACTCCATTTCGAGCCTACATTATCTACTCCATATTTATAACGCACATAATCGGCAATGCCTTCTGTTAACCAAACCGGACCAGCGCTGTAACCATAACCCTGAACAATATGCATAGTTTCGTGTGTAACCACATCAATATCAGTTGGGTGTGCTTTCATATAACCCGCGCTGAACAAAATTCTGTTCCCACTAGCTTCTGCCACGGCTTTATAAGCAGTATCAACAACGAATAAAACATCGTGAGTAGATTTATCGTTAAATGTTTTTACCAAAGTGGGGTAGATTTCGAAATAGGTAGAAATTAGGTTTTTTCTCACCTCAGGATCCAAATTCGGGTCTTTGCTGATGAAAGTTAAACTGTATCCTTTATGTTTTTCTTTACTGTATGATACCCAGTTTTTGGAAAGTGCGGTAAATAATTCTTTCTCAATTTTCTTTTGAGATTTGTTTTTAACCCATTCGCTGTTCACTTTAATTTCGCCGGCTTTGGCTTTAATTGTAGGTGTTTCATCGGTTACAAAATCCAGCACCACATTTCTTTTCGTTCGGTAGCCATCTGCCTGAGCAAAACCCGGATACACATTAAAAAAAGCGGCTTCCAGTTTATGATCTACCGTTGGATTTGTTGCGCTGTCTTTATCGTTAATAGTTAGCTTATACCCTCTTTCCCTGTTCTGCGCATAAGCAGCTGTTGTTAAAAATGATAGCAATGTGAGGATTAAAAATTTGTTGTTCATTGTTTTATTTGTGTGTTTATAATAAAAAAAAGAAAGATCCAGGTATATATCCTGAATCTTTCGCTTAAATAAATTTAGTAGTTAATGTTAGGAAAATCGGATTTCGCTTTGGCCAGCATTGGTGCCCAGTCTGCACCTTTTTCGTCTTTCGGTCCGAAAGCGCTTAATGCCAATGGGGCCAGGTCTGCTTTGGCTGCGCCGCTCCAGAAATGGATAAACTCGCCAAAATTCATTTTCCGGGTATATTGCTGGTAACTTTTGCCCTGTACAGTAATAGCCTGTTTAGGGAATTGCTGAGACAAAAGGGTAAAGAAGCCGTTTAATACTTTTGTTTTGCCATAGTTTTCGTAAACTGGTAAAAACCAGTTTTTAAACCATTGTGTACCTGCTCTTGGATAACTATCGGTTGTGGTCATCATTTTAGCCGACCAGCGTTGTGCATCAGCAGTTCTGTTTAACCCCAGATACACATCGTATTGATAGATTTCCATCCATTTACTGTCGTGCCAGATATCAAAAGCCGGAGATTCTTTTATACCTTTCGATGCTCCTTCTACAATATGGCCAATTTCGTGGGTTGATAAATCAATGTCGTTATCTACCCCGGTTACCCATGCATTAAGGTCGTTAGAACCGCAGTCCGTAACATTCCGGTAATCATGACCGGCATCAAGATAGGTCCCCGGATGACCACCGCCATATTTACCGGCATGGTAAATTACAAATAAGCGGCTATCATCTCCAAATTTACCATAAGCTTTTTTGGTGTAATTCCAGGCTTCGGCCATATAGGTTTTTGGCCAAACAATGGTGGGTTTAACATCGCCGTCATAATAAACCACTACGCTGGTATCGTACGATACACGGTTAAGTAATTGCACATGTTCGAACCAATGCTCTTTCCAGGTTTTAGGTGGTGCATCTGGCGGATCTATTGCTTCTACCAGTGGAGGCGCAGGTTTCACCGTTTCTACAGGTTCCTTTTTAGTATTACAGGCCAGAAGTAAAACCACGGTTATTGCTGATAATGGGAAAATATTTTTCATAGGTTAAATGTTAAGGAATTAAAAAGCACCAGGTGAAATACCCGGTGCTTTTAATTTTACCAGCCTGTATTTTGTACAATTACAGGAACTTTTTGAATTTCACCACTTGGTATTGGCCACAGATAGTGTTTCTTTTGGAAAACCCTGTTTTCGGTAACTACTGGTGTAAAAAATCCAGGTGCGTTTTGGGTAATATTTAAACCCCTGATTTGTGTATCTGTAGTTTCTGCAATTTTCCACTCTCTTGTATAGAAATAGCGGTCTAACTCGAAAGCCAGCTCAACGCGTCTTTCTCTACGAATAGCATCTTTCATATCGGTTGGAATAGGAAGTCCGCCGGTTCCATAAGCAGGAATCCCCGCTCTTGTACGAATTCTGTTTAAATAAATCAGGATATCCGGATCAGAAGGATTCGACTCTTGTAATGCTTCGATATAATCCAGATAAATCTCAGCCAACCTGATCATGGTAAAAATAGTCCTGCCATTTGTCCAACCCGCTACTGTAAGGTGCTTTCTTGAAGTATAACCGGTTTTTGTATAATCTGTATTTGCAATGGCCGATTTACCTGCATTACCATTAAACTCGAAACTGGTAACAATATTTGACGAAGTATTGATCCATTTACGGCCTGAATAAGTAATATTTGCATAAAAACGTGGTTCGCGGTTCACATACATATTACTGATTGCCCTTGTTACCCCCTGATCGTTAGGATCTGGTGCCTGAAAAGCGGAAGTACCATTTGCTGTATAAGATGGATCATTTTCTATCGGCAAACCATTGGCCGTAAAATAGGCATCTACCAATTGTTGTGATGGGGATAAAAATGAACCTCCTTTATCACCACCCGAAGCACCTGCATGGTTAGGCGCTAAAGAATATTGATAAAGTGTAACGTCTCCACCTCTGCCAAAAATAATTTCAGAGTTCCAGCCATTTAAAAACACATCTCTTGTGGCAATAAAAGCTCTGTTAAAAGCATTGTTAGGCAAACCTGTAGGTGTGGCTGTAACACTATAAAGTGCATAACTGCCATAATTGGCATTATTTAAAAATGCTTTAGCAGCTGTTGCCAATCTTGTCCATTTCGCAACACTGTAAGTTTGGTTAATCAATTGCTTACCATCCTGATTTTTAAGATTTGCATAATCTGTATTACCATTAAATAACGGACGCGCGGCAGTTAGGAGTGCCTTAATTTTATAAGCATCTGCCACAGACGCTGTTATATGGCCATAATCTTCTGCAGCTTGTGGAGTAGCAGGCAATTTAGCACTCGCTGCCTCTAATTCGCTTACAATATAATCGATACACTCATCCATAGAGTTACGTGGTTTACTGATTGCTGCCAACGGTGCATCAGATGCAATCGGATCATTGCCCAATAAAATTACCGGTCCGTATTGTCTCACCAGGTAATAATAATAAATAGCCCTCAATGCTTTTGCTTCATTATAATAACGGTTAACGATATCAATATTACCAAGGTTACAATCGGTACATTTAGTAACATTTGCCATAAATGAACTGGCAGCCTGTATGCCGCGATAATAATTTTGCCAGTGATAATTTACCTGCCCTGCAGTTGCATCCCAGGCACCTGTGTTTACGTTTTCGCTAAAGTTGGGCAAGGTATAATCTGCTTCATCAGAAGCGGCTGTCCACGGGCCAATATTACCCAAAGCTGATGGAGAACGGTCCTGATCCTGATCAGGAAGTGTTGAATAAACATTTGCAAGTGCACGCTCAACAGTAGCCTTTTTCTCGTACATCTGGTCGAAGGTTAACCTATCATCAGGTACCTGGTTTAAAAATTTCTTACAGCCATAATTACTTACAAGAAGTAATGCAGCAACTGTATATATTAATATTTTTTTCATCCTTTTTATTTTAAAAATTAGCGGTTAAACCTAAAGAATAATTTGAGGTTAACGGATATCTGGTACCGTTATCTGTACCTAATTCGGGATCCCATAGTTTGAATTTGCTGATGGTAAATACGTTATAGCCCATTGCATAAACCCTTAAGCGTTTAACACCAAGAGATTTGATTCCATTTTTAAGCGTGTAACCAAAATCTGCATTTTTCAACCTTAAGAAACTGATATCACGTTTCCACCAGGTGCTTGATTGATAGTTATTGTTATTGGTACCACCATAAGATAAACGTGGATACACTGCATCCTGACTGGGATTAGTTGTTGTCCAGCGATCTGCAGCTACTGCTAACATATTACCCAAACCACCAGAATTGGCGAATGAAGGAATATTCAAAAGAATATCGGCATTATCCTGTCCCTGGAAGAACAAACCAAAATCGAAGTTTTTATAGGTTAACGAGAAACCGAAACCATAAGTGGTACTTGGAATGTCACCTCTACCGATAACCGTTTTATCGAACGAATCGATTTTACCATCACCGTTTAAATCTTTGTATTTGATATCGCCTGGCATCAGCGTTCCAAACTGTGTAGGGCTCGCATTGATTTCTGCCTGACTATCGAATAATTTTTCGGCAATGTAACCTACTCTTGTAGCAGCCAGTACGTTAAGACCACGTTGCTCCATCCATGGATAAGCCTGAGGAGCCTGATCATTCTCAATTACCTTATCTTTATTATAAGTAAAGTTGGCTCTTAAATTAAGCGACCAGTTTTCACCAAACCTTGCATCGTACTGTATCGTACCATCAATACCTTTATTTTCTACAATACCCAGGTTACCGATCGGCGTATTGGCCAAACCGATATAATTTGGCACGGTACCCCTGGTAATAAACTGATCTTTTCTTCTTTCTTTAAAGAAATCGACAATTAACGAAAGGTTATTATTTAACGTTTTTATTTCGAAACCTAAATCCTGCTTACGCGTTTCGGCCCAGGTTACATCTACCCCATAAGCCGTTACGCCTAAACCACCTGTTGATGAATTGCTACCCGGAACGATGTTTCCATTCTGTCCAAAAGAATAACTAGGCGAATCGCCTACCTTTGTTAAATAGTAAAAGCGCTGGCCTTCGTTATCGGCATAACTGTTACCGCTTCCTCCACTACCTGCAATACCATCAGAATAACGGAATTTAACCATCTGAATAGCATTTTTAAGTGGTTCGAAAAATTTCTCGTTCGAAAGCAACCAACCCAAACCTATTGCAGGGAAATAACCATAACGTTTATTTGGTGCAAAGTTTTCTGAACCGTTATAGCCCATGTTAAATTCGAAGAAATACTTGTTATCATAAGCATAAGTAGCACGGGTGGCAATACCCTGTAACCTATATGGTAGAGATAGTGTTAAATTATCGACAAATGGATTGGTATTATCGTTCTGGTTGTACAATAATAAACCGGTTACTGCATGCTTTCCGAATGTACGGTTATAATTAAAGCCAAGCTCAAAGTATAATTTCTTATCGCCCCTGTTGGTTCGTCCATAATTTAAGAAATCCTGTCCCTGTAATACCAAACCATATTTATAACCTGAATTTGGATTGCCGGGAGTAATATAAGGGTCGTTAGGATTGATCCTATATATGGTTTCCCTTTTAATCCTGTTGATGAAATTGGTATTACTGGCATCAAAAGAATACATTGAAGTAACCGATAAACCCGGGGTTAACTCTTTTAAATCCTGTGTTAAACGAAGGTTAGAATTTACCTGATTGGTATATCCTACCCTATAACCATTGCGGGTAACATCACCATAAGGGTTACGCTGATCGGACTGCGGACTGATACCCGGTAAACTTCCATTTGGATAAAGAATGGGGAATGAGGTTGGGTTAATCTGGAAAGCCTGGCTAAAAATATCCTGTGCACTGAAGTTACTTGGGTAGTTATTTTGCGATAATATTCCCTTAATACCTAAGTCTAATTTAGTTGTACCTGTAATGTCCCAGTTTAAATTTGCGCTTACATTGTATCGGCCATAATTTTGTTTTACAGCAGAATTTACGGCATCATCAGTTTTAAATAAACCATCTTCGCCATAATAACCTAAGGATACATAGTATTTTGCGTTACTTACACCACCGGTTAAATTGGCTGTTGCTGATCTGTTTCTACCAAAATCGTTATATATGGCATCAAACCAGTTTACATTAGGGTAAAGGATCGGATCGGTACCTGCCGCTGTTTTTTGAACGGCATCAATTGAGTATGCTGGTGTAAATGCACCTGCTGCACCACCTCTTAAATAATCAGAATACTTAGCTTCGTTGGCTAAATTCATATAATCAACACCATCAATTAACTGTGGCCTTTTGGTGAAACGGCTCACCCCTTCATAATATTCCACATTGATTTTCGGTGTACCAATTTTTCCCTGCTTGGTATTGATCAGGATTACACCGTTTGCACCACGGATACCATATACTGCTGTTGCAGCAGCATCTTTCAGTACAGTAAAATTCTCTACATCATATACACTGATATCATTCAGGTTACGGTTTGGAACACCATCGATAATTACTAGCGGGCCCCTATCGGTACCTGTTAACGAAGATATACCACGGATAAAAATATCAGATCCTGTTGCACCTGGCTCACCATTTCTAGATACGTTAACTACCCCCGGTATACGGCCTGCCAATAACTGGCTCATGCTCGAAACCGGTTGTTTTAAATCGGCCACATTAACTGAAGATTGTGCACCCACCAAACTTTCCTTTTTCTGCGTACCAAAACCTACAATAGCTACCTCCTGTAAATTGGCACCTACTGTTTCTTTTAAACGGATATCCAATACTGTTTGCGTACCCACAGGAATCTCTTTGGTATCATAACCAACATAAGTTATAACCAAAACTGTGTTTTGATCAGGAACAGTAATGGTAAATGCGCCGTTCGTATCTGCAGCTGCACTGGTAGAACTGCCTTTTACTTTGATACCTGCACCTGGTAAAGGCAAACCTGCCTCATCTTTAATGATACCACGGATTATAATATCGGCCCTGGTTTGGCTAACCGCAACCGAACTGTTTATATTAATGGCTGAAGCATTGGCCTTTGCATAAAAACCACTGCTTAAGGCTACTGTAAAAGCAAGCGCCTTAAAAGCACAATCTTTAAGCCTGAGCCTGCCCCCAGTTAAATTTGTATTTTTTTTCATCATAAAATTTTTTTTGTTAACAGAAATACTGTTATTTGGTCTATTGATCAGTTGAAAATCTTATTGCCTGCCATACTAACCGGCAGAATAATCTTAATTTGTCTAGTAATAGCAAGAGTGATAAATTACTGTTGCTCCTCAGGCACTTCAATTACCCGCCACTCAGACAACTGGAACAAAGAGCCACCGTTATTTGCCGTAATGCTAAGTCTGTAGTACTTGTAAAGCACTTTGTTTTTGAAACTGTAGGTTTTGGTCATGTTACGGCCCGAAAATGTTTCACCTGTTCTGGTATCAAGATCTACCCAGGTGCTCCCATCTGTAGAACCGCTTAATTTCCAGTTTTTAGGATCCCTGTCGGGAGCATCACCGCCCGATGTTAAAGTATAGGATGCCACTTGTTGGGGTGAAGGAAAGGTTAACTGGATATAAAGGGCCGACTGATACGGATTGATCAGGAATTTTGTGTTGATATCATTATCAACCACTTTTAGCGATCCTTCTCCTGCTGAAGCACCTCCGGAGTTTTCAAAGTTAACAGATACAACGGCCTTAGCGGTCACATCTACCTTTGCTTTCCAGGTAAAAAGATCCACTGCAGGGTACTCTTCTTTACCGCATCCAAGAAGTAAAGCTAACGCAAAGCAGAGCCCTGCGGCTTTCTTGGTCATTTTTAAAAGATTCATAATTGATTAATTTATAGTTTGTTGGTTATTAAAATGTGCAATATTTAGCCACATGATCAATGATAGATCAGGAATTGAATCTGTCTTTAAAGAAGCGCTAATTCTAAAATGTGTAGAAAATAATTAGTTCAGTACATTAACCCCTGTACAAGTTAATTGGGAGTTAACAACGCAAACAGCTGATTTACAGCGAAATGATTTTCAGTTACCTTTATCGTTAGCCTCTCTCGTATTACGAAAAGAATACTAATGGCGCATAGACAGCCAGCGCTGGTTTGGGAAGTTTTTGGTCATGATTAGTTTGGTTGGTGTTTGATTAGTTTGTTGGTTTCCGCAGGGCAGAATGGGTATATCAGAATGTAAATTTTACTTCATTGAGTTTCTCCTCTTATTTCTGTATGAATGGTTAGTTACTTTTTGGTTAAACTAAAACGTTTTAGTTTTGTTTCGTAAAAAAAAGCCTTGATCGATGATCAACACTTGCTCTTGTATCAGCTCTATAAGAATACTTAAATAACTGAAGACTAAAACGTTTTATTAAGCAATAATAAGCATATTCTTAATAAATCAAGAATTATATATCTTTTTTTTGATGAAGAAATATTAAAAAATTCTCCTGCTGGTCATGTTTAAGAGAAAAATGAATGAAAATATCCTATAAAAAGGATCATTTTCTTAAGAAAAAAGAAAAAATGAAGATTAACCGCAGAATTACTTTATTAAAATTGCAATTCTGCGGTTATTTTTAAAGGGAATAAAAAATGTAAAATACTCTGGTAAAACACTTTAGATTAAACTTAAATCGCAACAACTGGCGGCGCCAATTAACGCAGCGTGCTCTTTAAGTTCCGAAATTTTAATACTGGTTTCTATGCCATTACCTTTAAGTGTAGCAATCAGTTCAGGTGCAAAAGCACTAAAAGATTGTGCAATATTACCACCAACAATTACGGTATCTATTTTATGTTTTCTGATAATCGGAATTAGGAACTGGGCAAGGTTATAGCCAAACTCCATAAATACCCTGGTGGCAAAATGATCGGTTTCTACAATTTCGACCAGTTCTTTTACGCCATCTACCGTTTTACCGCTAAGTTGGTTAAAACGTTTTACGAACCAGCGCGTAGAAAGGTAATCTTCTGCAATTCCGTCTAAAAATTCGGAGTTCCAAAGGTCGGCATCAAAGGCTTTGTAGTTTAAACAAAGCGAAGATCCAAGCCCTGTTCCCAATGTTAGGCCTAGTACACTTGCATTTCCTTTTGCAGCACCGGCAAAAACCTCACCCTGTAAAAAGCCAGCGGCATCATTTATAAAGTGGATATTTTCTGCCGGGATATCTAAACGTTTGGCCAGTTCTTCTTTAACATTTACCTGATAAAGCGACTTAAACTTATCCTGATCTTTGATCAATGAAATCCCTTCGTTATAATTAAACGGTCCGGGCATGGCAATCCCCACATTCCGCGCACCGTTTTTAATGTTTTGAAAAGCTTTGCTGATAATATCGCACCATGCCGATAAAATCACTTCCTTATTCTCCTGTGAGTTCACAGGGCTACGCTTGATGGAATCCTTCACCAAAGTTCTTGTTTCCAAATCCACCAATGCGGCTGTTATATGCGAGCCGCCAATATCTACACCTAATGCAACAGGCTTTTCCATTCTATATCTATATTTCTGTTATTTTTACTAATTCTCATCAATGCGCCAAAAATAGCGATTCAATATTTATTTACTCAGCGAAAATGGCTTATCGTCTTCTAAAAGTCCTCTATTTAACGAAGGTTTAACATTCATTTCTAATTTTAACACGCCACCCTTTAAAATATCGCTATGATTAATAAAGTTTTTAGTGAAATTTTTACCGTTTAAACTTGCAGATTTAATATAAACGTGCTCTGCGTCATTTGCGGGTGCTTCGATTACGAATTTTTTGCCATTTTCTAAATTAATAGTCGTTTTCTTAAACACGGGACTACCTAAAACGTATTCTCCTGTACCTGGTGTAACGCTGTAAAAACCCAATGCACTTAATACATACCACGATGAGGTTTGCCCCTGGTCTTCATCTCCGGGGTAACCATTTTCGGTAGCATCATACAATTTTCGCATTACTTCGCGGGCATGAAACTGCGCTTTCCAGGGCTGATTGGCATAATTATATAAATATACCATATGCTGTATTGGTTGATTGCCATGCGCATATTGTCCCATGTTAGCCATCACCATTTCGGTCATTTCGTGGATCATGCCGCCGTAAGAGCCCACATTAACTTTATTGGGTTCAGTAAAAACAGAATCTAGTTTAGCCGTAAAATTGTCATTTCCGCCCATTAAACTAATTAAACCTTTGGTATCCTGAAAAACCGACCATTGCCAGTGCCAGGCATTACCTTCGGTAAAAGGTCCGCCCCACTCTGTCGGGTCGAAATTTGGTGACCATTTGCCCTCTGCATTTTTGCCTCTCATAAACCGTGTAGCAGGATCGTACACATTTTTATAATTGTACATCGGTTTTTCGAAAACCTCCATATAATGTTTATCGCCGATCATTTTGGCCAATTGATAAGCACAATAATCATCGTAGGCATATTCTAAAGTTTTAGCAGTAGCTTCTCTATATTTTGGATAAGGTACATAACCCAATTGGTTATATTCATTTACGCCATCCCTTCCGTTTGCCGGCCCCCATGGCCCTTTATTCATCGCTTCATGGTAATAGGCATCCAGTGCCTTCTTTGGATCGAAAGTCCTGATTCCTTTCGCCCAGGCATCGGCCAGTAAGGAAATGGCATGGTTGCCGATCATGCTTCCCGCTTCGCTGGGGAACGACCACGAAGGCAGCCAACCACATTGTTCGTAAGCATCGAGCATGGCCTGCATGTAACGCCCATGCATTTCGGGCTGTACCAAAGTATTTAAAGGAAATTGCGCACGAAAAGTATCCCAGAAACCGGTATCGGTAAACATGTATCCATTGTGTACTTTTCCATCGTAAGGGCTGAAATAGTAAGGTTTTCCGGCTTCGTTCAGTTCATAAAACTTTCGCGAGAACAAACTTGCCCTGAAAAAGCAGGAATAAAAGGTTTCCATATCGGCTTTCGATCCACCTTCTACTTCGATTTTACCAAGCGATTTATTCCATATCGCAGCCGCATTGGCTTTGGTATCTTCTAAAGTTTTATCATTTCCTAATTCTCTCTTTAAATTCAGTTCTGCCTGTTTTAAGCTGATGTAAGAGGAAGCGGTTTTTACCTGCACTTTCGTACCTGATTCGAACTGTACAAATGCACCTTTGCCCAATCCTTCGGCAATGAGCGAATCTTTATTTACGGTATTGCGTTTGTTCTCCCAGGTACCATAAGCTTTTATAGGCTGATCGAACTGAATCACAAAATAACTTTTCCAGCCACGTTTAAAACCTTCTCCGTTGTTTACCCAACCAGTAATTTTATTTTCTTTAGGATAAATCTGAACGCCACTAAGCCGGGTGTATCCATCCAGAATCAGGAAACTTCTTTTGCCTTTCGGATAGCTGAAACGCAGGTGTGCACCCCGCTCTGAAGGAGAAATTTCTGTGGTAATTTCATTTTCGAACTTTACTTTATAATAATTGGGTTTGGCAATTTCATCTTTATGGCTAAACCTGGCTTCACGCTGATTTTCATCAACAACCAGTTCATTAACCATGGGCATTAAAGAAAATACCGCGTAATCTCTTGTCCAGGAGCTACATTGGTGTGCCTGCTGAAAGCCCCTGATTTTATCTTTAAAGTATTGATATTTCCAGCCATCGCCATTTCTGCCGGTTTGGGGCGTCCAGGTATGCATGCCGAATGGCAGTGCAGTAGTGGGATAGGTATTTCCCCTGGTAAGTTCGTGTTTAGAATTGGTGCCCTGCAGCGTGTTTACATAGTGGACCCAATCTTTCTGCTGTGCCAATAACCCTTTGGCAGCAAGGCAGCATAAAACGGATGCAATTAATTTAAGTTTCATTTGTGTGTTGTTGGTTCTTTTCAGCCGATATAAATCAACTGTATATTAAAAATCAGCTATCGCCTGCATAGGTAAATGGGTGCAGGCAAAGCTGATTGATGTTTTATTTAATATTCCATTTATCGGCGAGCATTTTAATAAAATAACCGCCAACCACGCTCCTCGCCTGGAAACCCGTCATTTTTCCGTTGGTGGTTTCGTGCCAGTCGCTCAATGGCACCCTGCTTTCAGTTTCGGTAGCATAACGGTAAATCGGTTTTATAAATTTTTGAAAATCTGCTTCGTTATCTGCCAGGCTGGCGGTCCAAATAATCCAGTCCGATTTGGTGTAGGTTCTGCGGCTATCTAAAGGCAGGCCGAAATCCTTTTGTTTGGTCAGATAGAAATTGATTTCCTTTTTATATACTTCTTTCGGGAAAAGATCCAGTTTTAAAAGTTTATCCCACACCAGGTTATATTTCTGGCTCCAGGTATTTTTATCATTAAAAGTTAAAGCATAATGATCGCCGTCGTCGGCCATTTTCATCCAGTTCTGTGCCATCTGTAATGCAGCAGTACGGTATTTAGTGGCTATATCAGTTTTACCTAACAATTGTGCCATTTGGGCATAACCACCTAAGGCTACGATGGCTTTTACCGATAAGTTGGCGTTACGGGCGAGGTGACCGGCAAAATCATCGGTACACAATTGGTTGGCAGGATCGAAACCTTCTCTTAACAGGTAGTTTGCCCATACCGACATCACTTCCCAGTGTTTTTCGGCATATTTGGCACTTCCTTCAGCTTTGGTAATGGCGGCAGTTAAAATGATCATATTTCCGGCTTCTTCTACCGGCATATCTTCGCCATAGGTTTGCCCATTAGCCAGTGGATAAGTGCCTAAATCATGCGCGGCAAAGGGTTTTTTCCATTTCCCGCTTTCCGAATAATAAAAAATACCGTTCAACATGCCTTTTAATAATTCGGGATTATACACCAAAAATTGTGGCGCAGACGGATAGGTTACATCAACGGTATTGATTGATCCGTTACTGAAATTCTCTTTTGAAAGGAAAAGAATATCCCCATTAGGTGCATAAACAATTTTATGGGCCGCAATAGCTTGTCTGTAAGCCAGTTTGCACATCTCTGCATATTCCTTGCCCCCTGCTTTCTCGGCATCAGAATAAAGTTTAGTATCAAAAGCAGCACATTTTGCTTTTAAAGATGAATATTGTGCATTCGCGTCAGCCAACTGATCTTCAAATTGCTGCGAACCCGATTGTCTCCAAACCGGCGATAGTTTTTCTCCAAAATATTCTACTGATTTTAAATCATCGTAACCGAGCATCACATATTTCTCTACCGTAGCAGAAGAGACGGTACCGAAGGGAATCACGCTGCTTAAGCTTAAGTTTTTGGCATTTAAAACCTGGTTTTGAGCAGGATATTTTGCGCCCATAAATGTTTTTAAATTTTCATTCTGCGTACCTATAAACTGTATAGCATTAAATTTAGCCGGAACAGCCACATATAAATAGCCCCAATCGATCCGCACATCATCGCCACGTTTTTTTAACACCGGTTGCTCAACAGTTCCTGTTTTAAGTATAGAAAGGTTGTTTTTGGTACTTTTCCATGCCGAAACAGCCTGTGTTGGTGTATTTACGGCAATATTTGATGATGCACCAAAGAAAAGATCCACTTTGTGTGCCTTGCCATCGGCTGATTTTACAGCATAATTGATGTAACTGATTGGTCGCGCGGTTAGTTTAATATCGTTAAGCAATAACGGAGAAGTAAAACTCACTTCTAAAGCTACTTTACCACAAGTAAAACCATACTTTGTTGTAGTTGCTGATAGTGATACATTGGTTTGCGTTGCGGGGTCGATTTTTATCTCCTGGGCTTCCTCTTCTACAATCCCGGCATCGAGGTGCCTGCCACCAACGGTATTTTTGCAATGGATGGCCAGTACATTTTTACCTTTTTGTAAAATACCTTCCTCAACAGGCAGGTAAATATAATCAGAAACCCATCCGTTTTTCCTGTAAATTAATTTACCGTTGAGGTACACCATTACATTATCATCGTGATTGAGTTTAAGGTATTTTTTTGCAGATGTTAGATTTGCAACTTCAAAAGTCCTTCTGAAATAGAGGTCGTTGGTATTCCACTTTGTTTGATCAGCACGCTCATCGCCAAATGGCGCATCGCCTTTTTTCCAGGCGCCATCATTGTAAGTATTGGTTTCCCAATCTTTTTCAGGCTGATCGAAGGTATAGCTGGCCTGGTATTTACTCTCATCAGCAGCAGGGAGAATGGTTTTAAAGGTCTTACTTTCTTCGCCCATAAAACGATAAAACTGATCGTCAACTTTTATAATGCCCAATAAAGATTGTTCCTTACCCGTCCAGTGTTTGGTAACCGATTTATTTAAGCCATCACCAAAAGACCAGATACTGAAATAGGCATCGTGCGTAATCAGCGGGTAAGCCGGGGCTTTATCCTGTGCTTTAAGGGTGAAGGTAATAAAAAGGCAAAATGCCAGTAAGGAAAGGTTTCTCATCGTTCAATATTTGGTTCGTTGCAATGGATAAATCGTTTTACTTAATTTACCGACCAAATATTTATTCTGATGGGAATGAAAATGAGGATGATAATTCTGGTTAAGATGGATTTTTGTTCTCTAAAGCCGCAATAAAGTAAAACGTTTTACTAATCCAATATTAGAGAATTTAAAAATCATATTAAAACCACATCTCGTAATATTTAAGTTACAAAATATTAATCTCTTATGATGAGTTTGGCTGGAATGATGACCTGCTGGTTTTCCAGTTTTGTTTTAGAAGAAAGTTGTTTAAGGATTATTTTGATCACATTTTCGGCGATTTCTTCCAGCGGTTGCTGTACGGTCGAAATTCCAGGGGTATGCAATTCGAAGGCTTCATGATCATCGTATGCGATAACCGCAAAGTCATCCCCTATTTTTTTATTGATCTGTTTTAACACTTTTAGGCCGCTAATGGCAAGGTAGTTGGTGGCAAACAGCACGGCATCGATATTTTTTTGTTCAAATAGCTGCTTAATCTGGCTAATGGTTTCGCTTTCTTCCTGGTTAAAATGGATTTTTAAAACAAGGTTTTCGTCGTATTTAATGCCATTGTCTTCCAATGCTTTTTTATAACCATCATAACGCTCTACAATCTGCTCTACATTGATATCAGTAGTAACGAGGGCAATGTTCTTTTTACCCTGATCGATAAAACTCTGGATAGACTGGTAAGAAGCATTCAAATGATCGGCGCCTACATAGCTGGTGTTAATATCGGGCAGGTTCCTGTCAAAAAAGATTACGGGATTGCCATCTTCCAACAACATCTTCACATCTTCTTCTATTCCTTTAATGGGCGAAATGATGTAAGCGTCAACCTTGCGCGATTTGAACATGTTGATGAGTTCTTTTGCTTTATCAACACTGTTTTCGGTACTGGAATAGATAATTTTATAACCTCTTTTATAGGCTTTATCTTCGATTAACCTCGCGATTCTTGAAAAGAAAGAGTTTGAAATATCCTCGATAATCAGTCCGATAATATTCGAGTTTCCGGTGCGCAGGCTCCTGGCAATCTGGTTGGGTTTATAACCACTCTCTGCAATAATTTTTTCTACTTTTTCTATAACCGCTTCACTGATCGATTTTTCTTTTGCTTTACCATTGATAATAAAGGAAACTGTGGTAATGGATACATTTGCTTTTACAGCTATATCTTTGATAGAAAGCGATTTCATTTGGTCGGAATTCTTTTAAGTTAATCGATTCAAAGCTAAATAAAAATTATAGCTTTTAAATTTTTGCCCGTTTATAAAAACGCAATTTAACATTTTTTATGTTAATCGTTTTAGAAAGACTTGTTAAAGGTTGGCGGGATAAAAAAATGAGGCTTAAAACAGCAAAAGGCGCTTATCAGGCGCCTTTTGTATCAAAATTAATATCCGGGGTTTTGTGTGAGTTTTGGATTAAGGTCTCGTTGTCTTTGAGGAATAGGAAAAAGTGCTTTCGTTGCTGATGAGGCTACGTGGTCCCACCAGGTTCCGGTTGTAAATTTCCCGAAACGAATCAAATCATCTCTTCTAAAGCCTTCGAAAATAAACTCTCTGCCACGTTCTGCCAAAAGCTCATCTAAAGTTAAAGTAGCAGTAGTGTAAGCCTTAGCATCTCGTATAGCTGGCGCATAAGCACGTTTTTTTGTCGTATTGATTAAAGCTACCGCTTCAGCAGTAGCTGTACCACCGCTTTTACGCATTAATGCTTCCGCCTTGGCAAAATAAATCCATGTTAAACGGTAAACATTCCAGTCGTTGTTGTTGTAATTTGGATCAGGCTGAACAGCGACAGTATCCTGACCATTGATCACAAAACCCGGCACGGAATTGCCCAGTTTATACTTGTTAAATCTTACTCCACTGTTCTCTTCACCTTCGCTCATGTTGGAAACGGTGGAATTTTTTGTGTTTTTCTGGATATTGTCAACAAAAGATAATGGCTTGCCAGCATATTCTACGGTACCTAGTACAGCCTCTTTAGGATTGGCAAATTTAAATTGCGGCCCAATAAGCAACCATTCTTTTTTCCTGCGGTCGTCGTTATCATAAGTAGTATAAACACCCGGTACCAATACCACGCCATCATTGCCATTTCTGCCGCCACCATAAATATCTCTTTGCGCAAAATGATAAAACTCGCCTGTCCATGAAGGTTCGAACTTTGCCCTGGTGAAATCGTAAGCGATAGAAAAAATCACCTCTTTTGATAAATCATTTGTATTTTTAAACTGATCGGTAATGGTGGTATCTAATTGCATGGTTCCATTTTGACCACCGCCTTCATTGTTGATCAGTTTATCTGCTGCGGCAATACAGTCGTCCCAACGAGCTGTTCCCGACCATACTTCCGCATTTAAATAAAGTTCTACCAGCATGGCATAACCACTGGCCTGGCTCATTCTACCTAACATTGCCCTAGATAGTTTCGGTACATTATTGATGTTATCCTTAATTTCTTTTTCGACGAAATCGAAAACTTCTTTTCTGCTTGAAGTTGCTGGATAAACCGGATTTGCCGGATCAGCAGGCTCAGTTACAATGGGTACGCCACCAAAGAGATCCATAAGTTTTAAATAATGGAAAGCACGCAGCAATTTCAATTCGGAAATAAATTCGTCTTTTTCTTTTTGGGTGATACCCAATGCCGAAATATCACGTGTACCAATATTTGCAATCGGATCATTACAATAGCCTATGCCGCTATAAATTAAAGACCAGGCATTATTTAAGCCGGCTTCGTCGACCGTCCAGCTATGGTAATGCAATCTTTTCCATTTCCCGCTATCTTCGCCATGCGGACCTTTAGTTGGCCAGGCCAGCTGATCAGCCGATAATTCTGCCGGTCGCCACCATCCGTCCTGCCCCGAAGGAGTTACCCATGCGTTTGCATGTGTGTAGGGACGTAAAACTGCTGAGATTACTTCGTTTTTATTATTATAAAATTTATCGGAAGGAATTTCACTATAAGCATTTTCATCAAGATTGGTGCAGGCGCTTACAATAGCAACCAATAAAAATAATGCTGTTTGTATTATCGATTTATTTTTCATTTTGATATAATTAAAAGCCTACGTTAACACCGAATAAAAATGATCTGGTACTTGGATAAGCACCACGGTTATCAATACCCGGGCCTAAACCTGTGTCCTGTACGAAATCCGGATCATTACCCGTATATCCTGTAATGGTGGCCAGGTTCTGCCCTGTTGCATATACCCTCAGATTACGGATCATTTTAGTTTTAAATTTAAAGTTGTAACCAATAGTTACCTCATCAATTTTAACGTTGGTTCCGTTTTCTAAATAATAATCAGAATACATATAGGTATCCTTGATCTGGCTGTATTTACCGAACGCTTCCTGCAGGTAATTGATTCCGGAAATTGAAGGGTTTCCGTAGGAAAGTGCTGTTGTATTTAAGATTTGGTAATCGAATTTTCCACGCAAGAATACCCTGAAATCGAAATTTTTATAGGTAAAGTTGGCTGTATAAGATGCATAGTATTTCGGAATGGCGTTGCCGATCGGAGCAAGGTCGGTAAGGTTTTTATCTTTCGAATAATTAATCTGATCATTGCGTACTGCTTGTCCGTTGCGGTTAAAAAACAACCATTTTCCATCTGCATCAAAACCTGCAAAGCGTTTACCCCAAAATACACCAAGGTTCTCTCCTTCGTAAGTGGTAATGGCATCGCCAAGGTCTCCAGATCCACCAATACTACCAAAAGTTTTGTATTGAACGGTATAAATATCGTTAGAATAAGAATCCAGCGTATTTTTAATTGTACTTCCGGTAAAATCCATACTAAAAGTAAAGTCTTTGGTTTTAATAGCCTGATATGATAAGGCAAGTTCTATACCTTTTGATGAAATCTGACCAACATTAGCAAAAATGCTCGATTGAACGTAAGGTGGCTGTGGTGTGGTGTATGTATCCAATAAATCTTTGGTTGTGCGTTTAAATACATCTAAAGCACCGGTTAACTTGTTATTAAATAAAGTAAAGTCTGCACCTATGTTTAACTCGCGTTTACTTTCCCATTTAAGAAATGGATTTGCATTTCGGCTAGGGCCATAAGTTTCGCGATAAGCACCATCAGGGTAAAGGTATTTACCCCCGGTACTAAGCGTAACCCTTGAGGCATTGTTCTGAAAGCCTGAATTACCGGTCACACCATAACCAGCTCTTAACTTCAAATTATTAACCCATTTTACATTTTCCATAAACTTCTCCTGGGTTACATTCCATCCCAATGATACGGCTGGGAAATTTCCCCATTTATTATTATCACCAAACCTTGACGAACCTTCTCTCCTTAAAATAAACTGAGCCAAATACTTGCCATCAAATGCATAATTGATACGACCGAAGAAAGCAATCAAGGTATTATCGTTTTTAAAACTTCCCATTCCTGCTTTACCATCAGCAAGCGCCTGCCCCGCATTTAAATTATCTTCATGAAACTGATCATTCAAAAAGCCACGGTTGCTTGCTTTTGCCCCCTCTTCGATATAATAACGGTAACTGTATCCGGCCAATGCAGTAAAAGAATGTTTGTCTGCAATGGTTTTGGTATACTGCAATGTAGGCTCAAGAGCAAAACTCTGTGACAGGAAATTATTTTTAAAAGCATATCCGCCCCCTGGATAATCGGTATTTTCTATAGAATTTTCACTGGCAAGATCACCATAACCGCCATCTATATAACTATCTCTCTGTACGGATCCAAAAATACTACCCTTTAAACCTTCAATTATATCGAGATCAGCTTTAATATCGGCAGAACTGGTTTGTTGTTTCCTATAGCTGGTTTCCTGGAACAAACGGGCAAACTGATTAGTACTCTGTGTATCGTGATAAAACGATCCGTCTGGGTTATAAATCAGTTTTGTTGGATTTTTTGTTGCTTCTTCTTCCCAGCCGCTACCGGTTAATTCGTTATCGAAAAAATCGATTTTTGTACCATTTGAGAGTAAGTTTGCATTATTAAAATTGGCGGCCAAATTCATCTGAACATTCAATTTATCATTAAGCCCTTTTTGATTTACATTCAGCCTTAATGTGTATTCTTTACGGCCATTTTCTAAAGCAATTCCCTGTAAATCTCTATAGTTAATACTTGCTCGATAACTTGTTTTGTCAGATCCTCCGGATAATGATAGGTTATGATTTTGTGAAAGGTTATTATGGTTAACTAAACGATCGTACAGATCTTCGCTGCCACCGTAATCAATAGCATTAATCTCTTTAGAAGCAATTTTTTGCCTAAATTCATCAGCTGTTAAAAAATCTAAGCGGTTTTGGATAAACTCCTTTCTAACATATGCTGAATAATTGAAAGTTGGAGCACCTGGCTTACCTTTTTTTGTGGTGATTAAAATTACCCCCGCATTGGCACTCGTACCATAAATTGCCGCTCCAGAGCCATCCTTCAAAACATCGACAGATAAGATATCATCTTGTTGTAAAAGATCGGGGTTACCGCCCGGGATACCATCGATTACAAAAAGTGGGCTTGCACTTCCGGTTACGGAAACCACTCCACGTAATTGCACACTGGGACCAGAATTTGGATTTGAACTACCCCTGGTAATATTCAAACCTGCAACTTTACCCTGAATCAGATCGAGCGGATTTCGCGCACCACTTTGCCGAAATTGTGCCGTATCAACGTGAGCAACAGAAGAAGTAACTTCTTTGGTTTTCAGCGTTCCATAACCCACTACCACTACTTCGTCTAATTTTTGTGACTGTGATGGTACCAGGCTGATGTTTAACGGCGTTGCACCATTACCTGCCGGAACAGACTTGGTTTGGTAACCTATATAACTGAATACCAGCACATCGGTTGGCGAAGTTACATTAATACTGAACTTACCGTTTTCCTGTGTTACACTACCACCTGTTTTGCCCTGGATTTTAATCCCAACGCCAGGTAAACCGATTTTCTGCTCATCTACAACAGTACCGGTAATTGTTTTTTGTGCGGATGATGTTGCCGGAGCGGTGCTCGCCGGTGTGGCAGGTGCCGTTGTTGCTGGTGCTGTTGCCGGTGCAGTAGCCGGACGTGCGCCTCCCAGCGGATTTGGTGGTACTTTTACCGAATCAGCGGGTTTGGCAACCGGAACTTTTTTTGTTGTGTCTTGTTTTTTAGTTGTATCCTGCTGAAAATAATAGCGATTGAAATTGATTTTTTCGCTCTTAATTTTTGCAAACAACTGGGGGCTTGAAAGTAGGATCAGGCATAGGAATCCTGACATCCTGAGTAAAATGTTTCTCATTGGCACTCACTAGTTTAGTTTATAATTAGTTACGCAATGCGGCCGAATTTCACCAAATTAATAAGAGCACTGAGATTAATTAGTTTTAATTAGGATTTCCGCAAAACGATTTAGTAACGCCTTAAAGGGCATTTTGTTTTAAAAAAAATCAAAACCAACCTAAAATGTTACGTTGGCAGAAAAACTAACTTAGTTTAAATATGTAGTGATTAACACGGCAGTTTTTGCCGAAGCACCCGGTTTGCCCATTAACGAAAGAAGCTCATCATATTGCTTTAACATTTCGATTCTACCCGCTCCAGTTAAAAGAATCTTGAGTTCTTCGCTAACCTTTTGGGTATTGCAATCTTGCTGAATCAATTCAGTTACAATCTTTTTGTTTACAATGAGGTTAACCAAAGAGATAAATTTAATTTTTACCAGCATCCGGGCAATGGCAATTGAAATGGTACCTCCTTTATAAACCACTACTTGCGGCACTTTAAATAAGGCGGTTTCGAGTGTAGCCGTTCCGGAGGCTACAATTGCCGCATGGGCATTGTGCAATAAATTATAAGTATTATTAAAAAGGAGTTTAACTTTTTTATTTCCGGTAAACTGGTGGTAATAGGCTTCGGTAAAAGTTGGTGCAGCGGCAATGGCAAAAACATATTCAGGATATTCGTCTGTAATGCTTAACATTACCGGCAGCAAACGCTCTATTTCCTGTTTACGGCTACCGGGCAACAGGGCAATAATTTTTTCATTCCCCAGCTGATTGTTTTTACGGAAGTTTACATCCGGTGTAAACTGCGCAATTTCATCCAATAAAGGATTACCCACATAATCTACCTTCATGCCCCATTCTTTATAAAAACCAACTTCGAAAGGCAGGATACAGAACATGTGGTCGACAATTCTTTTTATTTTAAGTACCCGTTTCTGGTTCCAGGCCCAAACTTTTGGCGAAATATAATAGCAGACTTTTATGCCATTGGCTTTGGCAAACTCCGCTATTTTCAGGTTAAACCCTGGAAAATCGATCAAAATCAATACATCGGGTTTCCATTTTATAATATCTTCTTTACAAGCTTTAAGGTTTCTAAAAATAGTCCTTAAATTTAAAAGTACTTCGGTAAACCCCATAAAAGCCATGTCGGCATAATGTTTAACCAGCTCGCCACCTTCGGCCTGCATTTTATCGCCACCAAAATACCTGAACACTGCTTCGCTATCCTCAGTTTTTAAGGCTTTTATTAAATTGGCGCCATGTAAATCGCCTGAGGCTTCTCCTGCTACGAGGTAGTACTTCATAATTATGGAAGATGTGAAATGGATGATGGAATTGTATCACCTCATCCATATTAAATATTTCTTTTCATGTATGATGGAAAATTGGTAACGGAAATATACGCTCCCTCATCCATATTCCATCTCACATGTCTCTTTAAAAAACTTTGTACGCAAAAAACACAAAAGCACATACAAATGTCGCTGCCAATATGCCCCTGCCTGTGTTTTCTTTATTGTATTTAAAAAATGTTTGCATGGTGTAGGCGTTTATCGCAATTGCACCAATGTATAATAAATCTGCTTTGGCAAGGTAGGCTACATGGTGAATGATATACCATGCGATGGAACAAAAAATTGCAGGGATAAGCAAACCAATGCCCAAACCTACCCATACCGAATTATTTAACTTTTTTAAGCGATCGATCATCGGAATTAACCTAAATTAATGCCATCTGGTGCTGAAACTTTTGTACCTCCATTTCCAGATTTAGCACCTTCATTACCGGTAAAATCCCAGCTGTTTAATGCCTGAATGGCATGGTGGGCAGTTAAATCGAACTGCACCGGAACAATAGAAACATAATTGTGTTCTAATGCCCAAACATCGGTATCTTCTCCTTTATCAAAATTTTCGAAAACACCGGTTAACCAATAATATGGTCGTTTATAAGGATCTGTACGCTCATCAAATTCTTCCATCCATTTGGCATTGGCCTGACGACAGATTTTAACACCTTTTAAATTGTCGCCTTTCGGGAAGTTGACATTTAACAAAGTGCCTTCAGGTAAACCATTAGCCAGAACCTGTTCGCAAATATTTTTAATATACTTTTTAGTGTGGCTGAAATCTGCATCGGCGGCAAAATCATCCAAAGAAAATCCAATAGATGGAATTTTTTCAATGGCACCTTCTACCGCAGCAGACATGGTACCTGAATACAATACATTAATGGAATTATTTAATCCATGGTTAATTCCGGATACGCATAAATCGGGTTTTTTACCTTTAAAAATCTTATTTACAGCTATTTTAACACAATCAACAGGAGTTCCGCTGCATTTATACATTTCTACCCCCTCATAAAGATCAACTTTATCAAAACGGATCGGTTTTCCAATGGTTATGGCATGCCCCATCCCACTTTGAGGACTATCTGGTGCAACTACCACTACATTCCCCAGCCCCTGCATTACTTCCATTAAATTTTTGATACCCGTAGCTGTAATGCCATCGTCGTTTACAACTAAAATATTTGGTTTTGTGCCCTGCTTTGTCATGCCGGTAAAAATACAGATTTATAAATTCAGGGCACAATAAACCATGATTTATATGCTAAAATCATTTATTGCTTACTTTTCCGTTCGGAAATAAAAATTATTTTCATTCGATACCAGAAAGCATATATATTTGAATAAATAACTTATTAAAAATGAACGCTGTATTTGGACTTTCTATGCAATCGCCAAATACTCACTCATGATCATAAACCAAAATCAAACAATGAAATTCAAACTATTTACTTTGGCTTGTTTTCTGATTACAGGTTCTTTAGCGAAAGCACAAACAACCTATCAGTGGAAAACAGGGACTTCGGGTGGCTACACTTACAGGTACGTAACCAACGATCCGACCAAAACCCGTTTTTATACCTTAAAAAATGGCTTAACCGTAATTTTATCTCAAAATAACAAAGAGCCTAATATTACCTATAAAATGGCCGTAAGGGCAGGCAGTAATACTGATCCGCGGACCAATACCGGTTTAGCGCATTATTTAGAACACCTTTTATTTAAAGGAACGGATAAATTCGGAACGTTAAACTACGCCAAAGAAAAACCTTACCTGGATAAAATTGAGTCGCTTTACGAAACTTATAACAAAACCACCGATCCGGCTAAACGTAAAGAGATTTATAAGGAAATCGATAAAACTTCGGGCGAGGCCTCTAATTATTCTATTGCTAACGAATACGATAAAATGATGAAATCGATCGGAAGCAACAGTACCAATGCCCATACTTCGGTAGAGGAAACGGTTTACGAAGAAGACCTTCCATCAAACGCCATCGATAAATTTTTAGCGGTACAGGCAGAACGTTTCCGTGCACCGGTTTTCCGTATTTTTCATACCGAGTTGGAAGCGGTTTATGAAGAGAAAAACATCGGTATGGATAACGATGGACGTAAAATGTACGAGAAAATGCTGTATGCTTTGTTCCCTACACACAACTACGGCCAACAAACCACCATTGGTACCATAGAACATTTAAAGAACCCATCATTAATCGAAATCAGAAAATATTACGATAAATATTATGTGCCGAACAATATGGCCGTAATTATGAGCGGTGATATTAATTATGATGACCTGATTAAAAAAATCGATAAGGATTTCGCTTATATGAAGTCTAAACCCTTATCGTTATACAACCCTGCTCCTGAAAAACCATTAACACAGGTTCAGAAAGTTGATATTTATGGTCCAAGTGCCGAAAGTTTATACGTTGCCTACAGGGGTTTTGCACAAAATACCCACGAGAGTTTACTGCTTGATTTAATTAGCAGCATCTTAGCTAACGGCAAAGCTGGCTTAATGGATATCAACATTAATAAACAGCAAAAAATGTTAAGGGCAGGCGCCGGTTACAACTCGATGAAAGATTATGGTATCTTCATTTTATCCGGTTCGCCAAAAGCTGGTCAGAGTTTAGAAGAAGCTCAAAAATTGTTGTTAGAGCAGGTAGAATTGCTTAAAAAAGGCGAATTTGATGAAAGCCTTATTAAAGCAACGGTTGCAAACATTAAACTATCTGAACTACAAAACTTCGATAACAATGATGTACGTGCAGATTTCACTATGAATGCCTTTATCCAGAACCGTGGTACCGAATGGGATAAAACATTGGCATCAACCGATGCAATGGGTAAGGTAACCAAAAAAGAAATTGTAGATTTTGCCAATAAGTTCTTCATCAACAATTATGTTTCCATCTTAAAACATAAAGGCGAAGACAAAAGCATTATTAAAGTAGAAAAACCGACCATTACTGCTGTAAAAACCAATGTAAACGAGGTTTCTCCATTCACTAAAGAAATTATTGCAGCTCCGGTTAAACCAATTGCTCCTAAATTTTTAGATTATACAAAAGATCTTCAGTTCGGTAAAGCGGGCATTGCCGATGTAATTGCCGTTCAAAATACTGAAAACGGAATTTTCCGCATGAGTTACCGTTTTGATATGGGTTCTTACAATTACAAATTGTTGCCTTACGCTGCTCAATATCTATCTTTTTTAAGTACTGATAAATATTCTGCAGAAGATATCAGCAAAGCCTTTTACAACATTGCCTGTAGCTATAACGTTAACGTTGGCACCGATGTTACCACTGTATCGATTAGCGGTTTACAAGAGAATTTCGAAAAAGCTGTAGCGCTGCTTGAAGATGTTTTAGCACATTGCAAACCAAACGAAAAAGCCTTAGAAGACTTAAAAGGCCGTTTGTTAAAATCGAGGGATAATGCAAAACTGAATAAATCATCTATCCTGGGTGGTTTAATGAGTTATGCACAATATGGCAAAGACAATCCTTTCAACTATGGATTAACCAATGATGAGATCAAAAATATGAAATCAGCCGATCTGATCTATATTTTGCACAACCTTACCAATTATAAACACACCATTACCTATTATGGTCCGAAAACTTTAGCCGCATTTTCTACTGAGATTGTTAAAGCGCATCCATTGGCAAAAGAATTTACCGATGCAGCACCGATCAAGAAATTTGTATATACTAAAACAGATTCGAACAAGGTTTACTTTGCCGATTATGACATGGTTCAGGCAGAAATCCGTTGGGTACGTAACGGTGGATTGTACGATCCGGCCAATTCAGCTAAAATTGCTTTATTTAACAATTATTTTGGTGGCGGTATGGGTTCTGTGGTATTCCAAACCATCCGCGAATCTAAAGCCTTAGCTTACTCTACTTTTGCAGTATATTCTTCTCCAAACAGTAAAGAGAAAGAAAATACAATTATTGCTTATGTAGGTACACAGGCCGATAAAATGAATGATGCAGTTGCAGGTATGAACGAATTATTAACCACTCTGCCTGAATCGGACAAATCATTCGATTTATCGAAAACCAATTCTTTAAATGGGATAGAAACCAGCCGCATTACTAAAGACGGCATCATTTATACCTATTTAGCAGATAAAAAATTAGGTTATGATCACGATTCAAGAATTGATGAGTACGCTAATTTAAAACCATTAACTTTTAACGACGTAAAATCGTTCCACCAAACCAATCTTTCCGGCAAACCTTACAGCTATTGTATCGTTGCTTCAGAGAAAAAAATCAACATGGCCGATTTAGCAAAATTTGGTCCGGTGACTAAATTGAGCTTAGAGCAGATTTTTGGATACTAAGTGAGGTTGAAGGCAGGAGGGTTGAAAGGCCAAAGCTTAAAGCGGTTCTCAGAAATGGGGATCGCTTTTTTTGGTTTATTGGTTCAGTTATCATTGGTTTATTGGTAACTGCAAACTGAAAACTGGTTCATTTGCTAATTAGTCATTGGTTTATTGGTAACTGCAAATTGCAAATTGCAAACTCATTAAGATGGTTAATGGTTTACCCTTCGATTATACTTGGGAAAGTAACAGTTGCTAAACAAATCGTCAAACGCTTTACCGCCTGGAAAATCCGGATTTGAAAAGCAGGGTTCTGTAAACCTGTTTGATGTTTCGTCCGGCTTTTCGATACGATCTTTTTTGCCTTAGCCCCCAAACGCAGTCGACAAAAAAGGATCTCCTCTTCAATCCGGTTTAAAAACGGGATTTCTGTGGTACTATTTAAGGTTGAAATCAACAGATTTAATCAATGATACAATTGATTGAACAGCCTTCCGTTTACTTTTCTTTGATACTTATTCCACCCTCATTGACACTAATTAAGCTCGACGCCGACCTTTTTCCACCCCCGTTGATATTTAGTTTACCTTCGTTGACACTAAATAAGCTCGACACCGACCTTTTTTCACCCCCATTGATACTTATTCCACCCTCATTGACACTAATTAAGCTCGACGCCGACCTTTTTCCACCCCCGTTGATATTTATTTTATCCTCGTTGACACTAATTAAGCTCGACACCAATCTTTTTTCACCCTCATTGATACTTAATAAGCTAGACATCGATCTTATTAAGTATCAAACAGCCTATAGAAGAGTCGACTACAGACTATTTTTATCCAAAAACCATTCAAACCGCCTTGAAATTGCATTATTTAAATACAAATCACACTCAATGGTAAATTTTTAAACTATTCCATTCAAATTGATCACCCTGAAAGCTGCTTTCCGTTCAATTCCATTGGCTCAATGATTAAGTTGATGTAAGAAAAAATTATTCCGTGCCAATCAGTGCATCTGTGGCTAAAAAGTTTATTGGTTCATCAGCCATTAGTACATTGGTTAGCAGGATGTGAGAAAGCTCGTGATTCATTATAAAACTGTCAACTCCGAATTGATAACTGAAAAAAAATTTACTTCCGTATCTTCGTAAAAAATCTTTAGAAATAAACCAACGCTCCCAAAATCTCTTTCACCGAAAACTTAGCTCCGCAAACAAATTCATCAGCAGCACCATAATAAATGGTTAATTCATCGCCATTAACCACATGCCCGTTTGTAAATACCACTTCGCCAAAGAAACCATGCAGTTCATAATCTTCTTTAGGTAGCATAATTGGCGCTTCCGTTCGGGCTAATACTTTAGACGGATCATTTAAATCCATTATAAAAGCACCCAGGCAATATTGATGTTTTTCGTTTGCACCATGGTAAATTTCGAGCCAGCCAGCTTCTGTTTTGATGGGCGCGGCGCCGGCACCAACACGTGCGCTATCCCAAAGCCCTGACCTGGTTTTAATAATACATTTATGGTTCCCCCAATGGATGCCATCCGGAGATTCGGCCAGCCAGATATAATTCCCTCCTAAAGCTACGCTGCTGGGCCGGTGAAGCGCATAAAATTTACCGTTTACGCATGCTTCAAATATGGCGCAATCTTTATTGTGCGGTGGAATAATCATTCCATGGTTTTCGAAATTTTTCCAATCCTTTGTACTACGCATGCCCACGCCGACTCCATGCCCTGATACAGCAGTGAAGGTTAAATAATAAGTGTCATCAATTAAGGCAACGCGACAATCTTCGATTCCAAAAGCTTCATCCTCCCCTTCGCCCTGCAATAACGGATACCCTTCAGGCTGATAAAAATTTATGCCATCATCACTACAAACCAATCTTAAATGAGATAAAGTGGTTAGGTAATCAGCGCCTTTGTAATTGATTACTCTCGGATCGGTGGCGTCCAGACCGGGATGGTTTTCTGCAATTGCAATAATATCAATTCCATTTTCTGTTAATACCGGAAAAGAAATGACACCCTCCTTTTGTTCAGGTCTTTCAGCAACGCGGATCAGCAGCCATGTTTTCCCTTTAAATGTAAAAACACCTGGATTTAAAAGGCAAACAATTTCCAGTCCTGCCCTACTTGGAGTTAAATCTTTTGGACACAAAATTGGGTTTTCGGGAAATCTTCTGGCAATATCGGGCATAAAAAATGTTTTAAAGCAAAAAAGGCGACCAAATTGACCGCCTGTTAATCTTATAGAATTGTTATTATAATGAGTTGATCCATTTTACAAGTTCATCTCTTCCTTTTCCGGTTTTCTGTTGAAGTTTCCCCAACAATTCGTCATCCTGTCCTTCTTCGTGTTTTAAATCATCGTCTGTTAAATCAGCATAAGCTTGTTTAACCTTTCCTTTTATTTCATTCCACTTTCCTTTTAATTCTAACTTATCCATGCTCGTATTTTTTATTGTGAATAATGGTTTTTTATAAAATAATTAACAATGTTTGCCACTTTTTGTTTCGTTTTTCGACTCATTATCTAAAAAACCAATTTATTTCAGCTTATTCCCTGAGGTTTTGTGTATATTTTTAATTATATTAAGGGTATCATTTCTACTCACTACTAAACATTATTAACTAAACAACAATTTGATGAAAAAACTACTATTAAGTATGATTTTGTCTCTCGGTTTAATTTCATTTGCTTTCGCGCAGGGCAAAGTGATTACCGGGAAGGTGACATCGGCCTCCGGACCTATTCCTGGCGTTAGCGTATTTGTAAAAGGCTCGCCATCTACCGGCACGCAGAGCGACGCAACCGGAGCCTTTAAATTAGCCGTGCCAGATGATGCCAGAACACTTGTTTTTAGCTTTATTGGCTACAAATCCAAAGAAGTGCCCATTACCGGGCAAACCATTAACGTAAGTTTGGATGAGAAAAACAATACCCTTTCTGATGTGGTGGTGGTTGGTTATGGTACGCAGAATAAACGGGATGTGACAGGGTCTGTGGCTTCTGTTAAATCAAAAGACCTTGAAAACCTGCCTGTAACCAGTTTTGAACAAGCCTTACAGGGTAAAGCGGCAGGTGTGCAGATTGCAGCACAAAATGGAAAGCTGGGCCAGGGCATAACGGTAAGGGTAAGGGGTGCAGCATCAGTAACAGCGGGTAGCGAGCCTCTTTATATTGTAGATGGGATCCCTATTACTTCCGGTGATTTTTCCAGCACCACTGCACCAACCAGCGCATTGGCAGACCTTAACACCAATGATATTGAATCTATCGAAGTACTAAAAGATGCATCTGCTTCGGCCATTTATGGAGCGAGAGCCTCTAACGGCGTAGTCATCATTACAACCAAGCAGGGAAAAGCGGGCAAGACATTGATCCAATTTAACGCATTGGGCGGAATAAGCACTCCATCAAATCACAAGGAGTTTTTAAATGCAGAACAATACGTTAAACTATTACGAAGAGCAGGACAGGGAGCTGCCAATCAGGATTTTCTTAATGGAGATTATGCCACTTTACAGGAAGCCCTTGACGATTACAGTGCCAGCGTTGAAGCACGTTTGAACAGATATTCTGCCGGCAATAATGATTATCAAACTTACAAGGTAAATTCTAACTGGGAGGCGGCATCGTATCAGGATAATCCGGTTACACAACAATACGACCTTAACTTAACCGGGGGAAATGAAAAGACTAAATTTTACATGGGAGGCCAGGCATTGGATCAGCAGGGAATATTAATCGGAAACAGCTACAAACGCTATAGCGGCAGACTAAACCTTACCAATAAGGTAACCGATTTCTTGGAAGTTGGAATTAACCTTAACTTTTCTAACAGCATTAATAACAGGTTATCAAACGATAACGCCTTTTCCAGTCCTCTGCAATCGGTCGCTTTATCACCAATTACACCATTTATTGATCCTAGATCAGGCCTGGTGAGTGGAACTTTACCTGGTGCAGCATCTAACTATCCGGTTTACTATAATCCATTTATTAGTACCGACAATGCTTTTTATAAAGCCACGGTGTACAGAACCATTGGCAAGGCTTTCGCCAACATCAATATTGCTAAAGGTCTAAAATTCAGCACGGATTTTTCAGTTGACAATTTAAACCAAAACGAAGAAAGTTACTATGGTTCATTAACCTTTAGAAATACAGGCACATCAAATGGAGATGGACAGAATATTTCAACTTTCGTAATCAACACCAATACCAATAACTTTTTTAGCTATAACACCGCTATCGGAAAAAGTTCATTTGATGCTGTTTTAGGTACAAGTTATCAAAAATCAACAACTAAATACAGTACTATTGAAGGACAGGATTTTCCTAGCGACTCTTATATTAAACTGGGCTCTGCGGCAACAAAAGTAATTGCAACTAGTAATGAAGGTGCATTCAGCTTTTTATCTTACTTTTTCAGGGCTAATTATAAATATAATGATCGTTATTTAGTTGGCTTTAGTGTAAGGGCTGATGGTTCATCACGCTTCGGTACCAACAACAGGTATGGTTATTTCCCTGCAGGATCATTGGCGTGGATTATGTCGGAAGAAGATTTCTTAAAACAAAGTGAAACCATCAGCCTATTAAAATTAAGGGCCAGTTATGGTTTAACGGGTAATGCGGAGATCGGAAATTATTCTGCACGTGGTTTATTTAGCGGAACAGGCGCTTACGGTGGTTTACCCGGACAGATACCTTCGCGGATTGCCAATCCAGATTTGACCTGGGAAAAAACCAAACAGCTGGATATCGGTTTCGATTTCGGAATCTTAAAAAACAGGATCACAGGAGTTTTTGATTTCTATCAAAAAAACACAACAGATTTATTATTGGATGTCCCTATCCCACAAACAACAGGTTTTTCTACTAAAACGCAAAACTTAGGATCGTTAAAAAACACAGGTTTTGAATTAGGCATCAATACCGAAAATTTTGTAGGTGCATTTAAATGGTCAACAGCTATAACAGGCGCAATTAATAATAACAAAATTACCAATTTGGGTGGACAGGTTTTAAACAGCAATGAAATTAATGCCGCTATTTCCGGTCAGCCGATTGGTGTATTTTATCTTCCTGAATATGCCGGGGTAAATCCGGCCAATGGAGATGCTTTATATTACCTGAACACTACGGATGCATCAGGTAATATCGACCGATCAACTACAACGGATATTAATAAGGCACAAAGGATATTTGCCGGAAATCCGAATCCCAAATATACATTCGGTATAAACAATACTTTTTCTTTCAAGAATTTTGATTTGGGAATATTTTTCCAGGGCGTAAAAGGTAATAAGATTTTTAATTCAGGTGGTCAGTATATGAGTGCAAATGGCTCAAATGGTTATGATAACCAAACGACCGATCAGATGGATTATTGGGACAAACCAGGCGATATAACTACAGTTCCGGAGCCACGGTTGTTTGCTGGCAATGGTGTTGGCAACTCTACCAGGTACTTATCTGATGGTTCATATCTCCGCTTAAAAACGTTAACACTTGGCTATACTTTTCCGGCTTCCGTATTAACCAAAATTAAACTGAGTAAATTAAGATTATACGCTACCGCACAAAATTTAGCAACAATTACAGGTTACAAAGGCTGGGATCCTGAAGTCAATGCCGATTATCAATCAACCAACATTAATCAGGGGGTTGATTTTTATTCTGCACCTCAACCACGCGTAATTTCATTTGGTATAAACATTGGGCTATAATTAAACAAGAATCAAAATGAAAAAGACATATATAAATAATATCATATTTACCTGCATATTGTTGATGATGCTATCATCATGCAAGAAAGCATTAGATATAAACCCTGTTGATACTATCGAGCAAAAAAATGCTTTAAATACGTCAAAAGATGTGGAAGGTGCATTAGTTGGTGCTTATTCTGATCTCGGCAGCCGTAATTTCTTTGGTGGGCGACCATTTTTAATGGCAGATTTCCTGGCTAATACTGATGCTGTAGAATGGTTTGGTACTTATGAAGAATTAACACAGGCTATCAACAAATCACTATTAAAAACAAATGTTTTTGTTGATAACGTTTGGGCTTCCGGTTACACTGCCATTAATGATGCTAATAACGTAATCGCAGCAATTGATAAGGTTGATGCCGCAAAAAAAAGCAGGGTTGAAGGAGAAGCGAAGTTCATCAGAGGGGCTGCCTATTTTGAACTGGTTAGACTGTTTGGAAGGGACTATAATGATGGTTCGCCAACTACAAATCTGGGAGTACCTATAGTATTAACACCAACCAATCTCATCAGCGAGGCTAACTATGTAAGCAGGGCTACCGTTACCGCTGTCTACAACCAGGCTATAGCCGATTTAACAGACGCCGAAACTAAGCTTCCGGCAACTAATGGTTTTTTTGCAACCAAATCGGCTGCGGCTGCTATGCTGGCCAGATTATACTTACAAATGGGTAATTACTCCGCTGCAGCTAATGCAGCAAACCGCGTAATTACATCGGGAAATTATCATTTAACCAGTAACTACCTGGATGCTTTCCCAAAAATGCCGGAGAGTGGTAAACCGGCAAAACCTGGAGACAATACCACGGAAGATGTTTTTGCCATGCAGGTAACAACGCTTACCGGATTTAATGGATTTAACGAGTTTTATGGTTCATCAACTTTTGGCGGACGTGGAGATGCTGTAATTTCGCAAGATTGGATTGATGCAACCTACAGCACCGATGATGACAGGATTAATGCCTTTTACGATGATGACGATATTTTTACCGCTAAATTTGGCAACCAATTTGGTAATGTTCCCGTGATCAGACTTGCAGAGATGTATTTAATCAGGGCAGAATCCAATGTACGTTTGGCACCTGCAGCACCAATTGGAGGCGTAACACCATTGCAGGATTTGGCGACAGTTAGAAGCAGGGCTGGCTTAACGACAATAACAGCTACCCTGGCAGACATCCTTAACGAGAGAAAGCTTGAATTTGCTTTTGAAGGCTTTTCATTGCACGATGCGAAAAGAACTCAAACTAACATCGGTAACATACCATGGAATTCAACCAAATTGGTTTTCCCGATTCCACAACGAGAAATTGATGCCAATACCAAATTGACTCAAAACGCAGGCTACTAATCATATTTTTCATAAACAACAAAGCCTCCTGAAAATCAAATCAGGAGGCTTTGTTGCTAAATTAAGTTTATACTAAAGCTTCTTCGCTGCTTCAATAATTTCTTCTACCACACCCGGATCGAGCAAGGTAGAGGTATCACCTAAATTGCTGGTATCGCCTTCGGCAATTTTGCGTAAAATCCTGCGCATAATTTTACCCGAGCGTGTTTTCGGCAAGCCGGAAACAAATAATATTTTATCAGGCTTGGCAATCGCGCCAATTACACGCGTAACCGTTTGTAAAATATCCTTTTTCGATAATTCTGCTTCGCCATGCATTTCAGGGTAAATCACGAAAGCATAAATCCCCTGTCCTTTTACATCATGCGGGTAGCCTACCACTGCACTTTCTACCACACCGGCATGCATATTAATGGCATTTTCTACCTCAGCCGTACCGATTCTGTGTCCTGAAACATTTAAAACGTCATCTACACGACCAGTAATCCGGTAATAACCATCCTCATCGCGCAAACAGCCGTCGCCGGTAAAATATAAATTTTCATAAGTAGAAAAATATGTTTGCTTGCATCGTTCGTGATCACCATAAGTGGTACGCAGCATACCTGGCCATGGGAATTTGATACAAAGATTTCCCATTACACCATTCCCTTCAATTTCATTGCCATTCTCATCAACCAAAATCGGCTGGATACCAGGCAAAGGCAGGGTTGCAAAACTAGGTTTGGTTGGCGTTACCGTAGCAATGGGCGAAATCATAATCCCTCCGGTCTCGGTTTGCCACCAGGTATCAACAATAGGTGCTTTACCATGACCGATTTTCTCATCGAACCAATGCCAGGCTTCTTCGTTAATCGGCTCTCCTACCGAGCCCAAAACGCGGATAGTGCTTAAATCTTTTCCGTTCAAGGGTTCATCGCCATAACTCATTAACGAACGGATAGCGGTTGGAGCAGTATATAAAGTATTTACTTTATGTTTTTCTACAATATCCCAAAAGCGCGATGGCGTAGGGTAAGTCGGGATACCTTCGAAAAGCACAGAAGTTGCACCCTGCGAAAGCGGTCCGTAAACAATATAAGAGTGACCGGTAATCCAGCCGATATCTGCCGTACAGAAATAAACTTCACCCGGCTGATAATTAAATACATTCGAAAAGGTATAACCTGCATAAACCATATAACCGCCACAGGTATGCACCACACCTTTAGGCTTCCCGGTAGAGCCTGAGGTATAAAGGATGAACAGCATATCTTCTGCATCCATTTCTTCAGCTTCACAGATATCGTTTACATGTTTTACTTCATCTTCCCACCAAACATCGCGGCCTTTCAGCATCGAAACAGGCGTGCGGACATGTGTTAATACAATACATTTCTCTACCGTTGGGCAACCGATCAATGCATCATCAATTACATCTTTTAAAGGAATCTGTTTGTTACCACGGTAAGAACCATCGGCAGTAATTACCACTTTACACTGCGAATCGTTAATCCGGTCGGCAATGGATTTTGCAGAAAAGCCACCAAAAATAACCGAGTGAACGGCACCAATCCGGGCACAGGCCAAAACAGCAATGGCCAGTTCGGGTACCATTGGCATATAAATACAGATGCGGTCGCCTTTTTTAGCACCATTGCGTTTTAACACATTGGCAAAACGGCAAACACGCTCGTGCAACATCTTATAAGTATAGGTAACGCTTTCTTCTTCAGGATTATTTGGTTCCCAGATGATGGCCGGTTTATCGCCATTGGTTGCAAGATGACGGTCTAAACAGTTTTCGGTAATATTAAGTTTAGCGCCTTCAAACCATTTAATATTGGGCTCATTAAAATTCCACGATAAAACCTTAAACCAGGGTTTACGCCATTGAAAATTCTGTGCTACTTCGCCCCAAAACTGTTCGGGGTTTTCTACGCTTTTTTTATAATCTTCTTCGTACTGCTTAAAAGATGTTATTTGCATTGCTCTGTTTTATATTTTGGATTAGTTGCGGCTAATTTAAATAAATAATACCAAGGAAAAATACTCTTATCGTATCAAAATGAATATCAAACGTTTGATTCGAAATATTTTTTTTCAATATATTAAGAATTTAATATTAAGCGTTAATATACATTGCACAAACCTTTGCGGCCTTCAGATATTAATTATAAAAATAATTAGCTAGGCTATTGTCTTTTACAATTATTATTCAGATATTTGCACACTCTTAAAAAAATTAAGCGGACGATATTAACAACTATATTTACAAGTCATGTCAAGAGTTTGTGATTTAACAGGAAAAAAAGCAATGGTAGGTAACAACGTTTCTCACTCAAACGTTAAAACCAAACGCAAATTTTACCCAAACCTACAACTTCAGAAATTTTATATTCCTGAAGAAAACCGTTGGATTACGTTGAAAGTTTCTACTTCAGCGATCAAAACCATCAATAAAGTGGGCATTAGCGAAGCAATTAACCGTTTCGTAAAAAAAGGATTTTTGTAAAAAACATTAACTGTTGAGATTAACAGTTTTCAATTTATAATAAAATGGCAAAAAAAGGTAACAGAGTTCAGGTTATTTTAGAATGTACTGAACATAAAGAAAGTGGCATGCCAGGTATGTCTAGATATATTTCTACCAAGAACCGTAAAAACACTACTGAGAGATTAGAATTGAAAAAATTCAACCCGGTATTGAGAAAAGTAACCGTACATAAAGAAATTAAATAGGTTAAGAATAAAAGACCAAAGCTTAAAGACTAAAGCATTTGCAAGTCTCAAATCTAATGTCTGATATCTCAAATCTAATAATTAAAATTATAAGAACATGGCAAAGAAAGTAGTTGCAACCCTTAAAACAGGTACAGGTAAAGAATATTCGAAAGTTATCACAATGGTAAAATCACCTAAAACCGGTGCTTACTCATTCAAAGAACTTATCGTACACAACGACCACGTAAAAGATGCTATCGCATCTAAATAAGGTTAATATTTTTTAATATAAAAATATTAAAGGCCGTTCCGTTTTAACCGGAAGGGCTTTTTTTGTTAGTGAAATTTACGGTAGGAAATAATTGATTATCTTTGATTAAAAGCATAACCATGGAAGCGTACAAGTTTAAGACAAAGGTTTCTGAAAATGGAACTATTTCTGTTCCCGAAGGATTTGATGTAAAAAACAAAGAAGTTGAAGTCATTATTTTAGTTCAGACGGAACAAAATATTGCTCAAGAAAGATCCTCAGAAATTTCTCAATAAACTTACTGGGCATTTAATACATTCACCCAATTGTAGCTTTTAAACACCTACCGATTTCTTAAAAAACATAAAAAACTAATGGGTTTATTCGATTTTTTCAAAAAGAAAGAAACTGCACCTGAAGCCCAGGAAGCATTGGATAAAGGTTTAGAGAAAACCAAAGATGGTTTTTTCAGTAAAATTACCAAGGCTGTAGCAGGAAAATCCTCTGTTGATGATGAGGTACTTGATAACCTCGAAGAGGTTCTGGTTACTTCTGATGTAGGCGTAAGTACTACCTTAAAAATCATCAAGCGCATCGAAGAGCGTGTTGCAAAAGATAAATACCTTAACACCTCTGAACTTAACTTTATTCTCCGCGATGAAATCCAGTTGTTGTTATCAGAAAATAACAGTAATGATTTTCGTCAGTTCGAATATGGCGACCATAAACCTTATGTAATTATGGTGGTTGGTGTAAACGGTGTGGGTAAAACCACTACCATCGGAAAACTGGCACATAAACTTAAAGAATCAGGTCTTAAAGTTGTTTTAGGTGCTGCCGATACTTTCAGGGCCGCTGCGGTTGATCAGATTAAACTTTGGGGCGAACGTGTAGGCGTTAGAGTTGTGGCGCAGGCTATGGGTTCTGATCCTGCTTCAGTGGCTTTTGATACTTTACAATCGGCCGTTGCCAGTGGCGAAGATGTAGTGATTATTGATACCGCCGGACGTTTGCACAATAAAATTGGCTTAATGAACGAGCTGGGCAAAATTAAACAGGTGATGCAAAAGGTTGTTCCTGGTGCTCCTCACGAAATTTTACTGGTACTGGATGCCTCTACCGGTCAAAATGCTTTTGAGCAATGCAAGCAGTTTACCGAAGCAACAGATGTAAATGCACTGGCCATTACCAAATTAGACGGAACAGCAAAGGGAGGTGTAGTAATCGGGATTTCAGACCAGTTCAAAATCCCTGTTAAATATATCGGTGTAGGTGAAAAAATAGGCGATTTACAGCTTTTTGACAAGAAAGAGTTTGTGAATAGTTTGTTTAAATAGGCGTAGTTATTTCAATGCCATCGTCATGCTGAATTTATTTCAGCATCTTTTAAAAAAGCCCCTGAAATAAATTCAGGGTGACGGCTATATTAATACAGTAAAGATCAAGTGTAAAAGATGAATACCAAAATAGTAAGAAGTAAAAGCGCAATTAAACAACCTAAAATCAATGTTATTACATTAGGTTGTTCAAAAAACATATACGATTCGGAAGTATTGATGGGGCAATTGCGTGGCAACAATTTAAATGTTGTGCACGAATCAGATAAGATGGGTAAAGATGATATCGTTGTAATTAATACCTGCGGTTTTATCGATAATGCTAAACAAGAATCAATAGATACCATCCTGCAGTTCAGTGAGCTTAAAGAAGCTGGCAAAATTGGTAAAGTGGTGGTAACCGGCTGCTTATCTGAGCGTTACAAACCCGAATTAGAATCGGAAATTACCAATGTTGATGCCTTTTTCGGCACGAACGATCTGCAGAATATATTACATGAGTTAGGTGCCAATTACAAACATGAGCTTATTGGCGAACGTTTGCTTACTACCCCATCACATTTTGCTTATTTCAAAATTGCCGAAGGCTGTAACCGTCCATGCTCTTTCTGTGCCATTCCGTTAATGCGTGGCAAGCACATGAGCAAGCCAATGGAAGAATTGGTTAACGAAGCAAAAATTCTGGCTAAAAACGGCACAAAAGAACTTATTTTAATTGCCCAGGACCTTACTTATTATGGTTTGGATCTTTATGGTGTACGTAAATTAGATGAACTGATGCGCCGGTTATCTGATGTACCAGGTATCGAATGGATCCGTTTACAATATGCCTACCCTTCTGGCTTTCCTATGGAAATTTTAGATGCGATGAATGAACGCGATAACATCTGCAAATATCTGGATATGCCATTACAGCACATTACCGATAACATGCTAAAATCGATGCGCCGTGGTACCACCAAACAAAAAACCATCGATTTAGTGAATCAGATCCGCGATAAAGTACCAAACATTGCCATGCGTACCACATTAATCTGCGGTTACCCGGGAGAAACAGAATACGATTTCGAAGAAATGAAGGAATGGGTTGCTGAGACAAAATTCGACCGTTTAGGCTGCTTTACCTATTCGCATGAAGAAAAAACCCATGCACATACTTTAGTTGATGATATTCCGGACGAAGTAAAACAACAACGCGTGGATGATATTATGGAAATTCAGCAAGGTATTTCATTTGATATCAATCAGGAAAAAGTAGGCAAAACTTTTAAAGTATTGGTGGATAAAAAAGAAGGTGATTTCTTTGTGGGAAGAACTGAATTCGATTCACCGGAAGTGGATAACGAAGTGTTAATTGATGCTGCAACAGGTTATGCTGCAAACGGAAGCTTTGTTAATGTAAAAATCGATCGCGCTGAAGATTTCGATTTATACGGAACAATTGTATAAAATAAAACCCTCATAGGTTTTAACATCTACGAGGGTTTTTCTATAAACTTTAACCTTCTATTTTTTAGGTTCAGGCCTGTTTTTAATCTGACTAGGCTTTAACCAGATTTTAGCACCTTTAGAGTTTACATAATATTTTTCATTTTTAGCATTAATGTAAACATCAGTTCCGTCTGGTGCCATTTTACCTTTCCAGGTTTTATCTGCAACTTTCGAGCTTCCTTTTACAGCAACTTCTGCTGTTTTATTACCTACAGATTTAGCACCTTTTCCAATTGCTTTACCTGTATGGTCTAACGCTTTACCAACTTCTGTTTTTTTCTTTTCCTGAGCATTTACATTTAGGGCTGCACCACCAAACAAGGCAAGTGTTAATAAACCCATTACTAATTTCTTTTTCATGACAGCTATATTTTGTTTAGGTGATAACAGTTGATCATTAGATTTGTTTTATTTCTGTTACATAAATAAAGATAAAATTTTAAAATATTATTTTTTAAGCCGGCCACACCAATCAATGGGTACGAAGCAAATAATTAAGCCAATTTGTTTCCTGAACCGTCCTTTGTTCAATAAACCTTATTGCAGCGGCTATCTTTTTTGTTGCAAATCCTAAAATAATGTACTAACGCTCACAAAAAATAATAGCGGAAAGAAAGACTGGCCCCAACCGAAAAGCAAGGAACCAGCTTTACAAAATAAACTTTAATTCTTTTTTTGGAGCGCAGTGCCAGAGCTACTATTCAAGTTTGTTCCCGTGCTGCGCTATATCCCTCCGCTGCGCTTCAGGGATGCCGCTGCGCCCGGGGCTAAGAAACACAGGTGCTGCAATAAACAAGGCACAAAACATCTAATAATAGGCAAAGCGCCGGTTTGTTTCTTACGCTGCCTCTGGTTTAATAAACTTTATTGCAGTGGTTATCCTTTTTGTTGCACAAACCAAAGATACTCCACTAACCCTCACAAAAAGATAATAGCGGAAAGAAGGACTGTCCCAACCGAAAAGCAAGGAACCAGCTTTACAAAATAAACTTTAATTCTTTTTTAGAGCGCAGTGCCAGAGCTACTATTTAAGTTTGTTCCCGTGCTGCGCTATATCCCTCCGCTGCGCTTCAGGGATGCCGCTGCGCCCGGGGCTAAGAAACACAGGTGCTGCAATAATCAAGGCACAGAACATAGGCAAAGCGCCGGTTTGTTCCTTCAGCTGCCCCCGGTTTAATAAACCTTATTGCAGCGGCTATCCTTTTTGTTGCACATCCTAAAATATTCTGCTAACCCTCACAAAAAGATAATAGCGGAAAGAAGGACTGCCCCAACCGAAAAGCAAGGAACCTTGATTTACAAACAAATATTAAATAAAAAATAAAGCCTGATACTCGGCGTTAATTTAATTTTTCTGCCAATAATTTCATTTCGATGCGCGGCGAACGGTTCTCATAGATAATGCTATGTACCGCCTTACAAATTGGCATATCTACATTATAGGCCTGATTTTTAATGTGCATGCATTTTACGGCATAATAACCTTCGGCAATCATATTCATCTCTAACTGGGCCGATTTTACGGTGTACCCCTTGCCTACCATGTTGCCAAAAGTGCGGTTGCGGCTAAATTGCGAATAAGCGGTAACCAATAAATCGCCGAGATAAGCAGACTCCTTAATGTCGCGATCGATCGGGTGAACTGCATCTACAAAGCGTTTAATCTCGCGGATGGCATTGCTGATCAGTACCGCCTGAAAGTTATCGCCATAACCGATTCCATGACAGATACCGCTGGCCACGGCATAAATATTTTTTAAAACTGCGGCATACTCCGTCCCGAAAATATCGTCGGACACATTGGTTTTAATATAACGGGTATTTAAAAAAGAAGCAAAGGTTGAAGCCTGCTCTATATTGGTACAGGCAATGGTTAAATAAGAAAGCTTTTCGAGGGCAACTTCTTCGGCATGGCATGGACCGCTAACCACCAGAATATCGTGGTACGGAACGCCATATTTTTCGTGCATAAACTCACCGATAATTAAATTATCTTCCGGCACGATGCCTTTTATGGCAGAAATGATTTTTTTACCTTTTAAATCCTCAGCAGTAACAGAAGCTAATGTGGTTTTTAAAAATGCCGCAGGAACGTTTAAAATCACAAAATCAGCAGATTTTACAATGGAATTGATATTCGATGAAATATGATCATCCTGGCCAAGTTTAATCTCAACAGAACTGATGTAATTGGGATTATGCTTAAATTTCTTGATGTGCTCTATAGCACTCTCATTACGCATCCACCAAAAAATTTCCTTTTCAGCTAAATTATCTGCAAGCATTTTTACAATGGCAGTAGCCCAGCTCCCACCCCCTATCATTGCTATTTTAGGTACCATGATTATAAAATAAAAATCCCGGTTTAATGTTTTAAACCGGGACAATTTAAATATTTATTATGGTTAAATATACCTTACTTTTTGCCGTCTTTGTTAAACAATTGGTCTTTAGCGGTTTTTTCTACGATCATTCCATCTTTTAATTTGTTCTGGATGGCAGAATAAGGTCCTGTTACAATTTCTTGTCCTGCTTTAACACCAGATTTTACAATTATGAACTGATCGTTCTGGATACCTGTGGTTACTTCTGTTTTTTTAACCTTTTTGGTTTTTGCATCGTAAGCATAAATATATTGCTTAACCTTTTTATCGGCCAGTTTAGATTTTTGTTTATCGGTATTTTCCTGGTTACCCTGGTTTTCGCCAGATTTTCCGGTATCGGTGAATACCGCCTGGATTGGAATGGCTAAACCTGTTAACGATTCGCTTTCGATATCAACCGTGGCCGACATACCCGGACGGAAAATAGATTGTTGTTTACCTGCCAGTTCTTCAGTAATCCTGATTTTTACCGAGAAATTCGTTACCTGATCAACCGAGGTAGACACCGCAGTTCCCACAGCGGTTGATGAACTTGCAATTTCGGTTACCACCCCTCTGAACTTTTTATCAGAGAAAGCATCTACTTCAATCGAAGCTTTATCGCCAACTTTAACACGGGTAATATCATTTTCGTTTACATCAACATTAACTTCCATTGATGACAGGTTAGAGATACGCATAATTTCGGTACCAGCCATTTGCGAAGTTCCAAGAATACGATCGCCCAATTCGATTGATAATTTTGAAACCACACCATCTACCGGAGCATAAATGGTAGTTTTAGCTAAGTTTGCACCTGCTTCTTTTACGTTTGCACCAGTTTGTTCTAAGGTAAATTTAGCACCGGTTACGTTTTCTTTTGCACTGGCCAGGTTGGCTTTAGCAGTTAAATAGGCAGCTTTGGCCGAATCGAACTCTGAAGCTGATATTACTTTTTTATTAAAAAGCTCTACATTACGTTTATAAGTTGCTTCTGCATTTACAAAATTAGCCTGGTTTTGCACTAGCTGCTGTTGTGCTGCAGCCACACTGGCTTTTTGAGCATTAAAACTCGCCACTGTTCTTTCGTAGCCTGATTGTAATACATCCGGGCGTACTTTACAAAGCAACTGACCTGCCTTAACAATATCACCTTCTTTTACCTTTAATTCTACTACCTCTCCAGATACTTCCGAACTTAGTTTAACCTCAGTTTCCGGCTGGATTTTACCACTTGCCGTAACTGTTTCTACAACAGTTTTATCTGATGCTTTTTCTGTAGTTACTTTTTCGGTTTTGTCTCCACCTATCACTCCGGCCAGTTTAAGTATAACCAGAAGGGCTACGATAGCAACTACGGTGATAATAATATGCTTCAGTTTCATAATTTATTTATTGTATTTCGTTTGTTTGTATTAAAGTTGTAGGTTTTTAGGGGTCTAAAGTTGAAAGGTTTTATCGAATGCCATGTGCTTTCAGCTTTAGTCTTAAAAAACAATCTGTTTGCCTAAATAATAATCAATCACTTTGGCGCGGAACAGTAAATCGTATTTCGCTAAAATAAAATCTATTTCGGCTTTATTTCTATTGGTTTGTGCAGTACTGTAATCCAGGGAATTTACCAAACCAACATTATAACGCTGATCGATTACATAAAAAGCATCTTTTTGTGCCTGAAACGCATTTTGGGTAGAGGAATACCGGCTTTGCGCTGCATTTAAATCAGCTACAGCCTGATTGATTACTTTGATCAGGTTATTTTTTGAAATTTGCTCATCAGTTCTACGCTGCATCCAGGTAATCTTTGCCTTCCTAACCGACGATCTGGTTGTAAAACCGTTGAAAATCGGAATCGAAATACCCATGCTCACATATTGACCAAAGTTATCGGATAACTGATTAGTAAATTTTGAAATCGGGAAATTCGAATTAAATTGATAATAATAAGCTGATCCTAAACCTCCACCTAAACTGATTTGAGGAAAAAAACCACCTTTGGCAATGTCTATTGCTTTTTCGGCTGCTTTACTATTCAGTTCTGCTAACTTAATATCGGGGAAAGTATTAAGCGCCTGTTTATAAATATCACTTGGAACGTAGGTGTTTTGAATGTTATTCAATTCGTTAACCAATGGCGCCTGCACTTTAAATGTCATTGGTGGCTGAATTTCCATTAACTGTCCTAGAGTTAAGTAAGATATAGTTAACTGATTCTGTGCATTAGTTAAATTAAGTTCAGCAGTTGCGGCCTGAGATTTGGCCTGTGAAATATCGGCTAGAGTTTTGTTACCCACATCTAAAAGCGCTTGCTCTCTTTTTAAGGTAGAATTTGCCACATCCAGTTGTTGTTGCGTAGCTTTAACCTGATCCTGGTTATTTAAAACCTGAAGATATGCCGTTACCACCTGAAGAATGAGGTCATTTTTTACCTTTTCTACATTGGTTTGGTTGGCAGCCAATAAAATTTTATTCTGCCTGATCTGGTTTATTTTAGTTCCACCGCCAAAAAGCGAAACATTGGTACTCACATTTGGACTTAAATTATAATTCTGAGTGTTTTCGAATAAACCCGATACCTGCTGACTCCTACCCCATTGCATGGATTGGTTAATGGTACCATTTACGGTTGGCAGTAGGGCATTTTTAGATTGGCGCACATTTTCTTCACTTAAAGAAGCACTAAATGCTGCCTGTTTGATGTTTAGATTATTTTTTAAGGTATTTTCGACCGCCTGTTCAATGCTGATCACTTCCTGAGCCCTAATTTGCTGACTAAAACTTAATGCCACTAATAACGCAGATCCGGTAATTAACTTATTCTTGGTAAACATCTTCATAATTTGTTTCAAATCTATATAAACAACTTTAATAATTTCAATCTGTACAGGCATTTACTAACTTTGGTTCTAAATGTACCTGATCAAATCACCGCTTCTGCTAAAATGGTATTATCCATCCTTGTTATGGAATAAATCCCGCACCGAAAAAGTTATTTATTTGACCTTTGACGATGGACCTATACCCAATGTTACAGATTTTGTATTAAAAACTTTAAAAGCTTTCAATGCTAAAGCTACATTTTTTTGCATTGGCGATAATATTGTAAAACACCCCGAGGTTTTTGAACGTGTAAAAAACGACGGACATGCCATCGGCAACCACACTTTTAACCATTTAAAAGGCTGGAAAACCGATGATGAAACCTATCTCGAAAATACGCTAAAATGCCAGAAACTTACACAAACTAATCTTTTTCGCCCACCTTACGGGAGGATTAAGAAAAGCCAGATTAAAAGTCTGAAGTCCAAAGTCCGAAGTCCAAAGTCGGACTCAGGACTGGAGACTAAAGACTCAAAACTGAACATTGTAATGTGGGACGTGCTCAGTGGTGATTTCGATATCAATCTCGCACCCGAAAAATGCTATCAAAATGTGATAAAACATACCGAAAATGGTTCTATTATTGTTTTTCACGATAGTTTAAAAGCATTTGATCGTTTATCTTATACACTTCCCAAGGCATTAGCTTATTTTACTGAAAAAGGTTTCACTTTTTCAACGTTATAGCGCCAAGCCAATCTTATGCCAAGCATAAAAAAAGCAAACAAACACCTCACTATCAATATCTTAAAATAGCACCAAACAAAAAACTGTTCAAAACCGTACAAATATGTCCGATTTTGAACAGCAAATAAATAAATGAAATTTTTAATTTAACGGAAGCGATGCCGTGGTATTTTTAATAAAGATAATGGCATCAAAATCATTACCCACCCGGATTGGCATGGCATAAGGTGCCCTCCAATCTGCCCAGATATTGGTGATAGAATCTTTTACTCCTGAGAAAGGATTAATGTTCCGAAAATCAATAAAAAAATTATCGTATCTGGCTTTTGCAAATAGCGCTGTAAAACCAGTGGCCGGGGTTTCAAGCTGATGGGCTGTTACCTCGCTGGTACCATCATCATTAACACTGATGGTATTCACTTTCCCCTCATAAGTATCAAAAGCAATGTTAAAGAAGTCGGTTTTGTAATGCTTATTCAGGAAATAGCCGAATGCTTTATAGCCGCCCGTAGTATCTTTTAATAAATGCAGGTTATGCGACCAAACCACCATTTTAGCCTTGGTTTTTGTTTGCCGCTCTACCGCATTCTTAGCCATCAGGCTATCGCGTTCAAATGGATTGGTATAGCCGGCGTTATCGAAGCCAAAAACCTCAATTTTAGTATGCTTTGGATCAAGGTTATAATTTTTTACCCATTCGAAAAGATCGAAAAAGGATTTTGTATGGTACAACCTGAAATCTTTTAGCAATAGTTTTAAATCGCCTTTACCAGAGGTAACATAATCGTTTACTTTTGCCATGGCCTCATCCGGAACTTCGAACCCGATCTGAGTATATTTCTGATCAGTGATGAGGTATTCAACTATTTTGTTTTTTTCCCGAAAGAATTCTTCTGTTCCATGTGAAGCCTCTCCCAGGCCCACCATAACGTTTTGGCCTAATTGTGCTGAAAGCGTTTTCAGGTAAGCAGATTTCAGATCAACGGCATTTTTATTTAGCCAGCTTAGCTTTTCAGCATTATTTTCCTGGCTTTTCGCATTAAAAGTTGCGCAGAGCAACAACATCAGGTAGCATATTTTTCTCATTATCTTTTATCAGATTGATGATCAGAACATCCAGATTCCATAAAACTTAATGACTCATTTGCAATAAAATTAAAAATTTATTCTCCGCTAACTATTTAGAATATTTCCAAATAATACAATGATCTAAGGATGACCTTAAGAGGTCTATTTTTTTTGTAAATTCGCAGCTATTAGAATAGAAGTATTACCTTTTAACCAATAAAAATCGATGGCTTTTGATATAGACATGATTAAAAAGGTTTATGCGAACTTCGGTAGCCGTGTTGAGGCTGCGCGTAAAATAGTTGGCAGGCCTTTAACATTATCTGAAAAAATATTGTACGCACACCTTTGGGATGGAGATCCTAAAACGGCGTTTAAACGTGGTTCTGATTACGTAGATTTTGCACCAGATCGCGTGGCGATGCAGGATGCAACAGCACAAATGGCATTATTGCAGTTTATGCAGGCAGGCAGGCCACAGGTGGCTGTTCCTTCTACCGTTCACTGTGATCACTTAATTACGGCTAAAGAAGGTGCTTCAATAGATTTACCTCATGCTAAAACTGAAAGTGCTGAGGTTTTTGATTTCTTATCTTCTGTATCAAATAAATATGGCATCGGTTTCTGGAAACCAGGTGCAGGTATTATCCACCAGGTAGTTTTAGAAAATTATGCTTTCCCGGGCGGAATGATGATCGGAACCGACTCACACACTGTAAATGCAGGTGGTTTGGGTATGGTTGCTATTGGTGTTGGTGGTGCTGATGCCTGTGATGTAATGGCTGGCTTACCATGGGAGCTTAAATTTCCTAAATTAATTGGTGTTAAATTAACAGGAAAATTAAACGGCTGGACTGCAGCTAAAGATGTTATCCTTAAAGTTGCAGGTATCCTTACCGTAAAAGGTGGTACCGGTGCAATTGTAGAATATTTTGGTGATGGCGCTATTAACTTAAGCTGTACTGGTAAAGGTACCATCTGTAACATGGGTGCAGAAATTGGTGCAACTACTTCTACCTTCGGTTACGATGAAAGCATGGAGCGTTATTTACGTGCTACAGGCAGAGATGAAGTGGCTGATGAGGCAAACAAAATTGCTGCATATTTAACAGGTGATGATGAAGTTTATGCTGATCCGGAAAATTATTTCGATCAGGTGATCGAAATTAATCTTGATGAATTAGAGCCTTATTTAAACGGTCCGTTTACACCTGATTTAGCTACTCCGGTTTCTCAGATGAAAGTGGAAGCTGAGAAAAACGGCTGGCCTTTAAAAGTAGAATGGGGATTGATCGGTTCTTGTACCAACTCTTCTTACGAAGATTTATCAAGAGCGGCTTCTATCGCAAACCAGGCTATTGCTAAAGGTTTGGTTACTAAATCGGCTTTCGGTATTAACCCGGGATCTGAGCAGGTGCGTTACACGGCTAACCGTGATGGTTTCTTAAAAACTTTCGAAGATTTAGATGCTACAATTTTCACTAACGCCTGCGGACCATGTATTGGTATGTGGGACCGTACAGGTGCAGAAAAAGCAGAAAAAAATACAATTGTACACTCGTTTAACAGAAACTTTGCTAAGCGTGCTGATGGTAACCCTAATACTTTCGCTTTCGTAGCGTCGCCAGAAATGGTTGCTGCAATAGCGATTTCAGGTAATTTAGGTTTTAATCCATTAACCGATACGTTAACAAACGATAAAGGCGAGCAGGTTAAACTGGATCCACCTACCGGCGATGAATTGCCAACAAAAGGTTTCGCTGTAGAAGATGCAGGTTTCCAGGCACCGGCTGCTGATGGTTCTAAAGTTGAGGTTTTGGTTTCTCCAACTTCTCACCGTTTACAATTATTAGATCCTTTTACCCCTTGGGAAGGTACAGATTTAAAAGGTTTAAAACTTTTAATCAAAGCCAAAGGTAAATGTACAACCGATCACATTTCTATGGCTGGTCCATGGTTAAAATTCCGTGGTCACTTAGATAACATTTCTAACAACATGCTTATCGGTGCAGTTAACTTCTTCAATGATAAAACAGATAACGTTAAAAATGAACTCACCGGCGAATACGGTCCGGTTCCTGCAACACAACGCGATTACAAAGCGGCTGGTTTAGGATCGATCGTTGTGGGTGATGAAAACTATGGTGAAGGTTCATCTCGTGAGCATGCTGCTATGGAGCCTCGTCACTTAGGTGTTCGTGCTGTATTGGTAAAATCTTTTGCGCGTATCCACGAAACCAACCTTAAGAAACAAGGAATGCTGGGTTTAACGTTTGCCAATAAAGAAGATTACGATAAAATCCTGGAAGATGATACCATCGATATCTTAGGCTTAACAACCTTTGCTCCTGATCAACCATTAACTTTGGTTTTACACCACGCTGATGGCACAGAAGAATCGTTCCCTGTAAATCACAGTTATAACGCTCAACAAATTGAGTGGTTTAAGGCTGGTGGTGCATTAAATATCATCAGGGCAGAAGCAGCGGCTAAGGCAGCGCTTTAATTAGTCTGAAAGTCCGGAGTCTGTAGTCCGAAGGCTGGATATAAATAATATAAATCCCGTTTTGTTAAATCAGAACGGGATTTTTTATTGTAAAACTCGTTTGCGAGAAGGCTTTTTAAGCCGGCGAAGCAATCTCTACCGTTATTTTGGAAGGCTAAATAAATGAGATTTTTTTTTTATTTGGAAAGCAGGTGCAGTAATGCTTAGGTTGGGGTTGGTCCCGCTAATGCTGCTGCTGGTTAGAAAAAAACCAGCATACGCGTATATCGGGTTTAGAGATCAGAAGCAGGAATACTTTTTACCCAAAAAATGCTTTATTCAACAAATACCTGCTTGAATACAATGAGGTGAGGTTTTGTCTTTCCTGCAGTAAAGGAACTTTCCAGCCCCGGGCGCAGCGGCATCCCTGAAGCGAAGCGCAAGGATACAGCGAAGCACGGAAACCAACCTTAATATGGCTACTGACGCTGCGCTTCAAAAAACTGTAATTATTTAAACTCGTAACCACAATTGTAGCAATGGTAGCATTTATTGGCTTTAATTGGCGTGGTAAATGTTAAAAAGGCAAGTATAGTAGCCCAAAGGCTATACTTTTTATCGGTAGCCATTCCATAACCAACATTTTTTGAACCGCATTTTGGGCAATCAGGCTGTTCTTCTGTTGGTTCTTCATTATCGCCCGTTTCATCAGCTGATCCAATATTCAGGCTATTATCTTCTGCCAGCAAATTATTGATTGCTTCTACATCTCTTTCAAAAACAATCAGTTTTACGCCCCCAATGGCCTGATTGTAAAGAGGGTTTAATGTAGCTACATTTTCATCGGCAAGGAAACAGGCAAAACCGCTATCTTCCAGTTTGGCCTTTATAATATTGGCCTCCATGGGATTGTAGTAGGTGCTGTAAACAACTGTTTTATCGTTCATAAACCAAACATAAGAATTTGTTCAGCAAAGAAAGAGAAAACCGCAGCTTATCCGCTACCTTTTAAGAAAATCCTGCCACCAATACCCGGAATCTTTAATGGTGCGCTGCTGGGTTTTAAAATCGTTGTAAATCAAACCGAATCTGGCAGTAAAACCTTCGGCCCACTCAAAATTATCCATCAATGTCCAGGCCATGTAACCGGTAACATTTACGCCGTCGTTTTTTAGCTTCAAAAGCGCACTGAGATAAAGCTTAAAATATTCAATCCGTTCAGGGTCTTCCACCCTGCCATCAGTTAGCTTATCGTGATAAGCTGCACCATTTTCAGTAATGATGATATTTTTAACATTTGGATAGGCCGCAAACTGCTTTACGATATTGTAAAAACTATCGGCATTAATTTCCCAGCCCATGGCAGTATGCGGCTTTTTCCGGCTTTTGGCTTTTACTTCCCAAGCCTGGATTACAGGAATGAAAGCATTGTATTTTACCACCAGCGGAAAATAATTTTGAAGGCCGATAAAGTCGAAATCAAACTTCATCCGCTCCTGTAGCCGCCATGTACCATATTCGATCTGAAATTTTTCGAGCAAATCCCAGTCAGCGGTTGGAAAACCCATTCCTTGTGCAGGCTCTATAAATAAGCGGTTCATTAAACAATCTACGCGTTTTGCGGCAAGGATATCGTTATCACTTTGTGTATTCGGGATAATTTCTGAGCAGGAATAAGTAGTACCAATATTGGCATTGCTAATTTCTGCACGTAAAATCTTGCCCCCTTCGGCCTGTGCCAGAGCAGTATGCAATACAGCAGGAAAGAAATTGCTTAGGCCCGTTTTACCGGGTGCATGGATGCCGAGCATATAACCTAAAGAGGTATAACCAAAAGGTTCGTTCAATACAATCCAGTTTTTTACCTTGTCGCCATATTCTAAAGCACAGATGCTTACAAAAGCATTAAAAGCAGCATTGATACTGAAGCTGGTCCAACCGCCTTCGTCTTCTAAAGCCTGGGGCAAATCCCAGTGATACAGTGTAATGTAAGGGATAATTCCGTTTGATAAACACTCATCGATTAAGTTGTGATAAAATCTGATGCCTTCCTGGTTGATTTCTCCCCTACCTGCAGGCAAAATCCGCGACCAGGCAATAGAAAACCTGAAGACTTTAAAACCTAAAAGTTTAACCAGGGCAACATCTTCGGTATAACGGTGGTAAAAATCGCAGGCCGGATCTAATTTATGGTTCTTTTTTATTTTTCCGTTTTTTGCGGTAAAGGTATCCCAAATAGAGGGACCTTTGCCATATTGGGTTGCAGTACCCTCTATCTGGGCGGCAGCAGTAGCTACTCCCCACAAAAAATCCTGACCAAAATTGCTCGCATTGACCATTGTTTACCAATTAATTGCCATAAGTTGCAAGTTTAATATTAACAAATCGTTAAGCAATAACTTTTTAGCGAAAAGCGCGCTAAACCGTAACGAAATGACTGTTTTTCGATATTACTATGGCTTAACAACTGTGGTATCCTGCGCAAGCATTGGTACTTTATAATTTCCGGTATCCAGGCTCACTTTCGGTAAAAGTTTTTTTATACTGGCCAAATCTGCTTTATTTACACCAGTTTGGTAGATGTACAAAAATTTTAAATTTTGAAGTTTTTTTAACTGATTAATTCCCTTAGCGGTAATTTTTGTTCCTACCAAACTCAGCGATTGTAACTGATCTAAATCTTTTAACGCTAATAAACCGGCATCAGTTATTTTGGTATTATTCAGGTTTACCCTGCTTAAGTTTTTACAATTTTTAATGGCGGTTAATGTTTGATCGTTTACCTTAGCATTTTCTAACTTAAGCCAAAGCAATTGCTTGTCGATTGATTTAAGGAGGTCCAAAACATCTTTTCCCATTGATTGCGCATTGACAAAGTTTGCAGAAAGATAATTTGTATTTTGTGCAACCGGAACGATTGTAATACCTGCATCTGCCAATTTTTTCAGCACTTTATCATCAGCAGCAGAAACCTCATCTTTTGGGATATCACTATCTTTTATTTCAGCTTCTGCATTTTCTCCTTTTTGCAAACTGGCCAGTACCGGTTTCATTTCATCGTTTTGCGGCAGATCTTTAAATTTCTTTTTAAAATCAGCACCATTATTGATCCACCATTTTAACAACGCAATTTCATTGGCAGTAAGCTGTGGTTTTTCTTTTGGCGCCATGTGGTCTTCATCGCTTAAAGGAAGGAGAATCCGCTTGATCAGTTCACTTTCATCAGCTTTTCCTTTAACAACTGTATGTCCATCTTCGCCGCCTTTTAAAATATACTCCTCCTGATCCAACCGTAACCTGCCTTTTTGCTTTTCGCTACCATGGCAGCTGTAACAACGGCTTTTTAATAATGGTTGAATAGCATTTTGATAAATAATAGCTTCTTGCACATTGGGAATTGGCGGGATGGCGGCTCCTCCCTTTGTACTTCCTGATGTAAGCGGAGCAGTTAAATAATCGGCTCCATGGGTTAAAGAACCACCGAGATGGCCAGTAATGGAAATCAACACCACGAGAATTATTGCAACTGTCCCCAATATGCCATTAGATTTAACCTTTTTATAAATGGCCCATAAAATGATTGATAAAATAGCCACACTAATCCCCATCCATTGGTGATAACTCACCAGGTTACCCTCATAATCACCGCCATTGGCCAAAAGATATCCTGTTATACAGGAAACAGCAGCACTCAATGCTCCAAACAGCAGCATCAACGGGATGGCAAACTTTAAACCGGTAAATTTTGGCTTGAAAGATAAAAGAATACAAATGCAGGCCAATAATAAAATCCCAATCGGCAGGTGGACAAAAACCGGGTGAAAACGGCCAAAAAAATCTAACATTTTACTGATACCTTTTTCTTAACAAGTTCATCATATAAACATTTATTGCCCACTGATCGGCAACGGGTTGGCGGGTGTAAGGCAAAGTTGGCATATAATCTGCCGGACCAAATTCGGTAAGGATGGTCATCCTTTCTCCGTTTTTCTTTTTACGTTCAATTACCTTGTCCCACCAGGCCAGGTGAGCTTCTACTACTTTTGTCCACTCTGGTGCACGTGGATCGTTAACCTGCGGTCCTTCGGGATGCCCTACCCGCGAGTGGATATGGTCTGTTTTTTCCAGAATAAAATCGATGGTCTGTTTCTGATCAGACAATAAACTTTCGTGCACATTACACCAATGCGAAATATCCAGCGTAAACCTGAGCTCAGGATTTTTTTCTGCAAAATTCCTGGCAACCGGTGCCGCGAACATCATCCGGCTACGGTGGGTTTCATGGTAAATCGGTATCCCCGACGATTTTCTTTTAGCTGTTACGTAATCGATAATCTGTTTGTTTTCCTCATAAGTGAAATAATCTTTTCCCGAATGGCAATTGATGTAAACCGGTTTTTGATAACTATTAGCGCAAATGGCATCCAGGCTCCTTTTGAAGGAAGCCAGGTGCTCTGTTATATTTGATTGCGATCCTGCACATAAAAAACCAATCTCCAGTTTATACTTTTTTACAGCATCGAACAGCTCTTTTATCGCTTTATCTTCACCTGGCCACCACACTTCTATCCCTTCGTAACCTTCTTTTTTAGCCGCAGCACAAAATTCGTCCCGTGTACCTTCGAAGCCCCAATCGGTTTGCATAAATAACAGTTCGTATCCTGCCTTAGCTTTCATATTTTTAAACGGGTTGGCACTGATATTCTGTATTGGAGCCAGCATGGAAGCCGCCGTAACAACCGCTGTATTTTGTAAAAATTTTCTTCTTGTTTGGTTCATTGGTTCATTTAGCATTTGTTCATTTAGCATTTGTTCATTGGTCAATAGTTGATTTGTTCATAGTTTATAGCCAATTGTTCATTTGTTCATTAGTCAATAGTTGATTGGTTCATAGTTCACAGCCAACTATTAATTATTTCATTGTCAATTGGTTATTGAATATTGATTGATTGTCTGATCGACTTCGAACTTCCGACTTCGGATTTCGCACTAATTAAGCTACAATCTCGGTTATCACTTTCCCTGCCACATCGGTTAACCTGAACGGACGGCCCTGGAAAGGATAGGTAAATTGCTCGTGATCAAAACCAAGCTGGTTTAATATCGTAGCCTGAATATCGAAGGCATCAACTTTTCCGCTAATGGCACTATAGCCTATTTCGTCGGTTTCGCCATGTGTAAAGCCTTTTTTAACACCGCCTCCGGCCATCCAAATGGTAAATGCCTCGGTATGATGATCTCTTCCTTTAAATGGGTTTTGTATCCCGTTCCGGTTTTCCATCATCGGTGTACGGCCAAATTCACCGCCCCAAACTACCAGGGTTTCTTCTAACAAACCGCGTTGTTTTAAATCAAGCAATAGCGCTGTGATTGGCCTGTCGATGCTTCTGCATTTATTTTTCAAACCTATATTAAGCGAGTTGTGCGGGTTATCGCCATGCGCATCCCAGCCCCAATCGAATAACTGAATGTACCGCACGCCTTTTTCTACCAGTTTCCGTGCAAGCAACACATTGTTGGCAAAACAGGCCTTACCGGGCTGTGTACCATACATTTCGTGGATGTAGGCGGGTTCGTCATTAATATTCATTACTTCAGGCGCCGATATCTGCATGCGGTAAGCCATTTCATACTGGGCTATCCGCGACAAAATTTCCGGATCATTATATTCCTGATATTGCTGCTCGTTGGCTTTGTTAATGGCTTCTATAGAGGCTTTTCTCAAATCACGGTTCATTCCATCAGGATCTTTAATAAACAACACCGGATCGCCTTCGCTCCTGCATTGTACGCCCTGGTAAACCGATGGCAAGAAACCACTTCCCCAAACACTTTTACCGGCATCAGGGAAACTGCCTCCGCTGGTTAACACCACATAACCCGGCAGGTTCTGGTTTTCTGAACCTAAACCATAAGTTACCCAGCTGCCCATACTCGGCCGGCCCAACCGGGGCGAACCCGTGTGTACCAGAAGCTGCGCCGGTGCGTGGTTAAACTGATCGGTTTTTACGGCCTTTAAAAAGGTTACATCATCTACCATGGTAGAAAAATGAGGTAAATTATCACTCACCAAAGCACCAGACTGACCGTGTTTGGCAAAAACTGCCTGCGGACCAAGCATTTTAGGCACCCCGGTAATAAAAGCGAACTTTTTACCGGCCAGTAAAGAAGGCGGACAATCCTGTCCATCCATTTTCATTAGTTCGGGTTTAAAATCGAATAGTTCCAGTTGTGAGGGCGCACCAGCCATGTGCAAATAAATTACACTTTTAGCCTTACCAACAAGTGGGGGCGATTTTGGCAATAAAGGATGTGCAGGATCATAGGCGATCCTGGTTTGTTTAGCTGAAAAAAGATTACCACAGCTCCCCAGTAATGACCCCATTGCCAAAGCACCAAGCCCCATGGCACTTTCTTTTAAAAAGTGCCGTCTGGAGTGGAGCCTTGCGTTTGCCTCATGTGCTTCTTTAATTAACCGATGTGCATTTAATTCGTCTCTCGTCATAACCTGATCAGATTAATTTTTAGTAACTACTTCATCCAGATTAAGCATGGCATTGGCCACTAACACCATTGCAGCATCTTCCGGTTTATATTTTTTTTGTTTATCGCCCATAAATGCCGAAACACTTGCCGAATTCTTTTTAAACTCCTCAAAAGCTTTGGCGTAAAGGTCTTCAAACACCTTTAATCTGTTTTGAGGAATGCTTTTATATAAAATCATTTCGTAGCCCTTTGCAATTTTGGTTTTACTGGTATTTCCGCCTGTTTTTTCCATACGGAGGGCAAGTTTTCTCGCCAGATCGATATAAACACTATCATTTAGGGTAACCAATGCCTGCAAAGGCGTGTTGGTGCGAATACGCCGCGGACTGCAAACTACTCTTGAAGCGCCATCAAAAGCGATGGCAGATGGATAAGGAGCTGTGCGTTTCCAATAGGTATAAATTCCCCTGCGATATTGTTCTTCGCCCCCACTGGTTATCCATTTGGCACCGTTATAAGGCGAAAACCAAATCCCTTCAGGCTGCCATGGCATTACCGGCGGACCATACATTTTATTGCTCAACACCCCACAAACGGCTAAACTCTGGTCTCTGATCTGCTCTGCACTTAACCGCACCCTCGAGCCGCGTGCATAAAACTTATTAAAAAGGTCTTTTTCTTTTAATTCATTCGATACTTTGCTGTCCTGCCGGTAAGTTGCCATCATTACGAGTTCTTTCAGCATTTTTTTAACACTCCAGTTGTATTTATACATAAACTGGTAAGCCATAAAATCTAAAAGTTCCTGGTGGGTTGGCGCCATCCCCTGCGTGCCCATATCTTCGAGGGTCTCAACCAAACCGGCACCGTAAAGCTGCTCCCATAAACGGTTTACCATGGTACGGGATACGAGCGGATTTCTTTTATCGGTAAGCCACATCGCTAAACCCATCCGGTTATCTGGTGCATTTTTAGGCATGGCAAAAGCCAGGGAATTGGGTACTCCAGCTTTTACTTCTTTACCTTTTGACGTCCAGGCACCACGCTCAAATACATAATTTTTACGCTGCATACTTAATGGATTTTCGACCATAATTGGTGTAGTGGGCACCTGCGCATCCATTAAAGTATTAAATGTTTTTTTATAGGATAAGTACTCTGGCCTGCCTTTTCCGGGAAACTGTCTGGTAAAATAAAACCAATCGAAGTACACCATAAATTCGTCAGGATTTTTTACTGAAGCATTGGTGTATTTCAGGTACACATCTTTTACCCCGGTTTGCTTTGGGAAATCGATTTCCACATTCTGATAGCCACTGGTTTGCGCCAGCTTCCACGATTTTAAAACCGGCCCGTTTGGCGAACCTGAATGTAAACTCATGGTGCCGTTTGCTTTGCTGCAGTTATAACGCATGATCAGCTGATCAACATTTGCGAGGTTAACCATTTTTAATCTCGCTGACGAACTGTTTTTAAAATACAAGGCAATATTATTGTTGCCAATAACCGAATTTACCAATTGATCGGCCGTGGTAGAATTGAAGGCAGGCTGACCGGTTTTTAAAAACAATTCAACTTCTGATGCCCTTTCTTTGCCTGCAACATTTTTAACCCAGCTGGTTAACAGGTTAAGCTGATTTTTAAGACTATCGTTAAAATTTTTAAACAGCGGATATTCTTCTGAAACATCTTCATCCCTCGTGTTATTAAAATACGACATGAATTTATAGTATTCGTCGTGTTTAAAGGGATCGTAAGGGTGACTATGGCATTGTACGCAAGAAAATGTAGTGCTCATCAAACCTTCCCATGTGGCATTTACACGGTCTAAAACGGCTGCTGTTCTAAATTCTTCGTTATTGGTCCCGCCTTCATCATTGGTTGGGGTATTTCTGCTAAAGGCTGTTGCAATATATTGGGCATCGGTTGGTTTTGGAAACAAATCGCCGGCAATCTGATCAGTAATAAACTGATTGTAAGGCATATCTTTGTTAAAGGCCTTAATTACCCAATCCCGGTAACTCCAGATATTTCGGTTCGGATCGCTCTCATAACCCTTGGTATCAGCATAACGGGCAATATCAAGCCACATAGATGCCCAGCGTTCGCCAAATTTCGGCGAAGCCAATAAACTATCAACCAGTACATTGTAAGCCTGCTGTTCGTTAGTACTGTTGAGGTAAAATTTCGCCAGCTGATCTGAAGGATAGGTACCAATCAGATCCAGACTTACTCTTCTTAATAAGGTAGCTTTATCAGCTGTTTTAGAAGGTTCGAGTTTGTTTTCTTCCAGTTTGGCAAAAATAAACTTATCCAGATCGTTACGGATCCAGTCGTTATTTACATTGGGCACCTCAGTTGGCTTTACACTTACGTAGGCCCAGTGGTTACCCCATTTTGCCCCTTGTTTTATCCAGCCACTCAGTATATCAATTTCATCAGTATTTAAGGCAGGGTGCTTATATGGCATCCTTTCTTCAGGATCGTTGGATTTTAAGCGTTTGATAAATTCGCTATCTTCCGGATTTCCGGGGATAATTGCAGGTTTACCACTTTTGGTTTTGGCCAAAGCTTCTTCTCTAAACAACACACTAAAACCACCCTGTTGCTTAACCCCGCCATGGCACGAAATACATTTCTTATTCAGAATAGGTTTTACCTGCGCGTTAAAATCAATCTGTTTTTCTGAAGAAAAAAGTGAAAAGGCAATTAAAGTGATCACAACCAGTGCGAAGCCGGCCGTAAATAACATTTTCTTTTTCAATACCATTGGTTAGAATAAACTTAAATTAATTTTTAGCAGTTTTGTATTTATACACAAAGTTAAACCAAGCTAAACATCTGTCAAAACCATAACGGGAGCAGCTCTTAGCCTAAATTGCTAATTTACAGTTACTGTAAAACCAAAGGTGAATAAAAATATAATAGCCAAAAATGTATTAATTTGTGCAAAAGATGGATTATTTTACTTTTTCTTTAGAAATTAAATATGGAAAAACGTCCGATTAGAGAAAAAAATGATTTCGATTTCCAAAAATCCATTATCATTCCAAAGAATGTACTTTTAAAACAATGCATTGCCAACGGAATAATCAACAATTTATTTGTTACCGATATTGGCTATTACCGTAAGGCACTGAATCACTACGCCCGAAGAAACCATGGAGCTGATCAGCACATTTTAATTTATTGTACCGAAGGCAAGGGAAATGTTGAATTTCAGGGCACGTCTTATCATGTAGAAGCCGGTAACTTCATCATCATCCCTAAAAAAACACCACATATTTATCAGGCTGATCCGATTTTACCATGGACTATTTATTGGTTCCACTTTTCAGGGACCGGTGCCGACAATATTGTGGAGTCATTACAGCATTACAAAGCCTATGCAGGTTTTAACGAAGAAAGAAAAATCCTGTTCGATACCATTTATAACCGGCTGGAGAGAGGCTTTAGTAAAGAAAACATCATTTATGCCAATTTATGTTTCCACCACTACATTGCAGAAATTATTTTTACCGATAAACAGACTGACAAAATTATTGAGCCTGATAAAGTAGAAGAAGTTATTGATTTTATGCGGAACAATATTGAAAAAATGCTGAGTTTAAAAGAACTGGCTTTGGCAGTTTACCTATCACCATCTTATTTATCAGCGATCTTTAAAAAGAAAACAGGAACCTCTCCTATCGATTACTTTAACCAGCTCAAAATTCAGAAAACCACCCAATATTTACTGTTCACCAATTTGCGGATCAATGAAATCGCCCAAAAAATCGGCATTAACGATCCTTATTATTTCAGCAGACTTTTTTCGAGCATTATAGGCATTTCGCCAAAACAGTACCGGGATAACAGGTTTAATTAACGTGCAGGCTGTGCAATTTTTAAATTAATTTAGCCTGGCTTTCTTCATTTCTTAGTGCATAAACCCTCATGCAAATAAAGGTAATGAGAAATGTAGGACCATATGTGATTAAGAATTCATCAATTGAAAGGTACATTAATTTTTCCCGAAACCATAGATAGACCAAAAAGATCGCAATTGAAGTCATCATTGCATTGGTTGTAATATTAGGCTTATTATAAGTTACCGGTGCAATACCGCCAATTTTCCTCATATTAAATAAAAGTGTGCAGAAAGTTAATACAATAAATACAGCAGCATCTTTTATATCCAGGTTAACATTGAAACTGTAATTTGAAGATATAAGTGGCAACAGCCTAAGATAGCCCATCATGATTGCAAAAGTAATGGGTGTGCAAAGCAACAAGGTGGTTAATGTTACTTTTAAAGTATAAGTGAGCGAATGTTTCATATACATTTAATTTAGATTGAGTTTAGCGTTTTTTTAAACCAAGATACGAATTCTATGGATTTTCTAATTCTATTTTCCTGTGCAGTTTGGAGTTACATCCGATTAATATAAATATCTTTCTACAGTGCTGCTGATACCTCACTAATCCAAAGTCAACCCAATTTCTTTCAGTAAAATGGCAGCATTAAAAGTTTTGCAGGGTCCTTGTTTAAGCAGATAATCAAATTTCATTTCGCCTTCTGTAATCTGGATATCGAAATGGAAATTACGAACCGTTTCGGGGTGGTCAATAATCAGATCGGCCAGTTGCAGATCATGAGTGGCAAAAAGCGCAGGTGTTTTTTCGGCAATCAGTTTTTCTACAAAAACTTTTGATCCCAGGTATTTATCCCTGCTATTGGTACCACGGAGCATTTCATCGATCAAAACCAACGTATCTTTGTCTTTTACCACATGATCTAAAATCATTTTCAAACGGTTTAATTCTGCCTTAAATGTAGAAGTGCTTTCGTTTAGCGAATCTTTAATCCGCATGTAAGTGTTAATCGAGAAAACAGATAATTTCATACTTTTGGCACAAACCGGTGCTCCTGCATAAGCCAATATCATATTAATGCCCAAAGTGCGGAGAAAAGTGCTTTTACCCGCCATGTTAGATCCCGTTACAATATCAACGGTTGGTTTCGCTTCCAGATGAAAATCATTGTTTATCCTTAATTTTTCATTAATAAGCGGATGCCCGATATTGATAGCCGAAAGGGCAAACTCATCAGTAAGTACCGGAAAAACCCAATCAGGATGATTATGAGCTGTGGTGGCCAGCGAAATCAGTTCTTCAAAATCTCCCAGGTGATGGAGGGCTGTAACCACATCATTTGAAGACGATTTATACCATTTATCAAGATTAACACAACACCTTAAATCCCATAATAAAATTGCATTCAATATTCCACCAACGATAATATTAAGCCTTGCATCAAAATTTTCGATAATTTTAGACAGGCTTTTAATTTCTTTACTTACCGGAATTTTCGAGTCTAATAAATTCAAGGTGTAAGGGCTCTTCCAGTTTTGATTTTCTGTCCATAAAATAGCGCTTGCATATCCGTTTAACAGGTTAGAACTTCCACCGAAACTATAAAAAACCTTATTGATCTTTGCTCCCAATAATACGTTCCATCCAATGTGGATAATGCAAAGCAGGATTAAAACTTTCCAGAAACCACTGCTTACAAATAATCCCGCCAAAACCAGCGCGATAGACAGGTAAGGGACTAATTTAACGTAAAGCCGCAAAAATTTTCCGGCTACAAATTCCAGTTGCGCTCCCAACTGATACTTTAACTGCATTTTAATCTGCTCTATCTTATCCGGATCGTAGCCATGCAGATTAGCCCTGAAACTATAGGTCTCATCTATCTTTTCAATTATTTCTTTTACCGCTTCCTGTCTCTGCAGCATCTTATCGCGTGTAGATTTTTCTCCTAAATTTTTTGCCAAAATATTATTTCCGCTTTTGGTGCTGCAACGGTTAATCAGCGCGAATAATGAGGCATGTCCAAAAATATCAAGATCAGCAGCATAAGGATGCAATTCCGATTCAAAAGCAGTACCCTGGTCGTATCCGTTCACGTTTCCGTTTAAAACATTCCACTCGTTCTGATAAACCCACAAAAGCTGTTTTTTATAATCGATTTCGCGATCGAGCTTACTTTGCCGGCGCACAATAAAGGCAAATGCAATTACAGGCAGCATTAAACCAATCTGAATTAAAGTTCGCAGATTATCATCTGCCGAGCTAACCAGTGCAATAAATAGTAAAATTTCGGCCAGGAATAAACCAATGCGCACAAAAGAAAGCTGATCAATCAGTTTTTTGCTCTGACTGATAGCTGTTGTTACTTCTTTGATTTTCTGATCGTAAAAGGCAATTATTTCTTGTTTTTGTTTTAGCATGATTTATATTCAATATACATTTCCGGAGCTATCAGATGGATAGATTATATTTTTTGTTACAATTTTCTCTAAGTTTGGAACTCCAAATTCTAAAGATAGGCAAAATATTAAATGAAGATTACCCTGATCGCCATTGGCAAAACTGAAGATAAATATCTAATTGAGGGAATTGATAAATACATCAACCGCCTTAAACATTACATTAACTTTAGTTTTTTGGCCATACCCGATGTAAAAAACGTTAAAAACCTGAGTGAGGCGCAGCAAAAAGCAAAAGAAGCGGAGTTATTGCACAAACAAATTAATAATGGCGATGTTGTGATTTTATTAGATGAAAAAGGAAAAAAATATTCGTCGGTAGAATTTTCCAACTATTTAAATAAACAGATGGTGGGTAGCGTACAGCACCTTATTTTTATTATCGGCGGGCCCTATGGCTTTGACGAAAGCATTTACAAAAGGGCAAATGGTTTAATTTCGCTATCGGATATGACTTTTTCGCACCAAATGATCAGGTTATTTTTTGTTGAGCAGCTTTACCGCGGATTTAGCATTTTAAAAGGAGAACCTTATCATCACGCATAAGGATGGAAGAGGTAAAATGGAAGATGGTACAGGGAAGATGGATAATGGGGCTGAAATATGGAAAAACTAGATTAAAATCATCATTAAATAAAAGAAATTATGCTATTAGATAAATATAAACGGGAATACAGGTACAAAAGTGATCAGAACCGCAACAATAAATACTTATGGATCAGCATCATTGCTTCATTGGTAATTGTAGCCTTGCTTTGGTATTTCTTCGATTAAACCCATAAAAAAACACCAGACAGATCTGCCTGGTGTTTTTATTGCAAAGTAAATAAAGCTTAAACGCCTTTTTTACTTGTCATGCTTGCTTTCTTTGCAGGAGCCGAAGTTTTAGTAGTTGCTTTAGCACTTGCTGATGCTTTTGCGCCACCAGCTTTAGTTTTCTTATCTGCTGCTGCTTTTTCTTCTGATAATTTAACTTCTGCTGCTGTTCCTGGAGTTTCCGGAGTTTCTTCAGTAAATAAAGGAAGATCTTTCAACAGGTTATACCAGGTAATGATTTTCTTCATATCCGAAGCATAAACCTTATCCTGATCGTGGCCCGGAGCTACTTCTAAGAAGTAAGCACGTAAATCGCCTTTTAAATCCGGAGTGGATCCCTTTTCAGAAATTTTAGCAAAAATATCTGCCAGTTTAATTTCTTCCTCTTCACCATATACAGTAATGTCTTCTAACGAAGCCAGTTTAGTATTGGTAATGTTGGCTACAATTTTAGTTTTTTGGGCATCTAAACCCTCTAAAATATAACCCACTTTATTTTGTCCAACCAGTTTAAACAAACCCGGTCTGCCGGATACGGCAACAATTCCTCTTAAATTCATATTTTTTTGAGATATGAGATTCGAGATATGAGATATGAGAAATCACTCAAATCAAATAACTAAAGCTCTTTGTTCAATTATTAATGAGATAGGAGCATCAATCAGAGAAAATCAAGTCTCAAATCTAATGTCTCAAATCTCGCATCTATTTTTTAGTCTTCTAAAACCTCTATGTTCAAAATTTTATCGCCCTGGCGGATATCGTCAACAAGATCTACATTCTCCACAACTTTACCAAAACAAGTATGGTTACGGTCTAAATGCGCAGTATTGGCTCTGCTGTGGCAGATAAAAAATTGTGACCCACCGGTGTTACGGCCGGCATGTGCCATTGATAATACGCCTCGGTCATGATATTGGTTTTCTCCGTCAAGTTCGCAGTCAATTTTGTAACCCGGGCCACCAGTACCTGCCAAATGTGCTTTAGCCGGATCTTTTGAATTCGGGCATCCACCCTGAACCATAAAATTAGGGATTACACGGTGAAAAGTTACACCATCATAAAAGCCTTCTTTAGCTAATTTTTTAAAGTTTGCAACGGCTTTCGGCGCATCGTTTTCGTAGAATTCTACGGTCATTTCGCCTTTTTCTGTTTTTATTATTGCTTTACTCATATTAATATCGGTACTAATTTTAAATTTTATTTGCCTAAAAAAAATTGCTCATTTTTTTTGGTAGAGGGCAAAAATAACAAAATTGTATAACTTATAACATCATTAAATTTTTCTATCCAGTTTAAATGCGGTATTTTAGTGTTTTAAGCATACCGATTTGATAAAGAAATATTATATCCTCCTCTTTTGCCTGCTTTGTTCTTTAGGACTCAGGGCTTCATCGCTCTTAATTTATATGGATGAAGACCAAAAAAACCACCTGAAAGCATACGGAATTGCCTACTGGACCATTAGCAAACAGCTGGAAGTTGACTGGCTGTTAAATTACCGTGGCGGCAGCTTTTTAATCAAATACAATAAAGCGGTAGAAGATGAATTGAAAATCCGCGGGGTATCTTACGAGGTAATTGCTGATGGTAAAGTAGTGAGTTTGCTGAACGAAATCAGCGATCCATCCGTAAATATGGAAATGGTGAAACTGGAGAAAACACCTAAAATCGCGGTATATTCTCCTAAAAGTAAATTACCATGGGACGATGCGGTTACTTTGGTGCTTACTTATGCCGAAATTCCTTACGATGTGATTTATGATGACGACATACTTCAGGATAAACTAAGCAAATACGACTGGCTGCATTTGCACCATGAGGATTTTACCGGGCAATACGGGCGTTTCTGGGCTAATTTCAGGTATGCCACCTGGTACCAGGAAGATGTTAAAAATCAGGAAGCCTTAGCAAAACGCATGGGCTATAAAAAAGTATCGGAAATGAAACTGGCGGTGGCCAAACACATTAAAGAGTATTGTGCAGGCGGAGGTTTTCTCTTTGCCATGTGCTCTGGTACGGATAGTTTTGATATTGCGCTGGCTGCTGATGGCGTAGATATCTGTGCACAAATGTTCGACGGCGATCCTGCCGACCCAAATGCACAGGCTAAACTGGATTTTAATAAAACATTGGCTTTCCAGAATTTTAAGCTGGACAATAATCCGATGAATTATGAATTTTCGGATATTGATGCTACACAAACGCGTACGTTAAACCAAAGCAACGATTACTTTACCTTATTCGATTTTTCTGCCAAATGGGACCTGGTGCCCACCATGCTTACCCAGGATCATGACAAGGTGATTAAAGGTTTTATGGGCCAAACAACCTCTTTTAGAAAAAGCCTGGTTAAAACCAGTGTAACTGTTCTGGGCGAAAATAAAGGTGCTGCCGAGGTAAGGTATTTGCATGGCGAGATAGGAAAAGGTCAGTTTACTTTTTATGGTGGCCACGATCCGGAAGATTACCAGCACGCGGTTGGCGATCCACCAACAGATTTAAGTTTGCATCCTAATTCGCCGGGTTACCGTTTAATTTTAAATAATGTACTTTTCCCAGCAGCCAAAAAGAAACCGCAAAAAACTTAACTTTTAATATTATCACCATTTTGGCATTATTCCTTTCAGGATTAAAAAAATCTTAATTTTTGCTGATATTCCTGTTAACTATACAGTAAAAATGCTGCATTGGTATCACTATTCATCAATATCACTCCACCAAAAATTCTTAAAAAAGACACTGTAAACCAGCATATTAGACACTTAAATGTAACAGACTTGATACTTTGGCACAGCTTTTGGAATTGAGGCTTGTAATTAACAACAGGTGAGAGCCTGAAATTTTAAAACAAGATTCTTCTAAAAGAAAAATATTATGAAAAAGTTATTATTAAGCGCTTCGGTTATTTTATTGGCAACAGGTGCATTTGCACAAACAAAAATGACTGGTGAAACTGCCCGTTTTGGAATTAAAGCCGGTGTTAACTTATCAAAGTTCCATGCAGGTGGCGATGATGCAGCAGCAAATGCTTTTAACGACAATGCAAAAAACAATGTAGGTTTTAATGTTACAGCATTCGGCGATTTTGGTGTAGGAAATAACTTCTTTATCCAACCAGGTGTTTCGTTACAGAACAAGGGTAACAAATTTGAATCTACAGGTACTTCAACTATTGGAAACAATACCGTTACCACAACTTCATCTGTTAAAACAAATTTAATGGCTATTGAAGTTCCAATTAACGCGGTATTCAGAATCCCTACAGGCGATGCTGGTGCAGTTCAGATCAGTGCCGGTCCTTACATCGGTTTTAACATTTCGGGTAAAGACAAAGGACAAACAACAATCACTACGGTTAACAACAGCAATAATACAAGTGCTACTGTTACCAACTCGAATGACAGGGATTTATCTTTTGGTAGTGCAAGCGACAAAAACTATGGTAGCACAGAATTTGGTGCAAACTTTGGTTTAGCTTACCGTACAAACTCTGGCTTTTTAGTAGGTGCTAACTACGGTTTAGGTTTAACTGATTTAACACCAAAAGACAGACAGGCTAACGCCAACAAATTAACTAACCGTGTGTTAGGTTTCTCAGTTGGTTATTCGTTCTAAGAAAAGCCTTAAAAGTAAAAAACCGTCCCGATGTAAAAATCGGGACGGTTTTTTTATGCCTTAAATTTATTAGTCGTAAAAATTCCAGGTTACGCCAAACTTTAACAATGCATCCTGCATCGGGTACCGGTTTACAGTGTAGTATCCCCGCTGAAATAAACCCTGGTTTACGAAATCGTATTTCACAAATATGTTTGCCCGTTTTAAATTGGCTTTAAAGAAAACATCTACAATTGGTTTTGAGGCAAATGTTATCGGATTGGTTTCATCTATATAAAACTGCGCAGTAGCAGGCGAATACAGGTAATTTGCATATTCAGAATTGTACCTTACATCAAAACCGATGTTTGCTTTTAGTACCTTAAAAAAGGTATTATCGAAATAAATACTGTTATAAGTATAAAAATCAGGAGTTCTTAAGATGGCATTGTTATCGGTTTTCTGGTAGGCGATGTAATTTTCCATTGCAAACCTTCCAAACCTCCATTTTTTAGATACATCTATCCTGATCAGGCTGATATCGGCAGTGGCCTGTTTAGGTAAAATAGCCGTGGTACCATTAGAATGATCGGCTCCGAAATACAGGTAATTACTGGTTAAAATATACCGGGCCCCTGCGTTCAGGCCATATTTATCATTAATATAATTGAATGATAAATTGGCAATTTTAGTGTTTTTAAAATCGTTATTGGTCCACTGGTAGTGGTTGCCATGGTAATAATTAAATATGGTTGCCGGCGATTGGTTCTGTGCGTAAGCACCCAGCTCTATCCGTCCGATTGATTTGCTCAGCAAAATTTTACTTTTAGCTTCGTAGAGGTAATCGCCCGCGTTTTCGCCCTGTAAAATCTGCTCAACATTTAAGTTAAAATCAATATTGGAAGAGAAACGATATCCTGCAGCACCCAAAATGGTTATATTCTGATAAGCAAAACGGCTTCGCTCGTAATTTGTTCCATCCTGTTTAATGCCCAAAAATTCGTGTTTGTAATAATCGTGCCTTACCCCGGCATCAACCTTTAATTCATTTTTAATCAGTGAAGAATTTTTTGGCCTTAAGAAAAAGCTATAAATAAATTCATTTTTAATGTGCTGCACATGGGTAGAATCGTTGGTAAAGGTTGTACTGTTTATCCCTGGGGGCAATACATTATTCGGATCGGTACCATTTTTATAAAAATCGTAACTGTCGTTATTGTACTCAAAAGTATAGGTAACCTTATTAGTCGGCAAAACAGCATTATTTGCATTTGCCGAAGTATCAATCCGGCCAACGTAATAAGTTTGCTTTAAAAACACGGTATTTTTTTTATACATGTTTCTTGAATCGGTCAGGTTTACAGCCTCACCATCCCTGCTGATGGCGTTATATCCCGGATCGAAGATATTCTGTGCCACAACCGATCCATTCTCGTAACCCCGCATGGTGTTAAAAATTGCAGAGGCCCACATGTTATAACGCTTGCTTGGCGATTGGTACCAGGAGAAAACGGCAACATTTAAATTATCACCGCGTTGCCTTACATAGAAACCCTTGGAATCTCCCCGGTTAAAATTTACGCCAACATTCCAGTTTTTTTTAATGTTCTGGCTGTGTATAGCCCTAAAAAGCTGTTCCTTTTGTCCGGCACTAACAAAGTATAAACTGGTAAAGGGGGTTCTGGCCTGATAGTAAATGATATCTTCAGGCGTTAAGGCGTAATAATCGAGCGAGTGGAAACCCACATCGAAACCGATTCTTTTACTTGGCTCGTACAATAAAGGCCTTGCAGATAAGCCCATGTTTCCGGTGCTGATGGTAGGGTGCATGGGTTGCAAAAGCGGACTATAATTCTGAATGTTAACCGTAGAGGTATCTAAAGGCAACAGTACAATGCTATCTTTACTGAGGCCAAGTTTGGTATAACGGATATACCTTGCAGTAAAAACCACCGAATCTTTTCCGCCATCCAGTTTCTTCCGAACAGAATCGAGCTCTTTGTTGGTACCCACATTTGTTTTTAAATCTTGTGCAAAGGCTTTATTGATGCCGGCAAGCATGAAGACTAAAAAACAGATTTGAACGATTTTACGCATGTTACAATTCAGAAATTAAGCGGGTTAAAATTTCTGTCATCTTCGGTTCGGCCTTTGCCGCAGCGGCTAAAATTTCATCTAAGTTAAAGGGCTGCAGATCTTCAGGGAAACCTTCATCAGTAAGTACAGAAATGGCGAAAACCGGTAAACCGGCATGGTTGGCCACAATTACTTCCGGTACAGTACTCATACCCACAGCGTCGGCACCAATTAAACGTAAATATTTATATTCTGCCTTGGTTTCTAAATTCGGACCAGAAACGGCAACATATACGCCTTTATGGCATTTTATATCTACATTTTTTGCAATTTCTAAAGCTTTGGCAATAATATCGCGTTTATAAGGCTGGCTCATATCGGGAAAACGCGGACCTAATTCACTTTCAATAATGCCACGTAAGGGATTATCGGGCTGTAAGTTAATGTGATCTTCAATAATCATTAAATCGCCTTTTTTAAATTCAGGGTTTAATGAGCCTGCTGCATTGGAAACGATCAGGTTTTCGATACCCAAACCTTTCATTACCCTTACCGGAAAGGTAATCTGCTGCATGCTGTAACCTTCGTAATAGTGCAAACGGCCCTGCATGGCAATAATTTTCTTACCATTCAGTGTACCAAAAATAAGTTTGCCGCTATGAAATTCTAACGTAGAAATAGGGAAGTTTGGAATATTAGAATACATCAACTGATGTTCTACTTCGATTTCTTTTACCAGGCCGCCTAAGCCAGTACCTAAAATAATTCCAATTTCCGGTTTAAAATTTTCGGTTTTGCGTTTTATATATTCAACGGTTTCTTCTATTGCTCTTAACATAATTTAAAATGAGTTCGTCAAAGGTAATCTTATCTTCTTCAAATAATTCAACCTCTATGGGTAAATAATATACAGGTAAATCTAACAGTAAATCTTCAAATCCGGTAGCTCTTAAACGCTTGCTGTCCTTTTCTGTTGTGATGATGATTTTTTCTTTTTTAATCCCGGCCAGAAAAGTGTTTTTAAACTTTCTGATATCAGCTTCCTTAAAAGCATAATGATCAGGAAATTCTTCATGTTTAATGGTTTTGGAATATTTTCCAAGTTCTTCTATTAAAGGTTCCGGATTGGCAATACCGGTTAAAAGGTAAATTTCAAAATCTTTTACCGATTCGAGTTCGCGGGTTTCTTTTCCATATAAATGAACCAGCTTACCATACTTTAAATACGAATGTAATACAGGCTGACTGGTATTGGGCTGAAGCTCATTTATTGAGGCCTGTTGTGCTACGTGTAATAGAGGAACCGGTGATTTGGTAACCAATAATACATCTGCCCGTTTACGCGAAGAAAAAACATCCCTCAAATTACCCGCCGGCAGTAAAAACTGTAAAGTCCCTAATTTTCTGAATTCGAACAGCAGGATATTAAAACCTGCCTGTACCGCACGGTGCTGAAAGGCATCATCGAGGATAATGAGATCATGGTTTTCTTTTAGCTGGTTGATGCCTTTTACGCGGTCTTCGCACACGGCAACAGTTACGCTGTTAAATTTCTGATGGTACTGTAAAGGTTCATCACCAATGGTTTCGGCGGTTGTAGTGGCATCGGCAAGGATAAATCCCTTTGTTTTGCGTCCATAACCCCTGCTTAAAATTGCGATTTTATGATCGGCCAGCAACCTCACCAGATATTCAACGGTAGGCGTTTTTCCTGATCCGCCAACAGCCAGATTCCCCACGCAGATTACGGGCAAATCAAACTTTACAGAACGCAGCATCCCCCAATCGTATAATTTTTTACGGAGGGTAATCGCCAATCCATATAGCAGTGAAAAAGGGAGCAGTAAAAGACGCAGGTAGTTTAGTAACATATCGTGGTTTCAAAAATACTGATTATTTAAAAAAGAAAGGCATTTGTACCGGCATGCCATTAAAGCAACCCCTGAGCGGAGGAAATGGTTTGGAAAGATGTAAAATGGAAGATGGAAGATGGAATGATCAATAATCAATTTCAAATGATCAGTAACTAAGTGCACTAATGAACAATGAACCAATAACCTGTTTTCAGTTGGCGATTACCAATCAACAAATGACTAATGAACAATTTAGCCACGAATGCACTGATCTACACTGAATATTTTTTTGCATCATGCTGACTAATGAACTAATGAACTAATAAATCAACTATAATTTAAGTTTTTTTATTATCATTGTTACCTATCAAAACATAATTTAATGTCTCCTAGTAAAAGATTAGTTGTTGGCCAGGGCCAGATCAGTGGATATATTTCTATTTTCTTAGCCGTACTGGCACTTTTAGGGATCCTGTGTTTTCATTATCCTGAAAAGCTAACCACCCCCGAATTTCGCGAAATATACACCAAAGAAAGCATGGAAGCTTTAATGCTGGGTGGCGTTATTGCCTGTTTCTTTTTTTCTTTGTTGAGTTTAATCCTCAGCAAAAAAATTAAATGGGCCTGGCCGGGTTTTGCATTGGGCGCCTTAGCAGTAATATTAGGCGCATTAAGTGTTGAAGGCAGGGATGTAGCCAAATCGAGCTGGCATTTTGGGTTAGACTGGATGATCTTAGACCTGCTTTTGATGGTCGCTATTTTTGTTCCTTTGGAGTTATTCTTTCCAAAAAATAACGAGCAAACCAAATTTCACGAAGAGTGGCGCACTGATTTAACCTATTTTGTAATCAGTCACCTGTTTATTCAGTTTTTTGGCATTATTACCCAAAAACCTGCCGTATTATTCTTTGGCTGGATGGGATTAGATAAAGTACATGCATGGGTACAGGGTTTGCCTTTTATAGTGGCTTTGTTCCTGGCATTCTTTAGTACAGATCTGTTTCAGTATTGGGCACATCGTTTTTTCCATACCCGTGTAGCTTTATGGCGTTTCCATTCGATACACCACTCTACGCAGAATATGGATTGGCTGGCCGGAAGCCGCACCCATTTTATCGATATCTTTTTTACCCGGGCCATGACATTTATTCCGCTTTACGTTTTAGGTTTCTCATCGATGGTTTTTAACGTGTACATTATTTTCATTGCGATACACGCCGTATTGATCCATGCCAACACCCGCATTAATTTCGGACCGCTTAAATACATTTTTACTACCCCACAATACCACCACTGGCACCATTGCGAAGACCCGAAATATTACGGACATAATTTTGCTTCCATATTTCCATTTATCGACATGATGTTCGGCACCTATTACTTACCGGGCAAGGAATGGCCCGCCGGAACGGGCGTACACGAGGCAGCCTACCCGAAAGGTTTTGTTAAACAATCTATTTATCCTTTTACCAAAAGTCCGTTTGATAGCGATTTAAATATGGAAGAACGGAGCGACAGGTAGTGCTAACGCTCGTTTCTAACGAGCGTTGAATAGTTCATCGTTTAAAACGATGCAATTGTAAAGCTATTTCTGCATTCGTTTGGAAATGAAGGCAAGCGAACATAAATAGATTAAATGATTAGGAAAGCAATGCCTGCAGTAAAGATCAATGTTAGCCGGGCTTTCCGCTAAATCTTTTGTTTTTGAAGGAAAACAAAAGGATATCGCTGCAATCCCGTTTAATCAATACCGGCAGTGCTGCTGTTAAAGGTTTTTAAACCCGGTGCCAGGTTGTTAATTTTTAAGCTAACGCTTGTTTCTAACGAGCGTTGAATAACTCATCGTTTTAAACGATGTAATCATAAAGCGATTATACATCCTAATCATTAGGAAAGCAATGCCTGCAGTAAAGATTAATGTTAGCCGGGCTTTCCACTAAATCTTTTGTTTTTGAAGGAAAACAAAAGTATATCGCTGCAATCCCGTTTAATCAATACCGGCAGTGCTGCTGTTAAAGGTTTTTAAACCCGGCGCCAGGTTGTTAATTTTTAAGCTAGCGCTCGTTTCTAACGAGTGTTCAATAACTCATCGTTTTAAACGATGTAATCATAAAGCGATTTCTGCACTCGTTTGGAAACGGGCACATACGCGTTAAAGACTTGCAACCGGAACAAACAGAAATTTAAAGTGTTATATTAGCGTTCCATCTCATCTTATGCAGTCCGAAACAGAAATTTTAATTATTGGAGGCGGATTGGCAGGATTAACTGCTGCACTCCACCTGAATAAGCTCGGGCTAAACGTGATACTGATTGAGCAAGATCCCTATCCCCATCATAAAGTTTGCGGCGAATACATTTCGAACGAAGTACTGCCCTATTTTAAATGGCTCGGCCTCAATATTGAAAGTCTTATGCCTGCTTTAATCAGCGACCTGCTTTTTACTTCCCTTTCTGGCAAAAGCATACAAACGAAATTACCACTTGGCGGTTTCGGACTTAGCAGGTACACGATAGACCACTACCTCTATACCGAACTTATCAGTAGAAATGTAAAGGTAATTCACGATCGCGTTGTGCAGGTAAGTTTCGCTAACGATCAATTTATAGTCGAAACAGCAACTAATAGTTTTACTGCAGCCTATGTTATCGGCGCTTATGGAAAAAGATCAGCAATCGATGTTAAACTAAACCGGAAATTCATCAGCAAGCAATCGCCCTATCTGGCTGTAAAGGCACACTATCAAGCAGATTTCCCTAATGATGTGGTTAGCCTGCATAATTTCGAAGGCGGCTATTGCGGGGTTTCCAAAGTAGAAAATAACCGGTTAAACATTTGTTACCTCGCCAATTACGAAAGTTTTAAAAAGCACAAAAACATTCTGGCTTATCAGGAAAATATCCTTTACAAAAACAGTTACCTGAAAGCGATTTTTGAAAAAGCAGAAAATTTATTCGACACGCCTTTAACCATCAGTCAGGTTTCCTTTGAAGCCAAAGAACCGGTATATAACCACATTTTAATGACTGGAGATACCGCCGGACTTATCCATCCGCTTTGTGGAAATGGCATGGCGATGGCCATTCACAGTGCCAAAATCGTTTCAACACTATTACATCAAAAAATAAATGGTAAAATCAGCTCCCGCGCCACGCTGGAAAATCATTATACCATGCAATGGAACAGGGAATTTAAAAACCGCTTAAAAATGGGCAGGCTTTTATCTTCTTTGCTTAAAAACAATAACCTTGAGCGTTTTACAATGAATACTTTAGGTAAAATGCCCTTTTTGCTCAACCAAATTATTAAACAAACCCACGGAAAACCGATTACCATTACAACATAAATGCCTGTAGATACCACATATAGAAGCAATGCCCCCGAAATTATGGACGATTTTGCCATGGAAGGCGAAATATTACGCGATGCACTGGATAAAATAGCCAGCATTAACCAACTCCTGGGTGGCAACAAAGTTACATTAGATGGAGTTAAAAAATTAACCGGCAGCAAACCAAAGGATGAACTGATACGTATTACTGATATTGGCTGCGGAAACGGCGATATGCTGCGCACTTTAGCCGGTTATGCCAAAAGGAAAGGTTTAAATTTTATCTTAAAAGGAATTGATGCCAACAGGTTTACCATCGATCATGCGAAAAGTTTATCCGGAAATTATCCCAATATCACGTACGATTGCAGCGATATTTTTGAAGACCTGGGCAAAGATGAACCCTGCGACATTATGCTTTGCACCTTAACCCTGCATCATTTTAAGGATGAAGAAATTATTGCGCTGCTGGAAAATTTTAAAAGATCGGCCAGATTGGGCATCGTGATTAACGATTTGCAGCGAAGTGCACTGGCTTACCGGCTTTTTAAAGCCTTATGTTATGTGTTCCGGTTAAACGATATGTCGCGCGAGGATGGATTGGTATCAATCCTCCGCGGGTTTAAAAGAGCCGACCTGGTTAAATATGCGAAACAATTACACCTTAAATCGGGTTCGATAAAATGGAAATGGGCTTTCCGCTACCAATGGATAATTAAAACAATATGAGCGTAACCGTAAAAGCAGTAAGCAAAGCCTTGCCCGGATTCTGGCGATCAACCGATGAGATTTTGCCATTCCTCGATGTTTGGTTAAAAGACCAGGACGAACGCTTTGTAAGAAAAGTAAAAAAGATTTTCGAAGGTGCAGCGGTTGATAAACGCTATTCGTTTATGTCGCCCGAAGAAGTTTTTAGTGATTTAAGCTTTGAAGAGCGGAATAAGATTTATGTACGTGAAGGCATCAAACTAGGCGCTAAATGTTTGGGCTCGGCACTCGAAAAAGCAGGCTGGCAGGCGCAGGATCTGGATTACATCATTACGGTGAGCTGTACCGGTATTATGATCCCCTCTCTGGATGCCTACCTGATCAATTTATTAAAACTCCGTCAGGATGTGGTGCGTTTGCCCGTAACCGAAATGGGCTGCGCAGCCGGCGTATCGGGTATGATTTACGCCAAAAACTTTCTGAAAGCAAACCCAGGCAAACGGGCAGCAGTTGTGGCTGTAGAATCGCCAACCGCAACCTTTCAGCTCAACGATTTCTCAATGGCCAATATTGTGAGTGCGGCCATATTTGGCGATGGCGCTGCCTGTGTACTCTTAAGTTCGGACGAAAAAGACAGCGGACCAGAGATCTTAGCCGAAGAAATGTACCATTTTTATGATGCAGAAGAAATGATGGGTTTTCAGCTTACCAACACCGGCTTACAAATGGTACTGGATATTGCGGTGCCCGAAACCATTGCAGCGCATTTCCCCGATATTATCCACCCCTTTCTGGCAAAAAACAACCTTGAAATTAAAGATATCGACCATTTGATTTTTCATCCGGGAGGGAAAAAAATTATTCAGATTGTAGAAGAACTATTCAGCGAACTCGGTAAAAATATAAACGAAACAAAAGAAGTTTTACGGCTTTACGGAAATATGAGCAGCGCAACCGTACTCTATGTTTTAGAACGTATGATGGATAAAAATCCCGCACCCGGAGAAAAAGGTTTGATGCTTAGTTTTGGCCCGGGTTTTTCTGCACAAAGAATATTGTTACAATGGTAAGTTCATTCCATCATTCACTCATTCAATCATTCACTCATTCTATCATTTAATCATTCACACATTCAATCCCTCAATCATTCACACATTCAATCCTTCCATCATTCCATCATTCAATAATCCATGACAAAACACGAAATATTAGCTAAACTCCCCTATGGCAAATCCTTTCTATTTGTTGATGAGTTATTGCACGTTGACGAAAACGGCGCGAAGGGAACGTTTACTTATGCCGAAAACCTCTTCTTTTATGAAGGCCATTTTAAAAACCATCCGGTTACTCCGGCGGTTATCCTCACCGAAACCATGGCACAGATCGGTTTGATATGCCTGGGGATTTATTTATTAAAAGATAACCACACTGAACATCAGCTATCAATTGCGATGACTTCGAACACCATCGACTTTTTAAAACCGGTTTATCCTGGCGAAAAAGTGGTGATTACGAGTGAGAAAGTTTATTTCAGGTTTAATAAACTGAATTGCAAAGTAAAAATGGAAAATGTGGGTGGTGAGTTGGTTTGCAAGGGAAATATTTCGGGCATGTTAATTACAAAAAGCAATGGATAACAGGGTTGTAATTACCGGTTTGGGCGTATGCGCGCCGAATGGGACCACGATTCCGGAATTTTCGGATGCGATTAAAAACGGACGTTCTGGTATCCGCCATCAGCCTGACCTGGAAACGTTAAATTTCTCCTGTCAGATTGCCGGCAAACCCGAATTGAGCGAAGAAAGGATCAGTCAGTATTTTACCCCGCTCGAGCTCCGCAATTTAAACAGCAGCGGTATTGTTTACGGTGTAATTGCAGGATTGGATGCCTGGAAAGATGCAGGTTTACCAATAGAAAATAACAATGAACCCGATTGGGACAGCGGGACTGTTTTCGGAACGGGAACTTCGGGTATCGATAAATTCAGATGGGCCATTAATAAAATTGATGAGCTCGAAATCAAAAAACTGGGAAGCACGGTAGTGATACAGACCATGGCCAGCGGAGTGAGTGCATTTATCAGCGGTAAACTCGGATTGGGCAACCAGGTGAGCACCAATTCATCGGCCTGTGCAACCGGAGCAGAAAGCATTTTACTGGCTTACGAAAGGATTAAATCCGGTCAGGCTACAAGAATGCTGGCAGGGAGCACCAGCGATAGCGGCCCTTACATTTGGGGCGGTTTTGATGCCATGAAGGTTTGCACCTTTAAACACAATCACGAACCGGAAAGCGGCAGCAGGCCAATGAGTACAACCGCAAGTGGTTTTGTGCCGGGAAGCGGTGCAGGTGCACTGGTGTTAGAATCGCTGGAAAGTGCCCTTGCCAGAAATGCCAGAATTTATGGCGAAGTACTGGGTGGTCATGTTAATTCGGGTGGTCAGCGGGGTTCAGGTACGATGACTGCACCTAATCCTGATGCCGTTCAGCGTTGTATTAAAGCGGCACTGCAAAGCGCAGGCATACAAGCGGCAGAAATCGACGTAATTAACGGTCACCTTACCGCTACCACTAAAGATGCCCTCGAAATCCAAAACTGGAAAGCAGCATTGCAACTACCTGCAGGTCGTTTTCCCTACATTAACTCATTAAAAGGCATGATCGGGCATTGTATTGCCGCTTCGGGCAGTATAGAATGTGTGGCTTCCATACTCGAATTGGCCGAAGATTTCATTTTCCCGAACATCAACTGTGAAGATTTAAGTGCAGAAATTAAGGAATTAATTCCTGAAAAAAGCATTCCCCAAACCTTAATCCGCGAGCAGGTTAATATCTTAGCTAAAGCCAGTTTCGGATTTGGCGACATTAATGCCTGCGTCATATTTAAAAAATACACCTCATGAATAAAGAACAGATTATCGAAGCTTTAAAAACCATTGTTCAGCCTTACAGCGAAGAAACCTCGGCTTTGGCCCATATTGATGAAAATACCGATTTTATCAACGATTTAAAGATCAACTCAGCCAACCTGGTTGATATTATTCTTGATATTGAAGAGAAATTTAATATCGAAATAGACAACGATTCTATGGCAAAAATGCTCAATGTAAAGGCTACAACAGCTATTATAGCATCAAAACTGGAAGCGCGTGACGGGCAATGATATTGTTGATTTAGACCTTGCCAAAACCCAGAGCAACTGGCGGCGTAAAAATTACCTCAACAAGATTTTTACTACCGAAGAACAGTTGCTGATTGCCGCAGCAGAAAATCCTGATGCGATGGTCTGGCTGTTGTGGAGCATGAAAGAATCGGCCTATAAAATCCATAACCGTAAAACCGGCCTCCGGAATTTTGCTCCTAAAGGTTTAAAGTGTATGATTCATTCGAATACTTATGGCGAAGTAAATATTGATGGCGATACCTATTTCACCAAAAGTAATATCCAGACACCGTTTGTGCATACCATTGCCTCAGCGGTTTACAAGCACCTGGAGGAGATTAAAATCTCGATTTATGCAGCTCCGGATCATTTTTTCGATTATAAAAGTACTAACCCGGCCTGTGTGAGCCATCATGGCAGGTACCTGGCTTTGGTGTATTAATTCCAGAGTTGACAACTTTATTAGCAGTGTAACCAGAAAGTGTCAACACTTAGAAACCACCTGTATTGGTGCTGGCCTAACATACAACAAGTATCTTTTTTTAAATCCCACTACAAAAAAAGATGCACCAAAAACTATTTGTAAGTATAAAAAGCCATTTAATGCCACCTTTTTAGAATACTCCCTGGCGGTAAGTCGCCCCACAAAAAACATTCAGATAAAAATTCCTTAAAAAAATAATACTAATTTATAATTTATTAAAAAATCTCTTAAATTAGCTATCGGAATATAATTAATATTACATTTCAGCTCATCCCGATTATTAAATCTAAAGCAATCCCTGGCTTTAGGCAAATCATCCCACAGTAACCGTATTAAAGATGAAACATTTAATAATAAACATATGAGTACATCTAATCAAATTTCACTGGAAATACCCGCAGCGGTAATTGCAAAAGCCCTGAAAGCCTTGCAGGAAAGCAAAGCTGCCCTGGCCCCTTATTTACGTGCCCTTAGCGATGACGAAAAAAAATCGTTGTTTAAAATGGGCGATAAAACCATAGCAACTGTAAAAAAGGTGAAGTCGTATATCGAAACAAATCCGGAATTTGTTCCTGCTTACATGGATAAGGCCGAGTTTTTAAAAGATGAGCAACTTGCCGCACAACTTAGTCCTTTAAGCAGTTTGGCAGAACAACTTGCTTCCGATCTTGATGACACCGTGGTGCTCGCCGGAAGCGATGCAATATCATCGGCATTGCTTTATTATGGACAGGTTAAAGAAGCTTACGCTAAAGGAGTACCTGCTTCTAAGCCAATTTATGAAGATTTAAGCCAAAGATTTGCAAGAAAAGGGTCTAAATCAATTTAAGTATGAACTAAAAGGCACTTAGAACAGGTTTTACCCTTCTAAGTGCCTTTATATGATAATGATTAATGTTAAAACAGAGAAAACACCATCCGCTTCTTCCTATCCATACCTCCATCCTCATCATTTGAGTATCTTATACCCGTAATTGACACTATTTACCTCAACCACGAGACTATTAGTCTCAAATTTGAGTCTTTTATACTCACCACCCACACTATTTACCTCAACCGCGAGACTATTAGTCTCAAATTTGAGTCTTTTATACTCACCGCTCACACTATTTACCTCAACCGCGAGACTATTAGTCTCAAATTTGAGTCTTTTATACTCACCACCCACACTATTTACCTCAACCGCTATAAATTATCTTTTCATATCCCCTGATCAGGCATTATTCTACTATTTTTTGATTATCATCATCGCTACCGCAGTGAAGAAATTTCAAACCACGCCGTTATTTCTTTACTTCTATCTTCTGAAGATTAAAATCTCTTGCGATGCTGCGGCCTAAAGATTCAGCTATTTCACCAAAGAGAAGAACAGTTAAAACAATACTCCAGATGATAGATAATGTCTTTTTTTCCATTGTAGTAATTTTTAAAAAACGGTTGATAAGATCTGTTAATTTACTTTTTTAAAGTAAGTAAATATAAGGAATAACAGATTCATACCACCATTCAGATTAGCCGGATTTTAACCACAACTGCTTTAAAATTATCTGTTCAATAATTCCCTTTCCACAAACAAACGTTTGCCCTGTTTTCTTTACAGAATTATAGAATTGCCTAGCTCAAAAAGCCTTATCTTTGCTCAAATCATAAAAAATAAAATATGCTTAAAGGATTTTTTAACGTACCCACTCCGGTAAACGAACCTATATTAAATTATGGCCCGGGCAGTAAAGAACGTGCACTTTTAAAAGAAGCACTTGCCGAAGCCCGCGCACAGCAACAGGATATTCCGATGTATATCGGCGGAAAACAGGTTCATACTGCCAAAAAAGGTAAAGTTGTTCCTCCACACGACCACCAACATATTTTAGCCCAGTTCAGCATTGGCGATAAAACACATATTTCACAAGCGATTGATGCAGCTTTGGCGGCAAAACAAGACTGGGAAAACCTGGCCTGGGAACACCGTGCGGCCATTTTCTTAAAAGCTGCCGATCTGATTGCAGGTAAATACCGCTATAAATTAAACGCTGCGACCATGTTGGGTCAAAGTAAAAATGCTTACCAGGCCGAAATTGATGCTGCCTGCGAGCTGATCGATTTCTTACGTTTTAACGTAAGCTATATGGTTGATATTTACAAACAACAACCTCCTGTTTCTCCCCGCGGAAGCTGGAACCGTGTAGAGCAACGCCCTTTAGAAGGTTTTGTTTTCGCCCTTACCCCTTTCAACTTTACTGCAATTGCGGCTAATTTACCGGCATCTGCAGCCATGATGGGTAATGTTGTAGTTTGGAAACCAGCCGATACACAGGTTTATGCTGCCAACCTTTTAATGGAGATTTTCCGCGAAGCTGGTGTACCTGATGGTGTGATCAATCTGGTATATGCCGATGGTCCTGAAACCGGCGAGGTTATTTTTAACCACCCTGATTTTGCAGGTATCCACTTTACAGGTTCAACCAAAGTATTTCAGGAAATCTGGAAAACAATCGGAACAAACATCCACAAATACAAATCATATCCACGTATTGTGGGCGAAACCGGAGGAAAAGATTTTATCCTTGTTCACCCCTCAGCACAAACAAAAGCAGCCAGTACCGCTATCGCACGTGGTGCTTTCGAATACCAGGGACAAAAATGTTCTGCGGCCAGCCGTGTGTACATTGCAGAAAGCCTTTGGCCTGAAATTAAAGAACAAATGTTAGCTGATCTTGCCACTTTTAAAATGGGCGGAACGGAAGATTTCAGCAATTTTATCAACGCAGTTATTGATGAACGTTCTTTTGATAAACTGGCTAAATACATCGATCAGGCTAAACAGGACCAGGGTGTAGAAATTATTGCCGGTGGTAACTACGATAAATCTAAAGGTTATTTCATCGAACCAACCATTTTAGTGGTTGATGATCCGAAATATACCACCATGAGCGAAGAATTATTCGGTCCGGTTTTAACCGTTTATGTTTATGCCGATCAGGATTTCGATCAGGTGCTGGAGTTAATTGATACTACTTCGCCTTATGCCTTAACCGGTGCCTTAATTGCTCAGGACAGGTATGCGATTGAAAAAGCGAGTCATGCCCTACGTAATTCGGCTGGTAACTTTTACATCAACGATAAATGTACCGGTGCCGTTGTAGGCCAGCAACCATTTGGTGGTGCAAGAGGTTCGGGTACTAATGATAAAGCCGGATCGATGATCAATTTATTACGCTGGGTTTCTCCACGTACCATTAAAGAGGTTTTCGAATCGCCGACTGATTACCGTTACCCTTTCTTAGCAGAAGATTAATATTTACTCATCAGGCCAGGCAATTATTGTCTGGCCTTTTTTATGCCTGACCGAATACCCTTTCTAACCATGAACCACAAATTTTTACTTTCCTTATTAGCTTTTTTAGCAAGCTTTAATTTTTACGCATCCGCACAAAAGAAACCCAATGTCATCATCATCTATGCTGATGATTTAGGTTATGGCGATCTGAGCTGTTATGGCGCAACAAAAATAAAAACCCCTAATATTGATGCGCTGGCCAAAAACGGATTAAGGTTTACCAATGGCCATGCCACGGCTGCTACCTGTACCCCTTCGCGTTATTCGTTAATGACCGGACGATATGCCTGGCGCAAAAAAGGAACCGGCGTTTTACCTGGCGATGCGGCATTGATTGTCCCAACCGATAACACTTCGCTCCCATCCATTTTCCAGCAGGCGGGCTATAAAACCGGTCTTGTGGGTAAATGGCATTTAGGTTTAGGTACTGCCGTAGAAAAAGACTGGAATAAGGAAGTAAAACCCGGCCCCAAAGAAGTAGGATTCGATTATTCGTTCATTTTTCCGGCCACTGCCGATCGTGTGCCAACTGTTTTTATGGAAAATCAACTGGTGGTGGGTTTAGATGCGAAAGATCCGATTACGGTTGACTACAAAAACCCGATTGGCACCGATCCAACAGGAAAAGATCATCCGGAATTGTTAAAAATGCCTGCGGAAGTAAATCACGGACATAACATGACGATTGTAAACGGCATTGGCCGGATTGGTTACATGCAAGGAGGAAAACTGGCCCGCTGGACCGATGAGGAACTCCCTTTTACTTTTTTAACCAAAGCCAAAAATTTTATTGAAGACCATAAGGAACAGCCATTTTTTCTCTACTATGCCTTAACCGAACCACATGTACCACGTTTACCAGCTACCATGTTTAAAGGCAAAAGTGAACTCGGTTACCGCGGTGATGTAATTTTACAACTCGATTGGGCGGTTGGCGAAATCACCAAACAACTGAAATACTTAGGCCTGGACAAAAACACCATGATTATTTTCAGTAGCGACAATGGTCCGGTAATTATGGATGGATATGAAGATCAGGGTGCTGAAAAATTAAACGGACATAGCCCCGCTGGCCCCTTACGTGGCGGGAAATACAGCATTTTAGAAGGCGGCACCCGCGAACCTTTTATCATCTCGTGGCCGGCAAAAATAAAACCCGGCGTTTCTGATGCCCTGGTATCGCAGATTGATTTTCTGGCATCCTTTGCCGGTTTTTTCAACTTAGAAAGTAAAAATGCGATTGATAGCAAAAACCAATGGAATGCTTTTATTGGAAAAGACCAGAAGGGACGTGATTTTTTTATCGAACAGAGCGGCCAGCTGGCCATCGTTAAAGATCACTGGAAATACATCAGGCCATCAAAAGGAGAAGCTTATTATAAACTAACCCATACGGATAGCGGCAACCTGCCAGCTGCCCAATTGTATAATTTAAGCGATGATGTTGGCGAAAAGAATAACCTCGCATCAAAATATCCCGAAAAAATAAAAGAACTGGAAGCTTTGCTGAGCGCAGAAGAAGCAAGGACGAGGTAGATCATTATTGCCAGGTTCCATTAAAAAGGTCGTCATTGCGAGGAGGAACGACGAAGCAATCTTAAAGCTCACGCCAGTAGCGATCATTGTAAGATTGCTTCGTCGGCTGAAAAAGCCTCCTCGCAATGACGACCCCTCTAAAGGAATCTCTGAATGACAGTATAGCCAGAAGCACTAATCCACCACCAACATCCTCTTATACTCTTTCGGCGTAACCCTTTAGCCTGTTTAAAAAATTATTAAAGTGAAAAAGGTTTTTAAAACCACAAGCATAAGCCAGCTGGTGTAAACCCGAAATAACACTTTCTCCATGATGAAGAGAATATAATGGACTACGATTGGTAATCCGGGATAAAAATCCGCAGATTGCTGCCAAATAAACCAAAACCAATCTGCAACTGTGCTGTTCTATATAAATAGTTAATACCTGAAATTATGGAAAGTACAAAAGATAACAACGAGAATTTAGGCGATAAAAATGCTGATAATTCAGCAGATAAAACCAACATGCCCGATCAGCTGGTTCCGCGCCACCGCAGCAACGATAGCGAAAAGAAAAACACCGTAGAAAGCGATGCCGGTAACCTGGGCAGGAATTTTGGAAGAGGCGATTTTGGCTCTGAAGAAGCCAGGGAAGATGCCGAAAAAGGCAATAAAGGCCATGCAGGCAATATGCCGAACAGCACCGAAAAATAAAAGCCCCCGATGTAAAATCGGGAGCTTCTCCTAACAACTAAAAAATAACACCTGTGGGGTGTTTTATCCTACCTTAAACGCAGGGGCAACATCATCAAGGCAAGTACAGGTTACTTTTAAATCTTTGATGATTCCTGTTTTTAAGCTATAAACCCAGGCATGCACGGCTAATTCCTGTCCGTTGGCCCATGCACTTTGTACAATCGAAGTATTGGTTACATTCGCAGCGCCCTCAATCGCATTTAATTCTACCAGGCGGTCAAAACGTTGCTCCGGATCTTTAATGGTAGCCATCTCACGTTCGTGCGTACGGTACACATCCCGGATATTTCTCAACCAGTTGTCGATAATTCCAACTTGTTTATTGCCCAAAGCAGCTTTAACACCACCGCAACCATAATGGCCGCAAACAATAACATGTTTTACTTTTAACACATTAATCGAATAATCGAGTACCGAAAGTAAGTTCATATCCGTATGCACCACCACATTGGCAATGTTTCTGTGTACGAAAATATCGCCTGGCCTGGTATTCGTAATCTGGTTGGCCGGCACTCGGCTGTCAGAACAGCCAATCCATAATACCGGCGGACTCTGCCCTTCTGAAAGTTTATCAAAAAAGGCAGGATCACTGTCTATCGTATCTTTAACCCAGTCTTTATTACCCTGTAATAAGCTCTCGTAGGTTATATCTTTCGTATCTATTGTTTTTGCGCACATAATTATATTTTATTAATGTCTTCTTCTACTTTTATATTCAATTTCGGTACAGAATAATGTTTCTGTATGTTTTCTAAAGTTACGATAATGCCCTTTGTATAAGCATTATGTTTGTAATTGTAAATGGTTTCCAATACATCCGGATCGATGTACCTGGCATTAGAACCATCAATGATTACATTGGTTTCTTTGGGGATATTTGTTAAAACTACCTGTATCGCTGCTTTATTTAAAAAGGAAACCTCTTCTGCCAGTTTAATCCTGATGTTCTTTTTATCCCCTTCGTTCGAGATCCTGTAAAAGAAGGGGTTGCGCATATTCGTCCTCAACAAATAGAAAACCGAAACCAGCATACCAACAGCTACACCTTTTAACAAATCGGTAAATAAAACCGCCACAACGGTAATTACAAAAGGAACAAACTGATCCCAGCCTTTGTGGTACATGTGTTTAAACAAACCAATGCGGGTTAATTTATAACCAGTTACCAATAAAATTGCGGCTAAACAGGATAGCGGGATCATATTGATCAAACCCGGAATAAACAACAGCGATAACAACAGCCAGGTACCATGAAAAATGGCCGACATTTTGGTTCTGCCACCCGCATTTACGTTGGCCGAACTCCGCACAATTACCGATGTCATAGGCAAACCGCCAACCATTCCGCTGGTAATGTTACCTATACCCTGTGCAATTAATTCCCTGTTTGTAGGTGTTACACGTTTAATCGGATCAATTTTATCCACCGCCTCAATACTCAGCAAAGTTTCTAAACTGGCCACAATAGCAATGGTTAAAGCTACAATGTAAACATTTTTATTGGCCAGTTGTGAAAAATCAGGCAGGGTAAATAAGCCCAGAAATTCGCCAAAACCGCTTACCACCGGAATCTTAACCATCTGGTCAGCACGTAGCGGATGATCGGTACCAGCAAACAACAGCGTTCCTAAAACACCCAAAGTTACCACCAGCAAAGGTGCAGGTACCACGGCCAGTTTCGGAAATTTAGGCCAGATAATCAAAATGGCAATCGATAATAAGCTGATAACCACCGCTGCCAAACTAAAATGGCTTAGCGCTGCTGTAATCGCAGAAAAAGTATTTTCGTGATCTTGTTGAAAGAATCCTTCATCACCTGTAAAATCGGTATCAACACCCAATGCATGCGGTAACTGTTTTAAAATTAAAATCAGTCCGATGGCTGCAAGCATCCCTTCAATTACGCTTGATGGAAAGTAATTACCAATGGTTCCGGCTTTAACCAGGCCCAAAATCAACTGGAAAACCCCGGCCAGTACCACAGCAAGTAAAAAGGTTGGATAGTTGCCCAAAGAGGTAATGGCACCCAGCACAATAACGGTTAAACCTGCCGCGGGGCCACTTACACTCAGCTGCGAGCCACTAAAAGAAGCAACCACTATTCCGCCTATAATGCCGGTTATTAAACCCGCAAACAATGGTGCACCCGAGGCCAGTGCAATACCCAAACACAATGGCAATGCCACTAAAAACACTACAATACTTGCAGGTAAATCTTTCTTTAAATTCTTTTTAAGAATATATTTTTTCACATCCGAACCTGAAAAGGCCGGGTTAAACTTTTGCATAACGATATAATTATCTGGTAAATTTTAACGAATAAATCGCGGGGGGAAATATTAATGGCATACTGAGCATAGCAGAACAAAACCACGTAAAATTTTATTAACATGGCAATACTCCATTAAAAAATCAGGTACAAATAATTTACCCCAATAACAAGAACTAGATAAAGTTAGGCGGCGGTGTGGGCACCGTAGGATGATATGGATCTACATATCTTTTGAAGTGCTCGATAAAACTGCTCTTCAAAATGAAGTGACTAGAAGAGAACTCGTAAGAAAAGATAGGATGATTGAGTTCTACAAGTTTAAAATCAGTAAACTTTGCGGTGTCTTTGGCGGTATCCTTCCCGCCGTCATGCTCTAACTCAATCTGCATGATTACGGCGTTCATGATTTCCTTGTCGATACTTGTACAAAAAACCGGTGCACCAGAAATACCCATCTTCGCCATGAAGATGAACATGAATGCGGTTACGATTATATACTTGTACTTCCTTAAAAACATTTGCTGATTCTAATGTCGTTTTAATACTAACGTTTACAAAAATAAACGGATAATTGGTTTTTCAATGCTTTAGGCTGTAAAAAAAATGTAATTTAAGTAAAAAGCAGGCAGGTACGATGCAAAAAAAAGGTTATTGGTTTGTTTTCGCCTCATTCAAACCTCAAAGATTTTTAAAACATTAAAATGTTCTTTAGTTATTCTTAGATAGCGAAGGTGGTTATTTTTTTTGGAAATGAAGGGTTCGGTTTTTATGGCGGCTTCAGTCCCGCTATCGCTTTACTCCGTTGCACTTCGTGTTCGCTCCTATCGGGTTTATTAACAAAGGCAGTGGCGCCATCGCATTATTCAAACCCCTCATCCTAAACAGCGCTTGCGCTCGTTTCTAACGAGTGCTCGAATAGCTAAACAATTTTATCGTTTTAAACGATAAACCATTCAACGCCCGTTAAAAAACCGTTTGTTTCCAAAACAAAATCATTCACTCCTAACTATTTTCTTATTCCATTAGCCTTGCATTACCGCCAGTAATTTTTAATTTTAAAATCTCATAGCTTCAGCAATGGATAAAAAAATAGCATTACTTAAAGATAAAATCAACCAGGCCAACCTTGGCGGCGGTCAGGCCCGTATTGATAGTCAGCATAAAAAAGGTAAACTTACTGCCCGCGAGCGCATCCATTTTTTAATGGACGAAGGCAGTTTCGAAGAAATCGGCATGTTGGTTACCCACCGCAGCACCGATTTCGGCATGGAACGTGAAAAATACCTAGGTGATGGTGTGGTAACCGGTTACGGAACCATTAACGGGCGCTTAACCTATGTTTTCTCTCAGGATTTTACCGTATTTGGTGGCTCCTTATCCGAAACCCATGCCGAAAAAATCTGCAAATTAATGGATATGGCCATGAAAAATGGTGCACCGCTAATCGGCTTAAACGATAGTGGTGGTGCACGTATTCAGGAAGGTGTGGTTTCTTTAGGTGGTTACGCCGATATCTTTTACAAAAACGTTCAGGCATCAGGTGTTATTCCTCAACTATCAGCCATTATGGGTCCATGTGCCGGTGGAGCGGTATATTCTCCCGCCATTACCGATTTTATCCTGATGGTAGAAAATACCTCTTACATGTTTGTTACCGGCCCTAATGTGGTAAAAACGGTAACACACGAAGAAGTAACTTCAGAAGAATTGGGCGGTGCCAGCACACATGCTACAAAATCGGGTGTCACCCATTTTGCCTGCGCCAACGAAATCGATGCCATTAACCATGTAAAAAAATTACTGAGCTATATGCCTCAGAACTGTGAGGAAATTGCCGGTCATTTACCTTACGAAGCTGCCGACGAAAGCCGTCCGGAGCTGAATACTTTTATGCCCGAAAACGCTTCACAACCTTACGATATCCGCGAAGTAATTAGCACGGTGACAGATACCGATAGCTTTTTAGAAGTACATGCTGCTTTTGCAGAAAATATTGTGGTAGGCTTTGCCCGTTTAGCAGGCAGAAGTATTGGCATTGTAGCCAATCAGCCCGCTTATCTGGCAGGTGTTTTAGATAGCAATTCTTCGAATAAAGCCGCCCGTTTTGTCCGCTTTTGCGATTGTTTTAACATTCCTTTACTCGTATTTGAAGATGTTCCCGGCTTTTTGCCCGGTACTGATCAGGAGTGGAACGGCATTATTACCAACGGGGCAAAATTATTATATGCCTTTAGCGAAGCAACAGTGCCACGCATTACTGTGATTACCCGAAAAGCCTATGGTGGCGCCTACGATGTGATGAACAGTAAACACATTGGTGCAGATATGAACTATGCCTGGCCAAGTGCCGAAATTGCGGTAATGGGTGCCAAGGGTGCGGCAGAAATCATTTTTAAAAGAGAAATTACCTCAGCAGAAAACCCCGAAGAAAAATGGCTGGAGAAAGAAAAACTCTATTCTGATATCTTTGCTAATCCTTACCGTGCAGCAGAACGCGGCTTTGTTGATGAAGTAATCGAACCTGCCCAAACCCGTATAAAGTTGATAAAAGCTTTCAGGATGTTAGAAAATAAGGTGGTAAATAACCCCCGAAAGAAACATGGAAATATACCTTTGTAATGAGGGAAGATGGATGAGGTAAGATGGATAATGGACTAATTTCCCTTCACCCATTTTACATATTTACATTATACATCATGGAAGATGGATGAGATAAGATGGATAATGGACTAATTTTCCATCACCCATTTTACATATTTACATTATACGTCATGGAAGATGGATGAGATAAGATGGATAATGGACTAATTTTCCATTACCCATTTTACATATTTACATTATACGTCATGGAAGATGGATGAGGTAAGATGGATAATGGACTAATTTCCCATCACCCATTTTACATATTTATGTTACACTTAACGGAAGATGGATAAAGTAAGATGGTAAATGGACTAATTCCACCCTCATCCATTTTACATTACACATCTTACATATTAACACCCTCATCCATTTTACATTACACATCTTACATATTAACACCATCATCCGTTTTACATACTTACATCTTACATTTCTAATTACATTTTACATCATCCTACATGTTAAAAAAAGCAGACATCTTGCTCATGGCTTTTTGCACAGGCCTCATTGTTGCAAATATTTACTACTGCCAGCCATTGGTAATCTTAATTGCTAAAGATTTTAATCTTACAGAAACCGATGCAGGAAAAATTACCTACCTCACGCAAATTGGTTACGCTTTAGGACTTTTTCTTTTAGTGCCACTCGGTGATATGTTTGAGCGTAAAAAGCAAATCCTCATTATAACCGGTCTGGCTATTTTTGCCTTGCTGGTGGCAGCTCTCTCACATACCTTTTTCATATTGGAAGTAGCTTCCATCCTGATCGGAACCTGTTCCATCGTACCTCAATTAATTTTGCCTTTGGCAGCCAATTTAAGCACCGATGAAAACCGTGGGGCAAATATTGGCATGATTATGAGCGGTTTACTGGTTGGTATTTTAGCCTCGCGTGCAGTAAGCGGAAGCATTGGCTTCTGGCTGGGCTGGAGGGCGGTTTATTATATTGCTGCCGCAATCTGCGGATTACTAATTTTCCTGATGGCTAAACGTTTTCCGCAAAGTTACCCTGCATTTAAGGGCACCTACAAAGAACTGATGCGCTCGATGTTCAGCTACATCAAAACCCAGCCTGCATTAAGGGAAACATCAATCATTAACTTTTTGGCCTTTGCCATCATCAGTGCATTCTGGACCACCATGGTGCTATTCCTCGCCAATCCGCCATTTAATTTTCAAACTTTACAAATCGGATTATTTGGCATAGCAGGCGCTGCAGGTGCACTTGCCGCACCACTGGTTGGGAAACTGAGCGATGGCAACAATCCAAGGAAAAACCTGATGATCGGCTTTATCCTGCAGATCGTTAGTATCGCTTTATTCTATTTTACAGGCGACCATCTATTCCTGTTTGTAATCGGCATTGTATTAATCGATATCGGTCAGCAGGCCATCCATGTAACCAACCAAACCCGCATTTATACGTTAATACCCGAAGCAAGAAACCGGCTGAATACTATTTTTATGTCGGTAAGCTTTATCGGTGCCAGTTGTGGCTCTGCACTGGGTTTGTGGCTTTGGGATCAGGGTGGCTGGGCATTGTTTTGCTACGGCATGACGGCGATCATCGTTCTCAATATTTTAATTTATCAGTTTTACGGAAGAAAAAAACAAATAACTAACCAATAAAATTTTATGAAATCTAAAAACGCAATCAAAACATTTTCAATGCTGTTTATTTGCCTGGCCATTTGGGGTAAGGCCAAAGCGCAGGACAGTACGAAGGTAGAACAGCCAACCGAAGTAAAATCGCTGAATAAAATACGACTGAACCTCCTGTCGCTTCATTACGAAAGGGAACAAAAAATCGGAAAATTAACTACTGTGTATGTGGGTGCAGGTGTAGCCGGAACCTTTTTAATTGAATACAATTACAATTACATTAACGGAGGAGACACCAAAACCTATTTTGATCTTTCGCCAAATGTTTATGCCGGCATCAGGAAATATTACAATTTCGAAAACAGGGTAAAAAAAGGGAAAAAAACCATTAATAATTCCTCTAATTATTTTGGCCTTGATGTGGCCAGCTATTTCTCACCTTTGATAAAAGGAGGTAATATGGACCAATACAATCTGGTAAATTTTGAAATCGGAATTACCCCGCAATGGGGTATCCAGCGTAGTATCGGTAAAAAAACAAATTTCGAACTTTCATTAGGCCCAACCATGCGCATCAATAAATATGAAACCTATTATGGTGTTGACGGAAGAATAGGCTTTAGCTTTTTGCTTTAATTATGGTTCAGATTGAACAAATATTTCCTTCATTAACCTGGCGGATCAGGCACGAAACGATGTACCCTGACGAGCCTTTCGACATTGTAAAACTGAAAGATGATTTTGATGGCATCCATTTTGGATTATACCTCGATCATAGGTTAACCGGTGTAGTTTCGCTCTTTCATGAGGGTGATGTGTACCAGTTCAGGAAACTGGCTATTCTGCCTTCAGCGCAAAAACTCGGCTTAGGTTCGCAGCTGATGGATTATATCCTTGATTTTTGTAAAATTCAAAAAGCGACAAAACTATGGTGCAATGCCCGTGTAAATGCTAAAGAATTTTATTATAAATTTGGCTTCCACGAAACCGATAGAACCTTTTTCAAAGATGGGCACGATTTTGTGGTAATGGAAAAAGAATTATCAAGTTAAGTTAAAAATGAGTATGATGTCTCAAATCTGAATACTCAAATCACATATCTATTAAAATGGCTAAGAAAAAAGACGACGAAAAAAAGAAACACACAGCTGTAGTAACCAAAAAATCGTTACAGTTTCTTGAAGAATACATTAACAACCCTGCCCCTACCGGTTACGAATGGGAAGGACAAAAAATTTGGTTAAACTATTTGAAACCTTATATCGACGAACATTTTATCGATAATTATGGTACGGCTGTTGGTGTAATTAACCCAAAAGCTGCTTTCAAAGTGGTTATTGAAGCCCATGCAGATGAAATTTCGTGGTATGTAAACTACATCACCAGCGACGGGTTGATTTATGTGATCCGTAACGGTGGCTCAGATCATCAGATTGCCCCTTCAAAACGGGTTAACATCCACACCGAAAAAGGATTGGTTAAAGCGGTATTCGGCTGGCCGGCTATCCACACCCGTCATGGCGAAAAAGAACAGGCACCAGAGTTAAAAAACATCTTTTTAGATTGTGGCTGCACTTCAAAAGAAGAGGTAGAAAAGCTGGGTATCCATGTAGGCTGTGTAATTACCTACGAAGACGAATTTATGGTTTTAAACGACCGTTATTATGTTGGTCGTGCACTGGATAACCGTGTTGGTGGTTTTATGATTGCCGAGGTTGCCCGTTTATTGAAAGAAAACAAGAAAAAACTTCCGTTCGGATTGTATATTGTGAACTCGGTACAGGAAGAAATCGGGTTACGCGGTGCAGAAATGATTGCCCAACGCATTAAACCCAATGTGGCTATCATTACCGATGTAACGCACGATACCACTACCCCGATGATCAATAAAAATGTTCAGGGCGATTTAGCTTCAGGTAAAGGACCAGTGGTTTCTTACGCACCGGCTGTGCAAACCAACCTGAATAAATTACTGATCAAAACAGCTGAGAAAAACAACATTCCGTTCCAGCGCCAGGCCTCATCACGTTCTACCGGAACGGATACCGATGCTTTTGCCTACTCAAACGGCGGCGTACCTTCAGCATTAATTTCTTTACCATTGCGCTACATGCATACTACAGTAGAAATGGTGCACAAAGAAGATGTTGATAATGTAATCAGCCTGATTTATGAAAGCTTGCTGAACATTACCGACGGGCAGGATTTCAGGGAATTTAAATAATGGAAAAAGTTAATTATCAAAAAATTATCATCAGAACTTTACTCAAGTTTCTGTTGATGGTTTTTATTATTTTCACAATAAACTCCTGGCCTAGTATTAAGCAAAGTTTTAGTGGCAACACACCTCCATTAAATTACTGGCTCGATCATAGTTTCAAGATTAGTAATATTATTCTGATTTTAGGTTTTACCGCCTATTTCTATTATAAAGATTTAACCGATCAGAAAGAACTGATCGAAAAAGCGAATAAACAGGATTAATAAAAGACCGTCTTCTCGACTGGAGCGCAGCGCAATGGAGAGATCTATCTTGACAGATTTCTCGACTACGCTGTGCTTCGCTCGAAAGGACGAAATCACGAGAACGGCCAATGCGCCAGCAAACTTGACTTCTTTTTTTAAAATAAAATTCGTTATCTCGACTGGAACGCAGTGGAATGGAGAGATCTATCTCGAGATAGATTTAACTTCGCCGAGCACATACGTGGTTCTCGACTGCGCTGCGCTCGAAATGACGAAATTACGAGCACGGCCAAGGCGCCAGCAAACTTGACTTCTTTTTTTAAAATAAAATTCGTCTTCTCGACTGGAGCGCAGCGCAATGGAGAGATCTACCTAGACAGATTTCTCGACTACGCTGCGCTGCGCTCGAAAGGACGAAACGAAGACGGCCAATAGGCCAGTAAACCTGACTTTTTTTAAAAATAAAATTCGTCATCTCGACTGGAACGCAGTGGATGGTAAAAACCTGTTTTCTTTTTATAAGATCCTATTAACAATTACCCGACAATCATTTCAGAACATTTCACACTTTATTTGTTTAATCAATTATGAAGAAGATTGTGCTCATTCGCCACGGACAAAGTGTTTGGAACCTCGAAAACCGTTTTACAGGCTGGACTGATGTAGATTTATCAGAAAACGGATATTTAGAAGCCAAAAAAGCCGGCGAAATTTTAAAAAAGCACGATTACAATTTTGATATTGCTTTTACTTCTTTACTAAAAAGAGCCATTAAAACCCTCCATATTATTTTAGAAGATCTTGATCATCTTTGGATACCTGAACATAAAAGCTGGCATTTAAACGAACGTTTTTACGGCGCCTTGCAAGGCTTAAATAAAGCAGAAACGGCCGAAAAATATGGTACAGACCAGGTTTATAAATGGAGAAGGGATCCTGATGAAGAACCGCCACAGATTAGCAAAGACGACGAACGTTATCCGGGCAACGATCTTCGCTATCAACTTTTAAAACCCGAAGAACTTCCTTTAACCGAAAATTTAAGCGATACCATTGCAAGGGTTTTGCCTTACTGGAACGAAAGTATAGTGCCGGCAATAAGCAGGAATGAAAAAGTAATTATTTCTGCCCACGGCAATAGTTTAAGGGCATTGATTAAATACATCGATAACTTATCAAACGAAGAAGTAACCGCACTCGAAATCCCAACGGGTGTTCCCTTGGTTTACGAACTGGATGATGACCTAAAAAAAATAAGGCATTATTATCTCGAATAAGCCTAATTCGCACTGCGTTTATTAGGATTAAATCACTAAAACTTTAGGGATTACGTTTATTGTTATTTATACCCGAAATTATATCTACATTGTTTTTATAATTTAACAACGTCAGATATCCTTATTATGAGATCAAACAAAAGAAGCGTCGATCTCTCAATTATCTGTAATGATCATTGGGATGTAGTATTCGACCATGTTGGTATGGGTTTTTGGGAATTAAGTGTGGCCACAGGCATACTTCGCTCAACCCAATCGTTTAAAAAAAACTTTGGTTACCCGCCAGATGGGGTTTTAAGTTATGAAACCGTTTTAGGTTTAATCCTTGCTGAAGATCTGGACCATGTTCAGGATGAAATTGAGCACACGGTGACCAGAGAAAAAAACAGTTATGATGTGCTATACCGGATTCGCCGCCCGGATGGAGAAATCCGCTGGATCAAAGCCGACGGAATATTATCTCAACAGGATGGCGAATCGCTAAAATTAATCGGAACAACTTTAGATGTTACGGATTTAAAAAAAACACTGCCATAATTACAAATCATTCAGCTCTATCCATACAGGTCCGTGGTCGCTTGTTTTTTCCCATCCCCTAACCTGCTTGTCTACTCCCGCCGATTTCAAGCGATCGCTTACCTGAGGACTGAGCAAAAAGTGATCAATCCGTAAACCTGCGTTTCTGCCATAGGCATTGCGGAAATAATCCCAAAAAGTGTATATAGTTTCTTCAGGATATAGCTTTCTAATGGCATCTGTCCATCCCTGTGCAAGTAAATTTTTAAAAGCCTCCCGTGTTTCCGGGCGGAACAAGGCATCTTCAACCCATCTTTCAGGTTTATAGGCATCCAACTCTGTCGGAATCACATTATAATCGCCTGCTAAAACCACAGGTAAATTTTGTGCCAGCAAATCTGCTGTATGGGCTGCAAAACGCTCAAACCACTGCAATTTATAATCGAACTTGGGCCCTGGTGCAGGATTTCCATTCGGGAGGTACAAACAGCCAATTACCACTCCATTTACCAAAGCCTGAATGTACCTGCTTTGAAGGTCTTCCGGATCGCCTTCCAAACCGCGTTTTAATTCTGTTATTTCTAAGTTTCGGGCGAGTATAGCCACTCCGTTCCAGCTTTTCTGACCATGCCAGATGGCATTATAGCCTGCATCTTTAATGGCCTGCTCAGGGAATTTTTCCTGCGGTGCCTTTAATTCCTGCAAACACACCACATCCGGTTGGGTTTCTTCCAGCCAGCGTAATAAAACAGGTAAGCGTCCATTCACGCCGTTTACATTATAAGTAGCTATTTTCATTTTATAAATCTCCGCAATAAAAGCCGAAAAAGGAAGATTGTTGTTTTTGATTTTAAAACCATTCAATCCGGCCCATCATGAGCCATATTTTGAACAAATTATTAAGATAATTCAAAATTTGGAATTATCTTGCGGCTCATTAAGCGTAACCGTTCAAACATCCATGTTCAAAGCAGTTTTAAACATCCCTTCTGCCGAACCAAAAGACATCCGCTGGTTTTATGATCAGTATGCCCCCATGCTGCTTGGCTATATCAATGGCATTGTGCAAGATCATCAAAAATCAGAAGATCACCTGGTTTCCATCCTTACTTCCTTTGTTAAGGATGTTGTTTTACAGGAAAAAAGCCGGTTAAATATCTGGCTGGAATTGCGCCAGTATGCACAAAGCAAATTAACTTTGTTTACGGCAAACGATCATCAGTTAAAAGCTAACCAGTTTGTAAACCAGGGGAAGTTAGATTTGTTAGATGATTTACAACAGCAAATATTTTGTTCGGTATATTATCATGGAAAATCAATTTCCGATCTGGCAGCAAAAATGAACAGTGATGAAAACGAAATCCGCAATCAGTTAAAATTATCAATCGATAAAATGAGGAGGGCAAGTGGAAATTAATAAAATCATCGAAAGCGGTTTAATGGAAACCTATGTAATGGGGATTGCAACCGAAGAGGAGGTACAGAAAGTTTTATCGCTTAAGGAAGAGTATCCTGCATTTAAAGATGCCTTAGAGCAGCTTGAATATGACATGGAAGTGCTTGCGCAAAGCATGAGCATTGAGCCACCTGCCGGCACATTGGCTAAAATTGAGCACGAGATTAATGAAATCCAACGCCGCAACCAGACCATACAAACAGCCCCTGAGCCTGAATACAAGCATGATAAAAACAATCAGGAAAGCAAGCAGGAAAAATATATAGAGGTAGAATCAGAATCTAACCAAATGCGCGTAAATAAAGCCTGGAGATGGGTATTTATTGCCGTTTTTGTGCTGGGTAAGGTATTTTTAGCCAGTGCCATCTATTTTTACCTGGAGAACCGGCAGGCACAGGAACAGCTTAAAGAATTAAAAATAGAACTAAAACAAAAGATGAGGTAAAATTTGTGCTGATAATGCCAGAAAACTTACCTTTTTAAAACCAATACTAAACTGAAATGTTTAGTGTTAAGATTCATTCATGTTTGAGCGCATGTTTGAGTTTAGATATAGGGATAGGCTATTAGTCTGTCCCTTTTTTATAATTACCCCACATTTCTGCGTGCTAATAAATGGTTCACCTTTTCAATAAGGTGTGCAATATCAAAAGGTTTTTCGATTACATCATCCGGGATGCAGCCTAAATTGTTGAGGTCGATATTAAGGGCAGATAGTAAGAGAACAGGTATATGTGCTGTTTTTGGATTTTCTTTTAGCCTGTTACAAAGTTCGCGGCCATCGGCATCACCCATGCGGATATCCATCAAAATGATATCCGGAGAAAAAGCCAGTACGGACTGTTCCAAATTATCGGCTTTTACAACACCCTGTACTAAGTCCTGCTCAAAAATTAAATTAACAATATCATGGATGCTTTCATCATCATCTACGATAAATATTTTCTTAACCTGTATGCTCATTAGAGAGCAAAGCTAAGTTAACTTACTTAATCAGAGTACCGTATTTATACTTGATTTTATTCCTGATCTGTGTGACCGGTTTTTACGCGGCTAAACCATCTTTATAGTTTTTAAGCATCTTTTTAAGCAGCCCCCTTGCAACATGTATTTTAGTTTTAACTGTTCCCAGAGGAATATCGAGTTCGGCAGCAATTTCGTGGTATTTGTACCCTTCAAAATAACGGCAGAAACAAAAGCGGCAATCTTCGGGTAAAAGGTTTAAAGAACGCTGAATATCTTCCATCATGAATTTGGCCGATCCGCCGTTGGCTGAGGCACTTGGCACCAGTTGAACAGAGGTGAGGTCATCTTCCTGCTGGATCATTTCATTTTTGCGCTTTACTTTGTAATAATGGTTAAGGAAAGTGTTTTTTAAGATTGTAAAAAGCCAGGCCCTAACGTTACTGCCCATTTCAAATTTAGCCGAAAACCTGAACGCTTTCATAAACGTATCCTGCACCAAATCTGCAGCATCATCTTCATCACGGGTATAGGCTAAAGCGCGGTCGAAAAGCGGCTGTTTATATTGGTAAATGTCGCAATTGAAATTTAATGTTTCCATATTCAGTTAGGGTTGATCTATGTATTCAACAACATACCATCATCCAATGTTATTTGTAGAAATACCCGATTTTTTACGGTTTATTTAAAACCATAGAAAAAGGCCCTGAAAACAGCAAAAAATATCAGGAAACGTAACCATTCCGCATGGCAAAACGAACCAGCGAAGCGGAGTTTTTTGTACCGGTTTTATTGATTAAGGCTTCCCTTTGGCTCTCTACGGTACGCCTGCTCAGGTATAATTTATCAGCAATTTCCTGATTGGTTAAGCCATCGGCTATGAGGGTTAGCACATTGATTTCGCGTTCAGAAAAGTTAATTTCGGTGCTTGTTTTTTGCGATAACATATTCAATTCGGTATTAAAACGTTCTAATATCGCAATGCATAAATTGGAAGAAAGATAGCGTTTTCCCTTCATTACATGTTGCAGGCAAAACAACAATTCGTCTTCTTCAATGTCTTTTGAGAGGTAAGCAAAAGCTCCTGAAATAAAGGCGTTTGAAGCATATTTTTCGTCATCTAAAATAGAGAGCACTACAACTTTTGTATCGTATCCACCTGTTTTAATTTTGCTGATCAAACCAATCCCGTCAAGATTTGGCATTACAATATCTGATAAAACAATATCAGCTTTTATTCCTTTTTCGAGAAGTTCTAAAACACCTAAACCATCAGATACTTCTGCTACAACTTTAATTCCTTCGTGTTTTTCTATCAGTACTTTTAGTGAGGTCCGGATGATATTGTGATCGTCCGCAAGAATAATGTTAATCATAATCCAAATATAACTTACGGTATTTTAAAATTAAAAACGGCTACTTAGGCAGCTCGATATAGAAGGTAGTTCCGACACCGGTTTTACTCTTAAACCAGATTTTTCCTTGATGTAAATCAACAATTGCTTTGATAATGCCCATTCCGAAACCGCCAGATTCTTCGCCCTTTAAACCAGGTCTTAAGGTTTCCGGCAGGTGGTCAAAAAGTCCGGGTTGTAACTCTTCCGGGATTCCGATTCCATTGTCGGTTACGGTAATCAGCACGGTGTTTTCCAATTCTTCGGCATGCAGGCCAATGTAACCATTATCATCGGTAAACTTAAGTGCATTGGAAATTAAGTTATTAATCACCTGAAGAAACTTCATGCTATCTAAATGCAGGTAAATCTGTTCTGCTGAACTGGTAAACTTAATGTTTTTGACCTTACCTAATTTAGACCGTTTGTAAAAACGGACTACATCCCTGAGTTCCCATACCAGATCGGCCCTTTCTTTACCAATTTCTATCACCGATGATTTTAAGAACTCACGGTTAATCATGCTTCTTACGAGGAGCAAATTACGCTCGCACATGTCTTTTATAAAAGAGAGCGAATTCATCATCTGCTCATCGCCTGTTTGTGCAATGCTACGTTCCATTGATGAGGCTGTTAATTTCATCATGCCCAGGGGCTCTTTTAAATCGTGAGCCAGTACTTCCAGCGTGATATTTTTACGGGCATTGATCTGTTCGATATGGATTTTGTTATGCCGTGCTACCGTGGTATCTTCTACTGTACCAACTAAACGCCTGTCAGTTTTATCCTGAACGCCAAAAACAATAATCCGCACATATTTCTCCCTCCCTGCAAATAACAAACGGAATTCGTATTTTTTTTCCTTCCCATCTTCCAGGCACTCCTCGTAACAAGATATTACGTGTGCCAAATCCTCAGGATGTACCTTTTCTAAAAGTATTTGAGAATGATCAAAAATTTGATCGGCTTCTAATTCCCAAATGTCGGTAAAGGACTTGTTCAGGTATAAAAACTTTTGCTGCCGGGGTTCAAAAATAAAATATCCATCCGCAGACAAATCGCCTAGTGTACAAAAAAGCTCATTATTTAATTCGACCATGATTTTATCTTTGATAATTTTCGATAGGAAGGGCTACCTAAACCCTATGATGCAATCAAATCACAAACATCAAATACTTAAAAAAGTTTTTGCTTTAAAAAATCTGGTAGAATTACGGCGAAATCTACCCTTTTTGACCAGATTTGATAAATTTATGGAGATATTAACATTTTCCACATGATGTGTAAAATTATTTTGCAAAACAAAACCAACTATTGCCTAAATTGTTAAACATAAAGGAAAGACAAAAAAGTCCTGTGAGCGGGAGATCCGCGGAGGGCAGGCACACCATAAAAAAGATGCAAATCTTTTATCAATAGCCATCATTAAGGTGGCTATTTTATTTTGCGGCCAGCCTATTTCAAAATCACTTTCTTCCCTGTTTTAGCCGAAACCTTTGCGGCCTCTAAAATTCTCACCACAATTAAATTATTCTCCAAAGAGGAAAGGTCATTTTCAGGCTTGATTTCTCCTTTTAAAATGGCAGATAAATAGTTTAAATGATTGGCGTAAGTGGGCGCTAAAGTTTTGGCCGGATAGATTTCATAACCATCTTTATTATTTTGCCTCGCCCTTATGTTTTTCTCATTAATGGTCTGCATATATCCGGTTTCGCCAAATACTTCCATATCCTTAATACTAAAGGGCCAGTTCCATGAGGCTTCAATAATCCCTGTAGCATTTGGGTACTCCAATAAAATGGTTGCATCGTCATCTACTTTAGGGTACACCTCTTTTTTAATTTGATGGATGATGGCGGTAACAGAAATTGGTGCTTTGCCTTCCATAAGCCAGGTCATTAAATTAGCACCATAACAACCAAAATCGACCAGTGCACCGGCCCCATTCTTGTCGGGATCCGTAAGCCAGCTTAAAAATTCTTTACTCACACCAATTTCCTTTGGTCCCTGGTGCCCATCGTGTACAATTATTTTTCTTAAGGCACCTATGCTATTACTTTCCTTTACATTTTTATAAATTTCCTGATTACTCGGATACCAGGTGGTTTCGTAATTGGTTAGTATATGTACTTTATATTGTTTAGCCAGGGCTGCCATTCGTTCTGCCTGCTTAACCGATATGGCCAAAGGTTTTTCTACCATAACTGATATACCCAGCGGAGCCGCAGCCTCTACCACCGCTAAATGATCGCTAATGGCATTGTAAGCGAGCACCACATCCGGTTTCTTTTTCTTTAATAAATCGCTCAGGTTATGATAAAATATGCTATCGGGTATTTTATAACGCGTTTTAAACCGGGTAACCAGTTCAGGATTACTTTCTGCAATGCCAATAATGTTAACTTCGGCTTTTTGGTAGCTGTTCATGATCAGATACACATGATCGTGGTTTAAACCGGCAATGGCCACATTTAATTTTTGCTGCGCATAAACGGTGGCAGAAAAGATTAAAAAGCAAATAATAAAACTGCTGGTACTTAAAAAATATTTAACCTTGTTATTAATGGCCATAATGCTATTTTTAAATTGATGTATGCCAAATTAGAAATTTATAAAAGGCCTGCCGCCAACACTTAAAAATATTACAAAGTGAAGGATCAGAACATATTGAACAATTTTGCATTAAATCTTATCTTCATCATAAAAAATATGGCACAGAATAAAACCACTGAAAACGATTTAAGCGTAACCGATTTTCTGAATACCATAACCGACGGGAACAAACGGAAAGATTGTTTTAGTCTGTTGGATATTATTGCTGAAACCACAGGATTTAAAGCGAAAATGTGGGGACATGCCATTGTTGGTTTTGGCAGCTATCATTATAAATACGAAAGCGGCAGAGAAGGCGATGCACCTTTGGCCGGTTTTTCGCCACGTAAAGATGCCATCTCGCTATATTTATCTTCTGAATTTAAAAACCGGGAAGAACTGTTATCAAGATTCGGAAAACATAAAAGCGCCAAAGCCTGTGTTTATATAAAAAAATTGAGCGATATAAATGTGGAGGTATTAAAGGAAATGGTGAGTAACTCTGTAGCACAGATTAAGGATATGTACCCTTAAGGATGTGGAGGATATAAAATGGATGATGGAATAGGCTCAGCCGCCGTCATTTCGAGCGGAGTGCAGCGAAGTCGAGAAATCTAACGAAACAAATCTACTTACTGGTCTTAGCGTCGCGCTAAGACCCGTATTTTTTTTACAATTATTTAATGGCCACGGATGCACAGATTAGCACGGAATAGTCCTTTATGCTATTAAATTCTAAACCTTTGCTTCCTTTGAGCTTACGCCCGCACTCCTTTGCGGTTCGATTACCATGTAAATAAGAAGTTACGCTACAATAAGTTAAATTTTGCAATATTTGATCAGTCCTTATTTCGAACAAAAAACTGGAAATGATTAAAAAATTACACCTCTATTTATTAATAGCAGGCGCTTGTGCATCGCTTAATGCGACAGCCCAGGGTGCCATCAGCTATCAAACCCCACCGAAAGAAATCGCCGATCTGTTACTTGCAAAGCCAACACCTGGTGTAAGTATTGATGGTAAAGCTGAATGGATCTTATTCAGCGAACGTAACTCCTATCCTTCAGTGGAAGAGTTAGCTATGCCCGAATACCGGATTGCAGGCTTAAGGTTAAACCCGAATAATTATTCGCCCAGCAGGCAAACCTATATCAATAATTTCAGTCTTAAAAATATTAAATCCAACCAGAGTTTTCAGGTTGCTGGTTTGCCAACCCCATTATTTGCAGGCAACATCAGCTGGAACCCTTCTGAAAACAAAATTGCATTTACCCATACCACACCAAAAGGAGTAGATCTTTACATCATCGATCTGGCTACAAAAAAAGCAACTAAAGCCAATAAAGCGTTTTTAAACGTAGTTTTAGGCAGTGGCCTTACCTGGTTAAACGACAATACCATTATTTACCGTACCGTAACCAAACCGGCAAGCGCAGCGCCTACAAAACCATTGATGCCTAAGGGCCCAACCATTCAACAAAATTTAGGTAAAGCTGCACCAAGTGTTACCTATCAGGATTTAATTAAATCGCCCTTTGATGAACAGTTATTCGAGTTTTTTGCGACCTCACAATTGGTTAAAAATACCGCTGGTGTAGAAACCCCAATCGGTAAACCGGCCATTTATGGTTCAACGAGTTTATCGCCCGATAAAAATTATATGATGGTAGAAACCATCCGTAAGCCTTTTTCTTACCTCGTGTCGGCTTATGGTTTTCCGTCAACAGTAAGCATTACCGATTTAACGGGCAAAACCATTAAAGTTATTGCCGAACTGCCCTCATCAGAAGGTACACCATCAGGTTATGACAATACTCAAAATGTAGCTCGTGGTTTCGATTGGCGCGACGACGAACCGGCCACACTGGTTTGGAGCAAACCGTTAGATAGCGGCTTGATTAAAAAAGATGTTCCATTTCACGATGCTGTTTATGCCCTGAGCGCACCTTTCACCGGAACAGAGAAAGAATTATTTAAAACACAAACACGTTACCGTGGCGTACAATGGGGCGATGCCAGCCTGGCATTAATTTCAGAAGGTTTACGTAGTAAACAAACCAGTAAAGTAAGCCGTTACAACCCAACCACAGGTGCTGTAGAAGAATTATATAGCCGCAACCAAACCGATGCTTATGGCAACCCGGGCTCACCGGTTACCGTTAAAAATAAATACGGTCGTCAGGTAATTAAAACGGTTGATAATGGCAGCAAGCTGTTAATGAATAACATTGTAGGTTCATCAGAAAAAGGAGATTTACCTTTTCTTGCTAAATTCGATTTAACCACCAAAAAGAATGAAATTATCTGGCGCAGTGCAGAGGGTACTTTCGAATATGTAAGTGATGTGATCAACCCTGATAAACTGGTTTTAATTACCCGTAAAGAAAGCCAGAAACTGGTTCCGAATTATTTTATCAAAAATTTGATGCTGCGTATTGCCGATCAGCCGATTACCAGCTTCACCAATCCATACCCATCTTTAGAAGGCATTACCAAAGAGAAAATTTCTTATAAACGTGCTGATGGAGTAGATTTAACCGGCGATCTGTATTTACCAAAAGGATACAATAAAGAAAAAGACGGACCGCTGCCAGCTTTAATATGGGCATACCCGCGCGAATTTAATTCTGCTGCAGATGCTGCACAGATCCGCGGATCGAAAGATAAGTTTACCACCATTAGCTGGGCCTCTCCTATTTTTTGGGTAACCCGTGGTTATGCCGTTTTAGACAATGCCGAAATGCCAATTGTAGCTAAAGATGGTAAAAAACCAAACGATACTTTTGTAGATCAATTACAGTTAAATGCCGAAGCAGCAATTAATAAACTATCTGATTTAGGCGTTGGCGATAAAAAACGTATGGCAGTTGGCGGCCACAGTTACGGTGCATTTATGACAGCGAATTTATTGGCGCATACCAATCTTTTTGCTGCAGGTATTGCGCGTAGCGGTGCTTACAACCGTACCTTAACGCCTTTTGGTTTCCAGAATGAGGAACGTACTTACTGGCAGGCGCCTCAATTGTATTACGAAATGAGTCCGTTTAGCTATGCAGATAAAATTAAAACGCCGATATTATTGATCCACGGCGATTCTGATGATAACCCCGGCACTTTCCCTATCAATAGCGAACGCTTGTTCAATGCTATAAAAGGAGCAGGCGGAACCACCCGTTTTGTATTTTTACCTTACGAAGCACACAGCTACCGTGGTAAAGAAAACCTGTTGCACATGCTTTGGGAGCAAGACCAGTGGTTAGAAAAATATGTAAAAAACAAAAAATAATTTCTCTCTACCTTTATCGATTAAAGTGCTTCTATATGGAGCACTTTTTTTGTTAACAACCTTTCTATTGGATTACGCTAGTCATTTCAAACTGATACATCATCCATTCTTTGCCTTTATCCGATATTTGGCCTGATTACCTTATCCGCTCCTTTCTCCTCTCCCCTGTACTCCATGCTATTCACTTTTTGCCCTATGCACATTTCCGCATTTAAACCTTACATTTATTCCATTAAACTGAACATTACCTTTACTTATTTGTTAAGCCAATATGGACTACATAGACTATTATAAAATCCTCGATTTAAAGAAAGATGCAACAACTGAGGATATTAAAAAAGCTTATAGAAAACTAGCCAGAAAACACCATCCTGATCTCAACCCGGATAATGAGGAAGCCAACAAGAAATTTCAGCAGATTAATGAAGCTAACGAGGTTTTAAGTGATCCGGAGAAAAGGAAGAAGTACGATAAATATGGTAAAGACTGGCAGCATGCCGATCAGTTAGATGCCCAGCAACAGCAGCAAAGGCAATACCAATCGCAAGGTGGAGGTTATGGTGGTGGCAGCAGTTATTCAGGAGGTTTTGGCGGAGATGATTTTTCTGATTTCTTCTCATCCATGTTTGGAGGTGGTGGTGGCAGAAGCAGCCGTAATTCACCTTTCAAAGGTCAGGATTATAATGCCGATTTGCAGCTCAACCTGCTCGATGCCTATACTACACATAAACAAACTTTAACCGTAAATGGCAAACAGGTACGTATTACCATTCCGGCAGGGGTAGAAAACGGCCAAAAAATTAAACTTCCGGGCTATGGTGCACCGGGCGTTAACAATGGCCCTCCGGGCGATCTTTTCATCAAATTCAACATCACCGACGATCCTAAATTCAAGCGGAAAGGAAACGACATCTACATTCAGGAAGAAATAGATGTGTACACTGCGGTTTTAGGTGGAGAAAAAATTGTAGAAACACTTAACGGCAAGGTAAAACTAAAAGTACCTGAAGGTACACAACCAGATGCCACCCTGCGCTTAAAAGGCAAAGGTTTTCCTGTGTATAAAAAAGAAAACCAGTTCGGCGATCTTTACATCAAATGGCAGGTAAAACTACCCACCAACTTAAATCCTGAGCAAAAGGAACTATTCGAAAAACTTTCCAAATTCTAACCATTATGGAAACCAATTTAATATCAGTAGAAGATATCTGTGCTTATCATCATGTGGAAATTAATTTTATCCAGTCTCTCGAAGATTTTGGACTAATTCGTACAACGATTAAAAAGCAGTCGGTTTTTTTACCTGTAGATGAGTTGTCTAAACTGGAGCAGTATCTCCGCCTGGCGCAAGACCTCGAAATCAATTTAGAGGGGATTCATGCTGTTTCCCATTTGCTAAATCAATTGCAGCATATGCAGGAAAAAATAACCACACTTCAGAACGAATTAAATTATTATAAGCAACTCAATCAGCACTAATAAACAACCGTTTGTGCAATATTTTGCATCAAAAGTGGTAATAAAAACACTACCTTTTTAAGATATCTTTCTTAAATTGGCAGTCTAATTTTAAAAAATGAGCGATCTTTCTTCAAAATTCATCGAAAAAATAAAATCATCCTATGCCCCAACGGGCTCGTACATTTATTTAGGCGCCGGAATTTTAGACGGACAGATTTACAGCGAAGCCGAAGTTAATTTATCACTAAAAATGATGAACAGGCACGGCCTGATTGCCGGAGCAACCGGAACAGGTAAAACGCGTACGCTACAATTACTGGCAGAACAGCTGTCGGATGCCGGAGTTCCTGTTTTTATGTTAGATGTTAAAGGCGATCTGTCTGGTTTAAACCAGCCCGGTGCGGTTAACCCTAAAATAGAGGAACGGGCCCAGCAGCTTAATAAGCCCTTTACTCCAACCGGTTTTCCAATCGAGGTTTATTCACTTTCCGGTAAAATGGGTGCCCAGATGCGTGCAACCGTTCTCGAATTTGGCCCTACCCTTTTATCGAAAATTTTAGATTTAAACGATACACAGGCAGGTGTAATGGCGGTAATATTTAAATATGCCGATGATAACAAAATGCCCATTATTGATTTAAATGATTTAAAAAAACTGATTTCCTATTTATCAGAGGGTGCAGGTGCTGCCGAAATTAAAAGCAGTTATGGCAGTATTTCAACAGCCACATCAGGTACCATGTTAAGAAAAATCGTTGCTATAGAACAGCAGGGATTAGGCGGTATGTTTGGCGAAAAATCATTCGATATTGAAGATCTTTTCGAACGGGTTGATGGTAAAGGAACCATTAGTTTATTAAACATTGCCGATGTTCAGAACCAGCCCGTATTATATTCTACATTTTTACTCAGCTTACTGGCCGAGTTATTTAATACCATGCCGGAGGTTGGCGACTTAGATAAGCCAAAGCTGGTATTTTTCTTTGATGAAGCACATTTATTGTTCAAAAACTCATCAAAAGCATTTTTAGAACAGATAGAAACCATTATCAGGTTAATCCGCTCAAAAGGTATTGGCGTATTCTTTTGTACACAGGCTCCCAGCGATGTCCCTGAAAGTGTTTTAGGTCAGTTGGGTAACCGCGTACAGCATGCATTAAGGGCATTTACCCCAAATGATGTAGATGCGCTGAAAAAGACGGTTAATACTTATCCAAAATCAGATTTCTACGAGATTGATAAAATATTAACCTCATTAGGAACCGGACAGGCTTTGGTTACCGTACTGAATGAGAAGGGTATCCCAACGGAAGTATCGGCAACCCTGCTAACCCCGCCAAGAGCTGTTATGGGACCACTTACTGCTGCAGATTTCGAGCAGCTGGTTCACGCCAGTCCGATGTACACGAAATACAAAGATGCCATTGATCCGGAAAGCGCGTACGAAATTTTAACCAAACGCATTAACGATCAAACTGCGGCAGCCGAACAACAAAAACAAGAAGCAGAAGCCCAAAAGCAGGCCGAACAGGAAAGTAAACCGAAGCCGGGTGAAAAAAGCCTGGTTGAACAGGTTATGGGTGCAACCATCACCCGCCAGATCGGCAAGGAGATTGTCCGTGGTATTTTCGGCATGTTAACCGGAAAAAAAACACGGTCGAAAACCGGCGGAGGATTGTTTGGCTTCTAAAAAAGATTAATTAACCTAATAAAATACGCAAATTATTAATTTCGCAATAAACCCGGCATGATTAAATAGATATTTTAATCATATCAGGTCGTCCCACAAATAAAGAACAATAAATGAAACCCACCCTATTAATATTGGCTGCAGGTATGGCAAGCCGTTACGGAAGTATGAAACAGATTGATGGTTTTGGCCCTAATGGCGAAACCATTATCGATTATTCGATATATGATGCCATAAATGCAGGTTTTGGTAAAGTTGTATTTATCATTAAAGAAGAGTTTGTAGATAACTTTAAAGCTATTTTTGAGCCTAAACTTGCAGGCAGAATTGAAACTGACTACGTTTTTCAGAATTTCGATTTAAAACAGTTCGGTATCGAAGAAGAAATTTACAGAGAAAAGCCCTGGGGTACTGCCCATGCAATCCTTTCGGGCAGGAATGTAATTAAAGAACCATTCTGCGTAATTAACGCAGATGATTATTATGGTTACGATGCCTTTAAAAAAATGGTTGATTTCTTAACCACAGAAGTAAGCGACAGTAATTATTCAATCATTGGTTACGAAATCGGCAAAACATTATCTGAGTTTGGTGCTGTTTCGCGTGGTGTTTGTAAAGTTGACGCATCAGGTAACCTGGAAGAAATTGTAGAACGTACTAAAGTTTATCCAAAAGATGGCAGTATTTTTTACGAAGAAAATGGTGAAGAATTTCCTTTAGCTTACGAAACACCGGTTTCGATGAATTTCTGGGGCTTTACACCAGCAGTTTTCAAAATTACAGAAGAAATGTTCAGGGATTTTGCAGAAGCAAATAAAGACAAGCCAAAAGCTGAATTTTTTATTCCGCTAATCGGCGAAAACCTGGTAAAAAGAAATATCGCAACCTTTAAAGTAGTGCAAACGCCTAACAAATGGTTCGGTGTAACTTATAAGGAAGATAAACCATATGTTCAGGACAGTATTGACCAATTAGTGAAGAACGGAACATATCCGGAAAAACTATGGAACTAAATTTAGATTCCGAAGTTTTAAAAGCCTACGGATATACTAAAGAAAATACAAAAATTACACAAATAGGTACGGGTTTAATTAACCGTACTTATTTGCTTTCGCCCCAAAGCGAAGAACGGAAATACATCCTTCAAAACATCAATACTTCCGTTTTTCAATCACCACAGGCCATTGCCAATAACCTTAGGGCAATTGCAGATTACCTCACCGTTAATTATCCCGAATACCTTTTTATAAAACCTGTTTCTACGATTAACAGCGAAGAAATGGCACATATCCGCAACGAATAATGGCGGATGCTTCCTTTTGTGCCCAATACCATCTCTTTGGATGTGCTTGCTGATCCTAAACAAGCCTATGAAGCTGCCAGGCAATTTGGTAAGCTGAGCAGACTGCTGAATCGATTTGATGCGAAAACACTTCAGCCAACCATCCCGGGTTTTCATGATTTAGGTTTAAGGTATGAGCAATTTATGGAAGCCTTAAACCAGGCATCAGAACCTGAAAAAGAGCAGGCGAGTACACAAATCAGAGATGCATTAAGCCATAAGTACATTTTAGATTATTTTAACTCATATGCACATCGCACCGATTTCCCTGACCGTGTAATGCACCATGACACGAAAATCAGCAATGTGTTATTGGATAGCAAAACATACGAAGGCATCTGCGTAATTGATCTGGATACGATTATGCCCGGCAAATTTATTTCCGATCTGGGCGATATGATGCGTACCTACCTCTGTGCTTTCTCCGAAAATGAAACCGATCTGAATAAGATCAAAATTCGTTTGCCTTATTTCGAAGCGATGATAAAGGGTTATTTATCTGAAATGAAAGGTATTTTAACGGAAACAGAAAAGGAGCTTATCTTATTTTCGGGCAAATACATGATTTACATGCAGGCCTTACGCTTTTTAACCGATTTTTTAAGCGGAAACAAGTATTACCCAACAAGTTATCCTGCACAAAACTTAGATCGCGTTAAAAACCAGTTTAAATTGCTTTACGAATTAGCTGTAAACGAAAAAGAATTACAGGATATTATTGAAGAGTATTTGGTTTAGAAATTGTTCTTCACCTAAGCCTGACTGTAGCATCCCGCTACGAAATACAATATTAAAAATAAACCTACTGCAATATTGACCATATAGACATCTAAGGATCATATAAGTGCTTTTTCAAACCTGCAAGGTTTATATCATAAGTCCTACATTTTAAACCCGACAGCAGCAAAAATCCTTTTTGTTTGCAGCCACCCTGAATATCCTGTCATGCTGAGGCACGAAGCAACCCTAAGCGATGAAAAAGATGCTTCGTACCTAAGCATGATAGAAGTTCAAAAAGATTGTAGCGAATGGCGGGGCTGCAGTTCCCGAAGAGTACAGAACCCTTCTTTTCCTGATTATTTCACCATTTAAGACATTTAAGAAACATATAAGTACTCTTTACAAAATGCGGGGATTTTTATAACCCCTCCTCAATAAACCCGACAGCAGCAAAATCCTTTTTGTTTGCAGCCACCCTGAATATCATGTCATGCTGAGGCACGAAGCAACCGTAAACGATGAAAAAGATGCTTCGTACCTCAGCATGACAGAAGTTAAAAAAGATTGTAGCGAATGGCGGGGCTGCAGTTCCCGAAAAGTACGGAACCCTTCATTTCCTGATTATTTCACCATTTAAGACATTTAAGAAACATATAAGTACTTTGTACAACATGCGGGATTTTTATACCACAAGCCCTGCACTCTAAACCCGACAGCAGCGATTCCGATCCTTCATCGGAAGTAGCGAATGGCGGGGCTGCTGTTTCCTAAAAGTACGGAACCCTTCATTTCCAAAATCTTTTGAACCATATAAGACATAGGAGAACATATAAGCCCTTTTTGAGCCCCTCGAGGTTTAGCCCACAAAAAAAGCGCTCCTGAAATTAATCAGGAACGCTTTCTATTTTTATCCTCCCAAGACTCTCGACTCAGGACTGAAGACTCAAGACTTATTTATCTTCTTTTACTTCTTCAAAATCAACATCGGTAACGTTATCGCCACCACCCTGAGGCTGACCATCAGCTTGTGGTTGTTCGCCACCTTGAGGCTGACCGCCATCTTTGTACATTTCCTCAGATGCTGCGTTCCATGCATTTTGCAATTCAGCTTGTGCTGCATCGATATCTGCAAAGTTACGTGAACCGTGAGCTGCTTTTAATTTCTCTAAACCAGCTTCGATTGGTGCTTTTTTATCAGCAGATAATTTATCACCAAACTCTTTCAACTGTTTTTCAGTAGAGAAGATCAATGCATCAGCACCGTTGATTTTATCAGCTTCTTCTTTTTGCTTAGCATCATCTGCAGCATTAGCTTCAGCTTCTTCTTTCATTTTTTTGATCTCAGCATCAGTTAAACCTGAAGATGCTTCGATACGGATTTTTTGCTCTTTACCGGTAGCTTTATCTTTTGCACTTACGTGTAAGATACCGTTGGCATCAATATCGAATGATACTTCTACCTGAGGCACACCACGAGGTGCTGGTGGAATACCATCTAAAATGAAACGGCCAATTGTACGGTTCTGACCGGCCATAGGGCGCTCACCTTGTAAAATGTGGATCTCTACCGAAGGCTGGTTATCAGCTGCAGTTGAGAAAGTTTCCGATTTTTTGGTTGGGATAGTAGTGTTAGACTCGATTAATTTAGTCATTACACCACCCATAGTTTCGATACCTAATGATAAAGGAGTAACGTCTAATAACAATACATCTTTTACATCACCGGTTAACACACCACCTTGAATAGCAGCACCAATAGCCACAACCTCATCAGGGTTAACACCTTTACTTGGCTCTTTACCAAAGAAAGCTTTAACCGCCTCCTGAATAGCAGGGATACGGGTTGAACCACCTACCAAAATAATTTCGTCGATATCGCTTGTGCTTAAACCAGCATTTTTCAAAGCAGATTTACAAGGATCGATAGTACGTTTAATCAAACTATCAGCCAATTGCTCAAATTTAGCACGCGATAATGTGCGTACCAAGTGTTTAGGGCCGCTGGCATCAGCAGTAATATATGGTAAGTTAATTTCAGTAGAAGTTGTGCTAGATAACTCAATTTTAGCTTTCTCAGCAGCTTCTTTTAAACGTTGTAACGCCATTGGATCTTTTGCAAGGTCCATGTTGTTTTCCGCTTTGAATTCTGAAGTTAACCAATCGATAATAATGTGGTCAAAGTCATCACCACCTAAGTGTGTATCACCGTCAGTAGATTTTACTTCGAAAACTCCATCACCTAACTCTAACACAGATACGTCGTGTGTACCACCACCACAGTCAAACACAACAATTTTCATGTCTTTGTGTGCTTTATCTAAACCATAAGCCAAAGCAGCTGCAGTAGGTTCGTTAATGATACGTTTTACAGATAAACCTGCAATTTCACCAGCTTCTTTAGTAGCCTGACGTTGTGCATCGTTAAAATAAGCAGGTACAGTAATAACCGCTTCTGTAACTTCCTGACCCAGGAAATCTTCAGCAGTTTTTTTCATTTTTTGTAAAATCATCGCAGAAATCTCTTGTGGAGTATATTTTCTGTCGTCGATTTCTACACGAGGTGTATTGTTATCACCTTTAACTACTTTATAAGGTACACGTCCAGCTTCTTTCGCACTTTCGTCGTAGCTGCTACCCATAAAGCGTTTAATCGAATATATCGTTTTTGTTGGGTTGGTTATAGCCTGACGTTTAGCAGGCTCGCCAACCTTGCGCTCACCGTTTTCTGCAAAAGCAACAATAGACGGTGTAGTACGTTTACCCTCACTGTTTGCGATAACTACAGGCTCATTGCCCTCCATTACGCTCACGCAAGAGTTTGTTGTTCCTAAGTCTATTCCAATAATTTTTCCCATTGTATTTTTAATTTCTCTTTTTAAAGTATTATAATTTCTACTCCTGTTAAACAATGCTTGTGCCAATTGGTTTTTGGCAGAAAATATAGGTAAAAGACTGTTAAAATGTAAAAAAAGAGACTGGTATCTACTGACAGCATGACAGAGAATGATGGATGATGGGAAATGGAAGATGGATGAGGGAAGATTAAGACTGAAAACTAAAGCTGAAAGAGAGATTATTTAAAAGTGATTTGAAAATGAAAGTTCGAATCTCGTCGGGAGCAGCAGCCCCGCTATCCGCTTTACTTCGTTGCACTCGTGTTCGCTCCTATCGGGTTTATGTACAAGGGCAGGTGCAAAAAATAACCACAAAGTTTACTATATTTAAATTACAATCCATCTGTGCAATCATTTAAATCAGTGTAATCCCTATTATATGCAATTAGCAGCTCAAATCGCAATCGGCTTAGTAGCCTTCATTCACCTCTATATCCTTTGGTTGGAAATGTTCGCATGGACCACCAGGGCACCAAAAGTTTTTAAAACCATCCCGAAAGATTTATTTGTGCCAACTAAAACTCTGGCAGCAAACCAGGGCTTATATAATGGATTTTTAGCAGCGGGTTTAATCTGGTCGTTATGTATAAGCGATCATCAATGGAAATTTTATGTAGCGATATTCTTTTTAACCTGTGTAATTATCGCCGGCATTTATGGCGCCGCAACGGCCAGTAAAAAGATCCTTTATGTGCAATCAATACCGGCATTGGTAGCCTTGATTTTATTGCACTTATAAACAACGCTATTGGTTGGTATCATACCGGCTAAGTCAATCTCCTTCTATTGGTCGGTGCCGCACCGACTAAGATGTTTCTCAACATTAGTTATGTATGCTAAAATTATCCGCTCTTCTCATCTTATTTACGCTCTTCGGGTTTAAACCTATTGAGAACAACAAAATAAATATCGATAGAATTAAAGAAGCCCTAACTTTCTGCAAGAAAAACAACATGGACACTTCCATCGCTATTATGGTTGATATGAGTATCCACTCGGGCAAAAACAGGATTTTTGTTTACGATTTTAAACAAAAAAAGATCACCATCGAAGGTTTATGTGCCCATGGCGTTGGCGGTGGAAGTACTCCAACCAAGCCGGTTTTCAGCAATAAAGAAGGAAGTTATTGCACTTCATTGGGCAAATACAAAGTTAAAGGCCGCGCATACAGCAATTGGGGCGTTCATTTCCACTATAAAATGTATGGGTTAGAAAAAACAAACAGTAATGCTTTTAAACGGATTGTGGTTTTACATTCTTACACGCCAGTTCCGGCCCAGGAAATTTATCCGCAAACTTTATTCGGACAAAGTGCCGGCTGCCCTGTTTTATCAGATGCTACCATGAGTAAAATAGATGCACTGCTAAAAACGAAGAAAAAACCGGTCTTGCTTTGGATTTATGTTTAATTAATGGAAAGGAAAGTTAAAAGAGTAATCGTCATTTTGACTAAAGCGCATTCCCGAAAATTCGGGAGAGAAATCTATGGATTAACAAACTCAAAGATTTCTCCACTGCGGTCGAAATAACGACCCTTCGCGGGCATCTAATCAAGACAACTCCAGCAATCTTTCCAAATGATGGTAACCAATTCCGAAATATTCCTTGCTTGCTTTTATTTTCTCTAAAATTCTCTTTTGCTCTTCGTTCTTCGGACTTCCGACTAAAGACTTCGGACTTTTTTTCACCCCCACCACAAGCACATTCTTAGGCGTATGCGCATCAGAAATAAATTCAAATACTTTTGTTTTATAGCCGAAATATTCTAAAATTAAAGCACGGATACCATCGGTAACCATTTCGGCCTGGCGTTCTAAAAAGATGCCATATTTGGTTAAAAACGAAACATCATTTTTTACTTTGTTTTGCTCAATTTCCCTGCGGATTTGCTTGTGACAACAAGGTGCAACCACAATCAGTTCGGCATTGGCTTTAATTCCTTTAAAAATAGCATCATCAGTTGCCGTATCGCAAGCGTGAAGGGCAATTAGCAGGTTTACATCATCAGCATTATAATCTTCAATCGTACCCTGTAAGAAATTGAGTTGGGCAAAAGAAGATTTTTCTGCAACCTGGTTACAAAGATCAACCATATCCTGGCGGTATTCGACTCCCACCACTTCGCTTTCCAGCTTTAAAACCGAATGCAGGTAATCGTACAGTGCAAAAGTTAAATAACCTTTCCCCGAACCCATATCTGCAACCTTTTTTATCGTTCCTGCTGGTAATTCTTTAATTAAAGAACTTAAAATTTCGATGTAATGGTTAATCTGGCGAAATTTATCCTGTGCATTTTTAAAAACTTTCCCTTCCGCGTCTGTGATTTTTAACTCGGTTAGGTACGATTTCGAATCAGGCTTAATTAATCTGGTTTTTTCTTTATCGTGGCCGGCAGACGGGACTTCTTTAGCCGATGCTGTGGTTTCCCTCAAAACCACTTTACCATTATTCAGTTCTTCTAAAATCAGGTCTTTTTCTGTGGTAAACAGAGTGCCGATTTTAAATCCTTTTTCCAGGTAATCAGCAATCAAATCTACAGCTTCATTAATGGCATAGTTCTTTACCACGTCGCGGGTTTTATAGCGATAGGTAAAAGCCAGCTTATCATCCCGTTTAATCACCACTTTACGGATAAGTATTTGCTTTAATGCTCCCTCTGCACCTTTATAATTACCTAAAGAAATTTTCACGAAAGTTGCGGCATCCACACTTTCTTTTAAAGCTTTAGTAAACTGTTTAATATATTCTGACACGCCCATTGATAATTTTGAACTGCAAAGATAATCAAGTTTATCCGGAGCTGAACATGTGTGGAATAATGTAACAATAGAGCGACTATACAGCGAATGATGAAGATGTAAAAGGGAAAATGGAATAAATTTCTGCTAGAAAACCATTATCAAAGCATTAAATAAATGAATCACGTAATACGATTTAGAAATGCGTAGTGATATTATTATCTATATTGATTACAAAATAGACAAACGTTTTTTTTTCAAAAAATTAAACTTTAGATTAGGGTATTTAAATAGCTAACCAAAACACATGAGTGACTTTCAGATAAAAAAATCGCCTACCGTATATGATGCCATTATTGTTGGTTCAGGTGCAGGTGGCGGAATGGCAGCCTACGTTCTGGCACATGCAGGACAAAAGGTTTTATTGCTCGAGGCCGGTCAAAATTTCGATCCGCGATTAGATTCACATCAATTAAAATGGCCCTGGGAATCTCCCCGCCGTGGCGCAGGTACCGTTCGTCCGTTTGGAGATTTTGATGCTTCTTACGGTGGCTGGGAATTAGAAGGAGAGCCTTACACCCAGAAAAACAAAAGCGAATTCGAATGGTTCCGTTCGCGCATGCTTGGCGGTCGTACCAATCACTGGGGCAGGATTTCTTTGCGCATGGGTCCGGATGATTTTAAACCCAAAGATGGTTTAACCGATGCCTGGCCTATTACTTACGCGGATGTAAAACCCTTTTACGATAAAGTAGACCGCATGATCGGCATTTATGGAACGGCTGAAGGGATTGAAAGCGAGCCGGATGGCATTTTCATGAAACCGCCAAAACCAAGGTTAAACGAACTTTTCATTAAAAAAGGTGCAGAAAAAGCGGGCGTAAAAGTAATTACCGGCCGTGGATCTGTTCTTACCGAAGCTTTGCCAAATAATAACGACCGTGCACCTTGTTTCTATTGCGGCCAGTGCGGAAGAAGTTGTAAAGTGTATGGCGATTTTTCAGCTTCCTCATGCCTGGTAAACCCCGCGGTAAAAACCGGAAATCTTACTGTAATTACCGATGCCATGGTGCGCGAAGTAATTACCGATAAAGATGGCTCAGCAAAAGGCGTTTCTTATGTAAACCGTAAAGATCTTCAAGAATACCAGGTAAATGGTAAACTGGTTATTTTAGGTGCCAGTGCCTGCGAATCTGCCCGTATATTACTTAATTCAAAATCTGCATCGCATCCAAACGGCCTGGCCAATAGCAGCGGTGTGGTTGGAAAATATTTACACGACTCTACCGGGGCAAGTGTTTCGGGCTTTCTTCCACAATTAATGGATAGAAAACGCTATAATGAAGATGGCGTTGGTAGTGTGCACATTTATTCACCCTGGTGGTTAGATAACCGTAAACTCAACTTTCCACGTGGTTACCACATCGAATATTGGGGCGGAATGGGCATGCCGGCTTATGGTTTTGGTGGTGGAGTAGCTGAAATGAACGGGATGGTACCTGGCCGGGATGGCAAAATGAAAGAAGCGGGAGGTTACGGAAAATCGTTAAAAGATGATTACCGCCGTTTCTACGGAACCGGAGTTGGAATGGCTGGCAGAGGTACCGCAATTGCCAGAGAAAGCAACTATTGTGAAATCGACCCGAACACGGTAGATAAATATGGTATTCCGGTTTTAAGATTTAATTATAAGTGGGATAAGGATGAAATTCTACAGGCGAAACACATGCAGGAAACCTTTCTTTCAATTATGAAAGAAATGGGCGCCGTGGTTACTTCAGAAATTCAGGGCGCCGATACCAATTACGGTTTACTAAACCCGGGCAAAATCATTCACGAGGTAGGAACCATCCGCATGGGCGATGATCCTAAAAAATCGGCACTGAATAAATATTGCCAGGCACATGACTGTAAAAACCTTTTCGTAGTTGATGCAGGTCCATTTGTTCAACAGGGAGATAAAAATGCCACCTGGACAATTTTAGCCCTTTCTATGCGTACCGCCGAATATATTTTAGCTCAAAAGAAAAAACAAAACATTTAAGAATTACCAACTATGAACAGACGTGATTCCATAAAAGCATTAGGTTTAACAGCCATTAGTACAACTGTACTTTTGGATGCCTGTAAACAACCTGAAAAAAAAACAGAAGCCGCTGCACCGGAAGAAACCGCGAAAGAGGCTGGTAGGGAACAATGGGAAATAGACCGCGACAAAAGCCTGAAATCGGAAACTTTTTTCACCAAACATGAAATGGCAACTATAACGATTTTGGCCGATATCATTATCCCTAAAGATGAGGTTTCGGGCAGTGCATCTGATGCTAAAGTGCCTGAGTTTATCGAGTTTATTGTGAAAGATATTCCCGAACATAAAGTACCCATGCGTGGCGGCCTGAAATGGCTGGATGTGTACAGCTTTAATAAATTCCAGAAACCATTTGTTGAAGCTTCTGCCGACCAGCAGATTTCGATCGTAGATGAAATTGCCTATCCTAAAAAAGCCCGGCCGGAAATGCAGGCAGGAGTAACTTTTTTCAATAGAATGAGAAATTTAACGGCGTCGGGTTTTTACACCACAGAAATCGGGGTTAAAGACATTGGTTATGTAGGTAATGCCCCAAACCAATGGGCAGGCGTTCCTGCTGATGTACTGAAACAGTACGGTATGGAAAATGTGAAGATATAGTTATAAAGGTCAAGTTTAAAAAACTTGACCTTTTTTATTTATTGATGTAGTTCGTGGGGACACAAACCACGGCGCATGGAAAATGTGAAGGTATAATGCAAAAAATCGTCATTGCCAGGCACGAAGCAATCCTACAACTATCGCTACCTTTTAGCGCATTAAGATTGCTTCGTGCCTCGCAATGACGAAAACTTATATAAACTATTCCACTATCAATATCAAACCTTTTCCTTTTTCTACAGGAACAGATTTTCCCTCAGGATAACTTCCTGCAGCCTGGAATTTCTCAATTGCTGGAGCAGTAATTTTAACTTTCGATGCCTCTATATCCAATTTAGCCCAATCAAGGGTTAAATTAACCTTAGTATCCCCTTCTGCCCAACTCGCCAAAGCAATCATTGTTTTTCCCTGTTTTTTGTAAACTGTAGCCAACACTTTCGGATTATCCGTTTTAACCGGACAGTTTTCGCTCCAGTAACCGATCATTTCGGATCCTTTGATGCCGAAATTATCCCATGCTTTCCACAATGGTTTCGGGTCGCTTTTCTCCGACCAGCCTAAACGACTCGTCATGCCATAAATCATACCACGCCATGGGTTGCCATCATCCTGTAACATCTCACCCATTAAACCAAAGGGAATGCCGCTTACTTCTGTTAAAAAGAAATCGGGATTATTTTTTTGGTAATCGAAATATTCGCCAAACCACAAGCGGTTGAGGTAAGGAAAATGTTCGAGATATAAAATGGCGCTGTTGTTAAAACCATCACTCTTATTGTATTGGTTTGCGGAGTGCAGATCGATAATGCCCGGATGATTATTCTGTGTCAGTACACGTTTAATACGTTTCATGGTTACGCGATCGAAGGCTACGTCATCTAGATACACCCCATCTATCCCAACGTTATTTACCAGCCAGTTCATGCCTTCTACATAATAATTATGCCAGCGGTTCATTCCGCTGTTAATCACAGCTGCATCTTTAATTTCGGGTACAAACCAGGCAGCAATATAATTGGAATCTAAATGCTCCTGTAACCAGCTAAAACCGCCGCCTTTGCCGGGCGAATATACTTCGGTACCTAAACTCCTTAAAGCTGGCCACTCATAAGCATGGTTAGATAACTCACGAACGGTATTGTAAATTTTTACTTTTAATCCTTTCGAATGGGCATTATCGATATAGTTCTTCATCTTTTTCCATTCAATGAAAGGATAATTGATCCATGGATTAATCGGTGTGGCATGGTGAATGTTCACTACTGTTGCACCGGTAGATTTAATCGAATCCAAATCGCCATATTTATGATAAAAGCGGTTATCCCATTGAAAATCGGTATTGATTAAGTGAAAAGGCGTAATCAATAAATTGAAATTATAATAAAGCGCATCGCCCTTTTTCATGCTTCTGGCACCTGTAAAATTATCGGCCAGCATAGAACTGCCTTTTACATTAATCTGGATACCACCTTTATTAACATTACCCCACGATTTTGGCAATAATAATGGTTTCTGAAGATAAAAATTGGTATTGAGCGGACGAACATAGTTCTCATCTCTCAAATTGTAATACAGACCCGCATTCACGTTTCCGATCCATACCGCATCCTGATTTTTATTGGCAACATCCCACTTCCATTTTACGGTATCAGGTCTAACGCCACCTTTTTCGCCCAATCCCATTAAATATTTAGTAGAGCCTTTATCAAAAGGAATATGAAAATCAACATTACTGAATTCCACATCTTTTAACGCTGTAACCTTAACTACATAATGCACATAACCATCAAACTCTAAAGCTCCTTCAAGATCCATTTTCAGGTTTTCAGAAGTATTTGTCGCCGACCATTTTACCGTTCCTGCTTCTTTACGGGTGATCTGGAAATTGTTGGGAACAAATTTTTCCTGTGTTTTTGGGGTATTGTAAAAATGAAAGTGGATCGGTTCTGCCAGAATATTATTTGGTTTTTCACTGTAACCGGTCATCTCTGCATTAAAAAACGTTTGGATTTGTTTAGGGAAACCATCAGTATTAATCTCGAACTTTCTACCCAAAAGAGAGATTACATTTCCTTCAACCGTTAGTGGTGTATAAGGAGCTACCACAGTATTTGCCTGTGCCAAAGTAGAATTTAACCAGGTTAAACGGGTCTGTTTGTTTGGTGTTCCAACCCCTGCATCGGCTAAAACTTCGTTGGTAACGGTAATTTTAGCATCAATCACTTTAGCCTTTCCGTTTGCTTTAAACGTAAATTTACCTGCGTAAATACCTGCAGATGTAGCCTTAGGAACATTTACAGTAATCCACAATGGTTGTATTTTACCTGCTGTTACATTTACGGTCTCCACCAAAGGTTTGTTATCGTAACTGGTTCCATGGGTATTTAAGCAATTGATGTATTTTGAAGAAATTACTTTTCCTGTTGTCGTTTTCAAATCACCAAAGCTCACCTCAACATTTTTTAAATTCTTTAATGCATACACGCCAAGTTGAAAGGCATAATTTTCGCCTTTGCTTGCTGTTCCGTTAAATGAATTGCTTGCACCTTTCTGTACCCAACGATAAGGCAGATCGTTTTGCATTTTGACCGGAAACATTCTATCCTCAGGAAATACGATAAATGCTTCTGAAGAATATTTTGCCTTAATTAAAGCGGTTTCTTTAGCTGTGGCGATGATTTCCATCGGATAAAAGGAATTGAAAGCATCGATAGACTGAATCTCTACCACTGAAGCGTTAACCTTAACCTGCTTTGCAGTAGCTAACCAGGCCTGATCTGCTTGTTTAGGTTTGATATACACACCTTTTGGATAATTGCTCCTGCCTTCGTTTTTATAAGCCAGATAGTACACGTAATACTTGCCTGGGCCAGCGGTTTCGAAATAAACATCAGCACTTTCTCTGGTTAGTTTATCTGTTCCAACAACCGAAATGGTTTTACCGCTGGCATCCTGAACAATGATTCCCTTTAATTCAGGATGTTCATCTCTTCTGCGCCAATCAATTTTTGCATGGGCAATTTTGCCGCTACCTGCAAACTGGAGCACAACCCTGTGGTTACCCAACGAATCAGGATTCCAGGCGTTGTTGCCATTGGTATATTTTAGTATTTGTGCATGAAGGGATAGTTGCCCCAACAGACAGAGCAATAGAAAAAGCCTAAATTTCATTATCAATTTGTTTTAGGCTAATTTATGTATAGCAGATTGAATTAAAGCTATGTAATGAAAAAATGAGACAAACGTTTGCCTTGGTTTGGTTTAATAGTTCATTAGTCAATAGTTTATTGTTTTAAGGTATTGTCATTCTGAGCGCAGCGAAAAATCCCTGACCTATTGATGCAGAAATTTGAGTGCCCACAAATTGTTGTAGCTACGGTTTACCTATGGATTCAGTGTTCTATTGCTTAGAGATTCTTCACTGCGTTCAGAATGACAGAAAATAAAAAAAGTCCTGCTCTTTCGAACAAGACTTTCTATTGCTTAAGGTGAATAAAATTATTCTCCTTTTGGTTCTTCAGTAGCAGGAGCTTCTTCAGCAGGAGCAACTTCTTCGGCAACTTCAGCTTTTGCTTCAGCAGCTTTAGGTGCAGCAGCAGCTTTACTTCTACCACGACGAGTTGTTTTCTTCTCTTCTTTAACTTCTACATCTTTACCGTAAACTGTATTGTAATCTACCAATTCAATTAAAGCCATCTCAGCGTTATCACCCTGACGATTGTTTAATTTAATGATACGAGTGTAACCACCTGGACGGTTTGCAACTTTCTCAGCAATTTCGCGGAATAAGATTGTTACTACTTCTTTATCTTGTAAGTAAGCAAATACAGTACGACGTGAGTGAGTAGTATCATTTTTTGATTTAGTGATAATAGGCTCAACATAAGTACGTAAAGCTTTAGCTTTAGCTAAAGTTGTTGTAATTCTTTTGTGCAAAATAAGTGATGAAGCCATGTTAGCTAACATCGCCTTTCTGTGGCTTGCGGTTCTACCTAAGTGGTTTACTTTTTTACCGTGTCTCATTGTTTTTTAATTGAGTGCATACCGTCTCTTTGCAATTAAGCTGAGGGAATTATGCACTGTGAAAAATTATTTATTTTAGTTGAGGTTTTAGAAAGGAAGACTCACGACTCCAAACTAAAGACTCATGACTAATCTTACTCTTCGTCTAATTTAAATTTAGACAGGTTCATACCAAATGATAAACCTTTTGATTTTACTAATTCCTGGATCTCTGTTAAAGATTTTTTACCGAAGTTTCTGAATTTTAACATATCAGCAACATCGTAAGAAACTAAATCAGCCAAAGTACGGATATCAGCAGCTTTTAAGCAGTTTAATGCCCTAACTGAAAGGTCCATATCCACTAATTCAGTTTTAAGGATTTTACGCATGTGTAAAATTTCCTCATCAACTTCTTTAGTTTCTTCTTTAGCCTGAGATTCTAATACTAAATTCTCATCCGAGAATAACATAAAGTGTTGGATAAGGATCTTAGCCGCTTCTTTTAATGCTTCTTCAGGATGAATTGAACCGTCAGTAGAGATATCTAAAACCAATTTTTCATAATCCGTTTTTTGCTCAACACGAAAGTTTTCGATCGTGTATTTTACATTTTTCATTGGAGTATAAATCGAATCGATTGCGATTACACCTACAACAGCATCAGCAACTTTATTTTCTTCAGCAGGTACATAACCACGTCCTTTATTGATGGTTAATTCCACTTCCAAAGTAACAGATTTATCCATGTTGCAAATTACATGCTCAGGGTTTAAAACTGTAAAGTTGTTAGAGAATTTAGTGATATCACCAGCTTTAAACTGGTCCTGACCATTAACGATGATGAAAACTTTTTCAGAATCACCTGAATCACCAGTTTTCTTAAAACGAACTTGTTTTAAGTTTAAGATGATATCAGTTAAATCTTCTACAACACCTTTCATGGTAGAAAACTCGTGAGAAACGCCTGAAAAACGAATAGTAGTAATAGCATAACCTTCTAATGAAGAAAGTAATATTCTTCTTAAGGCATTACCAATTGTTACACCGAAACCGGGCTCTAAAGGACGAAATTCAAATGTGCCATCGAAATCAGTTGATTTCTGCATGATCACTTTGTCTGGTTTCTGAAATGCTAAAATTGCCATTTATATTTTTTTAAATTCGTTATTGAATATATAGTAACAAGAAAAAAGTTAATTACCCTTTTGAGGTAATTAACTGTCTTATTTATTACTTTGAGTATAACTCGATGATTAAGTTTTCCTTGATGTTTTCAGGAATCTCATCACGTTGAGGGTAAGTTAAGAATTTACCGGTTAATTCACCAGCATTCCACTCTAACCATGCGAACTTGTTAATTGTTCTGCCTGCAACTGAGTTACTAATTGATTCTAAAGATTTAGATTTTTCACGAACAGCAACCACATCACCAGCTTTTAACTGATATGAAGGGATATTTACAACTTCACCATTCACGGTTACGTGTTTATGGCTAACTAACTGGCGTGCACCAGAACGGGTTGTTGCAATACCTAAACGGTAAACTGTGTTATCTAAACGTGCTTCTAATAATTGAAGTAAGTTATCACCAGTGATACCTGCACGTGAAGATGCTTTTTTAAACAAGTTACTGAACTGTTTTTCTAATACACCATAAGTGTATTTTACTTTTTGTTTCTCCATTAACTGGATAGCATATTCAGATTGTTTTCCTCTTCTTTTTGATGAGCCATGTTGCCCAGGAGGATAATTTTTTCTGTCTAACACCTTATCAGGACCGAAGATTGGTTCTCTGAATTTACGGGCGATTTTTGATTTTGGGCCTGTATATCTTGCCATTTTTTTTCTGTTTTTAAAGTATCATCCAGCCTGTAACTGGAGATTCTTAGCTTTAAAATTAATTAAACTCTTCTCTTTTTAGGAGGACGACATCCGTTGTGAGGAAGTGGAGTAATATCTTTGATAGATGTTACTTCGATACCTGCTACTTGCAAAGTTCTGATTGCAGATTCACGACCTGAACCCGGACCTTTTACAAATACTTCAACTTTACGTAAACCTAAATCAAACGCAACTTTACCGCAATCTGAAGCTGCCTGACCGGCTGCATACGGAGTGTTCTTTTTAGAACCTTTAAAGCCCATTTTACCAGCAGATGACCATGAAATAGTCTGTCCGTTGTTATTTGTTAAGGTAACGATGATGTTGTTGAAAGTAGCATTGATATGCGCCTGACCAACAGGCTCAATTACAACGATACGTTTTTTTGTTACTTTTTTACTCTTAGCCATTTTATCTTTTAGATTTTAGATATGAGACTTGAGATATGAGAATTTCTCTACCCCGATACTCAGTATCCTACTTTTTATCTTTTGTTCCAGATCTGAGCAGATTTTAAAGACATGGTTCTCATATCTAAAATCTCACCTCTCCTATCTATCTATTACTTAGTAGCTTTTTTCTTGTTAGCAACTGTTTTTCTCTTACCCTTACGAGTACGTGAGTTGTTTTTAGTACGCTGACCACGAGAAGGTAAACCTTTTCTGTGACGTAAACCGCGGTAACAACCGATATCCATTAAACGTTTGATGTTTAACTGAACTTCAGAGCGTAAAGCACCTTCTACTTTAATCTCATCGTTGATCATTGTACGGATTGCTGATAACTCATCATCAGACCAGTCTTGTACTTTTTTGTTCAAATCGATACCTGCAGTAGTTAAAATACGTTGCGCAGTTGTTCTGCCAATTCCGTAGATGTAGGTTAAACCGATCTCTCCTCTTTTGTTTCTTGGTAAATCAATACCTGAAATCCTTGCCATATTTATTTATGTTTTTACGTAATTCCGAACGGCGGGCCACCGTTGTGCGGTTGATTACAATATTCTTAATTACCCCTGACGTTGCTTGTATTTAGGATTTTTCTTGTTAATTACGTAAAGTTTACCTTTACGGCGAATAATCTTACAATCAGCGCTACGTTTTTTAATTGATGATCTAACTTTCATTTTATTTGTATCTATAAGTAATGCGTCCTTTTGTTAAATCATAAGGAGACATTTCCAATTTAACTTTATCCCCAGGAAGAATTTTGATGTAGTGCATCCTCATCTTACCTGAAATGTGCGCAATAATCTCATGCCCGTTCTCGAGTTCTACTCTGAACATCGCATTAGATAATGCTTCTCTTATTACTCCGTCTTGTTCAATTGAGGCTTGTTTAGCCATATTTTATTGATTGTTACTTAATTAGCTGCTTCTAAACAGGGTTGCAAAATTAAATAAAAAATTTTAATTATTTATTTTTTTTGTTGTAAAACTTCTTCTATTATAGAAAACGTTGATAAAACCTCTGCTTTGCCCTTTTTTACGGCTACTGTGTGTTCAAAATGTGCCGATGGCTTATTGTCTTTACTCGTTACTGTCCACCCATCCTTATGGAATTTAACACCGGCAACGCCTGCATTGATCATGGGTTCTATCGCAATTACCATTCCTTCTTCAAGTTTTGGTCCCGCACCACGCTTTCCATAATTCGGAACTTCTGGTTTCTCATGAAGCTTTACGCCAACACCATGTCCTACAAGTTCTCTTACTACGCCAAATCCATTAGTTTCTGCATGGTTTTGAACAGCAAAGCCAACATCACCGATACGCATACCGGCAACTGCTTTCTCTATTCCCAATTCCAGGCAACGTTTGGTAACCTCAACCAGTTTCTGTTTTTCGGCATCAATTTCCCCGATCGAGAAAGTATAAGCCGAATCGCCAAAATAGTTGTTTTTGATTACGCCACAATCAACTGAAATCAGATCTCCTTCTTGAATCACATACTCACCTGGAAAACCATGAACAACCTGTTCATTGGGTGAAATACACAAAGAATAAGGGAAACCGTTATAATTTAAAAACGCAGGGATTGCTCCGTTGTCACTTATAAACTCGTATGCCAGTTTATCTAATTGGATAGTAGTCATGCCTGCCTTTATCACTTTAGCCACTTCAGCCAAAGTTTTCGAAACAAGCATGGAACTTTCTCTTATCAACTCGATCTCCTCAAGAGATTTGTAATAGATTTTAGACATTCAGTTAAAGTTTTGAATGAATGAATTTTGAGTGAGTAAAATGCATAAATCAGCTTTTTACTTATTCAATCATTCAAAATTCAATAATTCCATTTCTTACAACGCTGCGTTGCTACTTGCAGCAGGAACACCTGTTCTGCCTGTAACCCTACCCGTTTTCATTAAACCATCGTAATGGCGCATCAATAAATAGCTTTCGATCTGTTGTAAAGTATCCAATACAACACCAACCAAAATCAATAAAGAAGTACCACCAAAGAAGTGTGCAAACTCTTGTTTAATACCAAACTTAACCGCTAACGAAGGAAGGATAGCAATGATCGCTAAGAATACTGCACCCGGGAAAGTGATTTTAGAAATTACATCATCAATAAAAGTTGATGTTGCAAAACCTGGTTTAACACCTGGAATGAAACCACCGTTTTTCTTCATATCATCGCTCATTTGAGTTGGATTAACTGTAATGGCGGTATAGAAGAAAGTAAATGCAATAATTAAAATAGCGAACGTTAAGCTATAAGCCAACGAAGTTGTGTTACTAAACTGGATTAACCATGAACCCTGTAAAGAAGGAACAAACTGCATTAAAGCACCTGGAATGAACATTAACGCCTGAGCAAAAATGATTGGCATAACACCTGCAGCATTCACTTTTAAAGGAATGTACTGACGAACACCACCAAACTGGCGGTTACCAACAATTTTCTTAGCGTATTGTACAGGCACTTTACGTACACCCTGAACAATTAAAATGGTAAACATTACCACAGCAAATAATGCAACGATCTCTAAAACCAAAGCAACCGGGCCTCCACCTTCACTGGCAGAACCTACACGGGCACTAAACTCCTGAGAAATTGCAACTGGTAAACGGGCAATAATACCAACCATAATGATTAGTGATGTACCGTTACCAATACCTTTATCAGTAATTTTTTCACCTAACCACATTACAAATAATGTACCTGCCGTTAATACAAACGTAGATAATACTAAAAATAAAGTGTTTGGCAATAAAATAGCTTCTGCAGGAACCTGCGTTTTAACGTAACCAACAGATTGAACGATTGTGATCGCTACCGTTAGGTAACGGGTAATCTGGTTCATTTTCTTTCTACCACTTTCGCCCTCTTTCTGCATTTTTTGGAAAGAAGGAACAGCAATACCCAATAGTTGCACCACGATAGACGCAGAGATATAAGGCATTACCCCCAATGCTAAGATAGACACACGAGAGAAAGATCCTCCGGCAAACATATCCAGTAAGCCTAAAAGTCCCGATTTTTCGTTATTGCCTAAAGCAGTTGGATCTACACCTGGTAAAACCACGTGAGATACGAAACGGTATACCAAAAGAATTAAGAGCGTAAACAATATACGCTCTTTTAATTCCTGAATTTTCCAGATATTACTTAAAGTAGTAAATAGCTTCTTCATTTAATAATTACAATTTTACAATAGAACCACCTGCAGCTTCAATAGCTTTTTGTGCGGTTGCAGAGAACGCATGTGCTGTAATTTCTAGCTTTGCTTTAACTTCGCCACGACCTAAAATTTTAACCAAGTCGTTTTTAGAAGCTAAACCATGTGCTTGTAAAGCAGCAAAATCGATAGTTGTTAAGTTGTGTTTTTCAGCTAAAGCTTGTAAAACATCTAAGTTTACACCAATGTACTCAGTACGGTTAATTGGTTTGAAACCAACTTTAGGCACACGACGTTGTAAAGGCATTTGACCACCTTCGAAACCGATTTTGGTTTTGTGACCTGAACGAGAACCCGCACCTTTGTGACCACGGGTTGAAGTACCGCCACGACCAGAACCTGTACCACGACCAATTCTTTTGCTGTTTTTTGTAGAACCTACTGCAGGTTTTAAATTACTTAAATTCATTTTTTTGAATTTGTGTTGCCCTTCGCTTTCACTAAACAGGTACAACGATAAATAAATAATGACTGAATTTTGAATGATTGAATGTTTTGCAATATGCACATTCTTCCACTCAAAATTCATTCATTTGATAATTCTCTTAAATTGCTTCGATTGCTACCAAGTGGTTCACTTTGCGAACCATACCGATAATTTGTGGTGTAGCTTCAACCTCAACACTTTGGTTCATTTTTGATAAACCCAAAGCCTGAACGGTTCTTTTTTGGCGCTCGCTTCTGTCGATAACGCTTTTTACTTGTGTTATTTTGATCTTAGCCATGATTTTATCCGTTAAATACTTTGTTTAAATCAATACCACGGGTTTGAGCTACTGTATAAGCATCGCGCATTTTAGTTAACGCATCAACAGTTGCTTTTACCACGTTGTGTGGGTTAGATGATCCTTTAGATTTTGCCAGTACGTTATGTACACCAGCACTCTCTAATACGGCACGCATCGCACCACCTGCAATTACTCCGGTACCTACTGCAGCTGGTTTGATCAATACAAAACCACCTGAGAATTTACCGATTTGCTCATGAGGAACGGTACCGTTTAAAATTGGAACTTTTACCAAGTTCTTTTTAGCATCATCCACACCTTTTGCAATTGCTTCAGTTACCTCTTTCGCTTTACCTAAACCGAAACCAACAACACCGTTTTCATCACCTACAACAACAATTGCTGAGAAGCTGAAAGTACGGCCACCTTTGGTTACTTTGGCAACACGTTGTATACTAACCAAACGATCCTTTAATTCGATATCGGTGGTTTTTACTCTTTTTATATTAATAGTTGACATCTTACTTTTTCTTCAGATTAAAATACTAAACCAGCTTCGCGGGCACCCTCTGCCAACGATTTTACACGACCGTGGTATAAATAGCCGTTTCTATCGAAAACAACTTCTTTAACACCTGCAGCGATTGCTTTTTCGGCAACTAATTTGCCTACAGCTACTGATTGGTCGCTCTTGTTTCCAGTACCAGTAAAATCTTTCGATAATGATGATGCTGATGCTATTGTTGTACCGGTTACATCGTTAATTACCTGCGCATAAATCCCTTTATTGCTTCTATATACAGATAACCTTGGACGTTCTTCCGAACCGGTAAGTCTTTTTCTGATCCCTTTTTTAATACGATCTCTTCTTGATAATTTTTTACCTGCCATGATTACTATTTTTTAGATGCTGATTTACCTGCTTTTCTTCTTAACACTTCACCTACAAACTTGATACCTTTACCTTTGTATGGCTCTGGTGCACGTAACGAACGGATTTTCGCTGCTACCTGACCGATCAATTGTTTGTCAATACTTTCTAAAATAATTTTAGGCGTCTGACCTTTTTCTGAAGATGTAGTTACTTTAATCTCTTCTGGTAACTGGAATACATAATGGTGAGAATAACCTAGAACCAGATCTAATGTATTACCTGTGTTTGTAGCACGGTAACCAACACCTACTAATTCCTGGGTTAATTTGTAACCTTCTGTAACACCAACAACCATGTTGTTAAGCAATGAGCGATATAAACCGTGTAATGCTTTGTGTTTCTTTTGTTCTGAAGGACGTTGAACTGTTAAAATTCCGTCTTCCTGACTTACAGTGATATCTGTATCAACTGCTTGTGTTAATTCACCTTTAGGACCTTTTACAGTTACTACGTTATCATTTGATACGGTAATTGTAACACCTGCAGGGATTGTAATTGGGGCTTTTCCTATTCTTGACATTGTGCTGTTCTCCTAAATATTAATAAACGTGACACAATACCTCACCACCAATGTTTAATTTGGCTGCTTCTTTATCGGTCATTACACCTTTAGAAGTAGATAAGATTGCGATACCTAAACCGTTTAATACTCTTGGCATATTTTCAACACCAGCATAGTTTCTCAAACCTGGTTTACTTACTCGCACTAAAGTACGAATAGCAGGAACTTTAGTAATCGGATTGTATTTCAAAGCGATTTTAATGATGCCTTGAACTGTAGTATCTTCAAACTTGTAGTTCGCGATGTAACCTTTGTCGAAAAGAACTTTAGTAATTTCTTTTTTAAGGTTTGATGCAGGAATTTCTACAACACGGTGGTTGGCCTTAATGGCATTCCTTACTCTTGTTAAATAATCTGCTATTGGATCTGTATTCATTTTTTATTGTTTTTGATAGTGGTTTCCTTCTGCTACCCAGCTGTGGGACCTGCTACCGGTTAAAATTCTTTTAAAAGCAAAAAGACTAAAGCACAAAGACTAAAGCGACATGCATCGCTTTAGACTTTGAGCTTTCAGCTTTAAGCTATATTACCAAGATGCTTTTTTAACACCTGGTATTTTACCGTCTAATGCCATCTGGCGGAATGTTACCCTTGAAATACCAAAGGTACGCATATATCCACGAGGACGACCAGTTAATTTACAACGGTTGTGTAAACGTACCGGAGATGAGTTTTTAGGTAATTTATCTAAACCCTCGAAATCTCCTGCAGCTTTTAATACTGCACGTTTTTCAGCGTATCTAGCTACCAATTTTTGGCGCTTAACTTCGCGTGCTTTTACACCTTCTTTTGCCATTATTCTGCTGTTTTTTGATTTTTAAATGGTAATCCGAATTGTTTCAATAACTCAAGAGCCTCAACGTCAGATTTTGCCGAAGTTACGAAAGTTATATCCATCCCTAAAATTTTATTGATTTTATCTATATTAATCTCAGGAAAGATGATTTGTTCAGTAACGCCTAATGTATAGTTACCTTTTCCATCAAAACCTTTATCGTTAATACCTTTGAAATCGCGGATACGTGGCAAAGCTACAGAGATCAAACGATCTAAGAACTCATACATGTTGTTATCGCGTAAAGTAACGCGTACGCCTACCGGCATACCTTTACGTAATTTAAAGTTAGAGATATCTTTCTTAGAGTTAGCCGGAACCGCTTGCTGACCAGTAATGGTAGTCAGCTCAACGATAGTGGTATCCATAATCTTTTTATCTGTAACAGAAAAACGACCAACACCCTGATTGATACAGATTTTTTCCAATTTAGGAACCTGCATTACAGTTTTGTACTGAAATTTCTCTTTTAGTGCATTTACAACTTCTTGTTTGTATTTGCTTTTTAATCTTGGTGTAGCCATTATTTAATCTCCTCTCCTGAAATTTTAGCAACTCTAACTAATTTACCATCTGCGTTAAGTTTACGACCAACGCGGGTAGTTTTACCAGATTTTGGATCAACCAACATCAAGTTAGAAATGTGAAGAGCAGCTTCTTTTTTAATAATACCACCGTTAGGATTAGCAGCATTTGGTTTAGTATGTTTAGATACTAAGTTAACGCCTTCTACAATGGCTCTGTTTTTATCTATTTGTACTGAAAGTACTTTTCCTTGTTGACCTTTTGAATCGCCAGCAATTACTTTAACTAAATCTCCAGTGCGGATTTTAAGTTTTGATGGTGTATTTACTTTGTTTCCCATTTTATAATACCTCCGGTGCTAATGATACAATTTTCATGAATTGTTTTTCACGTAGTTCTCTCGCAACCGGGCCAAAGATACGTGTACCTCTTGGCTCATCCTGTGCGTTCAATAATACAGCTGCATTATCGTCAAAACGGATATAAGAACCATCTTTACGACGAATTTCTTTTTTAGTTCTTACAACAACTGCTTTAGAAACTGTACCTTTTTTAATGTTACCAGAAGGTAACGCGCTTTTTACGGTAACAACTACTTTATCACCAATTGAAGCATAACGTTTGCCGGTTCCACCTAGCACGCGAATTACCAATACTTCTTTTGCGCCGCTGTTATCAGCAACGTTTAATCTCGATTCCTGTTGTACCATCTTATTTAGCTCTTTCTAAAATTTGTACCAATCTCCAGTTCTTGTTTTTACTCAAAGGACGAGTTTCCATAATCAATACGGTATCACCGATACCGCATTCGTTTTTCTCGTCGTGAGCCATAAATTTGGTAGTTTTCTTTACGAACTTACCATAAATCGGGTGTTTTACTTTACGCTCAACGCTCACTACAACAGATTTATCCATCTTGTTGCTTACCACTAACCCCGTTCTTGTTTTTCTTAATTGTCTTTCCATGACTCTCGAATTATTTAGTTTCAGTAGCTGACTCAGTGTTTTTCACTTTAGTCAACTCAGTGTTTAAACGGGCTATGTCTTTCCTTACTTTTGCAATGCGCGAAGGATTTTCGATAGCTGAAATAGTGTGTGCGAACTTTAATTTTGACAAGTTCTCTTTTTCTTCCGCAATCTTAGCTACTAATTCTTCTTTTGAAAGCCCTGTGATTTCTGAATTTTTCATTTTTATTTTTCTTTTACGTTGAGTGTAGCGGTTATAATAAACAAGTATTTACAACATTCATCTCAACACCTTTACTATGCTTCTACGTAATCTCTACGTACTACGAATTTGGTTTGGATTGGTAATTTTTGTGCGGCTAAACGTAATGCTTCTTTAGCAACTTCTAAAGGCACACCTTCAGCTTCGAAAATTACACGTCCAGGTCTTACAACTGCTACCCAATATTCAGGAGCACCTTTACCTTTACCCATACGTACCTCAGCAGGTTTTTTAGTTACTGGTTTGTCCGGGAATATCCTGATCCATACTTGCCCTTCACGTTTCATGAAACGAGTTACGGCAATACGGGCAGCCTCTATCTGACGACTTGTGATCCAAGTAGCTTCTAGAGATTTGATACCGAAAGATCCGAATGCTAATTCAGCTCCACGAGAAGCTAAACCCTTCATTCTGCCTTTTTGCATCTTCCTGAACTTCGTTCTTTTTGGCTGTAACATTTTATTTTGTTCTAATCGTTAAACGATGTTAATAAATCAATTATTTACGAGGACCTCTGTTAGCGCCTGCGCCACCACCTCTGTTTGGACCACCCTGACCCGGACCACGACCGCCCTGGTTTCCACCACGTCTGTCGTTACCACCGCCACGGTTATCTCTTCCACCACCTCTGTTATCTCTTCCGCCGAAAGCTGGTTTATCTGATGCGCCTTTTGGACCGTTGTTTGTTGCACCAATGTTTGGAGACAAATCACGTTTTCCATAAACCTCACCTTTACAGATCCACACTTTAACACCTATTTTACCATAAGTAGTTAAGGCTTCAGCTAAAGCATAATCAATATCAGCACGGAATGTATGCAAAGGCACTCTTCCTTCTTTGTACTGCTCGGTACGTGCCATCTCAGCACCACCTAAACGACCAGAAGTCATGATTTTGATACCTTCAGCACCCATACGCATGGTTGATGCGATAGAAGATTTCATTGCTCTACGGAATGAGATCCTTGCTTCTAATTGTTTTGCAACACCTTCTGCAACTAACTGTGCATCAAGTTCAGGGCGTTTAATTTCGAAGATGTTAATCTGAATTTCCTTTTTAGTCAATTTCTTTAACTCTTCTTTGATTTTATCAACCTCAGCTCCTGCTTTACCGATTACGATACCTGGACGGGCTGTGTGGATAGTTACAGTGATACGTTTTAACGTACGTTCGATAACTACTTTTGCAACACCACCTTTAGCGATACGGGCAGAAAGGTATTTTCTTATTTTCTCATCTTCAACTAATTTATCGGAGTAGTTGTTGCCACCGAACCAGTTAGAATCCCATCCTTTGATAATTCCTAACCTGGCACCTATTGGATTTGCTTTTTGTCCCATTTCCTAATTAGTTTTGAGTTGTTTCTGTGTTTTTACTATCTACAATCAGCGTTACGTGGTTAGAACGTTTACGAATTCTATATCCACGGCCTTGAGGAGCCGGACGTAAGCGTTTTAACTGACGGCCTCCATCAACCATAATTGTTTTAACAAAAAGTTGACTTTCTTCAGGGCGGGCACCATCATTTTTAGCTTCCCAGTTTTTGATAGCAGATAATAATAATTTTTCAACTCTTATTGCTGCTTCTTTATTGGTAAACTTTAAAATGCTTAATGCTTTTTCTACACGTTCACCTCTGATAAGATCTACAACCAAACGCATCTTACGTGGTGAGGTTGGACAATTGTTTAATTTTGCTATTGCTTCCATTGTCTAATTATTTTTTCTTTTCAGCGTGTCCTCTGAATGTTCTGGTTGGAGCAAATTCTCCCAACTTGTGACCAACCATGTTTTCTGTTACGTACACAGGGATAAATTTATTTCCGTTGTGTACTGCAAATGTATGATTCACGAAATCTGGTGATATCATTGATCTGCGAGACCAAGTTTTGATTACAGACTTTTTGCCTGAATCATTCATAGAGTTTACTTTTTTCTCTACGTTATGGTCAATATAAGGTCCTTTTTTTATCGAACGAGCCATTATTTCTTCCTTCTCTCTATGATGTAACGATTAGAATATTTTTTAAGTTCTCTGGTTTTGTAGCCTTTAGCTAACACACCGTTTCTTGAACGTGGGTGACCACCTGATGATCTACCTTCACCACCACCCATTGGGTGATCGACAGGGTTCATCGCTACCGGTCTTGTTCTCGGACGACGGCCTAACCAACGTTTACGACCAGCTTTACCTAATACTTCGTTTGCGTGATCTGAGTTAGATACAGCACCGATAGTAGCAAGACAAGAAGTCAGGATTAAACGGGTTTCGCCTGAAGGCATTTTTAAAGTAGCATATTTACCATCGCGGGCAGCTAATTGTGCGTAAGCACCTGCACTACGAGCTAATTGTGCTCCTTTTCCAGGGTGGATCTCCACGTTGTGGATGATAGAACCTAATGGAATCTTCGATAAAGTTAAAGTGTTACCTACTTCAGGTGCTGCTTTATCGCCCGATAATAATACCGAACCAACTTGCAATCCTTCTGGAGCAATAATATAACGCTTCTCGCCATCTGCATAGTGTAATAATGCGATGCGGGCAGTACGGTTTGGATCGTATTCAACAGTAGCTACTGTTGCAGGAATATCGAATTTATCGCGTTTGAAATCGATTAAACGATATGATTTTTTGTGACCACCGCCCATGTAGCGCATAGTCATTTTACCTGTATTGTTACGTCCACCAGACTTTTTTGATGATACAACCAATGATTTTTCGGGCTTGGTTGCTGTAATCTCCGCAAAACTAGCACCAACTCTGAAGCGGGTACCTGGAGTAACTGGTTTAAATTTTCTTAAGCCCATAGTTATAATGAATTATTAAATTAAAGGGTTGCGTAATAATCTATTGTTTCGCCGTCTTTTAACGTTACGATTGCTTTTTTGTATTTAGGGCTACGGCCTGATACAAAACCTGCTTTAGTGTAACGTGATTTAGCTTTTCCATCAACAACCATTGTGTTAACTGCAACGATGGTTACACCGTACAATTTCTCAATAGCAGCTTTGATCTGGATTTTATTAGCCTTGTGGCTAACGCTAAAAGTGAAACGGTTAGATTTCTCAGTTAAAGCTGAAGCTTTTTCGGTTAATATTGGTTTTTTTAAAATTTCCATATTATTTGGCAAATGCCTCCTCCAAAGTTTTAACAGAATCAGCAGTTAACACAAGTACACCAGCGTTTAATACATCATAAGTATTTAAATCTGCTGCCGAGATTACTTTAGTTTTCTGAACGTTTCTGCTTGATAAATAGATATTATTATTTTGCGCAGGTAAAACCAATAAAGTTTTTTGAGTACCTACGTTTAACGCAGCCAATAAACTTGTATAGTTTTTAGTTTTAGCTGTATCGAAGTTGAAATCTTCTAAAACTACCACGTTGTTATCTTTTGCTTTATAAGCTAAAGCTGATTTACGTGCTAATGATTTTAATTTCTTGTTCAATTTAAAGCTATAATCACGTGGCTGAGGACCAAAAACACGACCACCACCATTGAATAACGGAGATTTAATGCTTCCGGCACGTGCACCACCTGTACCTTTTTGTTTGTATAGTTTACGGGTAGAACCTGCAATCTCATTACGTTGTTTAGATTTGTGAGTACCCTGACGTTGGTTAGCCAAATACTGTTTTACATCTAAATAAATCGCGTGGTCGTTAGGCTCGATACCAAATACCGATTCAGGAAGTTGCACCTTGGCACCTGTTTCTTTACCTGAAATGTTTAATACTTTAACTTCCATCTGATTACTTGTCTAAGATTACGTAAGAACCTTTAGCTCCTGGAATGGAACCACTAACTACTAATAAGTTTTGATCAGCATAAACTTTCAAAACCTGTAAGTTCTGAATTTTTACCCTGTCTCCACCTGTTCTTCCTGCCATGCGCATTCCTTTGAATACACGTGAAGGGAAAGATGACGCTCCCAATGAACCTGGGGCACGTAAACGGTTATGCTGACCGTGAGTCTGCATACCAACACCGGCGAATCCGTGGCGTTTTACAACACCTTGAAAACCTTTACCTTTTGAGGTACCTACAACATCAACAAAATCGCCTTCTGCGAATGAATCAACAGTTACAACATCACCTAAATTAAGTGCAGTTGTAAATGAATCAAATTCTACCAGCTTGCGTTTCGGAGTTGTGTTTGCTTTCGCGAAATGGCCTTTCAATGGTTGAGTTGTGTTTTTCTCTTTTTTCTCATCGTAACCCAACTGGATTGATGAATAACCATCTACTTCTTCGGTTTTTACCTGTGTAACTACACAAGGTCCAGCCTCGATTACCGTACAAGGAATGTTTCTTCCTTCGGCATCAAAGATACTGGTCATTCCTACTTTTTTTCCAATAATTCCTGACATTTTATCTTTTAATTTTAACACCCATCGAAGCAGTAGGGCTTCGTTCAAGGTGGTTGTACATCCCCCGAAAGGGACGGCAAAGATAGGCAAGAAATATTAATTTTCAAATAGTTAGCCAAATATTTTTTCAAATAAATTGCTGATATGATGGGATTTAACTTAAAAAGAGATGTTAATGTGCTAAACCACCATTTAAACTGATGGTTATGATGGTTAAAATGATGATCCCAATGAGTACATAAAGGTAATCGCGCTCTATTAAAAAGCTGAAAATAGCGAAAACAATGCGTGCAATCGGGGTAAAAATGAGCATCAGGATACCAAATTGAACAATGGCATCACCTTTAAAAGTTAATACACCTTTAAATATAGCAGCTATGGAAGAAAACTTGTTAAGTTCGGGTTTAAAAACCTTATAATCGATAACGGCACCCTGATGGTGAACCAAAAAAATTGCCCCGCCAATTAATACGATACCCATCGAAATGATAACACCGGCACGCAAAAGCGTACCCAGAATTAACTGGATATCTTTATCATTGATATTTTCTTTACCTGCCTTATCCATTATAATCCGCTTATTCCTTTATAAATCATCTGCAAGGCCAGAAATACCACCACTACAGCAAATACCATTTTTAGTTTATCGGTTTTGGTACGCAATAAAACTTTTGAGCCTAAAGAAGCGCCTGTTAAAACACCAATACAAACCGGCATGGCAATACCAGGGTCAATCTGCCCGCGGTGTAAATAAACTACCGCACTTGCTGCAGCGGTAACCCCCATCATAAAATTGCTGGTGGTGGTTGATACCTTAAATGGCAAACGCATAATGTTATCCATCGCAATTACTTTTAAGGCTCCGCTGCCAATACCTAACAGTCCGGATAATGTCCCGGCAAATAACATCATTAAAAACCCTCCCGGAACATGTTTTACAGCATAAGCGTGATCTGTACCTTTATCAGGAAAAGATCCGTTTAGTTTAAAAAATCTGGCCCATTTATCGGTATCGTCTAAAGTGGTGTGGTCTACCTTTTTCTTTAAGGTCATGATGGCCGAAAAAATCAGGATGCAGCCAAAAAGAATGGCAATGTAATTTGCATTAAGATATACCGCTACTATGGCACCGCAAACCGCCCCTATGGTGGTCGCGATTTCTAAAAACATCCCGATGCGGATATTGGTAATGCCTTCTTTTACATAGGCAGCTGCCGAACCTGAAGAGGTAGCAATAACCGAAACAATAGATGCACCGATGGCGTAATGAATATCTACCCCCAAAGCCAGAGTAAGCAATGGGATGATAATTACCCCACCACCTAAACCGGTTAGCGAACCCAATAATCCGGCTAAGAAAGCACCTAATAAAACGATAATGGTAAACAGCAATACCGACATGCGGGCAAATATAATGCACTGTTTTTGGGGAAACGAAGGATTAAAGGAATAAAATAAAGTCTATATGTTATATGGATGATGTAAGATGGGAGGTGGAAAACGGATGATCTGAAGGGATAATGTAACAGGTGAGATGGAAAATGGTCGACTGAATACCAACCATCGTCCATCCTACATTTTCCCTCATCCATTTTCCATTTTCCATCATTTACCCAGTCTCTTAATCATTTCTGCACTTAAATCCCTGCCATCGTTTAAACGATTGGCAAAAAATGATTTCGCCGCTTCAAAATGCTCTTTGTAACCTTTTAAATCGCCGTATCCGATAATCGAAGCCCATTCGTGCACGGCAGTATGAAACTCTAAATCGTCGCCACGGATAGATTTATCATATAAAGCGGTGCTGATCGATTCTTCTAACATCGCTTCATTTTTGAAAAGATACTCGGCAATACCCAACCTTAATTTAAAAGGTGGTGTTTGGCAGATCAGGTTATCGTATGGGTTTACGCCCATTTTATACCAGGCATAAACCATGCTCAGCAAACTTAAATGCGAGTTAGGCTTTTGTTTATGGCTGGCATCCGACAGGCTGAATTCTTTCATGATGTTATCGTCCAGCAGCAAAAGCGAACGGCTCTCGTGAAAAACAAAATCGCGGGCAGCATAAATTTTTTCTCTAAACTCAGTCTCGTTTTCGCAGATCATCAGTTTAAACAGTTCTGATTCTGCCTGTGCATAATACTTTACCTGTTTTTGTGCATAAGGATTTAAAATGGCCAAACCGGCATAGATGTGCGATTTATAGCTAAAAATCCTGAGCGTAGTTAAAATTTTAACATTATCGATTCCCCCTGCGTATGCCGGATTGTCCCATGGAAAGAAACCTGCATTTTTCCAGGCCGATCCCATGCTTTCGAAACCCATGTGCGTAACCGCCTGTGTATCGGCCACAATACGATCATGTTCCCGGTAATCGTCCATTTCAATAATGTTCGATTTTAAAGATTTATAAATTTCCAGGGCCTGTGCATAAATAGCATCAGTTGCACGGTGGCGCACCACCACCAGCGTTTGCCCTTCCGGACTAAAAGCAGGCCCATGCAAGGAGTGGCAGGTTACAATCTGGGTATCCTCAGGAAGGTGTTTTTCAAAAGCAGCGATTTCAGGGTGTTTAACAGAGGTTTGTCCTGCTACTATGGCACCATATTTTGTAGATCGGGCAAAAACAGCTACCACCTCATCAATTTTTTCGGCTTCAACGCAATAGATAATAAAGTCTGATTTACGCGCAACCTCATGGCCATCAATCAAAACTTCGATTCCCTTTGGTTCCAGTTCGTTTTTTAAATCAGCAAAACGCAAAGGCATATCTGCCCCACATACCTTATAACCAGCATTTACAAACGACAGGGCATACAATTTGCCCATATCGCCTAAACCAATAATTCCTATTTGCATGCAACAAATGTAACCTATCGTAAATTATTTTATAATAAAACTTAGATAAAATTGTTATTTAGAGGTTAAACCAAAGGCAATTTTATTTATTTTAATAAAAGCTTAATTAAAATATATTAAGCAGGAAATGGATAAAAATGTAGTTTTACAATCTAACACCTATATTAAACTATGCAGAAAATTAAACACACCCTATTGTTTTTAGCCGCTTTGCTATTTGTAAATTTCGCATTTGCACAAACAAAACAAGACACCACAAAGAATACTGATCCATCTTTAAACGGGCAGTATAACTTCATGTTATCGAAATCTAAAAGCTTGTATGGCGCAAGACTGATCAACCCAACCCGGTTATCGGCCTTATGGAAAAGTGTTACAGATACATTGAAAAAAGAACGCAAACAACTGCAGGAAGCACGCCAGGAGATTAAAGCGCAGGCAGGCAATATTTCGAGCTTAAAGGGCGAAGTATCCGGTAAAGAAAGCTCTTTGGCCAATGCCACTGCCGCAGTTAACGATATTAAATTTTTAGGAATTTCTTTCGATAAGGGCACCTACAATACCATTGTTTGGGCCATTATTATTGTATTGGCAATAGGGCTTGCCTTTGTGATTTTTCAATCGGGCAAATTAAGGCATGAGGCAAAATACAGGACTGAACTTTACCAGGAAGTGGCTGATGAGTTTCAGGCACACAAGGTAAAAGCAAAAGATAAAGAAATGAAACTGGCCCGTGAGCTTCAGGATGAGCGGAATAAATGGGACGAAGGCCGGGGGAGATAGGCAAAGCTTAATGATTGCATTTTGAATGATTGAATTTTGAATGACTGAATGATTGAATTTTGAATGATTGAATGATTGAATGACTGAATGATTTAGCGTTATTTGGTCATTCAAAATTCAATCATTTTCTCATTCCAAAGCAAGGGCCAAAGGTAATTTGCCAAAGGCTTTTAAAATACTTATTATTTTAGTTGTAAAGCAGGGCTTGTGGTGCTTCTGTTCTGCTAGCCCCGCCATTCGCTATAGTCCCGATGAAACCTGTGAACAAGCAAGCACACCTTAAAAAACAAAAAAAAATGCTTAAATCGGGAGCTGCCGCTGCTGTCGGGTTTATTACACCCAAAGCAGCACCATTTGGCCACCTAAATCCGATCAAAACAGGAGCGGAACTTTTTTACTAAAAGTTACTGCGAAATTTCCCAAAATAATTTTATCAAACGAGTTGTCAACTTTCTGGCAAAATGGCTATTGAAAATTGACAATTCGATTTACTCAAAGAGAAATTGCCTTCTTAATGCTTAATACTGTATTTCAAGCCCAGCTCGAACTCCCCGTTACTATAATTCAGCATTTTTGAAGTATTGGTGGTGTATTGGAACAGCAGTGAAAACTGGTTTTTATAATTGGTGCCAAAGCCGCCTGTAAAACTGTTTGTACTGTGATATATGCCATTGAGCATTAGTTTATTATCTAAAATCTGCAGATTTACTCCTGCATCGAAAATACCATCATAATTTTGCACGCCTCTGTACACCAGTTTTGGCTCTATACTATTAATCAGTTTATCTGTTGTAAATTTATAACCTGCGGCAATAAAATAGGTAGAACGGTCAACCACATTCCTCAGCACATCTCTTTTAAAAAAACGTTTAAGATTAGGGAGGGCTGCTTGCAGCGTTAGCTTCTCCGTACGGTAAGCGGCACCAAAATCGCCATCTAAATAGAGTTTCCGATCGTTAAAGCTATTCAGCACATCATCATCCAAATCGCCTTTTACTTTATTAAAATCTACTGATTCGTTCATAATTCCGGCAGATAAACCAAAATCCAGAAAGTTAGTCCCGCCATTTAATGGTAAATGATAGGCGTAGGTTACGGTTGCCCTTGTGCGATTAATGGCACCTGCAGTTTCATTATAAAAAAGCAAACCTAAACCAACCTTATTGCTGGCTAAACCATAATCGCCGGTAAGGTACTGGATTTTTGGAGCCCCCTCTACCCCTGCCCACTGCGTTTTAAAGGCTGCATTCAGGTTTAGTCCTCTATCTAATCCTGCCATTGCCGGATTGGCCAAAAACTGGTTCTGGTAATAAATACTCCCCATGGGGTTCAGCTGGGCTAATGCTGGCGTAATCAATAAAAACAACAGCGCCACGATATAATATCTCATTTCTCTCCCTGTTATTTTTTATATAAAATTGATATAAAACCCTTAACAGATCCATCGGTGCCCAGATCGAGCATGTAATAGTAAGTATCTTCCATTAATGGTTTTCCGTTGAAATAACCATCCCAGTTGTTCTGGTAATTTATGGCAGAATAGATCAGTCTTCCTCCCCTATCAAAAATGGTGAGTTTGTTATCCGGATATTTTTCTAAACCTTTAACTACAAAAAAATCGTTTTTACCATCGCCGTTGGGGGTAAGGATATTGTTTATAACCGCAACATCTGCTGTGGTTTGTATAATCAGGAAGGGCTGTAAAAAACCCTGGGTTAATGTGGTACTGCTGGCCTGAAAAGTTTGGATTACTGCCATTTCCCCTATACTGAAATCGTACAGCTGATTATTGATTTTACCATAGGCACTGGCCGAATTAAATATATAGGGTACATTCTGCGCTTTTAGCGTGTTTCCGAAAAACATCAGCAACAAGAATATAAACGGATAGTATATTTTTCTCATCGCATTTAGTTTAAAGAGATCCATGCAGCACCATCACTTTGAATGGTAAAGGTTTTATTTCCTGTAATGGTGGTTAAACTCGAATCATCGTTTAATAGCACCGGATTATTCAGGGTTACATCACCAGATGATAAGGCTTTAATAATCACATAAACCCTCCCTTTACAAGTACTGGCTGCCGGAAGGTTAAGTGTTACACTTGCGCCGGCATTTTTAATCCTAACGGTATAATGACTGGCATCAAGTGTTAAAGTGCCTGCAGCAGTAAAAGTTAAAATACTGGCAGAAACGGAACCGTTTATATTTAAGGTACTGGCATTTGCCGGTGCATAAGCGGTAGCAGTTGCTGCAGCTGTTCCGTTAAGTGTTAACGAACCGCCGTTTGTAGTAAAATTACCTGCTATTAAAGGATAAATAGTGTTGTTATTGGCTACAACCAGCGTATTATTTGCATTTGTGCTGTTGCTGCCTGCATTGCTTCCAATAAAAATGTTGCCTGCCCCGTTATTTTTTGATCCTGCATTATAACCTATTGCCGTATTATTATCGCCGTTGCTCGCTTCGAGTGCCAAACTACCTACTGCCGTATTGGCAACGCCCGTTCCGTTGGCCATTAAAGTATGTGTACCTAACGCGGTATTGTTAGAGCCAACCGTATTGGCCGATAATGCCTGCGAGCCAAAACCACTGTTATTGATACCGCTAAAACTGCGTTGCAATACCTGATAGCCAAATGCACTGCTCTCATAACCTGAGATATTTACCGATAAAGCTTCCCTTCCGAATGCACTGTTGTAGAAGCCTGAAACGTTTGCGGTTAGTGTTTTATAGCCATAAGAAATATTGGTTTCTGCAGAATTGCCTAAGCGCCCCGATTTTAATCCGTTAACCAAAAAATTGATGGCTACATCATCGGTATTGCCCAGAAAATTGTTATTCTGATCTATATTTCCGGTATTCCCCCTCAATGCCCATGCATTCGCATTGGCAAATAATGTTCTGCTGATTAGTTCTGGCTTTCCGGTTGTGGCATTGGTAATGTACACCTTATTTGCATCGCTCACGCCGCTGGTTGTTAATTTAGCAAGGGTAACCGAGGCATCAGCCAATTTTGGTGTAGTTACCGAGCCATCTGCAAGCTGAAGCGTATTTACTGCAGCATCGTCGATATTTATGTTCTTAACTTCTTTGTTTCCGATTTTAATTGAGGTTACTGCCGCATCGGCCAGTTTTGGTGTGGTTACCGAGCCATCTGCAAGCTGAAGTGTATTCACAGCCGCATCGTCAATATTGATATTTTTAATTTCTTTATTCCCAATTTTGATTGAAGTTACTGCTCCGTCAGCCAGTTTTGGCGTAGTTACCGAGCCATCAACAAGTTGAAGCGTATTTACAGCAGAATCGGCTATGTTCACATTTTTAACTTCTTTATTTCCGATTTTTACTGAGGTTACTGCTCCATAAGCCAGTTTTGGCGTAGTTACCGAGCCATCAGCTAATTGAAGCGTATTTACTGCAGCATCATCTATATTTATATTCTTAACTTCTTTGCTTCCGATTTTTACCGACGTAACTGCCGCATTTGCCAGTTTGGGTGTGGTTACAGCGCCATCGGCAAGTTTAATGGTACTTACGGCTCCTGCATTAATATCAATTACCACATCTTTTAACAATGCGGTGGTACCATTGGCACTGATGCTTAAATCGGTTGAAGTTAGAGCTTTGGCACCTGACAACTGGCTAACATCCAATGTTACCGGTTTCCACGCCGTTCCATCAAATAAAAGCACCTGGTTATTGGCTGGTGCCGTTGCACTTAATGTTTTTCCCTGAAGATTAGCTATAGTTGGGGTTGGATAATTTCCGGTTAAATCGCCTCCGGCAGTTCCGGTAGATGGACCAACGGGTCCGATATCCCCTTTGTCTCCCTTATCGCCTTTTACCCCTGGTATTCCCTGCAAACCTTGTAATCCGGTAGCACCCGTTGCACCGGTATCTCCTTTTACCCCTTGCGGACCTGTAGCTCCAACTGCGCCCTGTGCACCAGTAGCCCCTGTTAAACCAATTGGCCCCTGGGCACCAGTTGCTCCGGCAATACCCTGCGGGCCTTGCGGACCAACAGCACCAGCCACACCTTGTGCACCTGCCGGGCCTGTAGCGCCAGGATCGCCCTTTGGTCCGATTGGTCCGTTGGCGGCATACAATGCATAAGGAACACTTAACAATTGTGCCGTTCCGGCCAGCGTAAAGTTGCTACCGTTATCAGGATCGATTTCTACTTTTACGAATTTTAATCCACTTGCCCAGGTAACCCCTCCAATTGTACCGGTTACAGAATTTGCCCCCGTTGATCCGATTGCGACTGCATAAAGACCTAAAGTATTGGTTACGACGTTTCTCACTTCCGAATATTGCGTAGTACCCGTTGCTGATGCATCCAGAATACTGATTCGTAGAGATATACTTTTATTTGCCAGCGGAGTACCATTGGCATTTCTGGCTGCTCCTTGATAGTTAAATTGCTGTGGAGCCTGTGCTTTAACAGCCATTGCCAAGCCCATACTCAGCATTGCGATCAGTAAAAATTTTTTCATGAATAGGGATGAGATCTTAAGTGCCTGGCTGCAAAAAATAAGAAGCCGAACGACCAAATCTAATAATTAGTATAAGTAGAGTGCCCCGCTTTACACGAAAGACTCAGATGAAATACACAAAATACTGAAAATCAGATTTATATATAAAAATTTTATTCATAATTTTACACGAACACTCCGTTTAGAAGCTTGTAAAATGATTTTAGCTAATAAAAGAAGGACAAAAAACCCATAGCCGTTTTAAAACGGTTATGTTTCTGAAGGGAAAGATATTCCTTTAATATTCCGGTATAAATCTACCGCGTAGAGGTCTGTCATTCCCGAAACAAAATCTAATACACTCTGTGTAATGGAATAAATATCGGTTAAATCGGTATGGTACTGTTTTGGGATCAGCTTTACCAGTTTTTTATAATAATGCGTATTGTTATGGATTAATGCAGGTACAAATTCTTCTAATAAACCTGCCATTATTTTATAACCAGCCACTTCTTTTTGTATTACCGAAGAAAAGTTGTAAATGCGTTCTACTGAAATTTTTTCGACGGCTTTCCAGGCCGAAATGTAGGGTTCAGGCAGTAAATCGGTTAAACTTTGATTTAACTTGCCTTTTAACAATTCTACCTGCTTTTCGAAAAAGATAGCTGCGCACTGGTTGGTCAGGGTATTAATGGCTTTTGCCCTTAATAGCCCGATTTTGGCATCATCATCTTCATAATCGTTTTTTAAACGCTCCTCGATTGTGGCAGAGTTGGCAAATGGCAGGAGGTAATTTTTTACTTCTTCGTACGACAGGATCTTTAAGCGGTGTGCATCTTCCAGATCGATTATGCTATAACAAATATCGTCTGCGGCTTCAACCAGGTACACCAAAGGATGACGTTTATAAATCAGGTATTCGCTTTCTTCCTGTTCTAAATGAAGTTCGGTAGCAATTTTTTTAAACGTTTCTTCTTCCGACTGGAAGAAACCATATTTTTTGCGGTGCAAAAAGCCCTTTTGTTTACCCGCAATGGATGCACAGGGGTATTTAGCTATCGAAGCCAGGGTTGAGTAGGTTAAAGCATAGGCATCATTGCCTTTTCCTTTTAACGGATGGGTAAGAATGCGGATGGCATTTGCATTTCCTTCGAAGTTGATTAAATCGTGCCATTGTGATTCATTCATGTCTTTTTGGTAAACACGGCCATCGCCATCGGTAAAATACCTCGAAATGGCTGCTTCACCCGAATGGCCAAAAGCAGGGTTACCCAAATCATGTGCCAATGCAGCAGCTGCAACAATGTTACCCACTTCGTTAATTAAAGGCACTTCCTTAATCAGTTCAGGGTTGTGCGTATTTACACTGTTAAGGAAAATGTTAGCCATGGAGCGGGCCACACTTGCCACTTCTAAACTATGGGTAAGACGGTTGTGCACAAAAACACTTCCCGGTAAAGGGAAAACCTGTGTTTTATTCTGCAATCTTCTAAACGGGGATGAAAAAATTAAGCGGTCGTAATCACGTTGAAAATCAGAACGTGCCCTATCGGTACTGGCACCATACTGTTCTTGTCCGTACCTTTTATTTGACAGTAAATATTTCCACTCCATGCGTTCGATTAATTTTGGGCGAAGTTAATGATTCAGGGGTACTAAATAAAAGATTCGCTTTTAAAACCTTTGCTTTTTTAAGGATTTCATATTATTTTGATGCTATAAAAGGGCAATCAAAGCAGTCCACCCGGTTTGATGGCTGGCGCCTAAACCTTTTCCGTTTTCACCGTTAAAGTATTCGTAATATAAAATGTAGTCTTTAAAATGTTCGCCGTGATTTAACTTGGGATAACCTCCAAATACCGCACGCTCACCTTTATCATTTTTGAGGAATAAATTTTTCATCCTTTTGCTCAATAAATCTGCAATTTCATTTAATGAAAAATATTCGCTTGATCCTGTTGGATATTCTACCCTAAAATCGTCTGTATAATATTCGTGAAAGTGTTTTAAGGCATCAACCAATAAATAGTTTAAAGGCATCCAGATTGGTCCGCGCCAATTGCTGTTGCCACCAAACATGCCTGTATCGCTTTCCGCAGGAATGTATTTTACAGAATAATCACTTCCATTTAACCAATAACAATACGGATGCGTTTCATAAATTTTGGAAACCGACCGGATACCATAATCAGAAAGAAACTCGTTAGTATCCAGCATTCTGCGTAAGAGCATTTTCATCCTGTGGCCGCGCAAAAGTGAAAACAAGTGTTTATCATTTCCGCTTGTATCTGCCCAATGACTCACCAGCTGCACCAAATCAGGCCGCTGAAGCATAAAAGCCTCCAGGTGAGATCTCAGTTTTGGCAAGTCTTTCCAATCTTTATCGCTAAAAACAATTACCGCGAACATGGGGATTAAACCAACAAGAGAGCGAAGGCGTAACCGATCCCAGTTTCCATCGGGATTACGTAATAAATCGTAGTAAAAACCATCATGATCATCCCATAAACCAACTTGATGATCGCCCATATTATCAATTGATCCGGCAATGAATAAAAAATGTTCGGCAAATTTAATCGCCATATCTTCGTATAATGGATTATGTAGAGCAAGTTCTATACTTATTTGAAGCATATTAAGAGCATACATGGCCATCCAGCTGGTGCCATCTGCCTGCTCTAAAAAACCACCACCGGGCACAGGCTCACTTCGGTTAAACACCCCAATGTTATCAAGCCCCAGAAAGCCGCCTTCAAAAATATTATTCCCCTCGCTATCCTTTTGGTTTACCCACCACGTAAAATTGAGTAGCAAACGCTGAAACACCTCTTCTAAAAACTTTAAATCACCGGTTCCTTTTATTTTCTTATCTACCAGGTACACCTTATAAGAAGCCAATGCATGTACGGGTGGATTTGCATCTGTAAAATCCCACTCGTATGCGGGTAACTGTCCGTTAGGATGGATATAACTGTTGTTTAATAACAATCGCAATTGCTGTTTGGCAAAATCCGGATCTACAGGTGCAAGCGCTATGCAATGAAAGGCAAGGTCCCAGGCGGCAAACCAGGGGTACTCCCATTTATCAGGCATTAGAATAATATCATTGGCCATAAAGTGGCTCCAATGGTAATTTCTGCCACATGTTCTTTCATTTGCAGGTTTAGGTAAGCCGGCATCGCCCTTTAACCAGGTATTTACATCATAATTATAATACTGCTTATTCCATAAAATACCTGCCCAGGCTTGTCGTTGCAGCATTTTTTCTTCATCACTACTATTTGCAGCGTATTTATCAGCATAAAACTCATTGGCTTCCTTTTTACGATCTTCAAAAATCTGATCGTAATCTTCAAACGGCGCTTTTAACTGGATACCGCTTAATCTTAATTTTATGCTTATACTTTGTTTTGCAGGGATAAGCTTTGTATAGTGAACCGCAACTTTGGTTCCTGTTTTAGCAGGGTTTACCGCCTTTTTATTTCCATTTATCAGGTAATCGTTTATGCCATCTTTTACGAAATCTGATGCATTGGCCGATTGATACAAACGTTCATTATTGGTTTCGTCGTCGGTAAATAAAAATTCGGGGCCGCCATCTGTATAACAATATAATTTACCTTGCTTTTCTGAATGCAAAAGCAATTTATTTTTTCCTATACTGCTAATTGCAGGTTTAGCAGTAGCACCATTCCAGCTCCAGTTGTTACGGTACCATAATTGTGGTAAAATATGAAGCCCGGCATCTTCGTTACTTCTGTTAAAAATAGTGTAGTTAATGAGCAGATCATCCACATCATTCTTTGCATAACTGATAAAAACATCAAAATATTTATCTTCATCAAATATGCCTGTATCCATCAATTCAAATTCGGGTTCCTGCCTGGATCGTTTGGCATTTTCTTCTACAAGCCTGGAGTAAGGGAAAGCAGACTGCGGATATTTATACAACATTTGCATGTAGGTATGCATGGGGGTATTATCCAGATAATAATAAAGCTCCTTAACATCCTCTCCATGATTTCCCTCTCCGTTATTCAAACCAAAAAGCCTTTCTTTTAAAATAGCATCCTTTCCGTTCCACAAAGCTAATCCTACACAAAGCAGCTGCTGGTCATCACTTATACCTGCTATTCCTTCTTCGCCCCACCTAAAAGCTTTGCTCCTTGCCGTATCGTGCGTGGTAAAATCCCAGGCATTTCCATCAGGGCTATAATCTTCCCTCACGGTTCCCCACTGGCGCTCGGTAACGTACGGCCCCCACTTAAGCCATGCTTTTTGATTGGCGTATTGTTGATTAATCCGGTCTTGCTCTGCCTTGCTCATATTTAAAATTAACTAATGGTGCATTTGCTAAACTTACTTATTACCAGCTTGCTTTCAGCTTATCAATATCGGGTTAAATATCAACGATTAAAATAAATATATTCTAAGGCTTAAGTCATGAAATTGGCAATAAAATACAAACCTTTTGGTTTCAGAAACGTTGTTTAAGTGAAATTTAATCTTATTTCTATGAAAACGAGCATCTATAATAAGGAAGAACATACTGAAGGTTATGTAGGACAGGATAATCAGCAGGAAGAAAAATCGGATGTACAAAAAGCTTACGAAGCCGGTAATGATGTAAATGAGGTAACTGCTTACGGAAAAGAACCAAGTGAATTGATTAAAGGAAACCCAGCTGCAAAAGATGGCTTTGATAATTCGGGTACACAAGGTAAAGATTCACTTAGCGATGATACATACAACAGTGCAGACAAGCATCCTACTGTAAAAAGTGCAGAAAGCCATACCGGAAGTCCATCTGATGATTTTAAAAACAAATCGGGCCTTAATGAAACAGATGAAGACCATGCGTTAAATACAGGAATATAATTTTTATGGGATTATTAAAATATGCCATTTTAGGCGCAGCAGCAGTTTACGGGTTTAAATATGCTACTAAGAAAAGAGCTACAGACGGGAAATCATTAGTTGATGATTTTAAAGAAAAAGCTCCTGAATATGTTGATCAAGTTAAAAACTATGGAGAGCGGATCAGGCAGGATTATTCGCAGACTAGTGATTTATACTGACAGCTTGAGACAAACCAGAAAGACATCAACAATTGACATATATCAATAAATATATGATGATTGCTTTTGTAAATTGGTTATAAATCGTTGAAATTTGCGCCGCTGTAGGATTCGCGACAAAGATTAACTAAAATCAGAGACTAAACGATTTGAGGGCAATTGCCCCTTGATTAACGCATTTCAGTTGTGGAATCCTAATTAATTTCCATCTGCCGGAAAAATGCATCAATATTATTAGGGGATTATTCTATATGAATATTCCCTTTTAAATCATTCATTTACTGATCTTTCCCACTGATGCCTTTATCTGCATCTTTATTTCTATTCCCAATATCCTCATTCTGACTTAAATTAGAATTTTTAAGCTCTTTATTAACATCATGAGCAGCACCATCAGTTTTCGCTAAATGCGTTTCGTTTGGCTCATCCTTCCGCCTAAAATCAGTACGTTTATGCCCGTAGGTAGCCTCTCCATTGTCCCAGTCTATTTCCTCATCACGATCAATACCCAGTTGTGGATCTATTTCCTTTTTCTTATTCTCATCATTCATTTCCATAGTCGCATTATTTTCAGGTAATTCTATTCTTAACAACAATTGAAAAGATGAAAATGTTTAAGAGATAAGCGATTACTATTTAACCCCTTTACTCTGGTCTATTTTGGTATCGCTATCGAGGTCATCCTTGCTTGATCCATTTTCTTCACGGTGCTTGGGTGGTTTTTCCATTCTGCTTTCTTCCAGTTCAGAGAAATCGCTACCTTTCTGATTGGCTACTTCTCCGTGTGAAGATGGTTTCTTTTTCTGTTCTTCTTCCGGGCTGGCAAAATCCTGTCCCTCTACAGGCAGTTCTTCGTGTTGATTTTCGTCTTTATTCATAACAATTAAACCGAACTCACCCGCTTTTGTTTGAAAAAGGCCGGGCATAAAAAAAGGCCGCAATTTTCATCGCGACCTTTTTTGTTTTTTTTAAATCAATTAAACTTTGATTTCAACTTCAACACCACTAGGTAATTCAAGTTTCATTAAAGCATCAACTGTTTTAGAGTTAGAGCTATAAATATCCAATAAACGTTTGTAAGCGCACAATTGGAACTGCTCTCTGGCTTTTTTGTTTACGTGTGGAGAACGTAATACAGTAAAGATTTTTTTCTCTGTTGGAAGTGGAATCGGACCACTAACCACTGCACCCGTAGGTTTAACAGTTTTTACGATTTTCTCAGCAGATTTATCTACCAAGTTGTAATCGTAAGATTTTAATTTAATTCTGATTCTTTGGCTCATCTTATTTTTAATTATGGCTTCCTGTTAGAGCTATTAACAACAGAAACCGGATTTATCATTTTTAGTAGCAAGTATTTTTGTATCGAGTATCAAGACTTAATGCAGGTCTTGATACTTAATACTTTATCTTGATACTAGTTAGTCTTCAGATTTTACTCTTCCTTTAGACTTAGCAATTACTTCGTCTTGTACGTTTTTAGGCGCTGGCTCGTAGTGATCAAATTCCATTGTAGAAGTTGCACGACCTGAAGTGATGGTACGTAACTGAGTTACATAACCGAACATTTCTGAAAGTGGAACCAATGCTTTGATTACCTGAGAACCATTACGGGTATCCATACCTTGTAACTGGCCACGACGACGGTTCATATCACCGATAACATCACCCATGTTTTCTTCAGGGGTTAAGATTTCGATTTTCATGATTGGCTCCATCAAAGATGGTCTACATTTAGGTAAAGCCTCACGATATGCCATACGGGCAGCAAGCTCGAATGATAAAGCATCTGAATCGACTGCGTGGAATGAACCATCAATCAAACGTACTTTCATATCAGGAAGCGGATAACCAGCTAATACACCATTCGCCATTGCAGAAGCAAATCCTTTCTCAACTGAAGGGATAAATTCACGAGGAATTGAACCACCTACAATTTCGTTTACGAACTGTAAACCGCCTTTTTCGAAGTCTGCATCAATTGGAGAGATTACCACTTTAATATCAGCAAATTTACCACGACCACCTGATTGTTTTTTGTAAACTTCACGGTGTTCTGCTGTACCGAAAATAGCTTCTTTGTAAGCTACCTGTGGTGCACCCTGGTTAACTTCTACTTTAAACTCACGTTTTAAACGGTCGATTAAGATGTCTAAGTGAAGCTCACCCATACCAGAGATAACTGTCTGACCAGTTTCCTGATCTGTCTGAACCCTGAACGTAGGATCTTCTTCAGCCAGTTTAGATAAGCCCATACCTAATTTATCAACGTCAGCCTGAGTTTTAGGCTCGATAGCTAAACCGATAACCGGCTCAGGGAATACCATCGATTCAAGAACGATAGGGTTTTTCTCATCACATAGTGTATCACCAGTTTTGATATCTTTAAATCCAACTACCGCAGCAATATCACCAGCAGCCACATTAGGAACCGGGTTTTGCTTGTTAGCGTGCATCTGGAAGATACGTGAAATACGCTCTTTACTTTCTGAACGGGTATTGTAAACGTAAGAACCGGCTTCTAAGTTACCTGAGTAAACGCGGATAAAGCATAAACGGCCTACGAATGGGTCAGTTGCAATTTTAAATGCTAAAGCTGCAAATGGCTCTTCAATGCTTGGTTTTAATAAAACTTCAGCACCAGTATCAGGATTAGTACCAACAACACCTTCAGAATCTAAAGGCGAAGGCAATAATTCCATCACGTAATCCAACATGGTTTGAACACCTTTGTTTTTGAAAGATGAACCACAAACCATAGGAACGATTTTAGCATCTAACACAGCTGCACGTAAAGCGTCTAAAACTTCACGCTCAGTGATGGTATCTGGTGCTTCGAAGAATTTCTCCATCAAAGACTCATCATAATCAGCAACTGATTCTAATAATTTTTCTCTCCACTCAGCAACCTCATCAATCATATCATCAGGAATTGGCACTTCAGTAAAGGTCATACCTTTATCATGCTCGTTCCAAACGATACCACGGTTGTTGATCAAATCAACCACACCTTTAAACTGATCTTCAGAACCGATAGGTAATTGCAAAGGAACTGCATTACTACCTAACATATCTTTAACCTGTTTAACAACTTTTAAGAAATCTGCACCAGAACGGTCCATTTTGTTAACGAAACCGATACGGGCAACGTTATAGTTGTTTGCTAAACGCCAGTTGGTTTCTGATTGAGGTTCAACACCATCAACAGCAGAGAACAAGAACACCAAACCATCCAATACACGTAACGAGCGGTTTACCTCTACGGTAAAATCCACGTGTCCCGGTGTATCGATAATGTTCATGTGATAGTTCTGGTTTCTGTATTTCCAGTTAACCGTAGTTGCAGCAGAAGTAATGGTAATACCACGCTCTTGCTCTTGTGCCATCCAGTCCATTGTTGCAGCACCTTCGTGCACTTCACCAATTTTATGGCTTACACCAGCATAATAAAGAATACGCTCGGTTGTTGTGGTTTTACCCGCATCAATGTGAGCCGCGATTCCAATATTTCTTGTAAATTTTAAATCTCTTGCCATTGTATTTAATTAGAGAATGATTGAATTAGAGAATGAGCGAATGGTTAAAAAAACATTCATTCATTCAAAATTCAATCATTCAAACATTTTTATTATTAGAATCTGAAGTGAGAGAACGCTTTGTTAGCCTCAGCCATTTTGTGCGTATCTTCTTTCTTTTTAACAGCAGCGCCTTCACCTTTAGCGGCAGCTACGATTTCACCAGCTAATTTCTCTTTCATCGTTTTTTCACCACGACGACGAGCATATAAAATTAACCATTTCATACCTAAAGCTGTTTTACGCTCTGGTCTAACCTCAGTTGGAACCTGGAAGTTAGCACCACCAACACGACGAGATTTAACCTCTACAGCTGGCATAATGTTAGTTAATGCACGTTTAAATACCTCTAAACCGTTTTCACCTGCTTTTTTCTCAGCAATTTCAACAGCATCGTAAAAGATTGAATAAGCGATAGATTTTTTTCCATCGTACATCATGTTATTTACAAAACGGGTTACCTGAACATCATTGAATTTTGGATCAGGAAGAATAATTCTCTTTTTTGGTTTTGACTTTCTCATTTCTTATTTCCTCCCGATTATTTCTTTTTACCTTTAGTTGGCGCCGCAGCTACTTGACCTGGTTTAGGACGTTTAGTACCGTATTTAGAACGACGTTGGTTACGACCAGCTACACCTGATGTATCTAATGCACCACGGATGATGTGGTAACGTACACCTGGTAAATCTTTAACACGACCACCACGGATCAATACGATAGAGTGCTCCTGTAAGTTGTGACCTTCTCCAGGAATGTATGCATTCACCTCTTTACCGTTCGTTAAACGAACACGGGCTACTTTACGCATTGCTGAGTTTGGTTTTTTAGGGGTAGTGGTGTACACACGTGTACATACACCTCTTCGCTGTGGACAGCTGTCCAACGCTGGAGACTTACTCTTGAACTCCAGTGCTACTCTACCTTTTCTAACTAATTGTTGAATGGTTGGCATTGTGCTTTTTTATGTTTTTTATTTAAAAAATTTACCGCTCCCCCGGCATCTTCACAGATAGCCCATAAAACGGACTGCAAAAGTAGAACAATTCTTTTTAAAAATCAAGGGGTTAGCGTAAAAAGTTTGGAGACGGGAGTTTTTAGTTGGGAGTTGGAAATTAAGGGGTTATAAATGAGTTGGCAATTGATAGTTTTCAGTTGGCAGCTTTTCATTTGCCGGGGTACGAAATAAATTCGTCACCTCTACTGGAAAGCAGCGGAGAGATCTACCTCGAGATAGATTTAGCTAAAACAAATTAATTACCTCAGTTACAATCCTTAAAACTATCTTTAAGCACTTTTAACTTAGCTACCGCCGCTTCTAGTTCTTTCGGTGCTTTACCGTACTCGTAGATAATTTTATATTGTTTGCCATCGGCATTGATCGAAATCCATTCGGCTCCGCCATCGGCACAATCAGGGCAGCCGATTACTTCGGGCAGGTTCGAAATCTTATTGATGTTGAGTTCGCTTTTGATGGCATCTATATCTGCTTCCGAAATTGTTTTACTACAGGTTTTGGTATCGGCTGGCTGGGCATTTTTCGATTTGGAAAAGGTAAGTTTTAAGTCGCTGATCACTAAACTGCTGGAGCAATAACCCACGCACATGCCAAAAGATGAACCGTAGGTAATGTTGTTCAGGTTTTTGATGCTGCCTTTTTTACAGCCCGAAAAAGATAATGTTAATATAATGGTGAAAATAAATAGTAGCGTTTTCTTCATAGATAACAGGATAAAATATCACTCAAAGATATTGTTTATCAGTTAATAAACTATACAAAAGAGGCTTTAAACAAGGAAAGCGATCTTAATTAAGATCGCTTTCCTTGAATTTACCATAATTTTAGAGTTTCACATATCCTTCAAAATTAGCGAGGCAAGGGTAACTGGCACCTTCTAGCAAAGTAATTTTGACGTAACGGATCGGAGCTGTTGGCGAAACGGCAAATTTTTGCTCATTAACCGTGGTCGGATTAAAATTCCGGTTATCGCCCAATTGGGTAAAAGTTGTACCATCTACACTTCCCGAAATAGAAAATTTGCTAAAACCTTGTTTCGGGTCGGTATGGGCGTTAAGGCCGATGTAAGAAAGTAAACTCGCCTTTTTCATATCAACAATAATCCAATGCGGGTATGGATGTAACACATCGTAATCGACCTGCCAAAACGAGGGAACTTGTGAATCATCAGGTATCGGGCTTTTGGTAGATATAGGATCTACAATCATTGAGGCCAGGTTCAATTCATCGCCCGGAAAATTTACTTCGCTCGAAGCTGTTGCCGTCCACCCTGTTTGCTCAATGCAATATCGGTAAGCGGTTTTCTTTCCTGCAAACCAGTTACGCTAAATTCTGCTAAAAAAGTAATATTACCCGTTTGCGTTGCAGCTTTTTCTAAAGCGGTTAACTTAAGGTAACGCACATTCCTTGCCGGCGATAAGGTAAATGCCTGTTCGGTATAAGTGGCAGGATTAAACGCAAGCTCGCCAATAGCGGTAAAACTGGTTCCATCATTACTGCCTTCCAATCTGAATTTGGTAAAACCTTTCGGGTCGCCCTGTTTTGTAGTTAAACCGATTTTTGTTACTACGGTCTGTTTTTTCATATCGATTAATAGCCAATGTGGAAATGCAGCTGTAGCATTCGAACTCCAAAAGGTATCCGTATTACCATCTAAAACAGTTGCCGGAAGGTTAGCTGTTTCCTGACTGGAGGCTGTAGCACTCCAGCCTGTACGGTCTAACACAACCTCTTCTAAATTGGAAGTCAGCTCGGCACTCTTCTCCTTTTTACAACTTATTGCCAAACCTGCAAAAAGAAGGTAAATGACATATATTTTTATATTTTTCATCTCTTTAATTTTGATTTCAATGGTGATAAAGCCATGATTGTTACCATAAATGCACTAAGGATTTTGCGTTAGGTTTTTGTTATTGTCTATCTCGTATTGCGGAACATAAAAAATAACACGGGCATCAGTTGGCAAAATGGTTTGCGTAATGTTGGTATTGGGAGTGTTATTTAAGGCATGGGTACCCGGATAGTTTCTTGTCATTGGTCTGTTGTTCCTGAACAAATCGTAAGCGCGCTGTCCTTCAAAAGCAAATTCGAGTCTGCGTTCTTCCAAAACTACATCCAAAGCTGTTTTATTTTCTGCAGCAATGCCTGCAAGCGTTAAAACGGGGATTCCGGCTCTCGTTCTGATCAGGTTTACATCATCAAGAGCCAGTTGCGCATTGCCCAGTTTGGCATTTGCTTCAGCTTTGTTCAGATACATTTCGGCCAGGCGCAGGTAAACCGGCGAGCTTAAATTTGCAATTCCTTCCTGCAAATTATATTTGGTTACATAATACATCGGCACATTTGGCGCAATCTTGGTATTTACCTGCAATACACCGTTAATTTTGTAAGGAGCAATAAAACTGTGCCTTAAATCTGCAGGATTTTTATCCAGCTCTGCCACATATTGCTGAGAAGCATAAATTTCGCCATAACCGGTATTGCCCTGCGCACCCGGGGTAGATAAAGCACCCGGTGTACCGCTATAATACATGGAGCCGATGGCGCCAAAATCCTGATCTTCTGTTTTGGTATAACGAATGGCAAAAATAGTTTCCGAATTGGCTTCAGGTGTTTTAGTAAAATAACTGGCATAATCGGCTCCCTGAAGTAATTTATAACGACCGGAAGCAATTACCAGATCAGCATATTTTATCGCATTAGCATTATCGCCCATATTTAAATAAATACGTGACAGCAAAGCATAGGCAACTTCTTTAGAAGCAAAAATGTCTGCTTTTGCTACAGTCATTAAATCGGCTGCTTTTAATAAATCGGCAATGGCAGCAGCATATACTTCTTTAACTGTATTTCTTGCCGGAGTGCCCGCGGGTACACCTTCTTTTAAGATGGGAACACCCGGATTTTCGCCGTTACCCTGTGTATATGGTCTTCCAAAAACGCGAACCAGGTTAAACTCCATCATTCCTTTCAGGTAAAGATTTTCACCTTTAAGCTGCTTTAAATCCGCACTCGAATTATCCGGAATAGCTGCTATAATCTTATTTGCAGCAACAATAACGTAATAAGCCTGTTTCCAAAAGTTAGCGCCGTGTGTTCCTGTAGGAATGTGGGTATAACGGTAGCACCTTGAAAGATCATCAGAAGATGGTTGTCCCTGGGCCACATTATCCCCTTGAAATTCTGTTAAAAAATGGGCACTGCGCACATAGGTCGCATTCCGCAATACCGCATAAGTGCCAATCGTTGCAGTCTCGATATCACCAGGATTTGTCAATGCAGATTCGTCATCAATCGCTGTTGATGGTTTTACTTCCTTTTTACAACTACTTACACTAAAAATCAGTGCAAGTGCAACTATATATATTTTAATTTGATTCGCTTTCATTTTTTCCTCTCCTATAAACTAATGTTTACACCAAACAATATTTTTTTGCTGATCGGGTATCTAAAACTAGAACTACCCGGAATAACATTGGGATCATTATCATCTGGTGCAAGTACAACCTCAGGATCTATACCCGAAAACTTGGTCCCTGTCCATAAATTATCTCCGCTAACAAAAATTCTGGCACTACTTATTTTAATTTTACTTAACCAGCTGGCTGGAATCTGATAACCGAGCGTAATGTTGCGCAAGCGGATATAACTTCCATCTTCCAGGTAACGTGATGATTGCTGATTGGAATCGTGGTTACCACCTAACACCGGTTTTGGGTGTGTGGCAATATCTCCAACTTTTTCCCATCTGCTCCATCCCGATTTTAATACCATGGCATTATAGCTTTCGTACAAGCCATCGTTATCAAAATAAGCACGGCTATTGTTGTAAACCTCGTTACCGTAAACAAAATTGAAAAATGCACTTAGTGAAACACCTTTATAGCTAAAGGTATTGGTAAAACCACCGGTAAATTTTGGCGAGGCCGATGTACCTGTATATTGGCGGGTAGCCTGTGAGTAGGTGTTGGTTACCGCAATATGGTTTACCCCGTCTGCATCAGTGATCACTTTTTCCCATAGCGGATCGCCATTATTCGGATCTACACCTGCCCATATCGGCATTTTGTAATCGTAAATATCGTGCCCTACCGCTTTAGGTTGCGAACCACCCGGTGTAATGGCATCTTTTCCCTCTGTTAAGCCTAAAATTGTATTGCGGTTAAAGGCCATATTTAAATTGGTTTCCCATTTAAATTCTCCGGTAAAATTTTTAGTGGTTAAATTGAACTCCAGACCTCTGTTCTTTAATGCCCCAACGTTTTGAAAAATATAACCGTAACCATCGGTTGATGGCAAAGGAACTTTAAACAATAAAGCATTTGAGCGTTTATCATATAAATCAACTGTTAAATCTATCCTGTTCCAAAAACCGATATCAAAACCAATGTTAGCCGTTTTTTGCTTTTCCCAGGTTAAATCAGGATTGCCTTTCTGATCAGGCCTTGCCCCTGGCAAACCACCATAACTGGCCGATGCATCGATGGCATATAACCCTAATGAAGGATAATCGCCAATTTCGGCATTACCTGTTGTACCATAACTGGCTCTTAACTTTAAGAAACTAATTGTTTTAACGTCTTTCAAAAATGTTTCATTACTTAAAATCCACGATGCTCCTAACTGATAAAAATCGCCCCCACTTTTATTCAAACCAAAACGTGATGAGTTTTCGTGCACAAAAGATGCTATTGCAAAATATTTACCTGCATAGTTATAATCAACCTGGCTTAAATATTTACTAAAATTGTATTCATTGGTTCCACCCGATGGATTGCTGATAATATCAGTTGCAGTAGACATTACTGGACGGCCCGCAGGAAGATTTTTCCCGTTTGAGTAAGCGTCATCATAGTACGATTTTTCCGCTTCGCCAACTGCCAGTACGGTTAAATGGTTTTCGCCAAAGCTGTTTTCATATTTCAGTCTGTTAGAGCTTAACAACCTGTTTTTGTAGGTGGTAGAATTATAAAGGGAGCCATTAGTTGCTCCGCCCTCTTTGGTTCTTTTATCGTAATAATCTACAGCAAACGTGTTGTAAAAAGTGGTTCTGTTATAACTGGAGAAAGTTAAGTTTTTTACAATGTTATAATCTAAATTCACATCGGCACTTAAATTCAGGCTTCTTTGGTAAGAAAGATTGTACTGCGTAGAATGAAGAAAGTTTTCTACATCGCGGCCTTTCCAAGTTGGTGTAATCCGCGGATCAACCGGTGTACCATCGGCATTGTAAGCAGGGTCGAAAGGAAGGTTTAAATATCCATCGCCCAAAGAATTACTGTTGGCGTAATTATTTCTTGTAAAAACTCCATTTAGCAATAAACTTAATTTTAGTTTTTTAGTTAACTGGCTATTCAGGTTTGCACGCAGGTTATATGCATTTTTGTCATTATTAACCACTGTTCCCTGCTCCCTGTAAAAATTACCGGCAACATAATACCGTGTTTTTTCGGTACCTCCTGAAGCAGATACAGTATAGTTTTGAGTCATACCGTTCCGCGTTGCCAGATCCCACCAGTTGGTATCATTTTTTAAAACCGATGGATCTGGATTGGAAAATGTTTTTTGATAATCATACAATTGCTGACTGTTCATTAATTTGAAATTACCGGTTGAAGGAGAGTTAAAACCTACCGTTGAACTGAATTCTATTTTAGCTTCGCCTGCTTTACCTGTTTTGGTGGTAACGATAATTACCCCGCTACCTGCACGCGACCCATACAAACCAGTTGCAGCAGCATCTTTTAAAATGGTAATCGATTCTACATCATTGGGGCTATAGGTAGCACCTTCGGTACCGTAAGCGCCGAGAATATTTCCATCAACCACCAACAAAGGTGCTGTACCACCATTGATACTACCAATACCTCTTATTGTCATTTTAGGTGCAGAAGTTGGATCGCCGGAGCCAGAAGAAACCACTACGCCAGGGGCTTTACCCTGAATCATGGAAATTACATCGTTAGATGCTACCCCTTTTAACTTTTCGGCAGAAATTATCGAAACGGAACTCGACAATTCGCCCTGCTTTTTTGATGAGTAACCCACTACAACCACATCGCTCAGGTTGTTATTTTCTTCTTCGAGGCTAATGTTGATTGTAGTTTTGCCCTGCACAGGAATTTCCTGTGTTTTATAACCTACAGATTTAATGATCAAAATGCCATCGGCAGGTACAGTGATTGCAAAATTACCAGCTCCATCGGTAGAAGTGCCTATAGCCGGATTGGATTTTAATGTAATGGTTGCCCCGGGAACCGGTCCTGATTTATCGGTTATTTTTCCTTTAATGGTAATATCGGCAAAATGGTTTGGGGCCATTGCCCTGGGATTAAGGGTTGTGTAATGGTTTACATCGGCAAAAGCTTTACTTTCGTTAAGCCATAATAAGCCAACTGCACCAAAAATCAGTAAAGATTTGATCTTCATGTTAATGTTGTTTTAAGTTAGTTGATAGGATGTGGCGAGATAATTCAGATTTCTTCTTTTTAAATCATAGGCTAACTATCTTTTTTATGCATAAGAATTTTAGGATGTTGTTGCTCGCTCGTTGAAAAAAGAAGGGCGTATTGAAGCGGGTTAACCTTCATATTTTCTCTTTCCAAACCTAATTTAAGCGATTTAAAACGCACAAAAACTTCAAACACCACGCAAACGTTTGATTATAAATAAAGAAATAGGGCGATTTTATAACTCTTGCCGGGTGGCAGCAGAAACTTGATACAGGAACTCCTTTTAATATTATTGAAACTGTTTTTTCGAATCAATAATTCAGGAAATCTGTATAAGAAAACAGATGAATACCATTTGCTAAAAAAACTAACAAACGTTTGCGTTAAGATTTTTTACCTAAAAGAAATAAAAATACCCCTAAAATCAACTTTGAAGAATAATGAGAAGGGGAAATGAATTAGTGCCCGGGATTAGCAATAAGTATTTGTGGATGTTGGTTTATTTTTGAAATAATATTTGAAAAAACCTTGTCCCTACTTTCAGCCGGACTTTCGATATGGGTTTTGATAATGAGATCTGCATGTATTGCAGGCTCGAACCTGGCACTAACGCCTGTAAAATTTTTAATCAGGTTTAAGCCGGCATTTTTGTATAAACCTTTCACATCTCTTTTTTGGCAGATGACCAGCGGACAATCTAAAAAAACTTCAAAGTACTGTTCTCCGATAATTTCGGCAGCCAATGCCCGGTGTTCTACCAATGGCGTAATAAAAGAACAAATGGTAATGATATTACTTTTTAACATCACTTTGGCAATTTCTGCGGCCCGCCTGATGTTTTCTGCCCGATCTGATTCGCTAAAACCCAGGTCTTTATTAATGCCCGTACGAAGTACATCGCCATCTAATGTCACTGTAAAATAACCTTCACCTTCCAGCTTTTCTTTTAACAAGGTAGAAATGGTTGTTTTCCCAGAACCCGACAGGCCAAAAAGCCAGATTACGATTCCGTTTTGACTGAGGCCATCAAAGCCTTTTTTAGATTCGGTTTGGAGAGACATTACGTTAACCGTGATTATTTAGCGAAATAAAAAATTAAATATACAAGGCTAAATTTATATTAGCACTTAATATATTCAAAAATAGAAAAAGCCCTTACATTATCTTCTGATTGAAATGTTAAGGGCTTTTCCAGTTTACGATTTGCAGTTCACCGTTAATTAACCGTACTACGCGGATTACTTCTTTCGTTATTTGCCCCTACTTTGGTTAATTTGTAATTTAACGAAAGGTAGAAATAACGGGTAATGTTATTGTAACGCACATCTTCTATCCGGCTGCTGTTTACAATCCTATCGATGCTGGTATTCTGGTTTAAAATATCAAAACCTTTTAAGCTCAGGGTTACCCTTCTTTTCATCAAATATTTATTGATCCCGGCATTAAGCAAAAAATAATTGTTGTTAAATCCATCGGCACGGCCTGCAGAACCAATGTGGTTTACATCAGCCTCTACCCTTAAATCTTTTATAAATTCGTAACTGAGGTTCAGGGTGTTTTCCAAACTGAAATATTTGTTGTCGATAGCCGACTCAGCCGTGTTGTTTACTTTTGTATAACCCACATAAGCAAAAATGCCGGCATTAAATTTATCATCTATATCGTAACTCCAGTTAATATTCGGACCAATTTCGAACCTGTTGGTTATGTTTTTAGCACCGCTGATTAAGTTTGTTCTGTGTTCCGTAAAAAAATTCGCGCCATAATTCATTCTTAAACCTTTAAGTTTCGATGGCATTCCGAAATAGGTTCCTGCACGCAGGTAATAGTTGCCATTTACGTTAATGGGTTTTACCGTTTGGATACCATTATTATAGGTAATATCATTCCCGGTATCGTCAAAAGCCAGGTTATAGAGGAAATATCCATTCCAATAATGGTTATTATCAGGACTGAAAGTATTGAAGTTTACCGATAAACGGTGATTTTTTCTTGCTTCAAGATCAGGGTTACCAATTCTTTGATATAGCGGATTGGTATTGTTCTGTACGGGTTGGAGATCCGTAACCGAAGGTAAATTAACACTCGCCCGGTAATTAATGGCAATGGTTTGGTTGGCCTTATTCTTAAAATTAACCGTTAAACGCGGCAATAAATTGTAATACGATTTTTCGATATTGCCAATATTTGCGCCAACATTATTAAATACGTTGGCATTTAACAAACTCTCCTGTGCATTTAACCCGAAGTTATAAGTCCAGTCTTTTCCGGTGTAAATAAAACCTAATCCAGCAACTTGTTGGGTATTACGGTTATCAAAAGTATTGGTTAAGGAGGGCACAATGGTTTCGTAGCGATCGGTAGTCGGGTTATAATCAAAAGTGATCTGCTGCGCATCAACAATGCTACGCGTATAACCATAAGCCAGGTTGGCGCTCCATTTTTGATTTAACTGCCTCGCATAATTTCCGTTTATGGTATAGGTTTTTGAAGCATTTTCCTGATTGGCCTGTTGGTTGATATTGGTAACGGTAATGCCGCCATTAATATATTGATTAAGCAGCGATTGATTTAACCAGTCAGAATTAAAGGTATTCTGTGTACCATTTAAACGAAGCGAAAATGAACCTTTTTTATTGGATAATCGCCTCAGTACGGTAAACTCACCAAATAACGATGGAGTAAAATTATGCTGGTTATAATACTGGGTTCCATCATTTGCTTTACCCGTAGCATCAAAATTAGCATTAAAAATACGGTTGTTGATGTTGGTGGTATTATTCAAAATTACATTCGGGCGGAAAACCATATCTGTTAACGAATCGGGATGATATTCTGCCTTAAAATTGAAACGGTGTGCCTGGTTATCGCTGTTGCGGTCGGTATTATCCAAAGTACGCAAGATATCACCCGAGCTTAAATCCTGAATATTGGATAATTTATTGCCCAAACCGGAAGAGAAATAAGTAAAATAACTGCCGCTAATGGCTAGTTTATTGTTTTTGCCCCAGGAGTTGCTGTAATTTACCCCGCCACTATGCGTAGTGTACAAACCAATGGCATTGTTATCAAAAACACCGCTGCCGCCAATGGTGGTTTTACCATTATTGCTATTAATCGAGAAACTTCCGCCTGCCGGTGGAGCAAAAATATTACCGATGTTGCCCCCGCTGAAACTGCTCAGGTCATCGTAACCAAAACTGGCATCGTTCGTATTGTTGCTCATGCCCAAAACGGCAAATTGCAGGTTCTTATTAAAATGGTTAGCACTTAAATAACTTCCATATTTATCGGTTGTTCCACCGGCAAGGTTAGCATTACCAAACCAGCCTTTTTTCTTGTCTTCTTTAATGGTGAGGTTCAATACCTTTTCGCGCTGGCCATCATCAATTCCTGTGGCTTTCGCTTCCTGCGTTTTGCTGTCAATCAGCTGTACTTTTGCAATGGCATCGGCAGGCAGGTTTTTAGTTGCGGTTTTTGGGTCGGTACCAAAAAAGTCTTTACCATCAACAGTTAAGCGGGTAACTTTTTGTCCCTGCACCAAAATACTCCCGTCTTTATCAACCGTTACACCCGGGAGTTTCTTTAAGAGATCTTCTACCGCAGCATTTGGTCTGGTTTTATAGGCATCGGCATTAAATTCCAGGGTATCTTTTTTTACCGTTGCTGTGGCATAACGACCGCTTACCGCAACATCTTTTAAAGCGATGGCGTCTTCTTCCAATTTTAAAGTGCCAAGGTTGATCGCCTTTCCGCTCACACTGATGTTTTTGGTGATGGAGTTATATCCCATTGCCGAAATTCTGATTTTATAATCGCCATTGGCCACTGTATTAAAAGAAAATTCCCCGGCTTTATTGGTTACCACCCCTACTTTTTTGGTTGAATCGGCTTTATTCGATAAAATAATTCCTACATATTCAATAGGCTGATCTGTTTTTCTATCAATAATTTTTCCATTTATATTACCCGCCTGTTGTGCGAAGACTTTCGTAGATAATACGCACAGCAATATCCATAAATAGGTTTTCATACTTAAAATTGTCTTTTTTGTTGGTTTGTTTGATTCACCTTTTTTAAGGTTTCAACTATAAGACACCAAAAAGTGGAAAGTGTGACAAAAAAAATATATTTTTTTTCTTCAGAAGTTTAGAAGCCTGAAAAACCTGGAACTTAAAAATTCTGTCAAGCTTCGTTGCAAGAGAATTTGCTAATGAAAAACTGATATCTAAACATACTCAGCAGATTTCTCCACTGCGCTCGAAATGACGATTTGCCGATAACTATCAGACAATAAATAAAAAAGTCTTCCGGTTTTACCTGAAAGACTTCTCTTTTTTAAGCTTTAGCTACTTTCTTTGCATGCTTTTTATGATGGTGTTTTTTATGGCCTTTTTTGGTTTGTGATTTTTCTGTTCCTGCTTTTGCCGGAGTTGTGGTTTGAGCGCTTACGGTATTAATGGTAAAAGCGGCTACCAGGGCGATTACTAAAACTTTAATTGCTTTCATTTTTACATTGATTAATGATGAATAAACCTTGTTATTTTGTTTATTAAATCTCGAAAATCAATGTGAAGAATGCATGAATAATCAATTATTGAATGACAGAATTAGAGAATGAGTGAATGCAAGAATAATTGATTGAAATTTAGCTTTTTAAGGTAAATCGAATGAGAAAGTATAATTCAGTCTTTTGCCACTCAAAACGTATTCAGAAACTACTTTTCCATCTACCAGAATTTTGTACTCGCCTTTAGCGTCTGTTGCCGCAGTAGCTAATGTTTTAAGTTTGGCGTGGGTACCTGATTTTAAGACTACTGTTTTTTCCCAGGTGCCAATCACCTCTTTTAATTCTGTTTCTTTTCCACTTTCATTTGTATAAGCTACATCAGCTGTTAAGCCGTTGCCAAATTTAGCCTGATACACAACATAATAAGTTTCTTTTTTTGGAACATCAGCTTTTCCACCCGAAATTGAGTAAATTGAAGTCATTACTCCAAGCGCACAGCTGCTTAACGCAAACGTTAGTAAAAAACAGAAGAAAATATTTTTCATTTGATATGGTTTAGATCAAGATGACGACGGTTTTAAAGGAAAGGTTGCAAGGGGAGGGAGAAATGATTGAATGATTGAATGACTGAATGACTGAATGAGAGAATGACAAAATGAGAAGAATGATTGGATGACAGAAGGATCGAATGAGAGAATGTTGGATTAAACTAGCCCATTCAAAATTCAATCATTCCTTCATTCAAAACTCAATCATTCTAAATTCTATCATTTATTAAACGTATCGAGGTATAACTCCTCAACTTTTTTTCTGGCCCAGGGCATTCTTCTTAAAAATTTTAAGCTTGATTTTATAGATTGATTATTATTAAAACAATCGATTTTGATTAATGATCCCAGTTTTTCCCAACCATAATGTGTTTGGAGATCGGTTACTATTTTCTCTAAGGTGATACCGTGTAAGGGATTGTTTTTTTGCTGTTCGGCCATAGCACAAAGTTAAGGCAAATTACCGGGGTTTATATTGTGCCATCCAAACATTTGCACCTCCACAGTCCGGATCGTTTACTTTGTGTTTAAGCACCTCAAATTGGTTTGACTGGAGCAAATTCTGATATTCGGTGGTATTTAATGAAGCATGAAAAAGATTTTCGCCACCATTTATACCCCACACTTCTCCCCTTTCAGTACCTGAAGTGAAAAGCAGAATACCATTAGGTTTTAGGTGCTGTCTAAAAATACGGAACATATCGGGCTGATCATCTGCAGGGAGATGAAAAAAGCTGTGCCAGGCAACAATTGCATCGAATTTTTCGACAAGTTCTAGTTCACGCATATCTTTTAACAGAAAGCTGGTGGATGGGAAATTGATTTTTGCGAGTTCGATCATTTGCTTACTGGCATCAACTCCTAAAACATTTACATGATGGTTAATAAAATATTCCAATATGGGTTTTCCATCACCACAACCTAAATCCAAAACTTTCGCATCTTGTGGAAGGTTCTGAATGATCTCGTTTAAATAAACTTTTTCCACCGAATCGGCATAACGGTTTTCGGCAAACCAACGACCTATTTTATTGTAAACTTTATAAACGTTTTTTCTTTCTCCTTTTTCCATCTGTATCATGCTTTAACAATGCCGGATTAATAATATTTTATTGGAAACTAATGTACAATGGTTCTTGGCAAATGCAGTCCTGCCATCTGCTTTATTTCGTTGCACTTCATGCCCGCTACTGTCAGGTTTAGAATGAAAAGTCTGCTCCCAGCATGGCGCTAAATAGCGGGGCCGCACCACTCCCAAAAGAACAGAACCCTTCATTTCCAAAATAATATCGGTTTAATAATAATTCTAACCGGATTTATAAATTAACCAACAGCCACGGCATCAATTTCAATCAACATGCCTTTTAAAGCCAGCCTTTGTACCGGAATAAGTGTATTAACCGGAAATTTCTGATCGGGCCATATTTTGTTCGATTCTTCGATCAGCACATGATGTTTATCCTCATCATAATCAACCACCAATGTTGTCAACTTTGCAATATTAGCCATGGTTAAATTTTTGCTTTTTAAAGCTAAGGCAATATTTTCGAAAACAATACTTACCTGCGTCCTAAAATCATTGCTTAGAATGCCGTCTGTTCTGCTCCCGCCCTGGCCGGCAACAAATACCAGTTCACGATCGGCCGGAACGGAGGCAAGGTGAGAATAAGCATGCGGACGGGGATCGTATATGCCAGCGGGATTGGTAATTTCTAAAGTCGGTTTTTCCATATCTGTAAATTTTATAATTGCTAAATTATCCGATAGTTTACAGTAAACCGTCGGTAGTTTGCAATAAAAAACCTCCTGATCTTTTAAAATCAGGAGGTTTTTGCATTATTTAAAATAAGCTTAGTTGCCTGTAGCGGTCCATGTATCGTTATCAGGATTTGAATCCGGCAATACTTTATCCGGATCTAAAATAACCGACTCAATTTCTTCTGTAGTTGGGTAACGTACCAACCAGCTGGTGTTTTTCATCCAAACATCAACCGGAACTTTAACAATTTCTGTTTTTCCACTTTTGGTTTTGATCTGAAGGATGATCGGCATCGGCATTTTTTCGAGGTTCACAACTTTGATGTTATAACCCACCAGTTTATCGTCTTTTTTAACAGCCTCAACAGTTGCAATGCCCTGATCCATTTTCCAGCTATTTAACCACCAGCTTCTCCAGAACCAGGCTAAATCTTCACCTGCCCCATTTTCCATCGAACGGAAGAAATCAAACGGTGTAGGATGTTTAAATGCCCAGTTTTTAATGTACTGGCGGAAAGCATAATCGAAACGATCTTCGCCGAGGATCTGGTTTCTTAAAATATCCAGGCCCCATCCTGGTTTACTGTATAAGTTAACGCCGATATTTCTCTCGGTCATACCATCAGGCATTTGCATAATGTTTTCGTAAACCGGGTTACCGATTACACTTTTACCAATTCTATGTAAATCAGCAGGAGGACCGGCATATTCGCCTTTATTAAAGTTTTTCTTAGAAATACCGTTGATAAAAGTATTAAAACCTTCGTCCATCCAGCCATATTTACGTTCGTTAGAACCTACGATCATCGGGAACCAGGTGTGACCAAATTCGTGATCGATTACCCCCCAGGCACCTGCTTTTTTAGCTGTCCAGCCGCAGAAAACAATTCCAGGATATTCCATGCCACCAATGTTAGTAGCCACATTAACAGCCATTGGGTAAGGATATTCGAACCATTTTGACGAATAATGTTCGATGGTTGATTTTACATATTCTACACCACGGCCATAAGATTCAACACCATTACTTTCTACCGGTTGTGCAGAAACGGCCAAACCGGTTTTACCGCTAGGCAGTTTATATCTTGCAGCATCTAATACAAATGCTTTTGATGAAGCCCAGGCTGCATCGCGTGCATTGGTGATTTTAAATTTCCAGGTTAATTTATCTTTCGCCGGACGTGATTTCGGATCGGTTATTTCTGCTTCGCTACGGATGTGTACAGTAGCATCACTTAGCTTAGCCGCGTTCCATCTTTTTAATTGCTCTGGTGTAAATACTTCGGCAGGGTTTAATAATTCACCCGAACCCATTACGATATGGCTTGCCGGTGCAGTAATGGCAAAATTGATATCGCCATATTCGCAATAAAACTCTCCACCGCCCCAATAAGGCAAAGTATTCCAGCCGATTACATCATCATAAACACACATGCGTGGGAACCATTGCGCAATGGCAAAAATTTCACCGTTTTTGGTGGTTAAATGACCGGTTCTGTCTGATCCTTCTTTAGGTACAATGTATGAGTAATCCATTTTTATGGTTACAACATCGCCGTTAGCTGCCAAAGGCTGATCTAAACGGATCTGCATACGGGTATCTTCAACTATAGATGTAAATTTTACCGCGCCAGCTTTTTGTGCTACACTGATGTTCTGGATTTTATAGCCACCATCAAATTTTTCGCCCTGCGCACCATAACGGCTGCGTGAAGGGGTAATGGCATAACCACGTGAAGTTTCTTTAAAAGTATTCTGATCTAGCTGTAACCATAAATAGGGCAATTTATCAGGACTGTTGTTTTTGTAAGTGATGGTCACCGTACCGCTAACCATGTTCTTGGTTTCATCGAGGTTGGCGGTAATGTTATAATCTACATGGTTTTGCCAGTATTTTGGCCCTGGTGCGCCAATTGCCGAGCGGAATTCATTTCCGTTTTGGGTGTAAAATAGTGGTCCAAAGGCATCAGCGGGATTATAGTTTGTTGCCGGGGCAGGGGTTGTAGCCTGTTGGGCTGATGCTGAAAAAGCAAAAACACAACAAACCAAACCAAAATTAATCAGTTTAGTCAATTTCATGATAATAATAAGGTTGTAATACGGCGGTAAATATAAAAAATAACCACATATAGATTTATATGTGGTTATAATGTTACCAATTATGGCTACTATATGATCAATATTTATTAAATATGCTTAATTAGCTTTTAATTTTGGCAGATCCTGTAATTTTCTTTCCTGTGGTGATAACTTTTTCCATGCAGCAAAGGCACGTGAAATATAAAAAGCATAACGAAACGGTCTTTCGGCTTTTACGGCCTCAATAGAAGGCCTGTAAATGATCATAAAATTTTTAAGTTCTTCGCCTTCCAGTTTAGTAAGATCGGTAATGGCTTTTGGCGTAAAGTTTTCGTCGATTTCATCCTGGTACATTTCTTTTTCTTCTAAATCGGCTTCTTTACGCTGCTGTCTTTTATATTTACCATAACCTAAATTCAGGTTTAAGCCCCCAACCTTATCAGTCATGCGCTTACGGTTTAGGTTACCGCCGGTATTCAATAAAGTATATTTCTCTGCCAACGGATCCTTTGCATCCGTAACCTGGCTGTTCATACGTACTGCGGTAATGTCTACATCTTTTAAACTGTTCGATTTTACAGGAAGGTAAATGGTTCTGTTTAACAGGTTGGTTAAATATAGTGTATCAGTATGATAGCCTACCGCAGAAAATTCAATCAGATCGCCAATGTTGGCAGCAATGGTATATTTACCCTCTCTGTTGGTACTGGTAGATTTTTTACTGTTCAGGTTTCTGATGGAAACGCCAGGCAATGAGAGTGTTTTTTTCGAATAATCGAAAACTGTACCCGTAGTTACCGTTTGTGCAAAAACACCCATAGGTAAGGCAAGCAATAGAAAAATGATCAGTTTGTACATACTCAAAAGTAACTTAGTTCGACATTTAAAATCTGCATTTAACAAACTTTAACATTAGAACAAATGAATCAGGCTAGTGTTTTTAAATAATTGTCATCGTCAAATCCAATTAGTATGGCTTTGTTGTTCTGCTCAATAACGGGGCGTTTGATGGCGCTTGTATTCTCTTTTAAATAAGCAACAGCAAGTGTCTGATTATCAATTTTTGACTGCTCTTCTTTAGTCAGTTTTTTCCAGGTTAAGCCTTTTCGGTTCAACACGGTTTCCCATCCGAAAGTATTACACCATTCGTTTAATTTTTCTTCGGTTATGCCTTTTTTCTTGAAATCGTGAAATTCGAAATCTACCTGATGGGCCTTTAACCAATCGAGTGATTTTTTAACTGTATTGCAATTTGGAATTCCGTAAACGGTCATGTTGAATAATGTAAGATGGAAAATGTATAATGGACAATGGAGAAACGAATCCAGCTATCCGTTTCAAAGATAATAAAAAAGGGAGGATGGAGGGGAAATAATGTCCAATATCAAATATGTAAAATGGAAGATGGATGATGGAAAGGACAATACCCAATGCCAGGCGTTTAAGAACTAACACAAAAACCTTAATGTACTTAAATTCTTAATGGTCGAATAATGGAAGATGGGAAACGGATGATAGAATGACTATTACTATCTTAAAAATCCTGTAATCTTATAAATCCTATTCGTTCGTCACATTTTTTGCGCCATTTGTCACATTTTAAATATTGCAGGCGATTCTCTTTGTAAAATTGTCTCATTAATTAAAACAAAATGGAAATTCTTTCTGGTCATTCATCTGCCATCAAATCCAAAAACATCAACCAGCTTGAATTTTGGATTTCTACAACTCTATATGTGCTGGCCCTAATTGGTATCTGCTCATCTACAATCTATAGTTCGAGCAATTCTTATCGTTTTGAAGAAAGCCATATCGACTATAATGTAATGGCTAACTTCTTTATTCCGGAATTATTTAAGATCACCAGCCTGTATATCAGCTTTTTATTGTTCAATTTTTGCTTCATGCCCCAACTTGCCAATAAGAATAACATAACACTAAATCTTATTCTTACGGTTTTAGTCACAGCGTTCTCTGTAGTTGCCTGGATGGTTTACAACACCTATTCTCAAGCATATCGGTTAGTTGAATATGATAACATCGATAACGCTTACGGGATCTTTTTTGGCGAAGCTTTTACTTATATTTTCTTTTTATATCTACTCTTTAATGCTTATGCCTATTTTAATGAGCGGGGCTTAGAATTACTAAAAAGAATACCGTTATTAAAAAATTACCATAACAACATCGTTCCGGAACTCTTTGTAAGCACCAAAATCTGGCTGATTACGCTAATGATTTTTACTGCAGTACTTTCTGTGAAGATAGATTATGAATTACTGGTCATCTGGAGTATTGTGCCTCCGGTAAATATTTTTGTTGCCTTTTGTGCCATTTATTACATTATTCCAAACCTCAGAAAGGATTTTAAAGGTTTTGGGCGGTATTTTTGGGGAAATGTGGGCATCACCATTATTATCTCACTCCTGCTCTTAATTATCCTTATTCCTTTTATGCGTAATGGCGCAATTGTTCCGGTTACGTTAATTTTAAATGCGATATGCTTAATCTGCATTACTACGCCATCTGCCTGGTATATTTACAAACATAAATTTGAAAAACTAAGCGAAATCCAGATGCTGAAAACGGAACTGGGAAAATCGGATGCGAACCTGAATTTCTTAAAATCGCAGATCAACCCGCACTTTTTGTTTAACGCTTTAAATACCTTGTTTGGAACAGCCTTACAGGAAAATGCAGAAAGAACGGGCGAAGGGATACAGAAACTGGGCGATATGATGCGTTTTATGCTCCATGAAAATACACAGGATAAGATTTCATTAACCCGCGAGGTAGAATACCTGAACAACTATATCGATTTACAAAAGCTCCGCACCTCTCGCTCTGCGGATATCAGGATTGACACCCATATTGAAGAACAATTGAACAATTTGCAGATTACACCCATGTTATTGATCCCCTTTATCGAAAATGCGTTTAAACATGGCATTAGTTTGCAACAGCCATCTTATATTAAAATCACCTTACAAACTAAAGAAAGTACTTTATATTTCGATGTAAGCAACAGCATTTACATTAAAGCCGATAATGATCCGGAAAAATTGAAAAGCGGTATCGGACTCGAGAATGTAAAACAACGTTTATCATTGCTTTACTACGGAAAACACGAACTGATTATCCGCGAAAGTGCCAACGAGTTTTTTGTTCATTTAACTTTGCAGTTGGATTAGTGATACGTATCTTCAGCAATTAAATAAACGGGTATAATAATTTATATTGATAAATTTGGGTGATTCGTCCTTTCGACTGGAGCGCAGCGTAATGGAGAAATCTTTGAATGATGTTTAAAAGATTTCTCCGCTACGGTCGAAATGACGATCGCTTGTGTATCTACGGAAATGCTTCCTTTCTCAGCACGACAAAAAAAGAAAAAAGTAAAAGAAAAGACCATAGAAAATGATTGCTATTGCTATAGATGATGAACCGATTGCGCTGGATATTATAAAATCTCATGCCTCAAAAGTTCCGTTTGTAGAGTTGCAGCAAACTTTTACTGATGCTTTTGCGGCCATCAGTTATCTTCAGCATAATAAGGTTGACCTGATTTTTCTGGACATCAAAATGCCTGATATCAGCGGCATTGATTTTTTAAAGAGTTTGAGTAAAGCACCGATGGTGATTTTTACTACAGCTTACACCGAACATGCGGTACAAAGTTTTGAACTGGATGCTGTTGATTATTTGTTAAAACCTTTTTCACTTTCGCGTTTCTTAAAGGCCTGCAATAAAGCACAGGAACTCTTTAATCTTCGAAACCTGAAACTGGACGCAAAAATGGAGTACATTTTTGTAAAGGATGGTTATGAACAAATTAAGGTTAATTTAGACGAAATCCTCTATGTGGAAGCCTCTGGAAATTACACCCAGATCCAACTGAAAGATAAATTATTAAGCTCGCGCATCACCATAAACGACCTGGCCGAATTGTTGCCAAAAACAGATTTTATCCGCTGTCACCGGGCTTTTATTGTAGCCAAAAACAAAGTATCCAAATATGACCGCAACCAAATCTGGATCGGTGATAAAATTATCCCAATTGGGGCCACTTATGGTGGAATACAACTTATTTAATTTAGACCTCGCAGATTTTCGAATAGGCAAGGTCTGGAACAGCACTATAAAATGCAGAACCAGTATTAAATAAACCTGATAGTAGCGTAAAACCCGCAGGTGAGGTACGAACCCAGGCTTTGAAGCGGATAGCAGGACTCCTTAACCCATGTGCACCGGGCCCTGCTTTTCCAAAAAAAAATTGAGCACCTGAGTTACTGCGTGTATCTTAACCTCGCAGATTTTAAAAGCCTGCGAGGTTGTAACACATTATTTTACGTTTACCCTTATTCCGGCTGAGTGCGTGGTAAATTCAGGTGCATACATGCTCTGCAAACTGGTAATGCCATTCGAAAAGTTTCCGGAATGGGTAACCCGCAGCGGATATTCGAAAACATAAGTTCCTTTTGGCATGTAACTGATAAAGAAATTAGTTGAGGCATCTTTTGTACTCTCATAATAACCCAAACCATCCTGGTATTTATAGCGCGAAATCAAATTTACGGGTTCGAAACCTGAGGAACGCATATCTTTTAAATGGATATATTCCATGTCCCTATCGCAATAAATTTCTATACGTACCTTCAATAAATCGCCCGGTGCTAAAATATTGGCACCAGTAAGTGGCGTGAGCACATCGCCTTTATCGCTGGCTTTCTGAATAAACAATTGCTTTTTAATTTTAACACCGGTATTCGCTGACGTAATTTTATCCAGTTGCTCAAAATATTGCCAGTATAATGCACCCCAGGCGATGGTTTGGTTATTATTTTTAACTTCTACCCTGCCCATTTCAGGTTTAACATTTACACCTGCAATGGTTATTTTCTGATAGCCGGTTCCGGCCTCTTTTGTAGCATTGGGTTGTTGTAATTCCGCCAATTTCTGACCTCCAATGGTTATTTCAGGTTCATTATTTTCAGTTAATAAATCTGTTCCCCTCATTAATAAGGCGTAACACGCAGCTGTGGTTGCTTTTGTCGTTCTCCAATCGTTTGTTTGTTTATTTTTGAGCAACCAGATTTTCATTTCCTCAACCGCTTTGGTATCATTGGCCACTTCATCAAAAGCTTCAATCAATAAAGCCTGCGTTTCAACCGGACTTTGGTACCACCACCAGCCAGCTTTATTGGTGGCCCAATACATGCCCAGTTCGTCGTTTTGTTGTGCGGTTTGGGTTAACAGGGTGATGATTTTTTTTGCTTCTACATTATAGCCGTTTCTGTTTAGCACCAATGCTGTTTGAGCCAACTGATAAGTATCGAAGGTTTTCCAGGTGGATGCCAGTTTTTTGAGGTAAAAATCTTTAGCCTTTACGAAATCAGAACTGGTATTTTTTTGATCGGTATAACTTCTGGCAAAAAGGTAATGTAGTGGCAAATAAGCAAATCGTTTTCCTTTTATTTCATCTTTATAATCTTTTACCAGGGCTGCATCTAAATAAATAATGGCTTTATTGAGCATGGTATTAAATTTCGGAGAGGCTTTTTCATCAATTAGTTTCAGTTTTTTTAACTGGCCCATGCCTAAAACAATATGCTGCGTAATGTACCTGTCTTCCTGCATGCCACTAAACCAGGGGAAAGCACCATTATTAAACTGCATTTTTTCTAACTTTTCAAAATTGGCTTTTAATTCATAAGTCATTCTGTTAAGGTCGAAAAGTACAGCCAAACGTTTTTTACGATCACTTTCATGATCTGCATTACGTACCCACGGGGTTTCTTCTAATAAAATAGATTTCAATTCCTGGTTTTTTTCCAGATTGGATAACAGTGCTTCGCCGTTATTGGTATTTTTCCATTGCTCAAAAACCGTTTTAATTTTTGGCGATGAGTTAATAATCCCCGTTGCAAAACTATTGGCGTAAAAACGGCTGAAAGTTTGTTCGGCACACTCGTAAGGATATTCCATTAAATATGGCAGGGCTTGTACGGCGTACCAAACCGGGTTGGAGGTAAATTCGAAAGTTAAACTTTGGTTGCGTAAGGTTTTGGAACTTCCCGATTTTTCGAGCTTTTCAAAATCGAATGTTTTAGTGGTATTACCGCGAACATTTATCGGCATACTTTCGGTAACCAACATGGCATTTGCTAAAACCGGAATGGTATTTTCTTCGCCATCGCTAAATTTGCCACTTTGTGCCAAAACTTTATAAGTTATTGCATTAATGCCTGATGGAATAATGAGTATCCATTTTAAAACGGCATTGCCTTCATTATCCACCTCAAAAGTTTTTTCTGATTTATCATTTGTGCCGAAAATCCGGATTGGTTTTCCTGTTAAAGCATCTGTAAGTGTTAGACTGGCATCACCGATTAGTTTTTTACCAGCCAGGTTATTAAGTTTGGCACTTAATAAAATGGTATCACTCTCACGGAAAAAACGCGGAGCATTAATGGCAATGGCCAATTGTTTTTGCGTAACCAGCTCGTTGGTGATGGATGCGGTTTTTAAATCTTTGGTATGCGCAAAACCCATCATTTTATAACGGGTTAAACTCTGCGGTATGGTAAATTCTATTTTGATTTCGCCTTTGGCATCGGTTAATAACTGCGGATAAAAAAATGCAAGCTCGTTAAAGTTGGTACGGGGAGTAATGTTAGTCTTTTTATCTTTAAGCGCCTCTATTTCTTGATTCACTCCTGCTGATTTTTCATCACCTGCCATGGCAAAAGTCAAAGTATCTGCAGATCTACTACCATAAATCGCTGATGTTGCTAATCCGGCAACTTTTCCCTGTAAAGGAGCCGCTCCCCGTATCTGCATTACCGCCCCGGTCATACTTTCCTTTCTTTGCGCACCATAACCAACAACTACTACTTCATTTAAAGCCGTACCATCTTCTTTCAGCGTTACGTCTACACGTTTTTTATTGCCAATTTTTACAGAATATCCCTTATAGCCAATATAAGCGAAATTCAATTTATCACCTGCTTTGGCATCAATGGTATAAATACCAAAAACATTAGTTGTGGTTACCAATTTACCCGCTCTTACCTGAACCCCAGGCAATATTTCGCCCTGGCTATCGAATACCACGCCATAAATTAGCTTACCATTTTCTAACTCTGCCAGCTTTTTAAATGCTTCAGGAGATAAACCCTTTCTTTTAGGTCTTTGTAAATTATTCATATAGTTACGGTAGCCATAATTGTAGCCTCCGTAATAGTTGTAACCAAATAAATTCAGGCTTTCGTAACCACGTGTAATTACACTATAATTGTTATCAGATCTTAAAAACCATAAGTAACCCGGGTTGGCAACATTGTTTGCATTGAAGTTCCAGTTATAAAAATCATAGTTAAAACTGGTTTGCAAATTCGTATTCCAATTCATTTGCTTAAGGTCGTCCAAACTTGCATCGTAAAGTGTGGCCACCATTTCGGCCATTTGCTTCTCACCCTTGTTATTACTGATCTGGAGTTTCCAGCTTTCCTTTTCACCAGGCTGTAATTTATCCCTGAAGGTTAAAAAGCGGATGTTCAGCTCTTTCTTTGGATCTGCAATTTTAACCTGTTGCATGGAATTGTAAACGGTACCTTGATGCACCATGGTAAACTGTACGGCAAAACCATCTTCGTAGTAGGCTTTTGGTTGAATTTTAACAATGGTCTGTTTTGGCGATAAGTTAATCCAGACTTTTTCGGCAATGCTATCGCGATAATAAACCTCGTAATAAGCCTTACTGTTCTCTGCCAGCCCTGCCAAACGGAATATAGCGCTTTCGGTTGGTTTGATTACGCTAATTTCTGGTGTAATCCATTCGATGTTTGATTGTATTACCGCGGATTGTGCCTGATAGACGACCAGGTATTTATCTGTTTTAACCGTATCATTTTGCCCGCTTACCGCCGCAATAGTGATTTTATAATATCCTGGTTTCAGGTCTTTTTGGCTGAAGGTTAAATTTCCACGACCGTTTTTAGCCGTCAGGTTCTGTTTAAATTCTACCGATTTTATTGGCCATTTGGCTACTTCGAGCTCGTTGTTATAATCATCATCCGGAAAGTTTTTAATAAAGGCCTCCCTGCCCATAGCATAATTTTCGGCATAAAACGGACTTTTGTTCATCAGCCTTGATGGTGCCTGCAACAAATTCCATTCTGCTTTAACATCGGCCTTAACAGGTTCGTTATTTAAATTGGTTACCGAAAAGGAAATGCTATCGGTTTTATTGCTTAAATACACAACTTGCTCACCGCTGATATTAAGTGCAATATCCTTTTTTCCTACATTTATAGTGATTGTCTTCGAGCGGGTTTCACTATTTAAATCGGTTACATCAGCCACAATTTCGTAGCTATAATTTGCCCGGGTATCAGTTGCCTTTGCAAAAAACGCGATCCCGAATTTACCACCTGTCTGGGTAGTTGTTTTGCCAATGGCTACCTGTTTTCTTTCTGAGTACATTCTTGAGCCATAAACAGCACTACGTTGTTCGTAAGTGAAGCGATAATCATCCATCACCCTTCTAAAAACCTTATAATTTACCTTCGCGTTGCTTACGGAGTATCCTGAAAAAGAACTGGCTTTTCCCTGTACCTTAATGCTATCGTTCAGTTTATAGTGCTTATCAGGCTTATCAAAAACCACTTCGAAAGTTGGTCGTTTATATTCTTCAACCTGGATATAAATACTTCCATATCCGGTTTCAATTTGCATCTGGCCATTTAATAAACCCATCGGAATGCTAAAAGACCCCTGAAATGTGCCATAATCATTACTCATTGCTTTTGAAGTTGCGATCTCTTTTCTATTGGCATCTTTAAAAGAAACATCAACAGCTTTATTTACTTCAATTTTATTTTTCCCATTTTGGACTTTCAAACATAATCCTTTATAATAAACCGTTTGTCCCGGGCGGTAAATCGGCCTGTCGGTAAATAGAATTATACGTTCTTTATCTTCATCATCATCCCGGTAGCTATTGTAATTATTAATTTTGATCTGTAATTCATCTTTACCAAGCGTTATGGATGCGGCGCTCATACTTCCTTGAATTTCATTGGTACTGGCATAACCGTTATCGTTGGTAGTTAACAAATCTCCATCAATATATTTACGGGTATTGTAATCATACCTGCGCTGCCTGATCTTCACATTTTTTAAAGGTGCGCCGTTCTTTAGCTCACTAACAAAATATTCGTGTTTATCCACATTACGTCTATTAATTACCGCCATTGCTGTAACCTTAAAATTGATGTTACTATAAACAGTATCGTTTTGTGCACGGTTAATGGTTTCAACAATTAAAGTGTAACTACCAAAAGGTAAAGCATCTATTTTATCAACCAGAGTGTGGGTTTGATAATCCTTTGTTTTAGGCGTAGTTATTGCCCATTGCCTGATAACCTTATTCTTTTTTAAAAAGGCTAAAAATTCTGTTTTATCCCTAAACTGTTCATAATCATTTTTAAATTGAGGCGAGTTGTACAACCTTAACTGTATGGTATCTGTATTTTTATATGATAAATATAACTGGCTGGGTTGATCAGGCTGCACAAATTCTTTTACTTTAACCGATAAGTTACTGCTTTTAATTTCTTCGATTAAATTTTGGGCATTTTCTGCACCAATACTTTTTGGAAAAGCATTAATCGCTTTTTCGGCTAAAGCAACTGCCGCAATCAGGTTTTGTTTATTGGTATCAACCGGTAATTGTGCATTTTTATGCATCAGGGCCTGTTCATACAGAATATCAGCGTAAACTTCGGTTTGTTTGCTTTGCTCAGCCAACTCACCTAAGGCCTTGTAATATGCTTCAAGGTCTTCACCCGTAAAATGCTGTTGCACAAATTTTAACCGTTTTAAATCCACATCTGCCAGTGCCGAAAAATTATTGCTGTGTTGATGAAACCTGATCAGGTTTTTAAACACCTGTATTGCCTGCGGTTTAAATGAAGTGCTGTCGGCTGGTATTGTAGTGGCCAGGAAAGTTTGCCTGTTGTTAAACCAGTTTACATTACTCATATCAATTAATTCATCATCATATTGGGTAAGGCCGATCTGTGTATTGCTAAAAACATCGATGGCACGGTGCGCCAGCAGGTCGTACAAAGTTGGCCGAAAGCTTCTGTATTTTTTATCGCCAGCTAAAACTGCATCAAGGGTATCTACTCTAGTCTGCTGTAAAACCTGACTTTCTTGTAACGATAACAGGTAATATTTAACCGTTTCATCATTCAGTTTTTTTATGCTCCAGGTTTTAATGTCATCTCCAATATCGCCCTGCACCTGTGTACGCTGGTTAATCTGCCATTGGTTTTGCTGCAGGTAATTCCAATAGGTTTCGGCTAAAAGCGATTGCAAAATGCTTTTTTCGGGCTGTTTGGCATTACTGATATCTTTACGTAAATCAACTAAAATCTTATCAAACGCATTCTCTTCCAAATAGCTTTGAAACATCATCCGGTAAATAACCGATTTAATTATTAATGGCGTATTGTGTGTTTCATGAGCCTGTTTATTTATTTTTTCTACCAGGGCCAGTGCATCTTTGGGTTTAGCCAGATTAGCAATGGAATCGACCCTGTAAAAATCGTTGGTTGTATATTTTCGTTGCGCGGAGGCATTAAACGTTAGTAAAAAGATTAAAATAAATAATGCAGGGAGGCGTAATAATATGTTCATAAGATAACGTTGCGTTTTAATATAGATGGCTGGCGCGTAGAAATTCCATAAGCCGTTAAAATTTATCTGATTCTTTTACGAATCTAAGTATTAAAGAATTAAATGTTACAACCAGCAAACATTAAGGTTTTTAACATTCGGGCCATAACATTATCTTTGTCCCTATGTCAACACAATTAAAAAATCTATCCGATTTCTCTCACACCACTGTTCCAAGTGGTGCAAACTATAAATTCGGGATTATTGTAGCCGAGTGGAACGCCGAAATTACCGGTGCTCTGTACAATGGTGCATTAAAAACCCTGTTAGCAAATGGCGTTGCCGAAGAAAACATTATTTCTTTACCTGTACCCGGAAGCTTCGAATTAACCGGTGGAGCAGAAATTTTGCTAAGTAAAAGAAGCGATATTGATGCCGTAATCTGCTTAGGCTGTGTAATACAGGGCGATACCAAACATTTCGATTTTATTTGCGATGCAGTGGCGCAGGGTGTAACCAATGTTGGCATTAAATACAGTAAACCCGTTATTTTTGGGGTATTAACCACCAATAATTTAGAGCAGGCGCAAGACCGTGCAGGTGGTAAACATGGCAATAAAGGCGATGAGGCTGCAATTACTGCAATTAAAATGGCCGATTTTTCTGCACAGATTTAAACTTGTGTTTTAATAATTATTTGTAACTTAGAAGTTTAAAATTTATCAGATCGATGAAAAAAGTAGCCATCCTGTTATTGGCGGTGTTCAGCACCATTACCATTTTAGAATCTTGTTCTTCTAAACTTTGCCCTGCTTACGGATCTTACCCTGAAGGCAAACGCAGAAGAAATTAAGCTTCTTATCTACAATCTTCATTTTCAGGTCATTTGCAGAACTTTATTCAACTGCAAGTGTTATCCCTGTAAACAATAATATATATCATGACTTGGGTTAACTTAACTTCAATAGAACAACTTGATGAAATCAAAAATGCAAGCGGTTTTAGCCTTATTTTTAAGCACAGCACGCGTTGCTCCATCAGTTTAATGGCTAAAAAGAATTTCGAATTTGATTGGGATGTGATTCCGGCAGATACCAAACTTTATTTTTTAGACCTGATCAGTTACCGCGATATTTCTAACAAAATTGCCGAAGTATTTCAGGTAGCGCATCAATCGCCACAGATTTTATTGATCAAAGACGGCGATTGCGTATTGGAAGCCTCGCACAGCGATATTTCTGCCGAAGAAGTTGCAGAGGTAATTGCAGCTTAACGATAAATAAAAAAACGTCATCCTGAATTTATTTCAGGATCTTAAATGCCTGAAATAAAATTTGGGCATTTTTTTATTTCTAAGGCTTAGGGTTAAAAAATAATTTTCTTTTTTATTAGAAAAGCAAGGTCCGGTTTTTCATCGGTTACGATAGCCCTGCTGTACACTGTAGTTCCGATTGAAAAAATCGGAAGCTGCCGTTCCCATCAGGTTTATACCCTTAAGGCCAGTGAACAGAAAACCACCAAACGTTCCTACGGAACGAAGAATATTGCCGATAGTTAATTAAATAGAAGGGTGCCGTCCCAGCGGGACGAATAATGGGTAGACACAGATAATTTATTATTTGTGTTCGTTCCGTAGGGACGTTTCGTGTATTGGGATTTATAGTTCCGGTCTGTGAGGACACAAACCGAGGATCGGAGGCTTTTATGTTTTGAAACCACCAAACGTTCCTACGGAACGAAAGAAGCCGCTTTTCTTGAATGTTATCTTATAAATCGCTCTTCCGGAACGTAGAATATTGCCAATAATTAATTAAATACAAGGGTGCCGTCCCAACGGGACGAATAATGGGTAGACACAGATAATTTTTATTTGTGTTCGTTCAGTAGGAACGTTTCGTGTATTGGGATTTATAGTTCCGGTCTGTGAGGTCACAAACCGAGGATCGGAGGCTTTTATGTTTTGAAACCACCAAACCTTCCTACGGAACGAAAGAAGCCGCTTTTCTTGAATATTATCTTTGAATCGCTCTTCCGGAACGTAGAATATTGCCAACAATTAATTAAATACAAGGGTGCCGTCCCAGCGGGACGAATCATGGGTAGACACAGATAATTTATTATTTGTGTTCGTTCCGTAGGAACGTTTCGTGTATTTGGGTTTATGGTTTTGGTCCGTGAGGACACAAACCGAGGATCGGATCAAAAAAAAAGGTCCCAATTTACATCAGGACATTTTAGAATTTATGATTGTCATAGCCTAAGCTACAACAGTATTTTCTATTTTTAATACCTTCGAAGTTTTATTTCTGGTTGCTTTGCAAAGCTCGGCATCCTGCGCAAGTGATTTTCCGTAGGTTGGGATCATCTCTTTAATTTTAGCCTGCCATTCGTCAGTTGCCAGATCTTCAGCAAAACAACGGTTTAACAAATCGAGCATAATCGATACTGCTGTCGAAGCACCCGGCGAAGCACCTAACAAAGCTGCGATAGAACCATCGGCTGCACTTACCACTTCAGTACCAAATTCTAAAATGCCACCTTGCTTTTCGTCCTTTTTAATTACCTGAACACGTTGTCCGGCATATTCCAGTTCCCAGTCTTTAAGTTCGGCTGTTGGTAAATATTCTTTTAAAGCTTCCAACCTGTCTTCTGGCGATTGCCTTACCTGCTCGATTAAATATTTCGTTAAATCGAGGTTATGCAATCCGGCAGAAATCATCGGACGGATATTATTGAATTTAATTGATTTCGGTAAATCTAAAAAAGAACCATTTTTCAAAAATTTGGTCGAAAAACCAGCATAAGGCCCAAACAATAAAGCCTGTTTGCCATTAATCATCCGGGTATCCAAATGCGGTACCGACATTGGCGGTGCCCCAACCGCTGCTTTTCCGTAAACCTTGGCGTGGTGTTTTTTAATAATTTCCTCGTTGGTACATTTTAACCATTGTCCGCTTACCGGAAAACCGCCAAAACCTTTTCCTTCAGGGATATCCGATTTCTCTAACAATGGTAACGAACCACCGCCAGCACCTATAAATACAAATTTTGCTACACGCTTACGTTTATCTCCAGTTTCAAGATCTTTAACCTTAATAATCCAGTTACCGTCTTTATTCTTTTTCAGGTCGCGGATTTCGTGGTTAAAATGCATGCTAACATTACTTTGCTCCTTTAAGTTGTTAAACATGTCGCGGGTTAAGGTTCCGAAGTTGACGTCAGTACCAAGATCCATTTTGGTTGCAGCAACTTTTTCACCTTTTTTACGGCCATCCATAATTAATGGTGCCCAGTTTTTTACCTGCTCCGCATCTTCGGTATATTGCATATCGCTAAACAAATCGCATTGGGTTAATGCATCGTAGCGTTTTTTAAGGTAATCTACATTCTTTTTGCCCCAAACAAAACTCATGTGGGGAATATTGCGGATAAAATTGCAGGGGTCAGAAACCAATCCTTTATTTACCAGGTAAGACCAAAATTGTTTAGATACCTCAAAATGCTCTGCAATCTGCACCGCTTTTTTAATTTCAACCGTACCATCCTTCTTCTCGGGGGTATAATTTAATTCGCAAAAAGCCGAATGTCCTGTTCCGGCATTATTCCATGCATCAGAACTTTCTGCTGCCGCAATATCCAAACGTTCGTAAATTTCGATACTTAAATTGGGCTCTAGTTGTTTTAATAAAACACCCAGGGTTGCACTCATGATGCCGGCCCCTATTAAAATTACATCAGCGTCAGTTTTACCAACTGTCTTTTTCTTTTTTGTCATCTTACTTTAAAGGATTTACAAATTTAGAATGATTTTAAACATCCCACGAATTTTAAGGCATTAATTCTGAAAAAAATTGCCTAAAAATTAGAAATATTCCCTTTTCTAATAGGCATTTATCAAAGTTTAGTCCAAAGTTTAAAAGCTTAATTCTTAAATTTTAAAAAGACATTAAAACAACATTAGCAAGGCATTGCCAATCTCTTAAAAAGCCCTCCAATTAGATAGGAAATTTTATCATCAACCGTTAAAAGCACAGTAATTTTTATTATTTCTTCAATAAAAAATAAAATCACCGTTATAAATTCATACAAACAATGATAAAAAATGATTTTATATTTTTTTCCCTACCAAAAAATTAGCTTTATACATCTATTTATAAAGCAATTTACCTCATATAAAAGTTATTCTTCTTCTGCACTGTACTGTTTTTTACTTCATGCGGTGGAGAGAAAACCGACCAGTTGCTGCTCTAACTCGACAAAAAGAAACTGGAAAAGCATATTAATTATGATAAATTAGTCCTCAATATGGCTTAAAATATTAATCAATTTACCAAAAGGATCGCGGGTGTAAAACCGACGGACGCCCCAAGGTTCATTAACCGGACCATACTCGACAGGAAATCCGGCTGATTTCACTTTTTCAAATACCACATCAACATTTTCAACCTCGATGGATAAATCTGGCGTTGGCGTACCCGATCCGCCTTCGGAAGCGAAACTGATTTGTACACCCATTTTTTGATTAGCAGCTCCATAGGTGGCAATCCAGCCATGATCCATCATTAGATCAAGACCTAAAATATCTTTATAAAAACCTGCTGCATCGGTAATTTTTTGGGTATCGATGTTGAGTACAATCCTTTTTACCATAACCAGATAATTAAAATTTTTAAAAAAGAAAAAGCCCTGCAACGTTTATTGCAGGGCTTAACAAAATAAGTATTTAATTTTTAAGTTTCGCTTTAAATACTTTTTCCAGTTTATCTATTTTTGGCTGGATCACCAACCTGCAATAAGGCTCGCTGCCATTTTTGTTAAAATAATTCTGGTGATAGTTTTCGGCTACATAGAATGGTTTGGCGGCCTCAATGGCGGTAACTACTTTTTTGCCGTAAGCATTGGTTTTATTTAACTCTGCTTTATATTTTTCTGCCAGCTGTTTCTGCTCAGGTGTGTGGTAAAAAACAACAGAACGGTACTGAGTGCCACTATCAGCTCCCTGACGGTTAAGAGTTGTAGGATCGTGGCTTTTCCAAAAAACTTCCAGTAAGTCATCATAAGAAATCACCATCGGGTTATAGGTAATTTCCAAAACCTCTGCATGCCCGGTTGCACCTGTACAAACTTCTTCGTAAGTAGGATTAGTTAAAGTACCTCCTTCATAACCCGATCTAACCGAAGTTACACCTTTCAAACGTTGAAATATTGCTTCGGTGCACCAAAAGCAACCCATTCCGAAAGTTGCTTTCTCTGTCTTTTTTCCTTGTGCATTCGCCTGGTTTAAGGCCAATACCGCAAACAGGATTAAAATTATTTTTTTCATGTGTGTGTTTTTATTTGTTAGTCGAAAATAATCCATAAACCTCATTGCGGATCGAATTATTTACATCTAATTATACGCAAAAAAACAGGCTGTAGTTTGCATTAAATTAATAATGGATTTTGTATGACAATCGTAACAATTTGTTGATTTCGATGTTAATGTTAATAACTTAAATTACTGATTAACAAAATTTTAAATAGCTATTTTACCAGCTAAATGCACTTATTAACAATTCTTTTTTAAATTCGTATAACATTAAAATTTAAAATTATGTCTACACCGTATATTCCTTGTTTAGATTTAGGTTCCTACATCAATGGTTCTGAAGAAGAACGTAAAAAGTTTTCTGATGAATTGGGCAGGGCTTTTAACGATTCGGGTTTTGTTACCATTACCAACCATGGTTTAAGCCAGGAATTAATCGATAAGCTTTATGAAAATATTAAAGCTGCTTTTTCTTTGCCTGTTGAAACGAAAAGAAAATACGAAAAACCAGAATTGGCTGGGCAACGTGGTTACACCAGCGCAGGTAAGGAAACAGCCAAGGGTGCTAAAACGCCAGATTTAAAAGAATTCTGGCAAATTGGTCAGGAAGTGACTGATGGAGATCCGGTTAAAAATGAATATCCTGACAATGAGATTTTAGAAGAACTTCCTGAATTTAACAAAGTAACAGGCGATATCTATAAAAAACTGGAAGAAAACGGAACGCATTTATTACGTGCCATTGCTACCTATTTAGAGTTGCCGATCAACTATTTCGACAAACATGTGCATAATGGAAATTCGATTTTAAGGGGCATTCACTACTTCCCGATCGAAAATCCTGAAATTATTCCTGATGATGCTGTACGTGCGGGAGCCCATGAAGATATTAACCTGATTACCTTATTAATCGGCGCCAGTGCAGATGGACTGGAAGTATTAACCCGCAGCAATGAGTGGTTACCGATTAAAGCGCACCATACGGATATCGTGGTAAATGTTGGCGATATGCTGCAACGTTTAACCAATAACAAATTAAAATCGACCACCCACCGTGTGGTAAACCCTCCGCGCGAACTGATGAAAACTTCGCGTTTCTCAGTACCATTTTTCCTGCACCCACGCAGCGACATGGATTTAACCAGCTTACCATCAACCATAGATGCGGAACATCCAAAAGCTTATAGTGATATGACGGCTGGAGAATACCTGGATGAAAGATTAAGAGAAATTGGATTGAAAAAGTAGTTTGGGAGCCTGGACTTGTCAGTTTGGAGCCTCCATCCAACCTTAAATAAGAAATTAAGCATCGGCTAGAAACCGGTGCTTTTTTTTGTTAGCGTTTTACTGCCCTTTATAATTACTAACCAAAAACTATATTAATTAAAAGCTAATCTGCACAACTAACGAATAAATATTATATTTGAATTAATCCCCGTTTAATGATAGCATCCTGTTAAAAAAAGAATTATGCTAAAAGAGGATTATCCGGAAGCTTACCAAAATTTATTTGCAGTTTTCAATGCCATTCATCTGCTTAGCGATGAACTTAAAGCTGCTATTGTTAACAATAGCCATCTGGTTAATGTTAAAAGAAAAACCATACTGTTAAATGCCGGCGAAAGCAGCAATACCATCTATTTTATTGTATCGGGGGCAGCCAGGGTATATTACCTCAATAAAGACGGCAAACAGACCAACACCTGGTTTTTATTCGAAAATGAACTGCTCATTTCGGTGTATGGCTTTTTCACCGCTCAGCCCAGTTTTGAATATATAGAAACGCTCGAAGATTCGGTATTGATTGCTGTAAAACGCGAAAAACTTGACGAAATGTACCTGCAGTTTATGGAGTTTAATTTTATCGGCAGAAAACTCACGGAATATTATTACATCCGGAACGAAATACAGGCCAACGACTTGCGGATGTTAAGCGCAAAAGAGCGCTACGGGCAATTGCTTAAAAGGAGTCCGCAGCTTTTTCAAAGGGTTTCTTTGGGGCATATCGCATCATATTTAGGTATCTCGCAGGAAACGTTGAGCAGAATCAGAAAGTAGTTGTCTTTTTTGATATTTATCAAAAGTTTGGAGATCAGGTAGATGTAGATTTGGTTAAACTAAAAAACGAAAGTCTATGATATTAAAAACTATATTCAGCTTTCATCCCAAATTTACTATCCCATTTTTATTTGTTTTTGCTTTAATAGCATTCTGGTCTTGTAAGAAGAATAATTTTCTTCAACAAGATCATGAAGTCATTACGAAAAAGGTACTTTCGAAAGAATCACCTGATTTTTCTTCCAGACTTGCGGCAATAAAGGAAAAATTCTATGCTAATAAACTAGATCAAAAATTAATCCCCAATGTCAAACAATCCATTGTATGGAAACCAGACTGGGAACACCCCAGCACACAGGTGGTAAACGACAGTGTGTCCTATATTTTTTACCGCTTAAAGGCCTATCTTAAACAAGATGGCAAATTACTGGAGGCAAAAGAAGTTGGCATGGCCACTTATCTGATGGTAAAAAATGAAAAAGAATTCTTTAAAGCTTTTTATTACCATCCTGTAAATGTAGCAGACAAGGCTCAAAACTCAAAGACATTCTCGGTTGAAAACTTTACAGGGAGCCTCCTATTGAAAAACCTGGCGAATGGAAAAAGTTTTCTGTTAGATTATGTAAATGGAACTGTTAGCCAGTCTTATAGTAAAAGAAGGTTACTGGCAGTAAATAGGCAGACAATTAAACGTCCAGATGCCACCTCTTATATAGAAACTCAGTGCCACACTGAATTGAGGAGTTGCCTATTTGCTTCTGACAGCCCTGGGTATTGCAGTGGAATACAGATTGTTTCCAGCGAAACCTGCCAATGGCCGCCGAGTATGTGCGGCGTTACTTATTCTCTTATAGATTCGAGTGAAGAAACTATATGTGAAGATGTTTGGTTTCCAGATCCACCGGCTGATCCTGGGGAGAGCGGTGGCAGTGGGGGTGGGGAAAACGCTTCGGAATCAAACACTATCCCCGAAGATCCATATATGCCAGGTCAGGATCATGAAGCAATAAACCCAAAAGATTATGCTAAGTGCTTCGAAAATATACCAGATGCTGGTGCTAGCTATAAAATTTCTGTACAAGTACAGGAACCATTAGAAAATTCTGACTGGAACTATGGGAAGAATGGTGTTGGCCACACAGCAATTACCTTGACAAAGATAGGTAGTAATGGAGAAAGCATTACACAAACAATTGGATTTTATCCCGCGGGCAATAAATTTGAGGGACCTTCAAAAATAGTTGATAATGCAAGTAATGATCCTATAAGTTTTACTATTCAAATGAATTTTGAACTAGGTTCAAATGGAGATAAATTTGATTCAATATTGGATTATATTTCAAATCCACCAAAAGAATATAAATTATTAGGGATGAATTGCACTGCATTTGTATTCGACGCATGCAATAGTGGGGGGATAATTCTTCCTAGCCCATGGTCAAACATTGCAGGATTTATGGACCCATTAAATGTAGCTCGTGCTATGACTCCAGCTGGCTTAGGTCAATCTATGCGTTCTTTAAAAAATAATGGAGATAACAGGATTAAGACAAATCCTGGAAAAGCTCCTTTAGGAAAAGGATCTTGTAAATAAAACTTGAAATAATGAAAAAGACACTAATAATTTGCCTTTGTATTTTGATACTGATTAATATACCTCCAATATCCTGGTTTTGCAAGATCATTACTGAAGACTACACTTATTCATCCTATAATGGAGTGATTCAGTATCAAGAAAACTTAATGAAAGGAACAAATTTTAACACCTACGCTGAAAGCTTTGATGAAAGAATTAAAAGCGATCCAAATATTAAAGACAAACAACTGTATAGAACTTTTACATTAAAACCCTGGCGATTTTGGGAATGGCATGAATGGGTTATACACTATAAAAGATTTATGCTTCCCTATATTTCTGAAGAACAAATTTTAGAGAATAGAAAAAAAGAGGGATTACCTGAAAAATATTAAAATAGTGATTCTTAGAGATGCATGAGTAATCATTAAAAGCTAAAATATTTGCCTTTGTGACTTATGAAATACTTAAAACCTTTATCGATCATTTCCTTTCTGCTCATCAACGGATTAGGAGAACACGGGATTCCAATTTTTGCTGGGATTGGGCTTTGTACGTTTCAGTTTGTAGGTGATTTACTCACATACACCCACAATAAAAATGTAGATATTTCTTGGTCATTAGGCCTAGTTGGCCTCTCAACAATTGTTTCTATCTTGATCATATTATTATCAAGGACATATAAAGATCGCTATCCAATCCTAGTTTCTTTTATAATTTTATGCAGTACTGGAGCCTACATGTCGGGCATTCTTCGTCACTACAATAGAATTGAACCTTGGTTTATATTTCCGTTGTTAGTGTTTGTAATAAGTTCTGCGATATTAACAATAAAGATTTTTAAGCCATTGGATGATCTTAATTCCTCGACAGCTGATTCAAATTATAGCATAAACAAATAACATACGAGAAAAAACATTAGATAATTATCCAAGAATTTGAAAAAGATACTAATAATCTGCCTTTGTATTTTGATACTGATTAATATTCCGCCAATATCATGGTTTTGTAAGATCATTACCGAAGATTATACCTATTCATCCTATAATGGAGTGATTCAGTATCAAGAAAACTTAATGAAAGGAACAAATTTTAACACCTACGCTGAAAGCTTTGATGAAAGAATTAAAAGCGATCCAAATATTAAGGACAAACAACTGTATAGAACTTTTACATTAAAACCCTGGCGATTTTGGGAATGGCATGAATGGGTTATACACTATAAAAGATTTACGCTTCCCTATATTTCTGAAGAACAAATTTTAGAGAATAGAAAAAAAGAGGGATTACCTGAAAAATATTAAATTCAGTGAAATTCATAATTTATCTTAATAGCTGATGACTGTTCATCGGCTATTTTTTTGACTTTTATCAAAACCTAATCCGTTAAGTATTAATAGCTTTACTCAACTAAATTTAGGGCAATGATTTTCACTTTCAATTACAAGCACACTGTTCAATTTCTTCTGGTTTTATTGCTTATTCTAACCACCTACATCGGTATTCCTTTAAATGGCGGAGATAAAGGCTGGATTTATGTAAATGGCATATTTCGAGATTATTTAGCGAACAGGACCTATTTCTTAATGTCGTCTGTTCATTTTTCAGTATTTGACTTTTTTGTATTCATCAGTAATATATTTTTATACCTGGCTCCTGTTCTGGTGTTTACCAGGCTTAATAAAATCGGTGCTATTTATATTCCATCCACATTTTTAATATTCAGCCTTATTTATTTTCCGTTAATGGTTATTCTGCTTGTTCCTTATCTGGTAATCTGGATTGCTTTACTCATGTATTCGAGGCGTACGTTGGATTATAGTTAGATAAACTAATCTCCTTTTTTGATAAAAGTCAAAAGCTAAAAAAGTAATTCAATATAGTTTTGAGTAAACATTTAACCCGCTATGAAATACTTATTTTTGTTATTGTTTATCGTTTTGCCCTACACTAAATCCAGCGCACAAAGTGTTTCTGATTTTGAAATAGAATTTAAAGAAATAGCCCAGCAGCATTTTCCTGATAAAAAAGTTGATTCCCTATATAAAAAGTACAACCATATATTATTCTGGTTTAATCCCAATAGTCAATTGGCTGCCAGTATGAAAAATATGGAAACTGCCAACTATCCATTAAGCAACTTTAAGCAATCAAATGTTTATAAAGAAAATATTGATGCATTATTAGCTGATACGTTGAATCGAAAATATTCATTTGGATGTTTTCTTGCCTGTGCGGCCAATGATACTTCTAAAACGGACAAAATAACAGCTTTATTAAAAAGGAGTGATTATAAAGATTTCTGGCTTGCTACTATCTTAACTTATTTGCATTCAAAGGATTTTGAACCTATAATAAAATGTATTATCCGCTACAAAGATAATGATGGTACAAGTTACTTAATAGATGATTTTTTAAGAATGGATAAACAGCGCTTAAACAAGTTTGGCCTGGATAGTATTAGCAGTAAAGACCGTGTTATTCAATGCCTTGCCATTAGGACTTTAGCTAAAACAGAAAATAGTGCCCAAAAAGAAAAAGTACTTAAAGAAACTGTAATTACAACTGACACAGCTATGAAAGGCTGGGCGATTGCTGTTTTAGCGCATTTACACGCTAAAGAAATGCTACCTGTTGTAAAGCCATATTTAGCAAATAAAGATCTTCATCAAATTTGTTTAAAGGCAATTGCGAGCAGTACTTCGTTTATTGATATTCAATACCTGGATAGTTTAATTAGAAATCCGAAATCAGATGATGCATTGTTACATGCACTTTTAAGTTCCGAAAATGATATTTCTTTAAGGAAGTGGTTTGTTCTTGTTAAAAATGAAAAACTTCCGGATAATTACTATATCGACCTTTTTGGAAACAGCTTATTTTATGATGACAGATATTTTGATCAGATATGTGAAATTATCATGAAAACACCCAATGAAAAACAGCTTTATCAACTGATGGATTATTTTAAAAATAAAAAAGATGAGCGATCCATCAACTTTCTTAATAAATGCTTAAATCATCCGGTTGCTTCCGTGAAAGAAAAAGCCAAATATTTTTTAAATAAAAATTGATTATTTAAAGCGATCCGGAAATATGGGCTAATCAAGTTTACTAATGGTAAATATTAAATCAACATTATAATTTAACGCCTTGGTTTAATCGCACTGCTATATATTTTTACAAAGTTGAACTAAAAAGTTAATTTCATTTATCTTAGAAAAAAAATTAAAATCTATGTATAAACGCTTATTAAACCTCTTATTTACCTTAACAATGATGCAAACCTGCTTCGCTCAAAGCAAGAGCATTAAAGACCTCTATTGGGATTATTCTCAGATCAGAATGACCGATACCGAGAAACCAAAAGTTATTCAGTTGGCAGAAGAACTGATTAAAAGATCTCCGGAACTTACAAAAACCCAGCTGGGCAATGTGAGTTATCATTTAGGAAGGCTTTATGAAGAAACCGAGCAAACAGAAAAGGCCATTCCACAATATGAAGAAGCCATAAAAATTACGCCGGCTTATTATGTTCCGTACCGTGCCTTAGGTTTTATTTTTGTTAAAAAATGTAATGCTCTAAGCGCCAAAATAAATGAAGCAGGAAAGGCAAAAGATTCAAAATTACAAGGCGAACTTTACGCCCAGTATAAAGTAGTTGCACTTAAAGCATTGCCATATCTGGAAAAATCGCAAGCCTGCGATCCGGACGATGAAACTAAAACCATTATCACAAATTTGTACCGAAGCCTTAAAGACAACGCTGCTATTGCTTCACTTGATGACAGACTTAAGAAAAATGCAGCAAATTGTGTGAGTTTATTGGAAGACGAGTATTAATACCAGAAGCGAATAGATAAGAGTTGTCAACCTTAATAAGCAATTAGTCATTAAGGTTGACCGCTCTAAATTTTTAATTCTTCAATAAACTTCGTACGGTAACCTGAGGCACTTCTCCAGCAGGCACGATGAAAATCGCATCGTTTTCGATCACCTGACCCTGATCGAAATAATAGCCGGCAGTTACCGGCAATACGGCGGTAATGGCTTTCCCATCCTTATCTTTTGTAGGATAGGTTACATTAATCAAATGGCTTTTCATGCTCACCTGAACCTTTTTTGAGGTTAACCTTGCTCCTGTGGCATTTACACAATCCAATTCTATAATTTTCGAATTACTGATCCCAGTAAGGTCCAGTGAGCTGGCCAAACGAATGTTAAAAGATTTACCGGTATTGTTTTTAACAGAGGCTAAAACTTTATAGCGGTCGAAATTCTGATCTTTTATGGTCAGCTTTTCTTTATTTGTAACAGAATAAGTTACGGCAATTCCGTCTATATTTACAGTTTCACCATCTTTAATCTGCTGTGCATTTGAGGTGAAAGCTATAGCCAAAAAAGGCAGTAAAATTGTTAACGTTCTAGTCCATTTCATAGCATTGATATTAGGTTTATCTTGAAATTAAGCAAAATATTTAAATTGACAGTGCTGCATTATTATTTCTTAGACTCATCAATGGCCTTATTTACCACATCCTGAATTCTTCCCCTGATTTTCAGGTTAGAAAGTTTATCGGTAACGGTAGGATTAACGCGATTCGACAGAAACACATAAACCAAACCACGTGATGGATCTACCCAAACACAGGTTCCGGTATAACCGGTATGGCCGTAAGTTTGTGGCGAAGCCAAATCAGAAGGATAATGTTTGGTGCTATCCGGATCCCAGCGATCGAAACCTAAACCCCTGCGGCTTACATTCGATTGTTTTGACGTAAACATATCAACCGTTGAGTTTTTGAAATACGCTACCCCACCATAAGTACCGCGGTTTAACAACATCTGATAAATAATGGCCAGGTCGTTGGCACTGGCAAATAAGCCGGCATGCCCTGAAACTCCACCTGCCAGCGCTGCTCCCTGATCGTGCACATAGCCTACCAGCAAGGTTTTTCTGAAATATTTATCATCTTCTGTCGGGATAATCTGCTCTGGTTTAAAACGGTTACGAGGTAGGAAACCTGCAGTTTGCATGCCCAGGGGTTTATAAAAATTTTCGTAGGTGTATTGATTGAGCGGCTCTTCGCTAATGTGCTCCACAATATCTTTCATCACATACATGCTGATATCGCTGTACACATATTTACCTCGTGTTTTAATAGGTGCATTGAGCATTTTAGGCCACATAAAATCTTTAAAAAAGCCTTTTTTGATGTAATAATTATCGGCTACTTTGGTAGGATAAGCTGCCGACGAATCTCTGCTGTAATCGCCGGTTTTTACATAATCATGAAAGGGGATGTAAGGAATAAAACCGGCCTGGTGCAACATAACTTCGCGCACCTGAATATTATTCATCGGTGTAGTACGTGCTTTAGCGATATAAGCCCCTATGTTTGTATCGAGCTTTAGTTTTCCTTCTTCCACTAAACGCATTACGGCCGGAGTGGTTGCGGTTACTTTGGTTACCGAGGCCAGATCGAAAATATCGGTTACTTTATCGGGCACATTAGTATCGTAAGTATGCGTACCATAAGCCTTATTAAAGATTACTTTACCATCTTTAGCTACCAGCACCACAAGACCAGGGGTTGCTTTCTGGCTGATGGCTTCTGCAGCAATGGCATCAATTTCTTTTAAGTTGTTGGAGTTGATTCCGGCATCTTCGGGCACGGTATATTTTAAGCGGGTAGCTGTTGTTGTAAAGCCAGAACCCATGGTATAACGGGCAGAAAATGCTGTGGTTAATTTATTTACGGCAGCAATACCTCCAAAAATATATTGCGGCACAATTGCAGCGGCATCGGCATTGTTCTGGGCGGTCCATATAATCGGCGACTGCAATAAATCGAATGATTTTAAACCCGGTCCGTTACCAAAGAAAGAGATAATTACTTTTTTATTCTTGCTGATGTTATTGATAAAATTGATGTATTTCTCCTTGTTTACATTCTGATCGTCGATGCTGATTAAAATGGTGTTGAAATATTTAAGATCATCTTCCAGATTGTTCAGATTCAGGCTGTCTTTATACGAATCGGCAGAAAATGAAGTGATTTTATCATATTTATTGGCCAAACTATCGAACACGGCACTGTAAGCAAAGCTTAAACTCACCGAAGCAATATTTTTCTTTTCAAGCGATTTTAGCGGGATAATGGTATCCTGATTATTTAATAATACTGTTGTATTTGATATGGCATTGGCAATGGAAAGTTTTTTTTCGTTTGTGGTATGCTCCTGCGCGCAGGCCATTAAGCATAAAACATTAAAAAAACTCGCCGCAGCCAGGATATACAATTTATTTCGCTTCATATACTTTTTCTCCGTTCAGGTAGGTTTTTAAGACTTTGGTTTTTAATATATTCTGTGGTGTTGATTTTAAAATATCTTGGTCGAGGATAACAAAATCGGCCAGTTTGCCTTTTTCTAAACTTCCTTTTTCTTCTTCTTCGAAATTGGCTTTGGCGGCCCAAATGGTCATGCCGCGCAGGGCTTCTTCGGGTGTTAGGGCATTTTCCATCTGAAAGCCTCCTTTCGGAAAGCCTTTTGCATCTTCTCTCACTGTTGCTGCATAAAACGTTAATAATGGATTAATGTTTTCGACCGGGAAATCGGTACCTAAAGGAATCCAACCATTTTGCTTTAACAATTGTTTGTAGGCATAAGCACTTTTTAACCTTTCGGCACCTAAACGCTGCCCGGCCCAATACATATCAGAAGTGGCATGTGTAGGCTGAACGGAAGGAATAATGCTGGCTTTGCCGAACAGGTCGAAATCTTTTGTGTTAACCACCTGTGCATGTTCGATGCGCCAGCGCTGATCGTTTTTACCTTTTAAAACTTTATTGTAAATATTGAGGATGACGCGGTTGGCTGAATCGCCAATGGCATGGGTACACATCTGGAAATGATTGGCTGCGATTTTTTGAGCCACTTCTTCAAAATGTTTCTGATTGCTCAACAAAAAACCGGTTTTATTGGGCATATCGCTGTAAGGATGGATTAAACAGGCCCCACGCGAGCCCAAAGCACCATCGGCATAAACCTTAAATGCCCTCACATTTAAGCGGTCGGTTTTTATCGGGCCACGACTAAATAAATATTTGTAATTATCAGGTTCGTCAGAAAGCATGACATAAAGCCTCATTTTAAGTTTTTTTTCTTTCTGCAGTTTTTCGATAAACTCTACGGCTAAATAACTTAAACCGCAATCATCAATGGTAGTTAAACCTGCAGCAAAGCAGTTTTGCTGTGCATCTGTAAATATTTTTTCGGCTAATTTGGCATCTGGCGAAGGGATTTTACGCTCTACTAAAGCTACTGCATTATCGATTAAAACCCCGGTTAGTTTCCCGTTTTGCGTTAACATATCGCCCCCTACCAGTTTTTGCTCACCTTTAATGCCTGCAGCATCCAATGCTTTTTGGTTGGCAATTGCAGCATGACCGTCGATGCGGTTTAGAAATACCGGACGACCGGGGAAAAGCGCGGTAAGTTTTTCATTGGTAGGGAAAGCTTTATCTGCCCAATCGTTTTGGTCCCAGCCATTACCAATCAGCCAGCCATCGGGATGGGTTTTGGCAAAAGCAGTTAAACGGGCCAGCACTTCATCCCACGATTTTGTTTCTCTTAAATCCGCCGTTTGCAGGCTTTGTCCGTAGCCATAAAAATGGGCATGAGCATCAATAAAACCCGGATAAACGGCTTTACCTTCAGCGTCGACCTCTTCTTTAGAAGCATATTTTCCTTTAATCTCATCGTTTTTACCTAGCGAAAGGATTTTACCATTCTTTACGGCGAAAGCTTCAACGGTATCGAAATTGCTATTAACAGTATAAACTTTGGCGTTGTAAACAATTACATCAACTTCCTCTTTTTTGGAGCATGAAGCGAAAAGCAAAGCCATAAAAAGGCAGGGTAAGATGGATTTCATACCGATAAAGATAGAAAATTGAAAGCATTTGGTTTTGTAAATTCAGCTTTACAGAAAGGACTGTTGTCATGCTGAGGCAAGAAGCATCTGTAACCGATCAGCACATCTTACCACGTGGTCTGTGTCCCCACAGACCACTTTCTTTTTTCTTAGCGTTTCGTTAAAACTATTGATCAGTATTTTTTTGCCACGGAGACATGGAAACTTAGAGAATATAGCTTTAGTAGAATAAAATACGCGAATAAGCTGTGTTCTGTATCCCCACAGACCATTTTCTTTTTTTTAAGCATTCGTTAAAACTATTGATCAGTATTTTTTGCCACGGAGACACGGAAAATACAGAGAATACAGCTGTAGTAGAATAAAATACGCGAATAAGCTGTGTTCTGTATCCCCACAGACCATTTTCTTTTTTTTAAGCATTCGTTAAAACTATTGATCAGTATTTTTTTGCCACGGAGACACGGAAACTCAGAGAATATAGCTTTAGTAGAATAAAATACGCGAATAAGTTGTGGTCTGTATCCCCACAGGCAACTTTCTTTTTTCTTAGCGTTTCGTTAAAACTATTGATCAGTATTTTTTTGCCACGGAGACACGGAAACTTAGAGAATATAGCTTTAGTAGAATAAAATACGCGAATAAGCTGTGGTATGTATCCCCACAGACCACTTTCTTTTTTTTAAGCATTCGTTAAAACTATTGATTAGTATTTTTTTGCCACGGAGACATGGAAACTCACAGAATATAGCTTAAGTAGAATAAAATACGCGAATAAGCCGTGGTCTGTGTCTCCACAGACCACTGGACTACGAATTTTTGGTTTCCATTATGGGCCTGATTCTTTCCTGCGTACTGCATCACAAGCTTTTGTAAAATAAACCTGATGGGAACGGCATCCCGATTTTTTCTATCGGGATACAGTGTACAGCAGGACTACCGGAAGCGATTAACGCAGAACCCTGCTTTCCAAAAAAAATAAGGCATTGCTTTTAATGACAATCTTTATCTCCCATGCATATATTCATTTTTCACCATTTACCATCAGGGATCAAGTGAAAAGAAATCCTTTATTACTAAAAGATTCTTCACTTCGTTCAGAATGACAGAGAAGCAATTAAATCTATTTACCTACAGTCATTTACATGTTGAGTTTTAAACAAATCGGGTTCTTTAAGCTTATTTTGCATAATTTAGCGAATTCACTTTGCCTTAATACATGACTGATATTATTCACTTATTGCCTGATGCTGTTGCCAATCAGATTGCTGCCGGAGAAGTTGTACAACGACCTGCTTCTGCAGTGAAAGAATTGCTCGAAAATTCGATAGATGCCGGCGCAGATAAAATTCAACTGGTGGTAAAAGATGCCGGTAAGGCACTGATTCAGATTGTTGATAATGGCTGTGGAATGAGCGTTACGGATGCCAGGATGTGTTTCGAACGCCATGCTACCTCGAAAGTAAAAAAGGCTGAAGATCTGTTTGCCATCCGCACGATGGGTTTCCGTGGAGAAGCTATGGCTTCTATCGCAGCAATTGCCCAGGTAGAGATGAAAACCCGCAGGCATGAGGATGAAATAGGCACTTGTATTTCTATCGAAGGTGCACAGATAACCAACCAGGAACCTGTTGCTACGCCAGCGGGAACACAGATTTCGATTAAAAATCTGTTTTTTAATACGCCTGCCAGAAGGAATTTCCTGAAAAGCAATCCGGTAGAAATGCGCCACATTTTAGACGAGTTTCAAAGGGTAGCATTGGCGCATCCGGGTGTGTTTTTTAGTCTGCACCACGATGGCGTAGAAATTTTCAACCTGCCCAAAGGCAATTTAAAACAGCGTATTGTCCATCTTTTTGGCAATAATTACAATGAACGTCTGGTTCCGGTTGAGGAGGAAACGACTATCATCAACCTTAAAGGTTATATCGGCAAACCTGCTTTTGCTAAGAAAACCCGGGGCGAACAGTTCTTTTTTGTAAACAACCGTTTCATTAAAGATCCGTATTTAAACCATGCGGTAAGTTCTGCTTTTGAAGAGTTATTACCAGATGACAGTTACCCGCTTTATGTGCTATTTATCGAGATTGATCCTTCGAAAATCGATGTAAACGTTCATCCTACCAAAACCGAGATTAAATATCTGGACGAGAAATCCATTTACGCGATCATGAAATCGGCAGTAAAGCGCTCTATTGGTCGTTACAACATTGCTCCAACCTTAGATTTCGATCAGGAAACGGGCTTTAGTAATATGATTACGCATAAAGCGGTTGAAGACATTGTGCCACCGAGTATTAATTTCAACCCTGATTTTAATCCTTTTGCCAGTGATAAGAGTTCTGTATCGGGCTACGCTTCATCGCCCAGAAATTATGATGCAAAACCGAGTGCAAAAAACTGGGGCTCACTTTACGATATCACGGAACAGCCTGTTGTTGAGCAAACTTCGATTTACGAGGATGAAACCGTTTTAGAAACCAAGCAAAAGCAGTACATGCAATTGCACAACAGGTATATCGTTTCGCAGATTAAATCGGGATTAATGGTAATCGACCAGCAAATGGCACACGAGCGGATCCTTTACGAGCGTTTTCTCGTACATCTGGATGACCGCAAAGGCGCATCGCAGCAAAGTTTATTTCCACAAACCATTACACTTAACGCCAACGATTTCGAACTGGCCAAAAGTTTACTGGATGATATAAAAAGTTTGGGCTTTGATGTACGTGAGTTTGGGAAAAATACGTTGGTAGTAGAGGGCGTTCCGGTTGATCTGGGCAGCAGCAACATTAACGAAACACAGTTATTTGAACAATTGATTGAAGGGTTTAAAAACTCGCAGCAAGAGCTAAAACTGAGCAAACGCGATAGCCTGGCCCGGAGTTTGGCAAAGAACAGCGCCATTAAAGCCGGCACAAGCCTTGGTCAGGAAGAAATGAATACGCTGATTGATGAGCTTTTTGCCTGCAAAACCCCTAACTTTAGCGTGAGTGGGAAACCGGTAATCCAAACCATTACTTTAGCAGAGCTGGATAAGAAGTTTGAGAAGAACTGAGAAGTTTGGAGTTCTAAGTCAGGAGTCTTTAGTCTAAAGTCGGAGGTCCGAAAGTCCGAAGACGGAGGTCCAGAAGACCAAGGTTTGGAGTTCGGAGCTTGGAGTTCGGAGTTCGGAGACAATTAACCTATTAACCAGTTTAAACAATTAACCTGCTCAAACACTTAAACAATTAACCGATTTTAAAAATAAATGAACAACATACATATTCCACCGGTAGTAAAAAACCTGCTGATTATTAATATTTTATTTTTCGCGGCAACTTACCTGTTACCGAGCCTTCATCTGGAAGATATACTGGCCGTTTACTATTTCGATTCGCCAAAGTTCGAAATATGGCAGCCCATAAGTTACATGTTTATGCACGGTAATTTAGCACACATCTTTTTTAACATGTTTGCGCTGTATTCGTTTGGAAGTTTACTTGAATCACGCTGGGGGGCAAAGAAATTTTTAATATTTTATTTTGTAACGGGCTTGGGTGCCCTGTTTTTACAATGGGCAGTGCAAGCTTTCGAGGTTCATCAGATATTAGGAACTTTTACAGCACAGAATAAGTTAAACCTAAGTGATTTATACAATGCAACCGAAGCTTCGCCAGCTAAAATTAAAACGTTATTCGGCATATATTTTGGCGGAATGCTAGGTGCATCGGGGGCTATTTTCGGTTTACTGGTTGCTTTTGGCATGCTGTATCCAAATGCAGAATTATTAATCATGTTTATCCCAATTCCGGTAAAAGCAAAATACATTATACCCATTTACATCCTGGTAGAATTATCTCTGGGTGTAGCACAGTTTGAAGGCGATTCTGTTGCACATTATGCCCATTTGGGTGGTGCATTAATCGGCTTTATACTTGTTAAATTATGGAAAGATAAAAACGATACATTTTATACACTCTATGAATAATACTTTCAAAGATTTAAAATACAAGGTTTTTCAATCTGGCAACCCGATATTCTTTTACATTGGCATTAATGTGCTGTTATTTCTGATCATCGCTGTTATTGGGGTATTTAGCTGGCTCAGCGGCAAAGGAGATTTGATTAGTCCGCTGGTTAGCGAGTATGTGGGCTTACCTGCAAGCATCTCCAAATTACCCGAACGTTTTTACACAGTATTTACCTACATGTTTATACACGACGGGATTCTGCACATCCTGTTTAATATGCTCGGATTGTTCTGGTTCGGCAGCATATTTATGAATTTTTTAAAAAGCAGGCAGTTCCATTTTGTGTACCTGGCGGGTGGTTTATTCGGAGGATTATTTGCAGTTGCAGTATTAAATATATTCCCGGTATATGCAGGTGGATTAGCGGGCGTAACCATTGTTGGTGCTTCTGCAGCGGTGATGGCCATTATTTTTGCGGCGGCAACGCTGGTACCTAACTACACCATTATGCTGTTCATTTTTGGGGAAGTTAAAATTAAATGGATTGCCATTGTGTATTTCGTTCTTGATTTTCTTGCCATCGGATCGGTAAATGCCGGAGGAAGCTTGGCCCATATTGGTGGTGCACTGCTTGGTTTTGTTTTTATTAAACGCCTGCAAAGCGGAAGCGACTGGAGTAAAATGTTCGGGCGCAAACCTAAACTAAAGGTAGTACGTAACGAAAAACCGGTTAAAAAGCCAGAGTTTAAAGGTGGTGTTTCGCAACAGGAAATTGATGCCATTTTAGATAAAATATCTACTTCGGGATATGATAAACTAAGCGCTGTAGAAAAAGAAAAACTGTTTAAGGCAAGTAAAGATTAATGGCTACAAAAAAGAAGAAGTACAGTTTTCTGGATAAACTCCTCCTGCCCATTGCTGTTGCACTGGCCATAGCCTTGCTTTTGGGGGTGCTTGCCGGGAATATGGATCCGCGTAAACATGCACTGATAGCTTTTTTTGGCCTTGCCTACCCCTTCGTTTTATTTGGTAATATTATTTTTCTGATCTGGTGGTTTTTAAGTAAAAAATGGATTTTCGCTATTGTTACCGTTCTGGTTATTGCCATTGGCGCCAAAACGTTAAAGGCAACCTTTGCCATTGGTGGCGATGAAGGCGGTGCAGAAAAAACAGAAAACAGCATCAGGATGATGACCTATAATGTACATAGCTTTAAACTTTACGGCGAAGACAATACCGAATCGGTAAAGGAAAAAATGCTTCAGGTGGTTAAAGACCAAAATCCGGATATCATCTGTTTTCAGGAGTTTTTTACCCGTTATAAAGGGGCTTTTGATATTGTTGATAGCTTAAAAGTATTGCTGAACACTAAATATTATTACTTCGTTCCAACCAATAAAAACGATTACGAAGCCACTGGTTTGGCCATATTTTCTAAATTCCCCATTAAAAACTCAGGTAAAATCCCTTTTGTTACCGGCTATCCGGGTAACATGAGTATTTATACCGATTTAAACATTAAAGGAAAAACATTAAGGATTTATAATGTACATTTCCAGTCTATTTCTTTTGAAAAACAGGATTACGAATACCTGGATAAGGTAAAAGAAATGAATACAGAATTAAAACCATCCAGGCGGATTTTGAGCATGCTGAAAAGTGCTTTTTTGAAACGCAGCGGTCAGGTGGATATTATGAAAAAGGAAATGGCTGCCTGTAAAACGCCTTACCTTATTGCAGGCGATTTTAATGATACGCCAGCTTCTTACGTGGTTACGCAGATTACGGCCGGATTGAACAACAGCTTTATTAAAAAAGGAAATGGTTTTGGCAAAACCTATAATGGCAAGTTCCCCAATTTTCAGATCGATTATATTGCTACTTCTAAAGAATTAGAGGTGCTGAACTACAAAATTACCCAGGCCAAATTATCCGACCACTTCCCGGTACGGAGTGATTTGAGGTTTGTGCCTTAGTTTATTTTACGATTATTCCCGTTGACTTCAGTCAACGGTTATTTATTTTCATTTTTGCGATTGCAGGCTGCAAAACCCTTTTTCATAAACCCGATTGAGCGGAATAGCCCGCAGCGTAGCGAGGACTATAAGCGAAAGCGGGACTGCAAACTGCCAAGAACCACAAGCCAATCATTTTCTAATTCTATTTCGCATTTATTCCCGTTGACTAAAGTCAACGGCTATTGGCTAACGGAGCCTAAACAAAAAATTTTCTTACCATACATCAACATTAGGTTTAAAGCTTATCTGCATATTTGCTGCATAAAATTTAAAAAAAATCTCCAAAAATATGAGCTTAATAGATGCCCTAAACTGGCGTTATGCCGTTAAAAAAATGAACGGTCAGCCTGTTGAACAAGAAAAGGTTGATAAAATTATTGCAGCTGCCCACTTAGCGCCAACTTCATCAGGTTTACAGCCTTTTAAAGTAATCGTGGTAACCAATCAGGAATTAAAAGAGAAAATTGCGCCGATTGCTTTTAATCAATCGCAGGTAATCGATTCTTCTCACCTGTTGATTTTCGCAGCAAACGAAAACTATACTGAAGAAGGAATTGACGCTGTTTTTAACAGAATGAATACTGAGCGCGGTTTGCCATTGGATGCAACAGATGCTTACAAAACACAATTAAAAGGCATGATCTTATCGAGAACTGCCGAAGAAAACTTTAACCATGCTGCCCGTCAGGCTTATATTGGTTTCGGTATTGCCATTGCAGAAGCAGCTTTGTTAAAGGTAGATGCTACCCCAATGGAAGGTTTTAACGGACCAGCCTTAGATGAACTTTTAGGTTTAGATAAAAAAGGCTTAAAAAGTGTTACCTTATTACCACTAGGAAACAGAGATGAAGCCGGCGACTGGTTGGTAAACCTTAAAAAAGTACGTTCTCCAAAAGAGGAATTCTTAATCGAGTTTAAATAACAGGCAAACACTATTATATTTAAAACGGGCCGCTTTTAAGCGGCTTGTTTTGTTTGTGCGAATAACGTAAAGCCGTTGGAGTTTAATGGCAATTAACCGGTTATCAGTTTGCAGTTTATAATTTACAGTTTACAGTTAACCGATTTAAACAATTAACCGATTACCCCCTGAGCGTATTCGAAGGGCAAACAGTTAATCCAATAAACAAATGACCAGTGAACCAATGACCAATAAACCAATGACTAATGAACCAATGAACTTAAATCTTTTGTAAAAAAATGTTAAACCTCCCTACAATTTAGGCGCTCTCTTTATAATTGGATATATTTACGCGCTTAGCATTTAATAACCAATCCATGAAGATTTTTAGACTATCTTTTATTATACTTTCTCTTTTATCAGCGCTTAGTTTCTCTTCGTCGGCCCAAACCGATACCGTAAGTATAAATACCATCATTACCAAAACCAATAAGGCTTTAAGCGATTATCCAGCCGAAAAAATTTACCTTCATTTCGATAAACCTTATTATGCTGTTGCTGATACCGTTTGGTTTAAGGCTTATGTAACCGAAAATCAGAATTTCTTATCAGGAATCAGTAAAATCATCTACGTAGATGTGATCAACCAGAATGATTCACTTATTCAGACCCTTAAATTACCGGTTACAGGAGGTTTTGCCTATGGTAACTTCCCCTTAGATCAGGTGAATTATAAACAGGGCAATTATCACATCAGGGCCTATACTTTGTGGATGTTGAACAACGATGATCCCGCTTATTTTAACAAAACTTTTTATGTGGGCGAAGCAATTGATAAAGAAGTAAAAACGCACATTACCTATAAAAATACCTCAACTGATAAATTAGAAAAAATTGATGCCAGGGTACAGTTTAAAGATGCTAATAACAAGCCCTATGCCAACAAAAATATAAGCTGGCAGGTAGTTACGAGTTATACTGTAATTGCCAAAGGCAGGGGCACAACCGATGCCAATGGTTATTTAACCATCGCAATGAGCAATACACAAAAGGCCGAATACCAATTACAAAAAGGCCAGCTGATTACCGCCATTAACACCACTGATAAAGATGTAGCTAACAGTACTTTTTCGTTAAAAAATGCCATTTTAAGCAAAGATTTCCAGTTTTTCCCTGAAGGAGGGAGTTTAATTGCCGGTTTAACCAATAAAGTTGCGTTTAAAGCCATTAAAAGTGATGGTTTGGGCATCAGCTCTAAAGGTACAGTAACCGATAACGATGGCAAAACGGTAGCTACTTTTACCGCTCAGCATTTGGGTATGGGCAGTTTCAATTTAGCTGCCGAGGCTGGAAAAACCTACAAAGCCGCGGTTACTTATGCCGATGGCACCAGTCAGATGTATAATTTACCTGCTGTTGCTGCAAATGGCGTAACCATCAGCATTGATAACAGCAGTGCAGAACAGGTAGCGATAAAAATCTCGGCGAATGATGCTTTTTTTGAGCAGAATCAGGGCAAAAAGCTTTATTTAATTGCACAGAGCAAAGGCGTAATCTGTTATGGTGCGCAAACTGCCTTATCAAACAAAGAATACAATACCACGGTACTTAAATCTAAATTCCCTAATGGAATTGCCCAGTTTACTTTGTTTAACGAGTTTGGTAAACCCTTAAGTGAGAGACTGGTTTTTGTACAGCAAAAAAATACGATGGCGGTTAATCTTACCACTGCTGCCCCGGCTTATGGGGTTAAGAAAAAAGTAAAAATAAATGTGGCAGCTAAAAAAGACGGTGCCCCTGTTGAAGGAAGTTTTTCTGTTACGGTTGTTGACGAAACAAAAGTACCATCCAGCGAAGATGCAACCAGTACCATTTTAACAGGCTTGCTATTAAGCAGTGATGTTAAAGGTTATATTGAAAAGGCAAACTATTACTTTAATGCACCAGATGCGAAGAAAAATGCCGATTTGGATGTGTTATTGCTTACCCAGGGCTACCGCAGCTTTAAATACACCGATATTATTGCCAATAAACTGCCTAAAATAGATTTCCTTCCAGAACAAGGCATCGAAATTTCTGGTATTTTACGTCAGAATAATGGTATTCCGGTGAGGAAAGGTGCGTTATTGTTGAGTATTCCGGATAAACGTTTCAATTTGGAAGGCACTACCGACCCGGTTGGAAATTTTAAATTTTCGAACCTGGTTTTTAACGATTCATCGAAAGTAACCATTTCAGCTAAATACAATGTAAACTATAAAAACATGACCTTAAGTTTAAATGGTGCACCGGTTCCTTCGTTAACCAGAAACTTTAGTGCAGCAGAAGAGGTTTTAAATATAGACAGTGCTCTAACGAGTTATCTGGATAACAGCAAAAGACAATATGCTTATTTACACACTTTAAAAGATGTAACCATTAAGGCAGCCGTGGTTCCGAAAGTAAGTCATAAAGATTACCCGGCATTAACGGGACTTAGTCAGATGGCCGACCACGAGATCAGTGGCGATCGTTTAAAGGGCTGTGGCCTTTTAATTAATTGTTTACAGGGCATGCTTGCCGGGGTAACCTTTGTTGATAACAACTTCTATGTGAGCAGAGATTATAACCAGGGCAAAAAAATCCCGATGGGTATTTTTATCAATGGAATGAACGTTGATGTAAACCAGATTAATACGCTTGATGCCAACCAGATCGAATCGGTTGAGGTATTTTTAAGAGATGAGTTAGGTTTGGTAAACCGTGCCAACAATGTAAATGGTGTAATTGTATTTAACCAGAAGAAAGCACCTAAAGGGACTAAAATTTCGAAAGCGCAGTTAATGGATATGCTGCCTAAATATTATGAGCTTACTTTTTCACCACAAGGATACAATAAAGAAAAACAGTTCTATTCGCCAAAATATGACGTGCCTGCAAGCATGAACCGCAGCGATTTAAGAACAACAATCTACTGGAATCCTAAAGTAGTAACGGATGCAACAGGAAATGCCTCTTTCGAATATTATAACGCAGATGGCAAAGGCCAGTACAAAGTGATTATTGAAGGTATTGATGCTAACGGAAATTTAGGACGATCGGTGCTGAGATATACGGTTAAGTAAGACGGCAAAAGGCCTAAATGGAAAATGTAAGAGGTAAAATGGATGATGGAATTGACTTTTCGACCCTAATCCATCTTACATCTCAAAGCATCCGTTAAAATGGAAAATGTAAGATGGATGATGGAATTGGCATTTCGCCCCTTATCCATCTTACATCTCAAAGCATCCGTTAAAATGGAAAATGTAAGATGAATGATGGAAATGACTTTTCGCCCCTTATCCATCTTACATCAAACATCTTCCATCAACCATTATACCTCAAAAGGTAGTTTCTCCCCTTTCAGTCCGGCTAAAATATTCTTTACAATAATCTGTGCCATGGCTGCGCGGGTTTCTTCGGTGGCAGAACCGATATGCGGTAAAACCGCAACGTTTTCCATCAATAACAAAGGATTATCTTTATCCATCGGTTCGGGGTTGGTAACATCCAAACCTGCCCCCCAGATTATTTTTTCTTCTAAAGCTTTAATCAGATCCTTTTCATTGTGAATGCCGCCTCTGGCCGTGTTAATGAAAATCGAATTGGGTTTCATTTGTTTAAACACATCAAGCGTAAATTTATCCTTTGTTTCTGGTGTAAGCGCGGTATGAATGGAAAGCACATCACTTTGTGCCAAAAGTTCTTCGAAAGATACATACCTGGCACCGATTTCCTTTTCAGCTTCTTCGTTGCGTGAGCGGTTATGGTAAATTACCGACATATTATATGCGCCAATACATTTTTTTGCCATCTCCAAACCAATTTTCCCAAGGCCGAAAATACCAAGGGTTTTGCCATTTACCTCAATCCCCAATTCAGGGCTGGGTTCATAGTTTTTCCATTCGCCTTTTATAATTTTTTTATGTGAGTAGAAGGCCTTTCTCGAAACAGCAAGCATCAATAAAAAAGCTGTATCGGCAGTGGCAGCGCTTAACACGCCCGGCGTATTACCGATTGGAATATTTAATGCTTTTGCTGCAGGTACGTCAACATTATCGTAACCTACCGAATGGAGCGCAATCACTTTTAAATGACTACAGGCTTTCAGAAATTCAGCGGTAATCTTATTCGGACCTACGCTGATCAATGCATCCTGATCCTTACAGGCCTCAATCAGTTCTTCTGGTGTAATCTGCCTGTTTTCTTTCCATTGGGTAACCGAAATGTTGTTTTCTTCCAGTTCTTTTAATCCAACCGGAGCAATGTTGCCGCTTATAAATACTTTCATGTTTTATTTAACATTAAAACTTTTAAGGTGTTTTGGATAATGCGAATCAATAAAATATTATTTCACTGTTGCTGACAGTACCTCATAAGTATTCGCGCTAAAATAGCCCAAAGCCTGGTTCGAAATATTAGAGGTTGGATTAGCAGGCGTAGTTCCCTGGTTTGGCCCGCGGTTAGATTGCTGACTTAGCGCATACCAGTAATCGAAAATATTCGAATCTATACACTCCATTTCTATTCTGATTTTATCGTTGGAGTTCAGCTCGTCGCTGTCATGATCGTTGGTAGGCGGTTTAAAAAATAACTGAAGCCTGAGGTCGTTACCATTCGTTAAACGATCGTTATTGACATAAAAACGTTCAGATAATATATCGTTTACGTACAAATTAAAGTGATAAAAATTGGTTTCGTTAGCCGGATCTTTTAAAAATACAGCTGCGGTTTTGCGCTCTCTGCCAAAGAAAAAGTTTTTAATTACGCCGATCGAATCCATTTTAACCACATTGGGCATTTTCGAACTGGCCGTATAGGTTTGTCCTTCGGCAGTAACGTTTAAGCTGTAAGTTACACCCGGTAACCCTTTCATTTTATTGATATAAGTGCCTGGTGTGGCACCTTCTTTAAAAACATAGGTATTTCCCTTATTATCGGTTACGGTTACGCTTGCTCCCGAAACTTTAGGAAAAACATTGGCCTCGGTATAACCGATGGTTTTGCTGATCTTAATCTGCTGATCGATCAGTTGATCATTAATTTTCCCTTCAATTACAATCTGGGGATCGGCATTCTCAGTATCAATAGAGATAATTTTCTTACAACCGGCAAAAGAAAAAGTGAACAGCGAAAGATATATAATCAGTTTTTTCATTTGTTTTAAAATTTAAAGTTCCAGGTAACTGAAGGAATAAGGCCAAACAGAGAAGTTTGCTGCGCAGCCGTTTTATTCGGGTCGTTCGGATCGGTAATAAACTCGATAGAATAAGGATTTTTCCTTCCTAATAAGTTGTACACGCCAAAATTCCAGCTCGACTGGTATTTCCTTCCGGGTTTTCCTTCTAAAGTAGCGCTTACATCTAAACGCATATTATAAGGCATCCGGCCGGCATTTCTCTGTGTATAATAATAAGCCATTTGGCCGCCAATGCTATATTTTCCTGCCGGATAAGTTACCGCATTTCCTGTGCTGTAAATAAAGCTTGAAGAGAACGTCCACCGCTTGCTCATGTTGTAAATACCTACCACCGAAACATCATGCGTACGGTCTTGCCTTGCCGGGAAATACTTGCCATTGTTCAATTCTGTAAATTTGCGCTCGGTGCGCGATAAGGTATAACCCACCCAACCATTCAGTTTACCGAATTTCTTTTTAAAAAACAGCTCCAGTCCGTAAGCACGGCCTACGCCATATAACAATTCTGATTCTACATTCGAATTGGCCAACAACTCTGCCGCATTTTTATAATCGATCTGGTTTTGCAGCCATTTATAATAAACCTCTCCCGAAAATTCGTAATTGTTATCTTCAATATTTTTAAAATAACCTAAAGCTACCTGATCGGCAATTTCTGGCTTAATGTTATTGCTGCTCAGCACATACTGATCGGTAGGTGAGCTGGAGGTAGCATTGGTTAAAATATGTACGTTTTGCGTATTGCGGTTGTAGGATGCCTTTATTGAGTTTTGCTCATTAAACAGGTAGCTTACCGAAAAACGCGGCTCGAGGTTAAAATAGTTTTTATAAAATTTGCCCCTGGCTACATTTTGTGTAGAAAGGATATTTCCATCCGCATCATAAGTACTAAAATTGCCCGGTCCCATTAAAGAGAAAGCAGCTAAACGCATGCCATACAAAAAGTTTAAATGTTCGTTAACGGCCCATTCATCAGAAATATAAGCTGCAGATTCTATACCATAGCGTCTTTCCTGTGTAAGCGAGTTTACCTGCGAAGCTTCGTCGCTATCAATATCAATCGGCGAAATACGGTGTTGTGTAGCGTTTAAACCAAACCTTAAAGTATGTTTATTGCTGAAATACTGAAAATCTTCCTTAAAGTTAAAATCGCGGACCAACGAAGTAGCCTTAAAATTTGTGGCATCGTTTAATAACCTCACCGTATAATTATAGTTGTTGTAAATTAAGGAAGTATTGGAAAACAAACGGTCGCTAAAAATATGGTTTAATCGAATGGTGGTGGTTACATTGCCCCAGTTGTTTTCAAAAAGGTCTTTTACCCCGATATTATCTTTACCAAAATAGCCTGAGATGTAAATCGTATTCCTATCGTTTATTTTGTAGTTCGCTTTGGCATTGATATCGTAAAAATTTAGCGTACTGCCATTCACAGTCGAATCCGGAGAGGAACGTAAAAACAGATCGATATATGTCCGGCGGAAACTCACCATAAACGAACCCCTATCTTTTACAATCGGTCCTTCGGCCTTTAAACGCGATGCAATTAAGCCGATTCCGCCCTGAAATTTAAATTCCTTGCTGTTCCCGTCGTCCATTTTAACATCTAAAACAGACGACAAACGGCCGCCATATTGTGCGGGCATGCCACCCTTATATAAGCTCACATCTTTAATGGCATCGGCATTAAAGGTGGAGAAAAACCCCAAAAGATGTGATGAATTGTACACTACGGCTTCATCCAGGATAATCAGGTTTTGATCGGCCGCTCCGCCACGCACATAAAAACCGGTATTCCCTTCCCCACCCGATTTAACACCCGGCAGCAACTGGATGGTTTTTAAAATGTCCTTTTCACCCAGTAATACCGGAATGGAGTTGAGCAGCTTCATATCAATCTTTTCGAGCCCCATTTGTGCACTTTTAACGTTTTCATTTTTACGGTTATTTGCACTTACGGTTACTTCTGCCAAATCGTTTGCACTTTTTAGCTCCTCGTTTAACTTGGTGTCTTTTGTTAAATTAATCGTTTTGATTATGGAGGCATAACCCGTATAACTCACTGTTACCGTGTAGGTTCCTTCGGGCTGTGTGAGGGCGAAGTAACCATAATTATTGGTCAGGGTTGCAGCAGCAGGGGTACCAGAAATTTTTACAGTGGCACCAATAAGCGTTTCGCCTGTGCCCGCATCGCGGATGGTACCACTAAGGGTAAATTTATTCTGAGCAAAAAGGGCTGTACCGGAAAAAAGAAGGAGGAATAAAGCTAAGTAGTGTTTTATGAGCATATCGGCTACTATCTAATTTTTAAGATGGAAACCAAATGTACGAAATCCATGCCCTTTTAAGGGAAATCGGGATTTTCTTAATACAAGTTTGGTTTTATTACTTATTAACGGGATAAATGGCAATATGGTGTGAGCGCAACAGATAAGCACTTAAATCATTTTTACCGGCCTGCTGAAAAGTGATCAGTTTTGAAGGTTCTTTGGGCATATGGCAATCGATACAATTGGTGCTGAGCGATCCTTTTGCCAAAGTAGCCTTGCTGTGTTTGGTAGTTTGATGACAGCTGATACAGCGCTGCGAATAAATAGTTAAGTTGCCTTTTATACTTTCGTGAGTATTATGGCACGATTGGCAGGTCATTGTTTCGCTTTTCCGGTAGCAGTTGCTGCCCCTTAGCATACTGGCCTGGTTGCCATGTACATCGGGGTTACCACCCCCAAAACCTACAAAATCCTGCTGATAGTACTCATCTAAATTATCGCCGGGTTTAAACCCGAAAACCGATTTCTGGGTAACCAAAGTATTGCCTGAGTGGCAAACACTGCAGGCATCCATTTTCTGCTTGCGTGATAATTTTTTATAAATGGCAATAAATTTTGCGGTTTTTTCTTCAGGGTTTTCCGTGTGGAATACCACATGTTGTTTGCCGGGACCATGGCAGCGTTCGCAATCGATGCCGTAGATTAACGAACCTTTTTCCATTTCCTCATCTATTACAAAAGCTGATTTTTGGGTCAGTTTTTTTTCTACATAAGAACCATGGCATTCGAGACAGCGGCTGGTGATGCCTCTATCATAATAAAATCTGTCGCGGGGAAAACCAGGACTGATGGCCCAGTTTTGAATGGCAGCAAAATACGATAAAGGTAATTCATACAGTTTTTTGCCCTGCCAATAAGCATAAGTATAAGCTTTTTCACCTGAACCGAACTGAATATCGAACTTTTGGGCACGAAGGGCTTTACCATCCTGATAAGCCACCTGAAAGATTCCGCTATCCCGTTTTTCGATAACTACTTTTTGGTGTACATCAAATAAAAAACTATTCGAATCAGCGGCAAAAACCTTTAACAGCTGTGCATCTGCCACAGGTTTAGAAGTTGAACCATGTGGACTGTGCGCATAAGACTGAGATAAATCTTTATGGCATTTGATACAGGTAGCGGCCCCGGTATAAGCCTCGCCCCTGATATCTTTTGGCAACTGACCGGCAACATTCATACATCTTGAAAGGACAATAATGACAATTGCCATTGCCGCTAAAATAAGCAGGATTCGTTTTGTGCCTTTCAAGATGATGTTTTGGTTAGGTTATTTTACGAACTGAATATAACTAAAATTATAACCTCCTGTAGCGGCCAGGACCTTAATTTTTTGTTTACCTGCCTTTAAAGCAATGTTTTTGATTTCGAAAGGCATAAACTTCTTCGCATCGCCGGTATTTGGAACGGCAACAGCCTTTGCTACCTCTTTACCATCAATCAGAATGGTAATTTTGCCATCAGCGTTATCAGCAGCGGTATTTAGTTTTAAAGTATAGGTACCTTTTTGTGCAACATTTACTGTGTATTGCAACCATTCGCCATTTTCGATTTGGTTTACATAATATTTTTCGTACCGGATGGAGTCTTTTGCAATATCTACCCCATCGTTACGGTAAATCCTGCCCCTGTTTCCGGCCGATCTTTTCCCGGTTGAAACATGATAATCGGCTGTATCAGTGTCGAAATAAGCAAAACCATTTTTACCGAGGTCGTAATCTACAGCATAAACAATGCTTTTATCTTTTATTACACTGGCTTTAAAAGCTTTGGTTTCGTTGCTAAAAGGCTGGCGGATCATTGCATCAATTACATCACGATGGATAATGGTATTTTCCAGTTTTGAATAAATGGCCAGTTCCATTAAGCCGCTGTACACATTACTATCCTTTGGTTTATTGCCACCGTTGTTCATATAACGCACCAATGCATCATAATTTGGATTCGATTTAATTTCCATCGGATTATTTGAACCGATTTTCTTTAAAGGCCACCACGACCAGCCAATATTATTCTTTTCTAAAAGGCGGATGGCATCAGTAAACCACACATTGGAGTTTTCTCCTGTTTCGCCCAGCCAAACCGGTGCATTTTGCTCATCACGGGCTTTCAAAATATGCGCAATTGAGTTCTGATCGTTATAATTCCAGTATTTATGGTAACTCAATACCATATTTTTATCCCAAAGAGGAAAAATACCATTATAATTATTGCCCCAGCCGTTTCCTTCGATGATAATGATGTGTTTTTGGTCAACTTCACGGATGGCTTTGGTAATTTCGACCATTAATTTCCGTAACGGTGCATTCGTTTTTTCTTTTGTCCCGTTTTTATCTTCTGTTGGGTTTTCGAAACCATAATTCGGCTCGTTCAAAATATCGTAAGCCCCTATATAAGGCTCATTTTTATAACGTTCGGCCAGTTTTTTCCAAAGGGCAATTGTTTTTTGCTGATTGGCTTCGCTGTCCCACAAATAGGGTTTTGATGGATCGCGGTCGGCAATATTTACATCGTTTCCCTGTCCGCCGGGTGCGGCATGTAAATCTAAAATCAGGTACATTTTATTGGCTTTACACCACGCTAAAAGGCTATCAGTTAAAGCGAAACCTTTCTCCAGCCAGGTATTCTGGCCGGCAACTGGTTCTTTATCTACCGGCAGTGTGTACAAATTGTAATGCATTGGCAAACGGATGGAGTTAAAACCCCAGCGCTTCATCGAATCGACATCAATTTTGCGGGTATGATTGGCCAGCCAGGCATCGTAAAATTCCTGTGTCTGTTTGGGGCCCATTAATTCTTCTATCCGCTCTCGGATCCGGTACTGTTGCGATTCTTTATTGATTTTCAACATGTAACCTTCCTGTAACATCCAGCCACCTAAACCAATGCCACGGAGCAGCACATTTTCGCCTTTTTCGTTCACTATTTTTTTACCACCGGCCTTTAAAAAACCCTGACTAAAACCTGTAAATGAAAGGAGAGAGAGCAAAAAAGTATATAAAATTGATTTTGTAAAATTCATAAAAATAAGGTTAGGTTTTAGAGGTTACCAGGTATAAGTAGCTACAGATCCTTTATCGAGCGTGGCTACAAGCGTTTTACCGTTAATGCTGATGTTAAATTCAGTATTATTTTTGCCGCTGCTGGCTACAATTAAAACATGTTTTCCATCAGGTGTTTTAAAAGCAACATTTGGCAGATCGGGTAAATCGTTTGTGGCAATCCGCACTGAACCGGGGCGCACAAATTTAGAAGCATGTGCGATGGAATAATACGCCAGGTTTCTGCTGTAATGATCTTTATCGATGGTTACTGCACCCTGACACATGGAACAGCCTCCCCTATCGGTATAAGGTTTATTTTCAGGATCGGCAGCCAGGTTCCACTCGAGTACGTTTTTGCTCCAGTTGCGGGTAGCACCAATAATTAAGCGCCTGACCGGGTTTACAATATTAATTCCTGCAGCGTTTGGCTGCTCAACCACCATTTGTTCAGAGAAGTAAATATTTTTATCAGGATGGGCATTGTGCACATCAGTTAAGGCATCAATTTTACCGCCGTAAAGATGAAAGGCAGAGCCATCGATGTATTTTTTGGCTTCGGGATCATCTAAAATGGTAATCGGGTAATCAGGCCGGTCGGCATTATGATCGTATATAAGAATTTTAGTTTTAATACTGGCCTTTGCAAAAGCAGGGCCTAGGAATTTCTTTACAAAAAACGCCTGATCTGGTGCCACCATCAACAAACTCGGGTTATTACCCGGATGCAAAGGCTCGTTCTGAATGGTAATGGCGTCGATCGGGATTCCCTGTTTTTGCATTTCCTGCACGTAACGGACCAAATATTTAGCATAAACATCGTAATATTCGGGCTTGAGCATACCTCCACGGGCATCATAAGTGGTTTTCATCCATAAGGGAGGAGACCATGGCGAACCCATAATTTTTAGTTTGGGATTAATTGCAAGGATCTCCTGCATTACCGGAATCACGTCCATTTTATCGGGGCCCAAATCGAATTTTGACTGTGCTAAATCGGTCTGCCCTTCGGGAAGGTCGTTATAAGAAAATATTTTTTCGTTTAAATCGGAAGCGCCGATACTCAAACGGATATAGCTTACACCAATGTTATTGCCATTGGTAGCAAACAGTTCTTTTAATAAAGCCGCCCTGGCGGGTGCCGACATTTTGATGATATGCTGAGCACTGCCACCGGTTAAGGCATAACCAAATCCATCAATGCTTTGAAAAGTTTCTTTTTCATTAACCACAATGGTTGGATAATCGTTTTTTGCAGCAGAAAAACTTAAACCTGTGGCCTGTTTTGTGAATAAGACAGCGCGATCGGCACTGGTTAACCAAACATCGGCCTGGTTTTGTGCAATAGCCGAAAATGATGAACAGGTAATGATGCAGGCAGCCAAAAGCTGAAATGGTTTTGTAGATAGCATAGGTAAAATATGGTTCAGATTAAAAAACAGGAAGAAAGGTTTAGCTTTCTCCCTGTTGACAATTAAACTTTAAGCGTTATAGATGATGAGCAATTATTTTGTTCCACCCCACTCTTTGTTCTGTTCGAGTTTGGTGTTATTCAATTCGTTTTGTGGAATCGGGAAAACTTCGTGACGGCCAGCAATAAAGCCTTTGAATTTCAATGTTGCTGCAGCTTTACCCCAACGTACCAAATCCGGGAAACGCTGACCTTCGCCCGCAAGTTCCAAACGTCTCTCTTTTTCAATATTATCCTGCGTTACTGCAACTGGATTTAAGCCAACCCTTGCACGCACCGCATTCAGTAAAATATAAGCCCTGGAGCCTGCACCAACAGCAGCGCCAGCATTCATTAAAGCTTCTGCTTCCATTAAATATGTATCGGCCAAACGGATTTCGTATTCGTCTATACCGAAATTTAATTCAGGGATAGTTGCCGCAGCCTGAGTGGTTAAGCCCATATATTTAGCAAAGAAATACCCTGTGTTATTATAGCCCGGCGTGTATTTCGCAATGCCATTGGTTTGTAAGCTATCTAAATTTGCTACAGTTGCTGCATTTCTTGGGTCTTTATGAATAAAATCAAAGAAATCTTTGGTAAATACCAGAAAGCTATAGCCACTGAAATAATCAGGTGCTGTACTTAAGACTTTGCTATATCCCCGCGGACCAGTAGTAATGGATAATAAGTTACCTTCACTATTACCAGCAGCCGACCAGTTTCCATTCGATTTACTGCTATGAACAAATTCGATAATTGATTCTGAATTGAATTTATTTGCTGGTTTCCATAAATCGCCAAATACAGGATATAGTTTATAACCATACACTGAGGGTGAAACACCAGGTGCTGTACCATTTACCACAGCAAACTGATCTGCAGCGGCCTGCCATTTTTTCTCATACAATAATACTTTACCCAATAGTGCCTGTGCAGCACCTTTGGTTAAGCGGCCACCTTCTGTTGCAGCAGGAACAGTGTTGGGCAAATTAGGTATAGCATCGTTAAGGTCTTTTTCTACATAAGCATAAATAGAAGCTGGTGGTGCCTGGGTAATGTTATAGATATCGCCAATTTCAACAACTCCTTCAATTAACGGAACGTTTTTGAAAAAAGTAACCAGATCGAAGTAAAATGCCGCACGCATGGCTTTTGTTTCTGCAATGTATCTTGCTTTCAAAGCTGCATCCATCGGGATGGCGTCAATTTTAGACAACAGCACGTTTGCCCTGAATATCCCACTGTAACCCCTGTTCCAAAGGTAGCCATGAGGCCCGGTGCTCGCATTAAGGGTATAGTTTTGCATTACCTGCAGGTCATTAATATCGCCCGAACTACCACCTCCTGCCAGTTGATCGTCACTGGCAACATCCATTATAGCCGATTTATCATACAAACCGCCTGACTGGAATGCAAATCTATCGTAAATGGCAACTAAACCCGTAAAAGCATCAGCCTGTGTTTTATAGTAATTATCTAAAGTTATCCTTTCCTGGGGGTTTGTATCTAATTCCTTCTTGCAGGAACCCAACGATACAGCAATTGCCATCACTGTAAAGTATAAAAAATTCTTTTTCATCATGATTTAATTTATATTAAAATCCAACATTTAATCCAAACAAAAATGCCCTTGCCTGTGGATATGCACCACGATCGATACCATATTGAGCACCGCCACCCGAGTCGCCTGTTACACCCAGTTCAGGATCGTAACCCGTATATTTGGTTATGGTAAATAAGTTTTCGGCAAGTACATATACCCTAAGTCTTTTCATACCCCATTTATTGATGATATCTTTAGGCAAAGAGTAACCCAGCTGCATTGTTCTTAATCTGAAAAAGTTTCCGTTCTCTAAATATAAATCGGTAAAGTTCGAATAGTTTCTGTTTGGATCACCATCAACAATTCTTGGTAATGAGGCACCGGTGTTGGTTGGTGTCCACGCATCTAAGTATTTAGTTTGGTAATTTGCTGTTGAAATATCCAGTCTTCTTAAGCCCTGAAAAATTTTGTTGCCACCCGATCCGCTTCCGAAAGCAGTAAAATCGAAGTTTTTATAAGCCAGGTTAATGGTGATACCATAACTTACTGTTGGATTCGGATTGCCTAAGTAAGTACGGTCGTCAGGATTGATCAGGTTATCGTTAGTTAAATTTGCAAATTTTATATCGCCTGGTTTTGCATTTGGCTGTAATTTGGTTACACCATCAGCACCTACATAACTATCTATCTCTGCCTGGGTTTGGAAAATACCTAAACTCTTATATCCAAAATATTGCTGATATGGCAGGTTTAATCCTGTTCTGGTAATATTTCCCAAATTCTGGAACGTAGCACTGTTATCTTCCTGAAACTGGTTGCCCGGCAACAATTTGGTTGCTTTATTTTTATAAAAAGAAACGTTACCATTCACTCCGAAGTCTACCTCGCCAAATTTCTTTTTATAGCCAAGTTCGATCTCTAAACCTCTGTTTTGTAAATCAGCAACATTCTGTGCGAAACTTCCATAACCTGCATAACCCGGAATTGGTGGATTTTGAAGGATACCTGTAGTTTTTTTATCGTAAATATCAACTGTTAGGGTTAGGTTTTGAAATAAGGTTGCATCAATACCAATATCTGTTTGACGGGTTTCCTCCCATCTCAGGTTAGGATTAGCCGGAGCACCAGGACTATAACCCACATAAACGGTTTCGTTAGTTGAACCAAACACATAATTACGATCGGCGCCTGCGCCTACAATCGGGATAAAAGAAAAATCACCAATACCATCATTTCCGGTTACCCCATAACTTGCCCTTACTTTAAGGAAGGTTAATACATTGTTTTTAGGGAAAAAATCTTCTAAAGTTGGCACCCAACCTACAGATGCAGAAGGGAAATAACCAAATTTATTATTACCACCAAATCTTGATGATCCATCACGTCTGATTAAAGCAGATAACAAGTATTTTTCTCCATAGTTATACTGGATCCTCGAAAATAGTGAGTTGATCCTGTGGTCGGTACCATCACCACCAGTACTATTCTGCCTGTCAGCTGGTAACGAATTGTACCTGAAAGATGCTTCATCAAAAGTTTTAGCAGGAATATTATTATAAACAATTGTTGCCCTGCGTGCATTACCATCGCTATATTTTCCCTGCCCGAGTAAGAAGGTAACATTATGCTTGCCAAAAATCTTATTATAAGAAATGGTATTTTCTATATTCCAATTAATTACATAAGTGTTTTCTCTGGTTAATCCAGATTGATTAATTGGTGTAGAAGTATTGTAGTATGCTACCGGACTGAACGAATTACTTCCGTAAAAAGCTAATTTTGTACCTAATGATGAGCGTACATGTAAACCAGGAATCGGCTCAACATCTGCAAAAACATTACCTACAATATTATGATCATAACCGTAATTACCTAATCTGTTCTGGATCTGGGCAAGCGGGTTTTTCATTTCCTGACCTACGTAAGGAGAAATACCAAATAACTGACCGTCGCCATTTCTAGTTGCAGCATTGTATTGCGGCGAACCTAACGCAGGATAAAAAACAGACTGGCCCGTAGGGTCGGTAATTACCGATGGTGTAATCGGATCTAAATTGATTGCAGAACTTAATATCCCTCCAAATTCGCGGTTGGTTTCGCCAATTCCGCTGTTTACCCCATGGCTATAACCTAAGTTCTCGCCAAAAGTAATTTGTTTAATCGGTTTAAATGAGGTATTGATACGAACGTTTGCCCTGTTAAATTTAGAAACAGGAGAACCTACTATACCCGTAATATCAGTATAGCCAAAAGAGGTAAAATAAGTTGCTTTTTCACTTCCTCCTGATACGCTAAACTCATGGCTTTGTTTTGGCGCACTGTTATTAAAAATTAAATCCTGCCAGTCTGTTCCTTCGCCAAGAGCAGCCGGGTTGGCAAAAGCCGGAGCCTTACCTGCACTTACCAATGCCTGATTACGCAATGTAGCATATTGTGTAGCATTTAACAGATCGAGTTTTTTGGCCGGCGATTGTATGCCGTAATAACCACTGTAATTAATGTTCAGCGTACCTGCTTTACCTTTTTTGGTGGTTACCAAAATTACTCCGGCTGCAGCACGTGTACCATAAATAGCTGCAGATGCACCGTCTTTTAATACCTCGATTGATTCGATATCATCCTGATTTAGGTAACCAATACCACCGGCATCAATTACCACACCATCGATTACCCAAAGCGGATCGTTCTTACTGTTACCGAAAGAAGTAAAACCCCTTAAACGCACTGTTGAACTCGAACCCGGCTGACCAGATGTAGCCGCAATGGTTAAGCCCGAAGTTCTACCCTGTAACGATTGCTCTATACGTACTACCGGTTGATTTTCCAGATCTGATGCTTTAACGCTCGAAATTGCGCCGGTTACCACACTTTTCTTTTGTGTTCCATAACCTACTACAACCACCTCGGTTAAATCTTTCGAATCGGCTTTAAGCGAAACATTGATACGGCCGCCTGCCGGAACAGTGACGGTTTGCGTGGCCATGCCGATCAGGCTGATGGTTAATTTTCCACCTACCGGTGCCTGGATAGCGAAAACACCATTGGCATCGGTTGATGCCGCTTTGCTTGTTCCGTCAAGTTTAACCGTTACACCCGGTAACGGCCCGCCATTTTGTTCTGTTACTTTTCCTGTAACCGGAATGTCTTGTGCCAGTAAGGCCAGCGGAAATGCCAGAATACAGAACATGAAGAATACGAATGTAAATCTTCCTCTCATAGAATTTAATTTTAAGTTAATATTTGGTTAGTTAACACCGTGGGCTTTGGTGCCCGTTATTAAAATCAAATCTATAGAGGCGCAATACAATAGCACAATTTAGTGCTACTACACAAACCATACACAAGCCCTCATTTAAGAAAAAAAGAAGAAATACAGGCCTACATCAGCCCTACACAGCAAACATAATATAACTGATAAACAGTTATTTAAGTATTAACCTCATGAAATGTTATAATTGTAACAAAAACATTGATTTATGGGTTCTTTTGTCGTGCTATTTCGATCAGAAACTCATATAAATTGGTTTCCGGTTTAAGCTGGAGTTTCTTTCTCAGGCGATAGCGCCCCACTTCGATGGCTTTAATGGTTACATTCATCAGCTGTGCCATTTCTTTTGAAGAAAGATTCATCGATAAATAGGCACAGAACTTCAAATCATTCTGACTTAAATCGGGATAAAGATCTTTAAGTTTATTAAAGAATTCGGTATTTACGTGGTTAAAGTGCACGCTCAGGTGATCCAGTTCCTGGTCTTTCTTCTCCACATCCCTGATCAGCCTGATGAGGTGCCTGAAACTGGGCGAACTTTCGCTGATATCGTGGTTTTTGATTACGGTAGAAATCACCTCTTTAATCTTTGCCAATACCTTACCACGCTGTACCAGATGCATGGTCATGGTAGAGAGTTCTTTATTTTTATAGTTTACATCCGCTTCCAGTTTTTCGTTCTGCAGGCGCACAATTTCTTTTTCATTGCGGTCTAATTCCAGCTGGTGGAGGTAACTCATCCGCTCCTGCTCTTTAATGTGTTTTTGCTTTTGCCACCTGATGATTAACCTGATCAGTAAAACAACCAGGATCAGGTAAACCATCTTCATCCAGATGGTATTGTACCAGGCCGGTAAAACCATAAAGCTATAACTCACCATGGCAGATTCGTTGCCTACATCGGTTCTGGCCTTTACATTAAAGGTATATTTCCCGGCAGGTAAATTGGTATAATCTTTTTCACTTTTAACACCCCATTCCGACCAGTCGCGGTCGAAACCAACCAACTGGTAGCTGAATTTGATATTCCTGTCGTGCTCAAACAGTGTAGATGCATATTCGAAATGGATGGAATTTAAGCTGTTCACATACTCCGGCAAATTCCGTTCGTCCTGTTTACCTGCAACTGCGCCGTTTTTAACAAAATAACCCCCAAAAACCACACTATCCTTTTTACCGAATAATTTTATCATCCCCAACACCACGTTTGGTTTGGTAATGTTCTCGATGTATTTATCATAATTGATGTGGTAAGCACCCTTGTTGGCACCAATAAATATATTGCGGCTATCTAATGCGTAAATGGATTCGAAACCACCCACTACTTTCCCATCAAGCTCGGGCAGGTAAAATATAGTAAAGGCATTGCCACCGGCGGGCTTTCTGAAATCGATTACGCCAACTTTTTTATTGCTCACAAACCAGATATTGCCATCATTATCTTCTTTCATATACTGAATAGATACCCCGTTAAGTGCATTACCCAGCAGTTTTAGCCTGATAAACTTCCTTTTTACCGCATCGTACTCATATACGCCATCAACCGTGGCAATTAACACCCTGTTTTTTACGTGGTACACATAATTGTAGAGTTTAGATGGTAATCCATCCTTGTCGGTAAACATGGTGGTACGCAATATGCTTTTATGATCGGGCTTTAATTCTATTTTATACACCCCATGGTAGGGATGCGAGGCCCAGATATGATCGGGATTGTTATTATCGGCAACAATAAAACGCAGGGTTTCTCTCAAGCCTTCAATTTTACCGCCATTGGTAAAAGTACTGCCATTATATACCAACCGTTGCAGGCCCCAGTAGGTACCTGCAATTACCTCACTGCTGGGATATACATTATCTACGGTTTGGTACATCCAGGTGCCCGGCAAATTATAGAGCGATCTGGCCGTGTTGTTCTGAATCACAGAAGTACCATCCTCATGCGCCATTAACAACTGATTGTTGATTTCGTCCAATCCCCAAACCTGCCCTTTCGTATTTTTTACTTCCTCAAAATTTGCAGTAGCATAGCTTAAATCGGGGCTCGCAGCATTTAGTTTGGCCGTATATAAACCGTTCGAAGTGCCTATATAAACCGATTGGTTAAACTTCCTGAAAGCATAACTGGTAATCTGCTTGTTGCGGTCGGGGAAGATGTTTTTAATGGCACTGTTAATAGCCACATAGGCAATGCCATCATCCAAAGCCAGCCACATATTTTTATCCCTGTCGAGCAGGATGCCCCTCACATTATTGTTCTGTAAACCTTCCCTATAGTTGTACTTCTGTACCAGTTCGCCGCGTTTGTTCATGATGTACACCCCGCCTGATGTTGTGCCCACTCCATATAAGTTTTGATTAATCCGGTTGGCAAAATAAATCCTGTCGTTAAAAAAAACCGGATCAAGCTTCGTTTTCAGTGGAATAAGTTTGCTGTTGGCAATCAGAAAGAAACCCCTTTTCAGGGTAGAAACCAACAAGGTATCTTTGGCATAGGGTAAAACAGCCGTAACAACAAAACGTTTTAAAATGGTATCGGTGCAAAAGGGCTTCCACAAATCATGGTCGAAAACCATGAGTCCAACCAGCTGGTTCTGCGAGAAAACCTTATTATTGGCCATCCCCATAAACTGCCAGGTAGTGCTGATTTTATAACTTTTAACTACGCCATCTTTATAATGGAGAATGGCGTTAACCGACCTGAAAAACACTTCATCATTAACAATCGAAATATCCCAGATATCGGCCAGCTTACGCAAATTTTCAGGCACCAGGTTTAATAAAGAGGTGTACTTTAAAATTCCATGCTCATTGGGGTAATAATAACCGAATTCATCCTGTCCGCCAACGTAAATCCTGTTTTTAGAGTCGATGCCTATAGAGCGGACCGAAGTATAATTAGGCAGGCGGTAAAGGTTCCAATACCTGCCGTTAAAGGTGAGTAAACCCTCGTTGTTCCCGAAATACAGGATGCCGTTTTTATCCTGTTTAACCTCCCAGTTCTGTATCCCCCCGTTATATTGTTCGTTATTGTAATTTACAATCTGCGGAATACCCAAAAGATCCTGAGCGGAGGCATGGTAAACAGTTAGAAAGCATAAAATAACAAGTAGAAATCTGTACATGAGGTTAGGGATGATTTAATCGCAATAATAAATATATAATTTTAATTCCGGTTAACCTTGTTCACAACCGTAAGGTAGGAGTTTAGAAACACCCGGGGTATTCATTCACCACCTTAGTCACCTGGGAACAGGTAAGTTTGAAGTACATAATTATTAATCTCATGAAATACTAAGGTGACTTAGGTTGTAAAAAATATATTTTTCAGGTGCAATACCTCAAACGGTTTAACCATATAAGGAATGTAAGATCATGTAAGTCTATATGTTCTTATATCACTTATATGGTAAAATATCATTAGAAAAATACCTTTATCATGTAGCTGGGTTGGCTTCAAAAAGGTGTTTTTTTGAAGCAGCAAGCATGTGTTTCTTAGCGTTGCTCCGGTCCCGCAGGTTTCTAACCATATAAGGAATGTAAGACTTAAGTTTATATGTTCTTATATTACTTATATGGTAAATTATCATTAGAAAAATACCTTCAATATGTAGCTGGGTTGGCTATAAAAAAGGTGTTTTTTTGAAGCAGCAAGCATGTGGTTCTTAGGCTTGCTCCGGTCCCGCAGGATTCTAACCATATAAGGAATGTAAGATCATGTAAGTTTATATGTTCTTATATCACTTATATGGTAAAATATCATTAGAAAAACACCTTCAACATGTACCTGATTTGGTTAGGAAAATGGTGTCTTTTTTTGAAGCAGTAAGCATGTGGTTCTTAGGCTTGCTCCGGTCCCGCAGGTTTCTAACCATATAAGGAATGTAAGATCATGTAAGTTTATATGTTCTTATATCACTTATGGTAAAATATCATTAGAAAAACACCTTCAACATGTACCTGATTTGGTTAGGAAAATGGTGTCTTTTTTTGAAGCAGTAAGCATGTGGTTCTTAGGCTTGCTCCGGTCCCGCAGGATTCTAACCATATAAGGAATGTAAGATCATGTAAGTTTATATGTTCTTATATCACTTATATGGTAAATATAACTAGAAAAACACCTTCAATATGTACCTGGGTTGGCTATAAAAAAGGTGTTTTTTAAAGCAGTAAGCATGTGGTTCTTAGGCTTGCTCCGGTCTCGCAGGTTTCTAACCATATAAGGAATGTAAGATCATGTAAGTTTATATCTTCTATATCACTTATATGGTAAATTATCATTAGAAAAACACCTTCCACATGTACCTGACTAGGCTAGAAAAAAGGTGTTTTTAAAGCAGTAAGCATGTGGTTCTTAGCATTGCTCCGGTCCCGCAGGATTCTAACCATATAAGGAATGTAAGACTTAAGTTTATATGTTCTTATATCACTTATATGGTAAAATATCATTAGAAAAATACCTTTATCATGTAGCTGGGTTGGCTAGAAAATGGTGTTTTTTTTGAAGCAGTAAGCATGTGGTTCTTAGGCTTGCTCCGGTTTCGCAGGTTTCTAACCATATAAGGAATGTAAGACTTAAGTTTATATGTTCTTATATTACTTATATGGTAAAATATCATTAGAAAAATACCTTCAATATGTAGCTGGGTTGGCTAGAAAAAAGGTGTTTTTTTTGGAAGCAGTAAGCATGTGGTTCTTAGCGTTGCTCCGGTCCCGCTTTTCCTTCAAGTCCTCACCCGATGGAAAATCGGGTTCCGGGCTTTCCGTTCAATCGGGGCTAAATAACAGGAGACTGTGCAATAATAAATATTTAACGCCTGATAAGTTTACGTGTTCTTACCTTCCGTATTTGGTTAAACATGCCTATTTTATTAAATGTGGTTCAACCGCTTTTCGCCAGATGGCATACCCCGTAGCATTCATATGCAGCATATCTTCCACAAACAATTCTGGCCTGAGTTTACCCTCTTTAGTAAGCATTAAAGAATATACATTAACAAAAGTGGTATTGGCCTCTCCGGCTAGGAACTTTTTAATGAGCGCGTTAGAAGCCACTGCTTTCTCCTTAAACTTATCCCGGCTCGGACTTGGTTTAATCGAAATGTAAACAATTGGTACCGTTGGCAGTTTTGCCCTGATGGCCCGGTATAACTGAATGGTACGGTTTAAAACGGTATCGGGTGTTACCGCATCGTTTGGCAGGTCGTTTTCACCTACATAAATCACCAGCTGTTTTGGCTGATACGGAAAAACCACATCGTTTAAATAATAGGTAATATCATTAATTACCGCGCCACCGATACCACGGTTTAAGGCATTGTATTTTGCAAAAATCTGCATGCAATCGTCCCACTTCCGGATAGATGAACTGCCTACAAATAACACCGGATGAACAGGCGGCTTATACATCTGATCGTATTTTTTAATCGTTTGCACATCATCCCAGAAATTGGGTTTCTTTTGTGCAAAAGCAGCAACAGTAAAACAAGAGAGCAGGAAAAGACTCAGGAATAATTTTTTCATGTACATAATGGTATTAAACCGCACAATATACCAATATCTATAGTTTCACAGCTTAATCAATCAAATTTATTACGGGTGTTGTGAGTTGCCAACTTTAAAGATGGGCTGGCAACCATAAAGCATTCCCCTGTTCAATCACAAATAAATTACATCAAAAACTATTTTAACTAAGCCATTAGTTTCTATATTTAATCAACCAGATATTTAAGTTAACATCCCATGCAAAATTACCGCCCATTCCTGATCAGAAAAAGCAGTTTAATGCTTTTAGTTATTGCCAGTATTATAATTTCATGCAAACAAAAGGCACATCAGATTAATGATCAGCCCAAAAAGAGTGCAATGGTGGCTAATGATAGTGCGCTTAAAATCTTTTTGAATGTGATGAATCTAAAATATCCTAAAGATTCGTTAGAAAGTGCCGTACAGTTATATAAAAAAGCACTTGCCGAAGATGGAGGATACAAGATCGCATTTTACAACCTGTTAAGTTGTTATCAGTACATGAAAAAATTTGATGAATCGGTTGAACTGTGTACAGAGTGGCTGAAGAAAAACCCCAACGATTTAGACATCCAATATAAAAGGGCGCTGATTTATGATGCACAGGGTAAAAATGAATTGGCCGAGGCAGGTTATAAGGCAGTTGCTGATGAGGTAAACAAGAAGCAGCTACCTAAAATAGACACTACACTAACGCCAATACAGATAGATGAAATCATAAATACTGCTGGGGTAATCTATATCGCAGAAAATGATAAGGTTAAAGCTTTAGCCTTATTGAGCGATTTAAAAGCAACCTTTCCTGATAATAGTACTGTTGAAAGTGTGTATCGTACAACTTTAAACAGCAACAGGCTCGATCGGGTTAAGGATTTGTTGGGTTATACGAAATAAATGAGATAAGTACCTCCGGCATTGATCGCCTTAAATCTGCAAGAGCATTTTCACTAATGGGTCAATCCCTGAAAGCAGCATTAAACCTGCTAAACGCTACAGATAAAACCGCAATATGGGCCAGCTTCTGCCTGGTAGAATGATCACTCTCCTGTTCCGTTTCATCCGGCTTTAAAGTGCTGTCTGGTAAGGTAGTCCCTTCACTGAGGTGATTTACAATCTGGCTCACCACAGCAGGATCAGCCTGTTCGGGTTTATGGTTAAGCGAAAGGTAAATGGAAGTAATAATGGCATTGATCTGGTAAATGGTCGATTGTACACCATAAAGCGCATTAAAATCGAGGTGTTTACGCACGGGCTCCTGACTGGCCGATTCGATGGCTTCGCTCAGGGCCGATAAACTCAGGTTGGCATTTTTTCTCGCCATCCGCGAAACGTTTTCGCCCAGGTTTTCCTTCCGCCCAATGGCTACCTTTAAGTATTGTAAACAATCTTTTGTGGCTTTATTAATTTTCTCTTTCAGCTGGTGGCTATCCCATATCGGGAAAAGGTAAGTAGCAAAAATAGCGATCACACAACCCAGCAGGGTAAACAGAATCCGATCGTGCACCAGGTGGTCGAAATGGCCCTGGTAACTGCCCAGCGTTAAAATTACCGCGGGGGTAATAAAGAGCACACTAACGGTATAGTTTAACCGGTTGAAGGCATAAAAACCCAGCAGGAAAATCACCGAAAAGGAAAGTAACACCGCCGGACTCTTCACAAAATAAATGATCACCAGCCCCACAACAACCCCTCCGAGGCTTCCTTTCAGGCGTTGCAGGTTCCGTTTCCAGGTAATCGAAAATTTCGGCCTTGCTACAATTACCAGCGTTAAGAACAACCAGTAGCTGTATTTGCTGGGCTCCAACTGCCAGATTAATAAAAAACCGAAAAGGAAACAGATGGCCAGCCGCAGCGAAAACCTGAATATCGGCGATTTTAAACTCAGGTGTTCTTTAATCGAAAAGCGGTCGCCGGTAATAAATAATGGATAGGAAATCGGGCCGCTCAGTTCCTGCAGGTGTTTTTCGGGCGTATGCTCATTCCCCCTGATCATTTCGATAATGCGCACAATATCGTTCATGTTCGAAACCACTTTCAACACAATTTTACGCTGGCTTTCGTTCAGGCATTCCATTTCCTGCAGCAGCATTAAGCGTTTCTGGTAATATTTGATATTGGTGGCTACTTCGCCTTTATAAGCCTTTGCCGAACGCACGTGCCTGCCGAGTTCTTCGAGCTCTTTTGCCAGCAGTTCGATCAGGCTGGCAATCAGTTTTAAACTCGGTCCGGTAGCCAGGGTATCCCGCACCAGGGCATAATCATAATGCACCGCATTCAGCTGTTCGTATAAATCAATCAGTAACCTCGCCCGTTCCAGCAACAACCGGCCTTTGGGGTTATCGGGATTCATGGCGTACTTATCGGTAAGCAACAGGTTGCGGATCAGTTCGTGTTTCTGGTTAACCTTGATGTGCAGTTTAATGGCCTCTTTCTGTTGCAGATCGAGCGGAACATCCACATCGTAATTCTTCGCTTTGGCATTTAAAAATACGGCACTGCTCATTAAACACTCAAAAATGGCATGGTGCAGGGAACGGTAAGGCCGGATCAGAATCTGGATCAGGCTGATTACATAATACCAAACACCACCCACCAAAATATAACTGCTAAAATACAGCGGCCTCGCGGGGTGAAGCCCCATCACAAAGGTACATACAATGAGCGCCATGGTACCGATTAACGACAGTTTCTGTCCATACACCGCAAACATAGAGCAACCGAAAGCGGCAACAACCACAACCACAGCAGTAAGATATTGATTATACAAAACAGAAGATACCACCAGGGTAGCGCAGAAAAATACTATGATACTGGATAAGGCTGTTTTGAGTTTGTTAAGGCGGTTATCGGGCAGATCGGTTAAACTGATCAGCAAAGCACCCACGCCTATTCCTTTTGCCGCTTCGGGATTACCCAGGTAAAAGAATAAAATGATGGGCAATACCACGGTAATGGTGGTGCGCAGGGCATCAGAAAAGTACTCGCCTAAAAAGAAATATGTAATGGCAGAGCCGATGCTGTTTTTGCCCATGAATAAACTGCTAGTTAGAAAGCCGCAAAGGTAAGGGATTATTTGAGATGTGGGGAGGGATCACTAAAAATGAGTATTTATGGTTTTCCGTATTTAACTAAATATTTTTGTTACTACATTAGCAAACTAGCAGCAATTTAATTAATTTTTGAATTTGTTTCACATAGGCTTGTAATAATGATAATAGCCATTAGGCCTTTATCACAAATTATAATTTGCTTGCATAAATTAATTATAACTTTCTTATAAAGAAAAAAAAATCATAATATGAGTTTGACACCAAGAGGGATGAGTATTCAAGAAATTTATAGACAATACTCAGAAAAAAAATTTTTAGTAAATCGAAAATATCAAAGAAAACTCGTGTGGACTGTAGATGAAAAACAATTTTTGATTGATAGTATAATCTCAGATTTTCCAATCCCCTTAATATTACTAGCCAAAACAGCTGATGATAAATTTGAGATCATAGATGGCCTTCAAAGATTAAATTCAATAATTTCATTTATTGAAAATAGATTCGATGTTGGTGGCAAATATTTTGATGTAAAACAATCCTCTAGAGCAAAACAAAACGCGGATAAAGGGTTATTTGTTGCAAATGAAAAAAGCGATTCGTTACTTGATCCTCAAAAATGCGCGAATTTTTTAGATTATCAACTAGCCATTACAATATATCCAAATTCTAACGAAGCCACAATAACAGATATCTTCGGCAGAATTAATTCTGGCGGTAAGCAATTAAGTCCGCAAGAAAAGAGGCAAGCTGGAATGATTGATAATTTTTCTGACCTAATTAGAAAAATTGCTTCCGAGATTCGAGGCGATTCTTCAAAAGATTTGCTTGAATTATCCGACATGCCTGAAATTAGCATTGATTCTAATAGAGAAAAGATAGGGTATGGATTGGTTGCTGAAGATATTTTTTGGTGTAAAAATGGTGTGATTTGGAAAAAACAATTGAGGGATAGTGAAGACGAGGAGATGATTGTTGATCTTGTCGCTTCAATTTTAAAAGATGAACCACTAGCAAAAAGCAGAGATCTTTTTAATAAAATATACGATGAATCATCCGATATACATAGTGATTTAAATAAAGAATTAATTGTTTATGGTTCTGATAGATTAACCCATGAAATTAAAGTTGTATTCTCTATTCTTGAACAAATTTTTGAATCACAAAATACAACCATCATAAATATAACAAATCCAAAGTCAAGAAATCCCATCAAAGAATCTTTTTATTCAATATTTATGGCCCTTTTTACACTTATTGTGAAAGAAGAACAATCACCAGCTGAGAATGATAAAATAGTAAAAGCATTAAAAGACTTACAAAAAAAAATGACATCAACTGCTAACTACTCAGTTACTGCTGATAGGGAAAAAAACATTAATCTTACATATGGACTTATTAGGAAATACTTTGTAAAAAAAGATCCCCCTGTATTGAAACATGGCTCCGGATTAGCATTAGATTTTGAAAACTCTATTAGAAGATCAAAAATAGAATCTAACAGATATGAGTGTAAACAAGGTTTTTTTGATTTATCGTCAAAAAGAAAATTAAATAATAAACTATATTCTGAAATAATTCAAACCATTTGCGGTATTGCAAATATTGGTCCTGAAGAGGATGGATACGTTTTTATAGGGGTGGCAGATAAATTAAGTGATGCTGAAACAATTAAAAAGCTAGATAAAATCGAATTCAAATCAATTAATGATAGATACGTTGTAGGTATTGACAGAGAGTTAGCGGTAATGGGATGGTCTTTAGACGACTATATTAATAAAATTTTAGGTGAAATTGATAAGTCCGAGTTATCTGAACCTCTGAAAAGTCAAGTAAAAAGCCAAATCGATATTATTGACTATAAAGGTTTATCAACAATAAGAATTAGGGTACCAAAACAATCAGAAATTTCATTTGTTGGAAAACAATCTTTTACAAGAGAAAATTCAAGGACAATTCAAATGGACGCGCCAAAATTATTGTCGATCAGTAAAATGTTTAAGTAGGGGTGATTAGGTATTATTCCTGACTTAAACTTATAATTAACGGGCTGACATAGTCTTTAATTAACTAATTGGCTTTTCCATGCAACCCCTTAAACAACTCTTCGAAAACAAAAAAACTGTAATAAAGAAACTGGGTATTACTTTTAACGATCCATGCCGCGAAGAAGACATAGCAGATCTACAATCAAAGCTTAGCCAACCGCTTCCATCAGATCTGATCGATTTTTATACCTTTTGCAATGGAATCGAAACTGAAGATTTTATGTTTAGGGTGATTCCGATATCAGAGGTTATTGATTACCGAAGCGAGTTGAAAAGCAATACGCTCCATTTCGCTGAATACATGATCTACAGCGATCAGTGGTTAATCCAGCTAAATGAAGGGGGAGGTTATAACATCCTCAACAACGATCACGGTTCCAAAGAAACGACCGTTCAGAGTAATTCGATATTTGAATTTCTGGAGATTTATCTTACAGAAGGGCTTTTTAGTAAATCAGATAATAATAGCTTTTGGGATAGGTTAAGTAAAAGCCGTAAATAAAACATTTTAATGTTCAGCTAGTAGAATCCAACTGAAAGGTCGTCATTGCGAGGAGGAACGACAGCCTGTCCCGACTTTTTGGGGAAGCAATCTTTCCTGCTAGCAATACTTGTTAGAAAGATTGCTTCGTCGGCTGAAAAAGCCTTCTCGCAATGACGAATTTGGCGGCTTATTATTGCGCGAAGATTCTTCTTTCATTCATATTGATTTTTATATAATAAATTATCTGTCAGGAATACAATCGTGGGGGTAAGATATCGTAAAATAGATTTCTCCACTTCGTTGCACTCCGGTCGAAATGACGAGATGAGGGGCGATTCGCTATAATACCCCGGACCCCGGTCTTTCCCACTTCGGACTACCCAGCGGGGGTAAGTTTCTCAAAATAGATTTCTCCGCTTCGTTGCACTCCGGTCGAAATGACGAGACGAGTGGATAAAAGCTACGCACGCATGGAAAATACAGATGGGGTTACTAAATTTAAAAGATTGCTTCACTCCACCTCACCAGCCCTGCCCTTCGGTTCGCAATGACGAGACGAGGGGCGATTCGCTATAATATCCCAAACCCCGGACCCCGGTCTTTCCGACTTCGGACTACCCAGCGGGGGTAAGTTTCTCAAAATAGATTTCTCCGCTTCGTTGCACTCCGGTCGAAATGACGAGCCGAGGAGATAAAAGCTACGCATGCATGGAAAATACAGATGGGGCTACTAAATTTAAAAGATTGCTTCACTCCACCTCACCAGCCCTGCCCTTCGGTTCGCAATGACGCAACGAGGGGCGATTCGCTATAATACCCCAAACCCCGGACCCCGGTCTTTCCGACTTCGGACTACCCAGCGGGGGTAAGTTTCATAAGATAGATTTCTCCGCTTCGTTGCACTCCGGTCGAAAGGACGAGACGAGGAGCGATTCGCTATAGTACACCAAACCCCGGACCCCGGTCTTTCCGACTTCAGACTACCCAGCGGGGGTAAGTCTTGTAAGATAGATTTCTCCGCTTCGTTGCACTCCGGTCGAAATGACGAGACGAGTGGATAAAAGCTACGCATGCATGGAAAATACAGATGGGGCTACTAAATTTAAAAGATTGCTTCACTCCACCTCACCAGCCCTGCCCTTCGGTTCGCAATGACGCGATGAGGGGCGATTCACTATAGTACGCCAAACCCCGGACCCCGGTCTTTCCGACTTCGGACTACCCAGCGGGGGTAAGTTTCATAAGATAGATTTCTCCGCTTCGTTGCACTCCGGTCGAAAGGACGAGACGAGGAGCGATTCGCT